>DAINRU010000025.1:29007-34070 GCA_036741695.1 Vulcanimicrobiota bacterium
TCTGCGCTTGGATCTGCTGCACCGCTGCCGAGGCATTGCGCAGATCCGCGGAGGCGGCGCTCGACGCGGAAACCAGGCTTGCGTTTTCGTCCGCCACCTGAGCCGACTGGTAGGCGGACTGCGCCGCTGAGGCATTGCTTTGCGCTACGTCGAGGTCTTGTTTGGAAACATAGCCTTGGCCATACAGTTGCTGGTCGCGGTGGTAGATTAACTCATCGGTCTGGTAGGTGATCTTCGCGGCTTGCAGCGCCGCCCGCGTGGATCGCGTGCCACCGCTATCGGTTGCCTGCAGGTTTTCCAGATGCGCCTGCGCTTGAGCGAGTTGCGCGCGAAGCGTGCTGTCATCGATCTTGACCAGCAACTCGCCCTTGTGGACGCGCTCGCCGATCTGGTGGGCCACGATGAGCACATTGCCGGAAATGACGGAGGAAAGCGACGACTGCAACAGCGGTGTCACGGTGCTCGTGACGTCGAAGTTCGACGAGATGCTGCCGAGCTTTATGGGTTGGGCCGAGACCGGCATGGCAAAGCCGCCCTGGCCGCCGCCGGGGTACCCGCCCTGACCACCGTGATGTCCACAGCCGGCCAGCACCGCGCACAGCGACACCGCCGCCAAAGCTCCCGCACCCATTCTCATGAGCCGCCCCTCTTAGGCGCCCACGTGCCGCAAGACCTCCACCCCCTGCTCGCTCGTTGCGTGCCACGTTAAGGCCGCAATAAGGCTGCGATAGCTTCTGGGCGCATGCGTACCGGGCGGGAAACCTAGTATCCTTGCCGCTTGCGTTCAGGTGAGTCCGGCGAGCTCTTCTCGTGAGATGCGATGGAACGAGTTGCGATAGCCGTAGTAGATGCCCAGCCCGTAGAACAAGATATCGATCGGACTGAAATCCGCCACGAGCATCTGCCATGCGATGCCGGGCGTCATTCGAGCGGCGAGTTCGCCGAACCCGATGTGCTGTTGGGTCGAGACCACGATCATCACGGAGAGGACGTTGCCCGCTGCGCACCCCACAAGCGACAGCACGGCTCCGGCATAGCCGAAGACACGGTCGATGCCCTTGCCCAAGATGCGCACGCCGTATCCCGTGAGGAACCCGACGCCCACCGCTTCCCAACCGATCTGGAAATTCGTCAGGGCGGTGATGACGGCCCAGGCTGCGGCACCGACCGCGGCGCCGATCGCGCCGCCTGCAAGACCCAGACCGAGGTTCTGCTGGTCGCGCAGCCGAGCGACATAGTTCTTCACCTTCGCGGGATCGAGTGATGGGCTCGATGGCGGCGCGGTCGCTGACGGCACCTGCGGACTTTGCGGCTGAGGCGTCGGCGATGAGGAGTCCATGGAGAGGCGGCCTCCTTTGAGCAACGCACGTATCGCCCGCTCTTCATGAAGGCGGGCACTGACTGCAGTCTAGCACGCGGCCTATCGCCCGGTCAAATCCTAGAGCCCGTCATGCATCAACACCATGCAGGTCAGCACGATGATGAAGCCGAGGATCGACACCCGGGCCATAGCGACGATCTCGTGGATGAGCCGAGGCCTGTCTGCTGGCGGAGCTGATGCGATCGAGGTACCGACCCTGCCCATCCGTGCGCCTTCCACGGCGAGCACGAGCGCGACGATGAACGCGACGCCGATGGTGATGCCGTATGCCGAACTCCATAAGAACGCCACGCTCTTGACCGGCCCGAACACCGTCGCGCTGATGATCCCGAAGAGGATGGTCAGTCCTCCGGCCGGCGCCAGCACCCGTGACGTGCGTAGCCCGACCGCGGCGCCGACCTCGGCGGCTGCTTCAGGACTGCTCGCTGTGAGCGCAGGCGTCACCACGGCGAACATGAAGAGCGTTCCGCCGAACCAGAAGATGGCAAAAAAGACATGAAGCCACTGGACGATCATCGCCATCCACATCATGCGTCGATGCCCTCCTTCGAAACGCGCGAAAGACTGCGCTGACGATTCGTCGCGCGGCGCGCTTGCCCTCGGGAGCTATTTCAGCCTGGCGGCGACTTCCGGTGCGCGCGGCGGCGGCGGCGCGGATGGCGTTTCCCCATCAGACAGGACGACCTCGTCAAGTCGCGCCGGTACTTCTTCCGTCGTCTCGAAACGCTCGGGCGCGAGGCGCATGTAGATGACCGGCACGAGGACGAGCGTGAGCAACAGCGAGCTCGACAGGCCGCCGATGACGACGATGCCCAATGCCTGACGGACCTGCGACCCGGCGACGAGCCCGAGAGCCAGCGGCGTCATCCCGGCGATCATGGCGCACGTCGTCATGAGGATGGGCCGGAAACGGATGCTGGCGCTTTGCCGGATGGCGTCGAGCTTGGTATAGCCGCGCCGGCGCAGGGTGTTGGCGTAGTCGACGAGCAGGATGCCGTTCTTGGAGACGAGACCGACGAGCATGATGACGCCGATGAGCGAGAATAAGTTGAGCGTTTGGCGCGTGATGGCAAGCGCCCCGAACGCGCCAACGGCGGCGACCGGCACCGCGAACATGATGATGAACGGCGTCGAGTAGCCGTTGTACAGGGCGACCATGAGCAGGTACACGAGCACCATGGACAGCGCGAGCGCGGCGCCCATGCCTGTCATCGTGTCGCTGAGATTTTGCTGGTTGCCGTTGGGGTTGGCCCGCACCTGGACCCAGGCCGGCAGGTTCGCCGCCTTGAGACGCTTAGTGAATGCGTTTTGCACGTTCGACAGCGCATAGCCAGGCGCGATATTCGCCGTGACGTGGATGACCGTTTCACGATTGGTGCGCGTGATGACCGGCGGGGCGGGCGCGTATTGCAGCGTCGCCACCTGACCGACGGTCACGATCGATCCGTTGTTGGCCCGGACTTGGATGTTGCGGATCTGATCCAAGCTCGTCTGGTCTGCGAGCGGGAAGATGACGTAGACGTCCTTGAGACCGTTTATCGCTTCGAACTGGGTCGCGACCACGCCGCCCATCGCCGCGCGCACGGCGGTCGAGGCCGCCCCGATGCTGACGTTGAGCGCTTGTGCCGCCGCTCGATCGAATTCGACGTTCACCTGGGGCGCAAGATTGAGCGCCGAGCTATTGATGTTCGTTGCGCCGGGCGTGCCCTTGAGCACCTGGTACACCTGAGCTGCGTACTGCGTCGGGTCGCCGCGCACGCTCGTCACCAGATAATCGATGGGCTGCGCATTGCCGCCAGCCGTGCTCGTGGCGGGGATGACGACGACGGTCGCGCCGGGCGCGGATGAACGCAGCTTTGTCTTCAGCCAGTCGACCCAGTAATTGGTCGATTGCTTGCGATCGTCTTTGAGCCACAGGTGTATCTGGCCTAGGTTGCCTTCGCTGAGAAGCCCGCCAAATGGTGAGGAATAGGCGCCGGCGACGGCGACGTCCGTGCGCACGTCGGGTATCTGCTTGGCGATGGACTCCAGGCGCCGCACCGTCGCATCGACTTCGGTCAGCGGCGTGCCGGTCGGATAGGTGAGCTGGATGAAGATTTCGCCGCGGTCCACGGTAGGGATGAATGTGAAGCCCACGACGCCGAACGCCACGAGCGCGACCGCGATAACAAGGGATACTGCCGCGATTGCGACGACACGCCGTGGAACTTTGAGCGCTGCGGGCAAGAGCTCTTCTGCGTACCAGGTCCGCAGCCGCTCGAAGACCTTTTCAAAGGCCACGATCGGCCCCCACGGCTTCCACGTGCTGCGCAACGACCAGCGAGCAGCCAAGGACGGCGTCACCGTGAACGAGGTCCACAAGGATGTCAGCGTCGCGGCCACGACCACGAGCGCGAATTCGCTCATGAACTTGCCGACCACGCCGGGCAAAAAGGCGATGGGTAGGAACACGACCACGTCCACCAGGGTGATGCAGATAGCGGCAAAGCCGATCTCGGAGCGCCCGGTCACCGCTGCCGAGAGCGGCGGCTCGCCGTTGCGGTGATGGCGCTCGATGTTCTCCAAGACGACGATGGAGTCATCGACCAGAATGCCGACCACAAGCGTCATCGCCAGAAGCGAAACCGTGTCGATCGTGAAATTCGCCGCTTTCATCACCACCATCGTGATAAGCAGCGAGAACGGGATCGCGACGAGCACGACGACTGAGCTGCGCCACGACCCCAAGAAGAACAGCATGACGATGGCGGTGAGCAGGATGCCTTCCTCGAGCGTTCGCACCACGCCGTCGATCTGCTGACGCGTGTAGTTCGATTGCACGTTGACGACGTCGAAGGTGATGCCCGGGAACTGCCGCTCCAGCTTCGGCAGCGCCGCGATGACGTTGTCGGAGGTCGACACCTCGTTGGCCTGCGTGGTCTTCTGCACATCCATGGTCAGCCGCGGCGCGCCGCTTTGGTACGCGTACACGCGGCGCGGTTCGTACGAATCGGTGATCGTCGCGAGGTCGCCGATGCGAGGCACGTTCGACGTCGTGCTCCATGGGTTCATGGACGCCGGGGAAGATGCTATCGATGACGAGGGTTGGGAAGCGGGGATTGCAGCGCCGGTGCGCTGCAGCGGAAGGCTTGCTACGCTCTGCGTCGTCTGGATGTCCCCGCGCACGTCGACCAGCGTCTCGCGCGTCGGCTGATAGACGATGCCGCCCGGCAACCGCAGGTTATTGCCCGAAAGGGAATTGACGACGTCATTGACGGTGAAGCCCCCGCCCTGCAGCGCGACCGGGTCGACCGTGACTTCGTACGACGGCGTCACCGTGCCGTTCGCATCGACAAAGCCGACGCCAGCGACCTGCTCGAGCGCCGGCACGATCTGGTTGGTGACGATGTCAGAGAGACCTGCGAGCGAGTACGACTTGGAGCGAGCGGCGATGGTGACGACCGTGGATTGACCGGGATCGCGGGTCGAGATGCTCGGCGCGCGAAGATCGCTCGGCAGCTGCGACTGCGCTGCTTGGACGCGCTGCTGCACTTGGACGAGGGCGGTGGTCTGGTCGGTGCTGAGGTTGAAGACGGCCGAGATAACGCCGCGGCCCTGCACGACGGTCGAATTGATGACGTTGAGGTCCGGCGCGCCCGCGATGGAGTCTTCGACCGGCCGCACGATGTTGTCGCGCATCTCG
>DAINRU010000026.1:0-32743 GCA_036741695.1 Vulcanimicrobiota bacterium
ATGAAGACCGTGACCTTCGCCGGAGGCCTGGACCAGCATGCGATCACGCCCGATCATGTCGTGCGCCTCATCATCGATCCGTCGCAACCAGTCGACATCGCCATCGGAGCGATCGAAGGCTCGCCCAACTCGCTCGGCATCGATATCCATGCGAGCCCGCCGCCGCCCGACGCACCAGCGAGCGGCGTCGGCATGATGCAGGCAGTGCAGCAATCGCCGCAGCCGGTGGCGCAGGTCACGCCGGGACCGGCGCATCCGAACCTCATCGTCATCGATCCAGGCCATGGCGGCAACGATCCCGGCGCGATGAACCAGCAATACGGACTGGTCGAAAGCCATCTCACGCTCACCATCGCGCAGAAACTCAAGGCGGACCTCGAGCGGGCCGGATGGCGCGTGGTCCTCACCCGCGATGGCGACTACGAGGTCGGTGACCCCAATGGCGACGACCACCAGGAACTGCAGGCGCGCTGCGACGTTGCCAACGCCGCCGGCGCACGGCTGTTCATCAGCGTGCACATCAACTCATCGGTATCGAGCGAGCCGAGCGGCCTGACCACCTATTTCTGGCGCGCAGCGGACCGCTCGTTGGCTCAAGCGATCCAGAGCGCGACGGTGCACGACACCGGCGCTGGTGATGACGGCGTCAAGCGCGAGGAGTTCTACGTCATCCGCCACACCGATATGAACGCCGTGCTGGTGGAGAACACGTATCTGAGCAATGCACACGACGCGTCGTTGCTGCAGCAGACCTGGTTTTTGGACCGCATCGCTGCCGGCATCGCGCACGGCGTTCAAGACTACACGGGCGGGCCACCGCGACCGTGACGCATGGCGCTGCCCGCATCGCCATGTTCGACTCGGGACTCGGCGGGCTCTCGGTCTACACCGAGCTGCGCAGTGCCCTTCCGTCAGCGGAGGTGGTCTACGCCGCCGACACGGCGCGCATGCCGTATGGCGACCGGCCGCTCGGCGAGGTCGAGCACTTCGCCCGGCAGATGATCGCCCGGCTTCGCCCGGTCGAACCATCGCTGCTCGTCATCGCGTGCGGTACGACCTGCTCCGCCTTCGATGCATCGGGGTACGTGCCGCCGAACCTCCCGACACTGGCCATCGTGGACTGCGGCATCGCCGCCGCGCTGTCGCGCAGCGCGAGCAAGCGCATCGGGGTCATCGCGACGGCTGCGACGATCGCAAGCGGCATCTTCGAACGCAAGCTCGCGGGGGCGTGCACCGGCGTGCAGGTGACGTCGGTCGCCGCGCCTGCACTCGTGCCGCTCGTCGAAGCAGGCGTGTGGGCCAGCCACGAGGCGGAGGCGGCGGTCGACCGATACTGCGAACCGTTTCGCGCCGCTGCCTGCGACGTCGTCATCTTGGGCTGCACGCACTATCCGCATCTGCGGACGTGGTTCGAACGCAGCCTGGCTAGCGGCGTTGCCTTAGTCGATCCGGCACAGGCGTGTGCCGAAACCGCCGCGCGCATGCTCGCCGGCTACGCCCCGGGGAACGGTTCGCTGACGGTTGAGGTCTCCGGAGATCCAGAGATGTTTGCCCGTCGCGCATTCGAGCTCGCCGGGGTGCGCGCCGCCGTGACGCGTCAGATCGACTTCTCAGCCCAAGTGGAATAGGCGGAACACGTAGACGGTCGAGACCACCGCGAGCGCGGCGCCGGCGAGCACCTGCGCGAGCGTGTGTGCCCGCAGATAGACGCGCGCCCACCAGACGAGCGGCACGACGAGGACGTACGGCAAGGGCGTTGGGCCGAAGAGCAGGTACATCGCCGCGAATGGCCCGGTGATGCCAAAGGCGTGCGTGCTGATCTTCCACCACCTGGTGATGATCATGATGGCGACGGTGGCGCCGAAGTAGCCCCACGCGATGGCGACGAGCTGAACAGGTGCGTGCGCGAGGGTGAGCGTGATCGCGGCGGCCAGATCGATGACGACGAAGGTCAAAAAGCCGCGGCTGCGCTCGATCCGATCGGACATGTCGAAATCGGAGATGCGGCCCGACAGATACAAGTAGAAGATGCCGATGACGGGTGCGAGCGCATAGAAGAAGACGCCGGCGAACGACAGCTCCCAGTAATGCAGGGTGGATGTGGAGTAGGCGTGCGAGACGATCAAGAAGAGTGCGGTCGCGCACACAAACGGATTGAAGATGGTGGAGAGGGTGCGCGCGAACTCGACGACGGCGCGATGCTCGCGGATGACGACGACGTCGCTGCGGTTCTCGAGCGCAGAAGGGCCGCTCGGAACCTCAGACCGCGACGTTTCACGCATAGGTCCCATTATAGCGGCCGGACGCAGAGGTGTAAAGGCACGCCGGCGCACATAAAACAGGATATGAGCGAAGGCTTCATGCCGGGTGCCGAACCGTTCGAGCTTGCCGGCGCCGATGCGGGCGTGTTGCTGCTGCACGGCTTCTCCGGCAGTTGCTCCGAGATCCGCGGATTGGGCCGCGCGCTGGGCGACGCCGGCTATGGGGTCGTTGCGCCCGTTCTCGCCGGGCACGGCACGTCGCCCGCCGATCTCGAGCGCGTCACGGCGGCTGATTTCTTCGCTAGCGCCGACGCCGCATATCGCGAGGTGCGCAAGCGCTATGCCCGCGTCTACGTCGTGGGCTTGTCGATGGGTGGTGCGCTCGCGCTCCATCTCGCTGCGCGCAACCCGCTCGAGGGTCTCGTGACGATCTCGACGCCCGTCTTCATGTCGCCGATGGTCGCGCTGTCCGTGCCGTTTGCGATGCGCTTCATGCCGCAGCGCAGCGTCATCAGCAATTACGCCGCCTGGCGTGGCGAGGTGGTCGGCTATCGCACGACGCCGATCTCAGCGCTCAGCGTTTTCTTGGACGTGATCGGCGCCGTCAAAGAGGATTTGCCGCGCGTTCGTGCACCGCTGCTCGTGCTCCACAGCACGGGCGACAAGACGGTTCCCGTCGCCAATGCCGCCTACATCGCCTCGCGCGTGGGCAGCGAGCATACGGCGAAGCGCGTCTACCGGGGAGGTCGGCATTTGCTCACCCTTCCCCCGCATCTCGACACCGTCCAAATGGACGTCGTCCGCTTCCTGCACTCGCGGGAAGCGCCGTACGTCACAGGGCCGACCGCTCGCAGCAGAGGGGGGGCTGCGTAAGCGAACGAAATCGCTCTGTATGCTTTCTTTTGTCGTCGCATTGCTCGGCGCCGCGGCAGGCGTTCCCACCCCCAAGCCGCTGCCCTCGCTCCCGGCCAACTTCCAGTTCCAGCAGGAGACCTTCGGGTCGACGCACCCTGCGCTGCTCGCCATCGTGCAGTGGCTCTTCATCGTCTCGGCCATCATGCTCGTCGGCCTCATGGCGGTGCAGACCACGAAGAACGAGGGGCTCTCGGGCAGCATCGGCGGACGCGCCGAATCAGCCTATCGCGGCCGGTTGGGTCTCGACCAGCAGCTGGGCAGGCTCACGAGCGGCATCGCCATCGCCTTCGTCTTTTTGGCCATCGCCTATTTCTTGGTCACGCGCTAGCGCGAGTATAGGAAAGAGCTGAGCTCTTTCGAAATGACCGCTAGTCGCTCGAGCGGGGTGCCTTAGAAAGACGCTCATGTCTTTACTCTCTGTCAAAGACCTCCAGGTGACGTTCAAGACGGACGATGGCATCGTCCGTGCCGTGAACGGTTTGTCGTTCTCGCTCGAAGCGGGCGAGACGCTCGGCATCGTCGGAGAGTCGGGCTCGGGCAAGAGCGTCACGGCGCTCTCCGTGATGCGGCTCATCGCCATGCCGCCGGGCCGCATCGAAGCGGGATCGATCGACTTCGGTGGGCAGGACCTGCTCAAGCTCGGCGAGGCCCAGATGCGTCAGATCCGCGGCAACAAGATCTCGATGATCTTCCAGGATCCCATGACGAGTCTTAACCCGGTGCTCACCGTCGGCGATCAGATCGCCGAAGCGATCACCCTCCATCAGCACAAAAACCAACGCGAGGCGATGCAGCGGGCGATCGAGATGCTCAAGATCGTACGCATCCCGGAGGCCGAGCGGCGCATCAACAACTACCCGCATCAGTTCTCCGGCGGCATGCGCCAGCGGGTCATGATCGCCATGGCCTTGGCCTGCGATCCGCAGCTGCTCATCGCCGACGAGCCGACCACGGCGCTCGACGTCACGATCCAAGCGCAGATCCTCGACCTCATGCGCGACCTGCAACGGCGTCTCAACTCGGCGATCATCATGATCACGCACGATCTCGGCGTCGTGGCCGAGGTCTGCGAGCGCGTGCTCGTCATGTACGCGGGGAATCTGGTGGAGTACGGCACGGTTGACCAGATCTTCCGCTCGCCGAAGCATCCCTACACCTGGGGACTCCTGCAGTCACTGCCGCGCCTGGACGAGACCGGGCGCAAGCGCCTCGTGCCCATCGAGGGTCAGCCGCCCAACCTGCTGCGCCTACCGAGCGGCTGTTCGTTCGCGGCGCGCTGCCGCTATGCGCTGCCCGACTGCGCGACCGTGCCGCCGCCGCTCATCGATTTCGGCGACGGTCACATCGCGCGCTGCGTGCTATATAAGGAAGATAAACAGCTCGACGTGCGCACGCTCACGCCGCACGCGCCGCTGGGCGTGGCCCGAGTGGTCGGACAGCAGGTGGCCGGTGGGTAGCCACAACGGCAGCGCCATCATCGACGTCCGCGACGCCACCAAGTATTTCCCGGTGACGAGCGGCGTCTTCTCGCGCCACGTCGCCGACGTCAAGGCCGTCGACGGCGTCTCGCTCTCGATCAAACGTGGTGAGACGCTTGGGCTCGTGGGCGAGTCGGGCTCGGGCAAGACGACGCTCGGCCGATGCGTGCTGCGCCTGCTCGAGCCGACCTCGGGCCAGATCATCTTCGAAGGTCAAGACATCCTTTTGCTCAAGCGCAAAGAGATGCGCGCGCTGCGCAGTAAGATGCAGATCATCTTCCAGGATCCTTATGCCAGCCTCAACCCGCGCATGACCGTGGGCGACATCGTCGCCGAACCGCTCATCATCCACAAGCTGGCCAAGGGTCCAGCCATCGACGCTCGCGTCCACGAGCTGCTGCGCACGGTGGGTCTGTCGCCGTATCATGCCAACCGCTACCCGCACGAGTTCTCGGGCGGCCAGCGCCAGCGCATCGGCGTGGCCCGCGCGCTCGCCGTCAACCCCACCTTTATCGTCGCGGACGAGCCGGTCTCGGCGCTTGACGTCTCTATCCAGGCGCAAGTCGTGAATCTGCTGCAAGACCTGCAAGACCAGCTCGAACTGACCTATCTCTTCATCGCGCACGACCTCTCGGTCGTGCGCCACATCTCCGATCGTGTCGCCGTCATGTACGTAGGCAAGATCATGGAGGTCGCGGATCGCGACGAGCTCTACAACCGACCACTGCACCCGTACACGCAAGCGCTGCTCTCGGCGATACCCATCCCCGATCCACGCATCGAGTCGCGGCGCGAGCGCATCATCCTGCAAGGCGACATCCCATCGCCGCTCAATCCGCCGTCGGGCTGCCGCTTCCACACACGCTGCCCGATCGCGTACGACCGCTGTCGCACGGAGGTGCCAGAGCTGCGCAGCTACGACGGGCATGAGGTCGCTTGTCACAAGGTGCAAGAGCTCGGGGGCGAGCAACCCGAGATCCGCGGCAAAAAACCCACGCCCGCCTAACACTCGCGGCAGCGGACCTTTGAAGCAACGGGCTTTCAGGTCCGTTTTCTTTCCACGTGCGTCTTCACGCGAGGATCTCTTCCAAGGCGGAGATGGTCTGATCGACCTCGTCCGGCGTGTTGTAGTGCGCCATGCCAATTCGCACGACGCCATCTTCTTCGGACAGCCCGAGCTGACGGACGATCTCAAGCGCATAGTTATGGCCGGCCCAGACGAAGATGTTGCGAGCCGCCAGGGCGGCGGCGATCTCGTGTGAGCTACGCCGTGCGTGGGTGAACGAGACGGTCGGCACGCGCGAAGACAGATGCGCCGAGTCTGTGATGCCATGGACCGTCACGCCGGGAACCTCGCTCAGCCCGGCGATGAGCTGCGCGGCGAGCAATTGCTCCCAGCGCGTGGTCGCCTCAAAGGCAGCGCCGATGCGGGCGCGCCGGTCGCCCGCGCCTCCGACCTGGCTCCCCAGCCACTCGAAGTAGTCGATCGTCGCCGCGAGCCCTGCCTGCAACTCGATCTGCGGTGTGCCCGTCTCCCAGCGGTCGGGAAGGTCGTCACCCATCGGACGCACCTTATATGGCTCAAGCTTTTCCAAGAGCTCGCGGCGGCCCCACACAAGCCCGAGGTGCGGACCGAAGAACTTGTACGACGAGCAAGCGAGGAAATCGCAACCCAACGCAGCGACGTCGGTCGCCACGTGCGGCGAGTACTGCACAGCGTCGAGGTAGACGAGCGCGCCAGTCTCATGGATGCGAGCGACGAGTCGGGCGACGTCGTTGACCGACCCGGTGAGGTTGCTCGCCGCGTTGAGCGCGACAAGCCGCGTGCGCTTCGAGAGCACGCTGTCGAGCGCATCGGGCTGGATGACCCAGCTGTCGGCGTCGAACGGCAGCCAGCGCACGGTAGCGCTCCGCTCCTGCGCCATAGCAAGCCACGGTGCGATGTTGCCGTCGTGATCCATGCGCGTCACGACGATCTCGTCGCCAGCGTTGATCGTCTTGCCGATGCTGCGTGAAAGGTGAAAGGTCAAGCCGGTCATGCTCGGTCCGATGATGATCTCTTCGGCGCTTGGTGCCCCGACGAACACCGCACCCGCCGCATGGGCTTGCTCGACGATCGCTCCAGCCTCCAGGCTCGTGATAAACGCGCCGCCCAAGTTCGCATTGTGACGCATGAAACAATCCATCGTCGCTTCGGCGACGCGCAAGGGTACCTGGGTGCCGGCCGGATTGTCCAGATAGACGCGTGGGCGACCCGCATCGGTGACGGCGAGCGAGGGGAACTCACGCCGAATCGCGTCGATCGGAAAAGACCCGTTCATCCTGTCGCTTTTCGACCGCACAAGGCTTCCAGGCCCCTATTTCACGCGTCCCGATTTTGACATACGTTGACAGCCTAGTGTATAGTAGGGGACGTTTGGACTGCAGGCTTGGTCCCGCACAGCAGTCTCAGACGGAAAGGCACTCATTGTCGAAATCGCTCATCATCGTCGAGTCGCCGGCCAAGGCCCGCACTCTGAAGAAGTTTCTCGGCTCCCGCTACCAGGTTCTTGCCTCCGTCGGACACGTGCGCGACCTCCCCAAAAGCCGTCTCGGGGTCGATCCCGAGAACGGCTTCGCCCCATCCTACGTCACGATCAAGGGAAAGGGCGACGTCATCAAAGAGCTGCGCAGCGCAGCCAAAAAAGCCGACCATATCTACCTAGCGACCGACCCGGACCGCGAAGGCGAAGCCATCGCCTGGCACCTGGCCGAGCTGCTCAAGCTCGCCGAACCCCAACGCATCGAGCTCCACGAGATCACAAAAAGCGCTGCCCAGCATGCGCTCAAGAATCCTAGCCCGATCAATATCGACCGGGTGAACGCCCAACAGGCTCGTCGCATCCTCGACCGCCTCGTCGGCTACAAGATCTCGCCGCTGCTCTGGCGCAAGGTGCGCGGCGGGTTGTCGGCCGGGCGCGTGCAATCGGTTGCGGTCAAGCTCATCATCGACCGCGAGCGCGAGATCACCGCGTTCAAGCGGCACAAGTACTGGACCGTCTCGGCGACGCTGTGGCCGCACGGCCATCACGACGCGCTGCACACGTTCCAGGCGGACGTCGTCTCGGTCGGAGGTCGCAAGCTCAACCTCGCGCCTGAGGTCGCAGCCGCGGTGGGCGCAAAAAGCGTGTATCTCACGACATCCGAAGATGCCCACGCTCTCGCCGAGCGCCTGAAGACGACACCGTTTTCGATCAGCGGTATCAAGCGCAGCGAACGGCGCGACAACCCGCGCAGCCCCTTCACCACGAGCACGCTGCAACAAGAGGCATCGCGACGCATGAAGATGCGGGTGCGCAAGACGATGCAGATCGCGCAGAGCCTGTATGAGGGCGTGGACACGGGCGAAGGCACCGTCGGCCTCATCACCTACATGCGGACCGACTCGACGCGCCTCTCCGAGGCGGCGCAGGTCATGGCGCGCGAGTACATCGTCGCGCGCTTCGGCGAAGAGTTCCATGGTGGACGCCAATACAAGGTGTCGGAGACCGCGCAAGACGCGCACGAGGCCATCCGGCCAACCGACGTCAATCGCACGCCGGAGAGCATGGCGCAATACCTCGACGCTCCGCAGCTCAAGGTCTACCGCCTCATCTGGGAGCGATTCGTCGCAAGCCAGATGTCGCCCGCGATCTGGGATCAGACCACGGTTGAGGTCGCTGCCGGCGATTGTGCATTGCGTGCGACCGGCAGCGTGCTCAAGTTCGCGGGCTACACCGCGATCTACGAAGAGACGCGCGACGAGGACGTCTCCGAAGAGGAAGAGCGGCGCAAGCAGCTGCCGCCGGTGGAAGAAGGCCAGGCGCTCGATCCGCGCAAGGTCGTACCCGAAGAGCACGAGACGCAGCCGCCGCCGCGTTTCACGGAAGCGAGCCTGGTGAAGACGCTCGAGGAAAAGGGCATCGGCCGGCCCAGCACCTACGCGACCATCGTGGAGACGATCCAGAGCCGCGGCTACGTGCGCATGATCGAGCGGCGTTTCGTGCCGCAAGAGATCGGCTTCGTCGTCACCGATCTCTTAGCCGAGCATTTTCCCGAGGTCGTCAACGAGAACTTCACCTCGGACATGGAGCAGCGCCTCGACCGGGTCGAAGAGGCGCATGACGATTGGGTCTCGCTCCTGCGCGCGTTCTACGAGCCGTTCGCAGCGGATCTGGCACGCGCAGAGGAGCACTTCCCCAAGGTCGAGCTCGAAGAGGACGAGACGGACGAGATCTGTCCGGCCTGCGCGCGGCCGATGAAGATCAAAACCGGACGCTTCGGCAAATTCCTGGCCTGCTCGGGTTATCCCGAGTGCAAGACCACGAAGCCCATCGTCAAGGATTCGGGCGTCATCTGTCCGCGCGACGGCGGCCGCATCTTGGAACGACGCAGCAAGCGCGGGCGTACATTCTACGGTTGCGAGAAGTATCCGGCGTGCGACTTCGTGGCCTGGGATACGCCCATCGTCGGGTCGCATTGCGCGGTGTGCGGCGCGTTTTTGGTGCGCAAGCAAGGCCGCGCCGAAGGGCGCATCGTCTGTCCGGTCGACGGCAGCCACGAGCACCTGTACGTCGATGCCGCGCCCGCGAGTTCCGCGGACGCCACCCCGGGCTCGCCGCAGCAAGAAGAAGAAGAGCAAGCGCAAAAGCGTAGCGCCTGATGGATCATCTGCGGATCGTCGGCGCGGGTCTCGCCGGATGCGAGGCGGCATGGCAGGCGGCGTCGCGCGGCGTGCGCGTCACGCTGTACGAGATGCGCCCGACGGTGACGACCGGAGCGCATAAGAGCGCAGCACTCGCCGAACTTGTCTGCAGCAACAGCCTGCGCGGGGCATCGCTTGAGAACGCCGTCGGTCTGCTGAAAGAAGAGATGGCGCGGCTAGGGTCGCTCATCATCGAGGCGGCGCGCCAGACATCAGTTCCCGCAGGCGGAGCGCTCGCCGTCGATCGCGAGCGCTTCTCAAGCTTCATTGAGGAGCGTATCGCCGCCCACCCGCTCATCGAGCTTCGGCGCGAGGAGGTATGCGAGCTCGATGGTGGCGTGCCGACCATCGTCGCCTGCGGCCCGCTCGGCTCGGAGGCCTTGACCGCAGAGCTCGCGCGCCTCTGCGGCAAACCGCATCTTCATTATTACGACGCCGCGTCGCCCATCGTGGCGGCCGACTCGATCGAGCGGTCGTTGGTCTTCGCGGCATCCCGCTACGGCAAAGGCGGGGATGACTACCTCAATATCCCGCTCGACCGGGTGCAATATCTCCAGCTGGTCGAGGATCTCGTGACCAGTCCGAAAACGCAGCCGCACGGTTTCGAAGATGACGCACAGCACGGCGGCGTGCCCTACTTCGAGGGCTGCCTGCCGGTGGAAGAGATGGCACGGCGTGGCCCCGATACTCTGCGATTCGGTCCGCTCAAGCCTGTCGGGCTGTACCCGCCAAGCACGGCGCCGATGCACGCCGGGGAGGCGAAAGCGCCCGCGCGGCCCTATGCCGTCGTTCAGCTGCGCCGTGAGAATGAGAGCGCGACCGCCTACAACATGGTCGGCTTCCAGACGCGTCTCACCTGGCCCGCGCAAAAGCTGACGTTCGGCAAGCTCCCAGGCCTCGCCAACGCCGAATGGATCCGCCTCGGCGTGATGCATCGCAACACGTTTGTCGATGCGCCGCGCGTGCTCGCGGCCGATCTATCGCTGCGCAACGCACCGGACGTGTTTCTGGCGGGCCAGGTGAGCGGATGCGAGGGCTACGTCGAGGCAGCAGCCACGGGCATCATCGCGGCGGAAAATGCTTGTCGCCGATTGCGCGGCATCGCCGAGCCGTTCGTGCCCGCACCGACGACCGCGATCGGCAGCCTGCTGGCATACCTGCGCGATGGGACAAGCCACGACTTTCAGCCGCAGAACGTGTCGTTCGCCTACATGACGCCGCTCGAAACGGCGGTGCGCGACAAGCGTCAGCGCCGCAGGCTCATGGCGCAGCGCGCGCTCGCCGAGATCGACGCCATCGCGCGCGGCTTGCAGGCGCGGGGCGCGGCGCACCAAATCATCCCAGCATGATGCGATCGACGACGATTTGTGCCGTATTGCGCGACGGCCACCTGGCGATCGCGGGCGATGGTCAGGTGACGTTCGACAAGACCGTCATGAAGCACAAGGCCCGCAAGGTCCGCCGCATCGGCGACGGCAAGGTGCTTGCCGGATTCGCAGGCTCCGCGGCTGACGGCATCACGCTGCTCGACAAGTTCGAGAGCAAGCTCTCCGAGTTCCGCGGCAATCTCACCCGCGCCGCCGTCGAGCTGGCGAAAGAGTGGCGCACCGACCGCTACCTGCGCCGGCTCGAGGCGTTGCTCATCGTCGGCGACACAGAGCACCTCTTCGTGCTCTCAGGCACAGGCGATGTGGTGGAGCCGGATGACAACGTGGCCGCGATCGGCAGCGGCGGCCCCTATGCCCAGGCGGCGGCCCAGGCGCTGCTTCAAAACACGAAGATGTCAGCCGAAGAGATCGCTCGCGAGTCGCTCGCCATCGCTGCGCGCATCTGCATCTATACGAACAGCGACATCTCCGTCGAGGCGCTGTAGGTCACGTTCCAGCTACAGTTCCACAGTCTGATCCGAGCAGTAGACTAACAACAAGGAGAGGCCCAGCTCATGCCGGGCCTCTCCTCTTCATCTGGGCGAACGCGGGCGCAGTTTGATGCGCTTCGCCCTAGTCCTGACTCTTCGCCGCGGCGCTCGGGGTCACGTTGGGATTATGTTCTGCAAACGCACCCAGTGGGTTCGGGACGAGCCAGATCTGAAGATCCCAAATGGCGGGGAATGGAAAGACGAAGGCCACGTCCGACGGGCTGCGTGGCGGCGGAATCTTGAGCACCTTCCAGCGAGGCATCGTTGCGAGTTTCACAACGTCGGCAGCCGTCGGATGGTCGAGGGAGCCACCGCTCATTGCCCACGACTTCGGACCGGCTCCGCCGTACTGTACCCCAGTGGCCGTCGTGACGCCGAAGTGGACGTGCGCCGGCGAGAAATCTATCCAGCGTGTAGATGAGATGCCCCACACGGACGGTTTTTGCGGAGAGCTCGATTGGAGCACGGACCAGTCAGCGCCGATCAGCTTGCCGTTCACATCGTACCAGAGCTGGCTCGGGTGCTGCGGATCGCTCGCCCAGTATTTGGTGTTCACCCAGCTTATCGCGCCGGTGTCGTCCTCGTTCGTGTATCGGAAGTAGCCTGCAGCCGTAGCGGCAGCCGTGGTGGCAAAACGGCTCTGCAGATCCTTGGTCACGGAATCGACAAACTGGCGCTCGCTCGCTGACATCGGCGGAGCGGCCGTCGGTGCCGGCGTGGGCGTTCCGCTCGAGGTGGCAGAGAGAGCAGGTGCCGACGCAAGCGCGGCGCACACCGCGATCAGGGCAAATATGCTTAATGTCTTCATTCGCGCTGCTTCCAAGTAGGAGAGGCCGTGCCCTTTCTGAGAGAGGGTGCTCTTGCAGTTTTTTCTGGCGCTAAGAGCTATCGCGTCCCATGGGTCCTCAACGCGGCCACAGCCGCTTCGTATCTCAGCTTACGTTGACGCGCGGCGTTGACGTCGACGGTAAGCGCCGCACACGCGATAAGAACGCCGACGGGAACCAACCACCAGCCGCTTCGGTCATGCCCCCCACATCGATGAGGCCCCCCACGAGCGTGATGACAATTATTGGGAAAGCCATCAACCATCCGAGACAACCACACCCTGGCGCAGCTGCTTGAGCATCTTTCCACGCCTGACGCTCAGCCTCTCCCTCGTCGATCTCTTGTGTCGGGTCAAGCGGCGCTGTGGGCTGTGCGCTCGCGGCTTCGTCATCCATCGGTGCGGCCGCAATTAGAACAGTTCATCGCGATAGCCAATCGGTCTCTGGCTGTGTCCGTGCCGGTCCTATGCGGCGGCGACGCCCGCCGCGAGCTTCATGACAGAATCCTTAGCGTCCCCGAAAAGCATCATGGTCTTCGGGTTCTCGTACAGCGGGTTGTCGATGCCGGCAAAACCCGGGTTCATGCTGCGTTTGAGCACGACGACGTTCTTGGCCTTGTCCACATCGAGGATCGGCATGCCGTAGATCGGGCTGTTGACCACATTGCGCGCCGCGGGATTGGTGACGTCGTTCGCACCGATGACGAGCGCCACGTCGGCGCTCTCGAACTGCGGATTGATCTCGTCCATCTCGTGCAGTTGATCGTACGGCACGTTGGCCTCGGCCAGCAGCACGTTCATGTGCCCGGGCATGCGCCCCGCCACCGGATGGATGGCGAACTTCACGTCGACGCCACGCTTCTCGAGGTTCTGCGCCAGCTCGCGCACCGCGTGCTGGGCTTGTGCCACCGCCATGCCGTAGCCGGGAACGATGATGACGCTGCGCGAGTAGGCGAGCAGCGTGGCCACGTCTTCGGCTGACGCCGAACGCACGGCACCGCCACCCGTCGCCGCCGCAGCCGAACCGCCCGTGTCCTTGACCGCGCCGAACGCGCCGAACAGCACGTTGGCCAGCGAACGGTTCATGGCCGTGGCCATGAGCGTGGTGAGCAGCGTGCCCGACGCTCCGACAAGCGTGCCGCTGATGATGAGCACGGTGCTGTTGAGCGCGAAGCCGGTCACCGCCACCGCGACACCGGTGAACGAGTTGAGCAACGAGATGACGACCGGCATGTCTGCGCCGCCGATGGGCAACACCGCGAGGACGCCGAGCAACAGCGCCAAAGCGACGAGGCCGATGAAGGGCAAGGGCATTGCGTTGCCGGTGAGCAGCACGACGACGAGCCCGATGATGCCTAGCAGCACGAGGCCGTTGACCACTTGCTGCCCGGCGTAGGTGATGGGGCGCCCGGTCATGAGCTCTTGCAGCTTGGCAAACGCTATGAGGCTGCCCGAGAAACTGATCGAGCCGATGATGCAGCTCAAGACGATGGGCAGCATCTGGTCCCAGCTGGGCGTGGTCGGAGCGCCGAGCAAGCGCAGGAACTCGCCGCTGGAGACGAGCGCTGCTGCACCGCCGCCCGCTCCGTTGAACAGCGCGACCATCTGCGGCATGGCCGTCATCTTGACCAGGCGCGCCGAGACAAGGCCGATGGGCGCTCCGATGACCGCGCCGATGAGGATATCCGTCCACGAGAGGATCCGCGTGTCGAAGCAGGTGGCCACGACGGCGATGACCATGCCGATCATCGCCAGGATGTTGCCGCGGCGCGCGCTCTTGGGCGAGCTCAAGAACTTGAGGCCGAGGATGAACAGTACCGCGCTGACCAGATAGGCGATGGAGAGCACCGCTTGTTGGACGGTCATCGCGAGCCCGGCCCCGTCTTGCCTTTGAACATCTCGAGCATGCGCTCGGTGACGGCGAAACCGCCCACGACGTTGATCGTCGCTAGGATCATCGCAGCCAGTCCGATCGCGTGGCCGACGACACCACCGATCGCCGCACCGGCGACGAGCATGGCGCCAACGACCACGATGCCGTGGATGGCGTTCGTCGCCGACATGAGCGGCGTGTGCAACATGGACGGCACTTTGGAGATCACCTCGAAGCCCACAAAGACCGCCAGCACAAAGACCGTCAGCTGGCTCAGGAAATGTTCCATCACGCTCCCCCTCCCGCGAGCCGCGCTTTCACCGCGTCGTTGGTCACCTCGCCGTCGCGGGTGACGGTGACGCCGCGTGTGATCTCATCATTCATGTCGATCACGAGCTGGCCGCCGCGCACGAGATGATCGACAAGCGCCAACACGTTACGGGCGTAGAGCTGGCTTGCGTGCATCGGCATCGAGCTCGGCAGGTTGAACGGCGCGATAATGGTGACGCCCTCGCGCACGACGTTCGCACCCGGCTCGCACAGCTCGCAGTTGCCGCCTTGTTCTGCCGCCAGGTCGACGATGACCGAGCCCGCACGCATGCCTTTGACCGCGGCCGCGGTGATGAGCAAGGGTGCGCGCCGGCCAGGGATGAGCGCGGTCGTGATGATGACGTCCATGCTGGTGGCGGTCTTGGCGATGAGCTCTTGGTCGCGCTGTGCCTGGTCTGCCGACAGCTCTTTCGCGTAGCCGCCTGCGCCTTCGGCGCCTTCGTGCGGCGTCGAGCTGAGAAACGTCGCGCCCAGGCTCTCGATCTGCTCCTTGACGACCGCGCGCACATCGAAACCGGTGACCACAGCGCCAAGCCGCCGCGCGGTGGCGATGGCCTGCAAGCCCGCGACGCCCGCGCCGAGCACGAGCACCTTTGCCGGCGGAATGGTGCCGGCTGCGGTCATGAGCATGGGGAAGAACTTGGGAAGCGCGTCAGCTGCGAGCAGCACCGCCTTGTATCCCGAGACGGTCGCTTGCGAAGAGAGGGCGTCCATACTCTGCGCGCGTGAGATGCGTGGGATGAGCTCCATTGAAAACGAGGTGATCCTGCGCTGCGCGAGCTGCTGTGAGAACTCAGGACGCACGAGCGGCTGGAGAAAGGCGACGACCGCCGATCCCTCGGGGAGCAGCGGGATCTCGTCATCGAGCGGGCGCTGGACCTTGAGCGTCAGGCCGGCGGAGGCGTAGGCGTTGGCAGCGCCGTCGACCAGGGTTGCACCGGCAGACGCGTACTGCTCGTCCGCGAAGCCAGCAGCCAGGCCCGCCCCGCGCTGCACGACGACGGCGTTGCCCGCCTTGACGATGCGCGAGACGACGTCGGGGGTAGCGGCGACGCGGCGCTCCCCGGCCGTGACCTCTGTGGGAATGACGACGTTCAAGAAAAACCCCTTGCAGACGGACGCCTGCACGGACCTAAAGGTCCGTTGCTTCATATGAGCCTGAACCGGCGAGGGATTACATTCACGCGCGCCCGGCTCTCACCCTGTTCTCACGCAAGTTTAAGCGTGCCCACACACGCGTGTATTGCAGGACGCGTCATACTCCTGATGCAGGAGTACTATCAATGAAGCTGACGATCGTCTTCTTCGCGGCCGCCTCGCTCGCCGTCGCCACGGCTGTCAGCGGCCTCGCTACCGGCAAACAGGCGCAAGCGGTGGAACCCGTCTGTTCCGACACATGCGATCTCGCAGCGCACAGCGCAGCGATGCAGCACAACACAGCGCATGGAGTAATGGTCGCCGACGACATGCCCGGGATGTCAGGCATGGCGGCTGCGCCGAGCGCCGCTCCTGCGAGCGCGGCGGGCTCGAACGCCCCCGCCGGTGGGCCGATGGGTTCTATGTCGGAGATGGCGATGCACGGCCACATGAAGATGACGTCCGCGCGACCGCACAACGCCGCCGATCGCGTGCGCGCCGATCAGATCGTGCAGACGCTTCGCGCCGCGATCGAACCATACAAAGATTATCGCGTCGCCGAAGCGGCGGGCTACACACCCTTCCATCCTGAGTGGCCGCTGCCCATGTATCATTTCACGAGCGTGCAGAACGCGATGGCGAACGAGTTCTCGTTCGATGCCGCGCGTCCGACCTCGCTCATGTACAAACGCGTGACGGGCGGCTACGAGCTTGTCGGCGCCATGTACACGGCGCCGCGCAGCTCGACGCTCGACCAGCTCGACGCGCGCGTGCCGCTGAGCGTCGCCACCTGGCACGAGCACGTCGACTTGTGCATACCACCGCCTGGCTTGGGCGCGCAAGCGTTCGGACCTGATGCGCGCTTCGGCCTCGCCGGGTCGATCACGACCCCGGAGGCATGCGTGCAGGCCGGCGGCACGTTCAAGCCCGTCATATATAATTGGATGGTGCACGTCTGGCCCTTCGAAACCGATCCGACGAAAGTCTGGGCCACGCAAGACAACCCGGGAACGATGGATCACTAAAGCCGCACGCCGCGACGCTGGTCACGTCGACCGGTTCCAGGGCTTGCCGCGCGCAGGCACGAAACCGGCCATATCCATGGAACCGAGCGAACTCACCCCAGCGCGCATCGTCGCCGAACTGGATCGTTACATCGTCGGCCAAGCCGATGCCAAACGGGCGGTGGCCGTCGCCTTGCGCAACCGCTACCGCCGCGAGCGCTTGGCGGGCGACATGCGCGACGAGGTCATCCCCAAGAACATCCTCATGATCGGTCCGACCGGCGTCGGCAAGACGGAGATCGCGCGCCGGCTTGCGCACCTCGTCTCGGCGCCGTTCCTCAAAGTCGAGGCCACCAAGTACACAGAAGTCGGCTACGTCGGGCGCGATGTGGAGTCCATGGTGCGCGATCTCGTCGAGGGCTCGATCCGCATGCTGCGCGCCGAACGGCTCGAGGAGAGCAAAGGTCTGGCCGAAGACATGGCGATCGATCGCCTCGCTGACATCCTCGACCCCTCGACCCGCATCAGCCACCCGGCCGGCGTCAATCCGCTCTCCGCGCTGACGGCCATGATGGGAGGAGAGCCTGGCCGCGTCGCCACTGAACCCCCGCCGCAGCGCACGGCCGACATGGAAGCCCGTCGCGTGCAACTCAAAGAGGAGATCCGCAGCGGGTTCTACGACGTGCGGCTCATCGATATCGAGACCGAAGAGCCTGCCCAGATCATCGGCAACCTCGCGGGGCCGCAGTTCGACGAAGCAGGCAGCAACATGGGCGAGCTGCTCGCCGGCATCCTCCCCAAGCGGCGTTCCAAACGCCGCCTCTCCGTGGCGGAGGCCCGCGAGATATTCACAGCAGAAGAAGCTGCCAAGCTCGTCGATAACGATTCGCTCAAGCGCGAAGCGGTACGCCGCGCCGAAGAGAACGGCATCATCTTCATCGACGAGATGGACAAGATCGCGGGTTCCGGCGGTCGCGGCGTGGGCGGTCCGGATGTCTCGCGCGAAGGCGTTCAGCGCGACATCTTGCCCATCGTCGAAGGTTCGACCGTCATGACCAAGTACGGTCCGGTCAAGACCGACCATGTCCTCTTCATCGGCGCGGGTGCCTTTCACATCTCCAAGCCGAGCGACCTCATCCCGGAGCTGCAGGGCCGGTTCCCCATCCGCGTCGAGCTCGACAGCCTGAGCAAGGATGACTTCGTCACGATTTTGACCCAGCCCAAGAACGCGCTCATCGAACAGTATAGGCAGCTGCTGGCCACAGACGGGGTGCAGCTCGATTTCACCGAGAGCGGCATCGACGCGATCGCCCGCCTGGCGACGCTCGTCAACGATCAGACCGAGAACATCGGCGCGCGCCGGCTGCACACCATGCTTGAGCGCGTGCTGGAGATCGTGGCCTTCGAAGCCCCCGAGCGGGGCGGCACGGTCACGGTCGACGAAGCATACGTCGAGCAGCGCCTGGCCGAGATCGTCCGCGACCAGGACCTCTCGCACTACATCTTGTGAGCACGACGATGGCATACAAGCGGCGCATCCTCACCGAACCGAACCCGATCCTCCACAAGCCGGCCAAGCGCATGAGCGCTCTCGAGCTCAAGCTGCCGCTCACCCAACAGCTCATCGACGACATGATCAAGACGATGTACGACGCGCCGGGCATCGGCCTTGCGGCACCGCAGGTCGGCGTCGGCAAGCGCGTTTTCGTCTGCGACGTCGGCGAGGACGACGAACTGCGCGTGTTCGTCAATCCCGTGCTGTCGGACCTCGAAGGGTCCGAGACCTCGATCGAAGGGTGTCTTTCCATCCCCGGCAAGATCGGCGATCTGACGCGCGCGCAGAGCTGCGTACTACGCGCTTGGGACAGAACCGGCAAGAAGGTCCGCGTCGAGGCCCAGGGGCTTTTGGCGCGCTGCTTCCAGCACGAAGTCGATCACCTCGACGGCATGTTGATCTCAGATAAGGCGGAGCTGCGCGACGCCATCGCGCCGGAAGCGGCCGAGGGTGGCCAGAGCGCGGCCGAAGCTAAAGAAGTCAGCATCTAGCATGACCGCCCGCCGGTTGCGGACGGTGTTCTTCGGCAGTTCGGAGTTCGCGGTGCCCTCGCTCCGTGCCGTGCTCGAGCACCACGACGTGCTCGCCGTGTGCTCGCAACCGGACAGACCAGCGGGTCGCGGCCTCACGGTGACGGCCACGCCGGTCGCGGCGGCCGCGCGCCACATAGGCCGCGAGGTGTGGACGCCGCAACGTCTTGACGCCGCGTTCATCGAACGCGTCGCGAGGTTGCAACCCGAGCTGCTCGCCTGCGCCTCCTACGGGAAGATCCTGCCCCGCGCGTTGCTCGATATCCCCGGGATGACGCCGCTCAACGTCCATCCCAGCCTCTTGCCGCGCTACCGCGGTGCGACCCCGATCCAGAGCGCGCTACGCGACGGCTGCACGCAGACCGGTGTTACCGTGTTTTGGATGACGCAGCAGATGGATGCGGGAGATATCGCGCTCGCGCGCCCGGTTGCGATCGAAGCAGCCGATGATTATGGCGCGCTGCACGACCGGCTCGCGCGCCTCGGCGCAGAACTGCTCACTCAGGCCGCAGCGCTTGTGGCCGACGGCCGGCTCGCGCGTACGCCGCAGCGCGAAGATGACGCGAGCTATTGCAGACCGCTGAGCAAGGAAGACCTGCGCCTGCGGCTGGACAAGCCGGCTCGCGCCGTCGTCGACCAGATCCGCAGCTTGAGCCCCAAACCCGCAGCGTGGATGCTGTTCGAGGGCCGCCGCCTCAAGGTGCTGCAGGCCGAGGCGCTCGACGACGCCGGCGGACCGATGGCCACCGGCCTCGCGCCTGGCACGCTCGTCGCGATCGACGCGGCGGGTCCGGTGATTTCGACCTCTCCCGGCGCGATTCGTCTGCTGCGCGTCATCCCCGAAGGTCGAGCGCCGATGTCAGGAGCGGAATTTGCCAAAGCTTCGACCGCGCGCCGCTAGCTCGCCGCGCCCAGTTCGCGGCCCAGATCCGCGCGAGGTCGCGCTGCGCGCGCTGCTAGCGGGTGGCGGCCAGGCGGCGCTTGAGACGGCGTTGCGCGATGGCGAGATGCAAGCGCGCGATCGTGCACTGCTCACCCAACTCGTCTACGGCACGCTCAAGATGCGCCGCGCGCTCGACTGGTCGCTCGCTGCATATCTCAAACGGCCGGCCGCCACGCTCAGCCCCGAACTTCTGTGGACGCTGCGGCTCGGGGCGTACCAGTTGCTCTATCTCGAGAAGATACCGGCGCACAGCGCGGTGGACGAAAGCGTCAAGCTCGCGCGCCGGACTGGTCACGCCGGCACGGCGGCGCTCGCCAATGCGGTGCTGCGCAAGCTCGCCGCCACGCCCGTCCGTCCGCCGGCTCCCAAGCCGAGCGATCCTGCGTCCGTCTTCGGCGAATACGCGTCGTTGCCCGATTGGATCGCCGGGCACTTCATCGAGCGTTTCGGATTTGACCGCGCGCTGGCCGTCGCCGCCGGGGTCAACCGCATGCCGCGCCGCGCGGTGCGCGTGAACCCAGCCGTCACAACGCCGCTTGAGATGCGCGCAGCGCTCGAACGCGCCGGGGTCACCGTGAGCGCAAGCAGGTACGGCATCGCCGAATGTCTTGTGCTCGAACGCACCCCGCCCGGCTGCGCGGCCACCATCAACCGCCTCATCGGCAGCGGACGGCTCACCATGCAAAGCGAGGAGAGCCAGCTCGCGGTCCAGCTGCTCGACCCGCAGCCGCACGAGCGCGTGCTCGACGTCTGCGCCGGCCGCGGCGTGAAGACCGGCGCGATCGCCGAGCGCCGGCCAGCCGCGTTGTATGCGTTTGACGATGACGCCCAAAAGCTCGCGGCGCTCGCCCAGGAGATGGTGCGCCTGAACCAGAGCGCGGTCGAGACCGTGCGCGGCGACGCGACCAAACCATATCCCCCAGACGTGCCTATGCCGGTGGACGCCGTGCTCGTCGACGCGCCGTGCAGCGGCATCGGCACGCTCGGCCGACGCGCAGACCTCCGCTGGGAGAAATCGGAGACTGATCCGCCACGGCTGGCCCGCACGCAGGCCGCGATCCTGCGCCAAGCGGCGGCCGCGGTGAAGCCGGGTGGCAGGCTGCTCTACGTCACCTGTTCGACCGACCGTCGTGAGGACGAGGCGATCGTCGAGCAGTTCTTGTCAGAGCAGGCCGGCTTTGTCCTCGGCCGGCTTGCGTGTCCGGCGCCGCCGGGCACGCTGCTGCGCCTGGGTGAAAACATCCTCACGATTCCTGGGATCGATGGCGCCGACGGCTTTTTCTACGCCAAACTCGAACGCCGGGCCACGTGATGGATGCCATGCAGATCCGGTGGCTCTCGCTCGCGCTCGTCGTGAGCTTGGCAGCGCTTGCGGCTTGGGCGTTCGCCGATGGGACGCGACCGCAGCGCAGCGACGAGAAGGGCGAGAACGATGAGGCTCAAGATCGGCCGCTCATGATGGAAGTGCACCGTCCTGGCCGCGCGCTCGAGCTCGTGCGTATCGAGGACGGCGCTGTACTGGGCCGTAGTCGCGAGTGTCACATCACGTTCGACGACTCGACGGTGAGCAAGGAGCACGCTCGCTTGCGCGTCGATGGACGCATCGTCGTCATCGAAGATCTGCGCTCGACAAATGGGACTTTGGTCAATGGGAAAGTGATTGAGGGCCCAACCCAGCTGCGCGCTGGGGACAGGATAGGATTAGGCCCCAATGTAATGGTCTTCGCAGGCGAAGCTCAAGCAGGCGAGACGTAATGGAAGTCGCGGTCACCACGGATATCGGCTCGGCCCAGCGGCATAACGATGATGGCTGGTGCGCGGAGCAATTGCATCGCAACGTCACCCTCCTTGCGGTGGCCGACGGATTCGGCCGGCCCGGTGGTGCGTCGTCGTCATCGATCGCGCTCGACCGCATCCGCGAATCCGTGCGTCGCGAACTGCGCAGCGCATCACCGCCACGGAGTCTGACCGGGGCGGATATCCGCGACATCCTCATCAAAGCGTTCGCCGAGGCCAATCAACGGCTCTTACAGCTCAGCGGTGGCAGCGCCGATCACGTCAACGCCGCATCGACCTGCACGGCCGTCCTCATCGTGAGCAACCAGGCGTTCATCGCGCACATCGGCGATTCGCGCGCGTATCTCTTGCGGCGCGGGGAGCTCGTGCAGCTCACGAGCGATGAATCCATCGTTCCCGACCTGGTCACAAGCAACGGGGGAGGGCACCCGGCGCGCTACCGGCAGGTGCGCCCGCTGCTCACGCGAGCGCTGGGCATCGAGGCAGAAGCGGTCGCACCGAAAGTGACGCACTACACCTTGCACCCCCGCGACGCGGTGATGTTCTCGACGGATGGCGCCTATCGCGCGCTGTCGCTCACCGACCTGCAGATGGCCCTCAACAATAAAGAGCAGCGAGCGGAGTGGATCACCGATCGGATCCTCACCCTGGCTCGCGCCGCGGGCAGCGTCGACAACGCAACGGTGATGCTTGCGCGCGAGGCGACCGAGCATGGCGCCTCGTCCGACGACGGCGCCAAACCAACGCCGCGCAGTCGTTCGTTGGGCACCCTGGTCGTGGCGGTGGCAAGCGCGGTGCTGCTCACCATGTCGTTCATGTGGACCGCCGACACGAGGCTCTATCTGGGCACCGATGCAGATGGCAAGGTGACATTGTATTCGGGCTCGCCGACGAACGTTCTCGGGCTTCCCATGCACGTCGCGCGGACGACCTATGGCGTGGTCGTGCGCAAGCTGCCCGCCGCCGTGCGCGGCGAATTGGATGATGGGATAGCGGTCGCGTCGCCCGCCGCGGCGGCTGCGCTCGTCGCTCAATGGCAAGCGACGCCCCGGCACTAGCACCCTCACGCGCGGCGCCGCGCCGCATACCTACCGTCTTGCTCGTCGTCATCGGCGCGGCCGCGCTCGCCTGCGCGCTGCTGTTGCCGCTTGATGGACATATCGGTTGGTGGTGGCTCTTGCCGGTGCTCGCGCTCGGCTTCATCGGGTGGTGGACGAGCATCCCGGATTCGGCAAACGCCGACCGCGCGCTCATCCCGATCGTCGCCGCGCTGTGCACGGTCGGCATCCTCACCGTCACGCGGCTCGATACCGACCTCGGCGGCCACCAGGTCGCTTCGATGCTCGTCGGACTGGCGATCATCATCTTAGGCCAGCGGGTTTTCGAGCAATATCGCAAGCTCGAAGGGGTCACCTACACCTGGGTCGTGCTCTCGCTCGCGCTCTTCGTGCTGCTCCAATTCTTCGGCAGCGAGGTCAACGGCGCGCGCCTATGGTTCAAGCTCGGCACGTTCACCGCGCAACCGGTGGAAGCGGTCAAGCTGTTCATGGTGTTCTTCATGGCGGCGTATCTGACCAAGAACGGCAAGGCGCTGTCCGAGCTGCGTCCGTTCGAGTTCTTCTCCCAGCCGCGTCTCGTGCTGCCGCTCTTGCTCGTATGGGGCGTGTCCATCGCCAGCCTCGGCTTGCAACGCGACTTCGGCATGGCCGGTCTGTTCTTGGGCATCTTCCTCATCATGCTCTACGTCTCGTCGCGGAGGCTCGATCTCGTCATCGTCTCGGCGTTGGTCTTTATCCTCGGCGCATGGCTCTTCGCGCAGAGCTTTCCCTACGTCCACGCGCGCATCGCGATCTGGCAAGATCCGTGGAGCGATCCGTTGGGCCGCGGCTATCAAGCCGAGCAGGCATACTTCTCGCTGGCCGCTGGGAATCTGCTCGGTACTGGGTATCATTTGGGTCATCCGGGATTCATCCCGGACGCGGCGACCGATTATCCCTTCGCGGCCATCGCAGAAGAGTTCGGATTGCTCGGTGGTCTTGCGATACTCGCGCTCTACGGCGCGCTTGTGATCCGCGGTCTGCATATCGCGTTCGCCACACGAGATACGTTCACGGCTCTCTTAGCCGTCGGATTCTCGGCCACGCTGGGACTCCAGGTCGCCATCATCATCGGTGGGGTGGTCGGGCTCTTTCCGCTGACCGGTATCACACTGCCATTCATCTCGTATGGCGGGTCAAGCCTCGTGGCGAACCTTGTGATGATCAACTTTCTCCAGCTGTTCAGCGCTCGGGAACAGGCTGCATGAAGAGCTGGGGCGAAGCGGCCGAAACCTACATTATAAGAGCGCTATAAGCGGGGGGACGCTCGTCGTGAGCATGGGGGTTTTTCCGGCGACGATCGGTCGATCGGCGGCGCGCGCACTGCGCGCCGGTCCTATCGTCCTAGCGCTTGCCGTGGCCTGCGGATCCTTCATGCCGAGCTCGGGCCATGCTGCCGCAACGGGCGGTGTGCGTCCGGCCTACCGCGTCGCCGCTGATTCGATCCTGCAATACGTGCAGTCGCAGCAGCTGCCCAATGGCCGCGTGCGCATCTTATTGCAGTTCTCCGGACCGGTGCAGGCGCGCGCGGTGGCGGTGGGTGCGACCTCAAGCTATGTCGTGCAATTCTTCGGCGCCGTGCTTGCGCCGACCGTGCCCAACATCATCCCGGTGAATCTGCCGCCCATCCAGACGGTGAGCGTTACCCAACAAGGCAACGCGCTGACCGTATCCGTGGCCATGACGACTGCCGTGCAGCCGAAGCTCATCAACGGTCCCGGATACGTGAGCATCATCGAAGTCTCCCAAGGCGGGGCGCAGCCGCAGAACGGATATCAATCGCAACAGCAGCCGCCAGTCGCCGCGCCGGGCGGGATGCAGACCGAGATCGTCCGGTTGCGCTATGCAGATCTGTCGGAAGTGGTGGGCATCCTCTCGGGCAACGCGAACGTCGCGCCCGGCAATACCTTCAATCCGCAGCCGACGAACATGGGGCAGCAGGGAGCGTTCGGCGGGAATAGTTTCGGTCAGGCGGTCAACGCCGGGCAATCCATTCAGCCGTTTCAGCAGTTCAGCCAGTATCAGCAGGCCGTTCCCTCCGAGCAGCAAGCGTTAGGGCAGCGCATCACCGACAACATCGCGATCGACCGCCGCCTCAACGCCATCATCCTCACCGGCACGCCGGATCAAATCGCGCAAGCCGAGGCGCTCATCAGTAAGATCGACATCCCGGTGCAGAGCGTGCTGCTCGACACCGAAGTGCTCGAGGTGACCATCAGCGGCAACAAGTCGATCGGCCTCCCCTACAACCAGAGCACGACAAGCCCGATCACGCACATCTTCAACACGCAGGCCCAGATCCTCAACAACATCCCCTCGCAAGCGGTCGCAGGTGCCCTCGCCATCCAGAGCGACATTTGGGCCCTGGTGGACGAGGGGAAAGCGCGAGTGCTCGCCTCTCCCAAGATCCTGACCCAAGACGGGCTCTCAGCCTCCATCCTCACGGGCGACTCGCTGCCCATCCGGGTCACGACGCCGGTCGGCGTGGGCGGCATCGGCGCGGTCTCAAGCCAGGTCGAGTACATCAACGTCGGCGTGAACCTGCAGATACTCCCGCGCGTGACCGGCAACGGGGGCGTCGATGCTGATGTGTATTCGCAGGTGTCGTCAGTGACCGGCTTCGACTCGAGCGGCGATCCGCAGATCTCCACGCGTCAGGCGCAGACCAAGGTGAATCTGCTGGAAGGCCAGACGCTCGTGATCGGGGGCCTGCTGCAGAGCCAAGACATCCGCAATCTTCAGAAGGTCTGGTTGCTGGGCGACATACCGCTTGTGGGTTACCTGTTCCGTTTCTACACCGAGACGAAGACGGACACGAACCTTGTCATCACGGTCACGCCGCACATCGTGCCCGCTCCCGCCGGCGCGCCGGCACCCGGGGGCGCCGCTCCTGCGTCCGGGTTCCCTCCGCCAGGGACCCAACAGGGACCTCGACTGCAGTAGCTTCACAATATAGCCCCAACGAACTTTTGACGGCTACGGACCGTTGAACTCAACGGAGCCTTGAAGCGACGGACCTTGAGGTCCGTCAACCAGAAAGAAGAAGCATGCGTCGACACCTCGCCGCGTTGACCCTGGTCAGTGCCATAACCCTCGCGGGCTGCAACGACCACTCGCTCACGCTCGATCTCACTCCCAATCCGCTCATCGTCGGCCTGGTCGACACGCAGGCGACCGTGCATGCGCACGCGGTCGCCACGGGATTCGGCAAGGTGCCGATCACCTCGCTGCAGTTCGCCGTCTACAACGCGGCAGATGCGGAGCTGGCGAGCCAGACCGAGGAGGTGGACAAGAATATCCCCGCCTCTCCGTTCGGCATCACCGTGGACAAAGATTTCACCTTCCCGATCAACGGGGCGGTCGTCGCCTTGTCGGGCATGAAGTACGTCATGGTGCGGGTGCTCGGCCCGAGCGGCGACGTCATCGCGCAGCGCCGTTTGGATATCGTCGTGCACGCGCTCAAAGACCTTCCGATCCCACCTGTGCTCCAGCCGGCGCCGGCAGCGAGCGCCGCTAAGGGCTAAGGGGTCAGGCCTCGGCCGTCGCGAACATGCTTCGCCGATGGCACCATCCAAACGCCGCAGGACCGCCGGCCGTTCAGGCCGGCCGCGTTTTGTGTTCGCCGCGATCCTGGCTGCGCTCGTCGTGCTTGGTGTCATCCTGGGCGTGGTCGTCATCAACCGACAGATCAAAGGCTATCTCGCGGGCGGCACACGACGGCATGCGCCCGCCGCGGTGTCCGCCCAGACAGAACCCCCAGCCACCATCGCGCCAACGGGCTCGCCGGCCGGCGCTTCCTTAACCGCTCCGGTGCCGTCCGGAACAGCGCAAAGCCCGGGACCGCAGGTGGCCATCATCATCGATGATTGCGGCTACAGTGAGACGCGCTGCAAGCTCTTCCTGCAGCTGCCCATCCCGATCACGCTCTCGATCCTGCCGTTGACGCCGCATGGCAAGCAGATCGAATCAGACGCGCTGGCCGCAGGCAAATCGGTGATGCTGCATCTGCCCATGGAGCCCGAGTCCCCGCAAGCGAACCCGGGCGCGGGTGCGATCACGACGGAGATGAACGACGAGCAGGTGCATGCCCAGGTCGAGAGCGACGTCGACTCGCTGCCCAATGTCCCTGGTGCGAACAACCACATGGGGAGCAAGGCGACGAGCGATCCCCGGGTGATGCACGACGTGCTCGACGTCCTGCGGGAACGGCATATGTTCTTCATCGATTCGATGACGAGTGGATCGACGGTGGGTGAATCGACGGCGCGCGAGCTTGGCATTCCCACCGCGCAGCGCGACGTGTTCTTGGACAACTCCAAGGACCTCAAGTACATCCAAGGCCAGCTCGAACAGGTGCAACGCGTGGCGCTTGAACGGGGCAGCGCGATCGCGATCGGCCACCCCAACGAATCTACCGCGCAGGCGCTTGCTGAGGCGATCCCCGAGATGCAGGCCGCCGGCATCACCTTCGTCACCGCTCAGTCCCTCGTGAGGTGAAGGTGCTACGGCGCGGCGTGGCAACGAGCCGGCCGCAGCGCGCTCACAGCCGGCCAGCACACTCTAGCGGGTGTCGGCCTATCGCGTCACCCTCGCCCAGCTCTCCGATCCTCCTGACACCTCACGGCTCGAACGCTGCAGCGACGTCGAGACTGCCCGGGCGGTCGCGGCGATATCGGCCCGCGAGCTCAGGCGGCGCCAGACTCTCGCCGCGCGTGGGGCAGGCCGAGCGCTCGTGGAGCGCGAGCTGGGTGCGCTGCGGCGGCTGCAGAATCCGGCGCTTGTCGCCTACAGATCGGCTGCGGGCATCGTGCTTTCCGAGCCATTCAACGCACGACCGAGCGTCATGCGGCCGGCGCCGGAGGAGCAGGCGGCACCCCAGGTCGCAGTCCTGCTCGGCAAGATTGCACCGCGCGAACTTGTCCGAGCGCTCGCGCCTTTCGGATGCGATGCGCTCGCACGTGTCGTGAGCAGCGGGGTTCGCGCGCTCATCGTCCCTGCGAACCGCTCGTTCTCGCGCTGTTCGCGCAGCGTCGCCGCGCTCGTGCCCGATATCGACCGCTGGCAGGCGCCGCCGGCGGGGCTCTTCGTCTTGGAGGAGCGATTGCTGCTCTTGCGTCCGAACGCGTTGCGCATGGCGGCCGCGCATGAATTCGCCCATGCCCTCGATGCGGTCTTGGCGCAACGGCCACGCTCGTATTTCTCCTTTGAAAGCGCGGCGGTGCGCCACGCGTTCACGCACGCGACCGGCTTTGTGAATGAGTATGCGGCCAGTGGGCTTGACGAATATTTCGCCGAGTGCCTGCGCGCCTACGTCGAGGTCAACGACGACCGGTCGAGTTGGCTGCCGGTCACCCGGCAAATGCTCTTCGAGCGGGATCCGCGCATGACGGGGATCATCGAGCGGTTGTTCCGACAGCTCGCCCAAGGCATAAACGTGTCCGGCGCGAGCTAGGCGAGCCGCAGGTCAGTCGATGCACGCGTGGACCCGTCGTGATAGTGGATGAGCTCGTCGAACTCTGGGAGTACGCTTCCCGGTCCGATCCCGGCGACGAAACGGCAGGTCGCGAACGCGGTAGTCTTCGCGGTATACGCGTCTTGCCAATGGTCGAAACGCTGCTGATCCGCCGGTGTCTCGATCGGGAATGAGGCCGGCGGATTCGTCATCCCGCACCGCCACGGTTTGGGCGTGAGCCGAGCGCGGAAGCACTCCTGCAAACGGCAGAGCCGGACGTAGAGTGGATCGCAGCCGAACTCCGCCAGCAGCGCTTCGGCGTCCGAGCTGCCCGCCGTGAACGGTGCGCTCGTGATGACGACGCGGAAACCCGCCGCCGTCTCATACACCCTGGCGGATAGTCCGTGGCGCTGCACCACGGAACCGAGTGTCTCCATCACCCGCGTCGCCGCCTGCGGATCCCCCTTGGGCTTTCCGAACCATCCCGCGATCATGTTCCCCAATGATGCGCCGGCCGTCCGGCCGTCAGGGCGGTCGACGTCGACGAACATCAGCCTGTCGGCGTTGAGCACGAGGGCTCCGTAGACGTTTTGGGTGACGATGGCCGTGGGATCTCCGTTGCCTGAGCGGAACTCGCGGATCACGGGCTCGGGCAACGGCCTTTCGCCATAGGGGTATCGCTGCTTCGAGAACGACGAGGATAAGATGCGCTCGACGACGCGCTGCGCGATCTCCAGCGCCTTGCTGCGGGCCGCGTCCAGACTGTCGTCGGACCAGCCGCGCGCCCCTACGCGGATCTTCTTGCCATTGGGCGCTGTCGCTTCTGCTTGGGCCCGTGTCCAGTAGCGTGCAAGTCTCACGACCGGCCTCCTGTCAACGAACGATACACTGTCTCGATGTTACGCACATGCTCTTTGGCGTTGATCTCCGGATGGCGCATCGGCCAGTGGCGAAGCTCGTCGCGGGTCTCGTCAAGCGACCGCTCGCGCTGCACGAGCGCCGCGACCTCGCGCTCCACATCGACGAGATATTGCAGATCGGAGGTCAGCCTGGCGCGGATGGCCTGTTGGTCGGTCGTGACGTTGCCATGTCCTGGGACAAGCGTGGCGATCTCCAACGGTAGAAGACGCTCGAGCGTCGCCCGATACGCCTGGGCGTCGTCGATGAAAGGGATCTCGACATCGCTGAGCATGTCGGCGGCCCACAAGGCACGATCCTGCAGATCGTAGACCACGATCTGATCCGAGCAGTGACCAGGCGCGTGCATGAGCCGCAGTCCCCCCTTTCCCAAGGGCAGGGTGAGCGAATCGCCGACCTTGATGTCGACGTGGGGAACCACAAATGGCGCATCGCGTGCGACGCCTTCGGCGGCCAAACGATCGATGACGACGCGGGCGATCTCAAGCGCGTCGGCGGTGAGACGTGCCGAGGCCGACGCGTGAGCGATCACCGGCACGCCGGGGATGCGCTCGGGGCCGAGGATATGGTCCCAGTGGCTGTGGGTGATGATGATCCCACGGATGCGAGCGCCATGAGCGGCGGCGACGATCGTCTCGATCTCGTCTGGAAAAATGCCGGGATCGACGAGATAGGTGTCGCCATTTCGGGCGAAGATCCCCGCGTTTGTCTCGAACAGCCGGCTCTTGCCGACGGCGAGCGATTCCGAGACCACCTCCATCTTCATCGCGGCAGCGACCGTTCGATCGCGATTACAATTGCGAGCAAGGACCAGTTGATGGCGTGACCAGTCCAGCAATAGACACACGGCAGGCGCGTGACGAAGAGCAGGCTGTATGCGAGGTAAAGCGACGCGAGTGCAGCGACGGCTGTGGCGCCGAGCGCGGCATGCACAGCGAGCGGGTGTTGCGGTGTGAGAAAGGGCGCCAGCACAAGCAGCAGCGCGTAGTAGATGAGGCCGATGCGAGCGTTGGGCACGCGCGCCAACGTCGCGCGCGGACTCAAGACGACGCTCGGCTCGCCGAGCTCGCCGCGCTGCGCGCGGATGTGTTTGCCCAGCATGACGTACGAGATGTACACGCCGCCAAGACACAGCACGATGATCAGCGCGCGCGCCGCAAGCCCGTGGTCCATTACCCGGGCGTCGAGGAGCAAAATTGGGCGATGCGTTCGAGACCGTGCACGAGGAGGTCGGGCGGCGCCACCCACGAGAGGCGCAGATATCCTTCGCTCGCGGCGCCGAAGATGGCGCCCGGAATGGTCACGACGTCGTAGCGTTCGAGCAGGTGGTCGGCCGCGGCTTCCGAGCCGCTCCACGTCTCGGGGAGCGCGAGCAGGCTGTAGAACGAGCCTTGCGGTTCGATGATGTGGAGGCCGTTGCTGTAGGCCGACTCGATGAGGACCCGGCGTTGCGCTTCGTACCATGCGTGGTGAGCGTGCAGCCGTCGCGGGTCGCGCATGATGTCGAGAGCCACGCGTTGTGCGAACATGTTGACGTTAAGCATGATGAGGCCATGCGCGCGGACCACGGCCTCGACGCAGGTTTCAGGGCCGATGAGGAACCCGACGCGCAGACCGGTGAGCGCGCAGGACTTGGAGAGGCTATGCAGTCCGATGGCGTGCGGGTAGTGGTCGAGCAGCGAGGGATATGGCTTGCCCGTGAAGGTGAGCTCGCGATAGACCTCGTCGACGGCGACGAAGACGGGCGGTCCGCGGCGGTCCATCAAGCCGCGTGCCAGGCGGCGGATCTGCTCTTCCTCCATGACGCTCGCGGTCGGGTTTCCGGGCGAGCCGAGCATGATGAGTCTGGTCGCGGGCGTGATCGAGTCGAGCAGCGCATCGGCCTTGATCGCGAACCCGTCGTCCGCGGACAACGTGATTGTGCGGTATTGCACGCCCTCGAGGTCGCAGCAGCGCTGGTAGGAGAGGTAGGCGGGATCGGTGAGCAGCACCTCATCGGCGTTCGGATCCACGAGCGCCTTGATCGCGAGGTAGATGCCTTCTTGAGACCCATTGAGGACAGCGACGTTCGCCGCGCTCGGGAAGTGTGATCCCCCGTAGATGCGCGCCACGCTCTCGCGCAGCTCGCGCAGGCCCCCAGGCGGGGCGTAGGGAGATCCGTGCTTGCGCACCCAGCTTAGGGCGGCTTCGAAAGGCTCGACGTCGGGCTTCAGGCTCGGTTGGCCCATGCCGAGGTCGATCGACGTGTCGCGCTTTTTGTCGTGGATCGCGCGGATCGCAGACGGCTTGATGGCAGCGAGTCGAGCGTTGCCGAACGACTGCATCACGACCTAGAGCCCATGGTCGCGCAGTGCCGCGTTGAGCGATGTCTTGCGATCGGTCGATTCCGAACGGCGGCCCACGATGAGCGCGCATGGCGTCGAATAGTTGCCGGCCGGGAACTGCTTGGGTTGCATGCCGGGTATGACGACGGCTCGCCGGGGGATTCTCCCGCGCAGCGTGTGCGGCTCCGCACCGGTGACGTCGATGATCGGCGTGGTCGCGGTGAGCACGACGCCGGCGCCGAGCACCGCTTCACGCTCGATGAGCACGCCCTCGACGATGATGCAGCGCGATCCGATGAACGCCCCGTCCTCCACGATCACCGGACGCGCGCTGGGCGGTTCGAGCACGCCGCCGATGCCAACCCCGCCGGAGATGTGCACGCCCGCGCCGATCTGCGCGCCGCTGCCGACCGTCGCCCACGTGTCGATCATGCTGCCTTCCCCAACGCGAGCGCCGATGTTGACGAAGGCGGGCATTAAGATGACGCCGGGTGCCAGATAGCTGCCATAGCGTGCGACGCCCGGCGGCACGACACGCACGCCCGAATCACGCCAGGATTTCTTCAGCGGGATCTTGTCCCAGAAGTTCAAGGGTCCGGCCTCGATGGCGATCGCCTCGCGCATCATGAAGTAGAGCAAGATCGCCTGCTGGATCCAATCGTTGACGATCCACGTGTTGCCGTCGAATTCGGCGACGCGCAGCGCGCCCTCGTCGAGGCCTGCGACGACCTGCTCGATCGCGCCGCGCACGTCGGCATCCGCCAGGCGTTCGCGTTGGGCGAAGGCCGAACGGACGAGCAACTCCAGAGTCGTTGCATCAAACACCATCTCGGCGATTTTCGCCATCTGAAGGCAACACCCCGCGTCAGAAATTTGACCCCTGCGCCTCTCGAGGTGAAACAGTACCAAGAGCGGCGAGGAGTGTGTCAATGGGACGGAAAGTCTACGATTGGGGAGCAATCCAGCGTTACTACGACGCTGGTAAAGATCGAGATGCCTGCATGGCGCGATTTGGTTTCACAATATCAACCTGGTATAAGGCCATCAGTGCGGGCAGGTTTCGGGCAAGGGTGGACCGCCGGCTCATAGACTGGGCCGGCGTACAAAGCTACTATGATGGTGGCCACACGTATCAACAGTGCCGGAAACAGTTTGGTTTTGCGGCCGGCTCTTGGAGCAAAGCCGTGCAACGCGGTGTGCTTGTACCGCGGCCGAGCAGACTGCCGCTGGAGCGGATCCTTGCTGAATCGACATCGAGATGTTCCATAAAGAGACGCTTGATGCAGGCAGGACTGCTAGTCAACCGTTGCGATGAAATGCGGACTCGTCGAATGGAGAGCGAAGCCTCTTTCCATGCTGGTACACCATCGTAATGGTGTCAGGGATGACCACAGCGTGGAGAATCTCGCAATGCTATGCCCCAATTGTCACAGTCAGACAGCGACGTTCGCCGCCAGAAACAAAAAGCAAACGGGCACGAAGCGGCGAATCGAAATGCGTTCCCGGGTGGTGTAATTGGCAACACGTCGCGCTCTGAACGCGAAGAGTCAAGGTTCGAGACCTTGCCCGGGAGCCAACATTTCTCAGCCGCACAATGCGCGGCTATGCGGCCCCATCGTCTAGAGGCCTAGGACGCCGCCCTCTCAAGGCGGAGACAGGGAT
>DAINRU010000027.1:0-31247 GCA_036741695.1 Vulcanimicrobiota bacterium
TGCGAGTGAGGTCGATGAGCAGCGGCACGCCGCCGATCGCGACGACGGCGTACAACGGCAGCATGTATGCCCAGGCCGGCTGCGGTGCCACATAGCGCAGCGTGAGATGCAGCACGATGCCCACGAGGCTGGCGAGCGCGATGAACGTCTGGGGCGGGTGCTTCACACGAACAATCCTACGGCCCAAATCCGGAGAAAGAAGGAACTACTCGTGAAGGCGTCAGGCTAGGCGCTAGGTCCGTACGCCGGCCCCGAGGAAGCGACTTTTCCTCATGACCGCGACCGAGCATCTCGACCGGCGCGTGCGTGCCTTCATCTTGGATGGGCTCATGACGTCGGGCACGGCGCCGACGATCGACGAGGCTGCGGCCCACTTCGGGGCGAAACGCGCTGCCGCCCTTGCCTCCTTTCAGCGTCTCGCAGATGCTCGGATGATCATCGTGCAGACCAACGGCGAGGTACTGGCTGCAAACCCGCTCGCAAACGTGTTGACGTCGTTCATCGTCGAGTCGGGCGAGAGGCGGTACACGGCGATGTGCGTGTGGGACGCACTGGGCATTCCGGCGATGCTCAAAGCCAATGCGACGATCCGCACCACGTGCGGTGACTGCAACGACGCGATAGAACTCGTAGTCGAGGACGGCGCGCTCAAAAACGTCGAGGCAGTCGTGAACTTCGCGGTGCCAGCTAAACGCTGGTGGGACAATATCGTCTTCAGCTGAAAGACGATGCTGTGCTTCCGGTCGGAAGCGCACGTGAGGGCCTGGCGCGATCAGTGGAAGCTCGATGGCGAGATGTTCGGCATCCAGCAGTGTTGGCAGCTGGCGCATGCCTGGTATAGCGATGATCGGCGAGCACCCGGATGGCGGCGAAAGACACTCGATGAAGCCGAGGCCATTTTTAGAGGCATCGGGTTGACGTCGCCCTTTTGGAGTTTGCGCTAGGTTCGGACGCTCAAAACGGAGTGCGTGGAAGCAGAGCCATAGCGTACGATAGGCGTATGAGCACCGCCAACCGCTTGCGCTATTCCATCCGGCCGATTCCGGGCGAGGTCGCCGACCGCATCCGCCGGACGCTCCTCGATGATTTCGGCAACTCGCTCATCGTGTGGGAGTCAGACTCACCTGCCCCGTGCAGGCATTGCCTGCGCATCGCTCCCGCCGGAGAGCGCCTCCTCGTCTTCGCGTACAGGCCCTTCTCCGGTAGCGGTCCGTACGCCGAAGTCGGACCGATCTTCATCCACGCTGACGCCTGCGAAACATATGACGAGCCCGACCGGTTCCCGCCGGATTTCGCGCAGCGCACCCTGACCATGCGCGGGTATAACGAGCGCGGCTCGATCGAGGCAGCCGAGCTATCGGCGCCGGGCGAACCCGAGGCGTCGCTTGGGCTTCTTTTCTCAGACGAGCGCGTGCGGTTCGTCCACGTCAGAAACCCGGCGTGGGGCTGTTACGACTTCCAGGTGGACCCGGTGCGGGACTGATTCGACGCGGTTGGGGGACCGACTAGCTTCCTAGAATGGCAAGCTCGCGTGCGGCAGTCGCGTTGCCTGGGTCGATCTTGAGCACTTCATGCCAGTACTTGCGAGCCGTCACCACGTCGCCGCTGTGCAGGCTCGACCAGGCCGCAAAATCCCAGCTGAACATGTCGGTGGGGGCGTAGCGAGCGCTCTGTAAGAACGCGTCGCGCGCCTTCAGGTACTGTTTGTCCAAGAAATACACCCGGCCGAGATCGAAGGCGAGCGGAGCATACGTCGGGCTGTACGACAGGCCTTTGCTGAAGATATCGATCGTGGCTTGTCGCGCCACGAGGTCCTTAGCTGCCTTCGTGTACTCAAGCTCCCCCCATGCTTGCCAGCTTTGCGGCACTTTGGGATCGACGCGCGTCGCCTTCTTATAGTAATACTCCGCATCGCCCAGCCGGAAGACCCGCTCGAAATTGACACCACGGATGTAGACGGTGAAGGCGATGAGCGGTCGGAAGAGCAGCCAGCCGACGACGAGCACGATGGCCAGGATGATCCAGCGATCGTAGGTCCGGATGATATAGGGCCGCTCGTCCGGGGGCACAGGCGCGGCGTTCGACACGGGCTCGGCGATCATGCGATCACCGCGAAGAAGAGCGCGAGGAAGACGAGGACGTAGCCAGCCGCCATCTCAGCGGCGAGATGCCATTTCTTCACGGCCGGGTGGTGCATGTACCAGGGAGCGAGCGAGCCGACGAAGAGCACCGGCGCCCCGTGGCCGACCCCGAACGCGAACATGAGCAACGAGCCGAGGGCAAGCTTGCCCTGGAAGGTGGTCACGGCAAGCGCACCGATCATGAACGGGGTCGCATCCGGGGCGATCAAGAACGCGAAGCCGGCGCCCAGGAGAAATGCACCGATCACTCCATGACCGGCGACGGACATCCACGGCAGCTCCCAGCGGACATCGACGAGGCGGATCATGGAGAGCCCCATGAGCAAGCAGATCGCCGCTGTGAAGTAATAGAGAAAGCCCGTCATGGTGAGCAACGCCCCGAAGGAGCCGGCGACCGCCCCCAACAGCGAATAGATGCTGCAGATGCCGGCGACGAAGGCTAACGAAAGCCCGACGCCGCCCCAGAACGATTTCGCTTCTTTGCCCGCGTAGTTGACGATGGCCACCATGCGGGGGACGCTGGACGGGCTGAGACTTGAGACCACCCCGCCGAATACCATGATGGCGAGCGCTATCCAGATATGATGATAGACGACGTCGCGCATGTTCTCGGTGAGTTCCCAAATATTGCCCCAGTCCATACATTAGACTTATCGGCTGCAGGCTCTGGGGCGTCCAGGGCCAAGCAACGCGGGACACCACAGACACTGGCGAAAGGTACGCGAACATGATTACGCACGCGGATTTGGAAGGGCTCATCCGCCAAGCGATTCCGGATGCGAAGGTGGCGACGGTCGATCGGACGGGGACCCTCGATCACTACAATGTCACGGTCACGTCGAACGCCTTTTCGGGGAAGCCCTTGCTCGACCAGCATCGAATGGTTTACGACGCGCTCTCGCAAGCGCTCAAGGATGGACGGCTCCACGCCGTCGAGCTGAAAACGGAAGTGGCACGATGACGCAGGATGTCAAGCAGCAGATCGGCGAGGAGATCAAGGCGCATAAGATCCTCGTCTACGGCAAAGGCACAAAACAGGCGCCGCGCTGCGGTTTCACCTTGGAAACCATCGACTTTTTCACCCAGCTCGGATTCCCGTTCGAGGTGCTCGACGTGCTCGGCGACGACGCGAAGCGGCAAGCCTTGAGCGAGATGACGGATTGGCCGACGCTTCCCAAGGTCTTCATCAACGGCAAGTTCTACGGCGATACGGACATACTCGGTCCGATGCTCGAGAACGGCGAGCTCGAGCGTGTGATCGCCGACGCGTTTGCCGACGCGCACGCGTAGACGACCGCTCGAAGTCCATACCCACCACGGATAGGACGTCTAGAATGCTCGTGGCTGTGGCGGGCTGGAGGGCGTTTGTCACCCCTCCGACGAAGCCGCATGTCCCGGGCTTGGCAGACTATAGGTGCCACGCTCTCAAGCATTTACGCAAAACATGAGAAAACTTTTTGGACGCGGCGCAGAGGAGCCGGTCTCCCCTGCTTCCCAGACGAGCGGCGGTATCGAGCGAACGGCATACACAGCCGCGGCCGTGCTGCTCGTGGCGCTCTTGGTCTCCATCGTGGGATCTATCGTCACCTACGTGCGCGTCAACGCGGCGTATGCACGTCAGAACTCGATCGCCCTCGCCGAGGAACAGCTCGAAGCCTGCATGCGCAACCAGCTCGACGAGGAGGCCGCGCTCCGCGGATTTTTGGCCTCGGGCCAGCGCGCGTTCCTCGTTCCCTACTATCAGGCGCATCCTGACTTCGGCACGCATATGGACGAGCTGCAGCGCCAGCTCGAGCGCGCGTCACTCCCGGACGGATACCAGATCGCCTTTGACATGCGCCGCAGCCACGTCATCTGGGAGAAGGACGTCGCGCAGCCGATCGTCGCCAAACCGTCTGCCAGCGGCGAGATGACCCGCATCAAGAACGGAAAGATCCTGTCCGACCAGATACGCCGCGATCACGACCAACTGACACTCATCCTCGAGGATCAGTCGACGTCCGCGCAAGACGCCGTGAAGACGCTGCTGCTGCGTGCGGCGCTGCTCACCGCGGCCCTCATGCTGCTCTTCGGGCTCTCGGCCATCATCGCCGACGTCGTGCGATCGAGGACCCAGGCGGCGCTCGAACGCGAGCGCATCGTGGGAGACACCCTGCAGCGCGCGTTTCTCAGCGGCTGGGATGTCATCTCCTATCTGCGCGTGGGGACGGCGTACGTGTCGGCTGCGCGTCACGTGGCCGTGGGCGGCGATCTCTTCGACGTGCACCGCATCGACGAGAACCGCTGCCTGCTCGTCGTGGCGGACGTGTCTGGCAAGGGCCTCGATGCCGCCGTGGACACCGCCTTCGTCAAGTATTCGCTGCGCGCGCTGGTCGAGGAGTACCACGACCCGACGATGCTGCTGCGCAAGTTCAACGCCTCGTTCCTCAAGTCCATCCGCGACGACACGTCTTTCGTCAGTCTCTTCGCGGGGGTGCTCGACGTCCGATCGCAGACGTTGCGCTATGCGAGCGCGGGGCATTCGCCCGTCTACTTGCGGCGTGGCGATGAGGTGCGCCAGCTGCCCGTGACCGGGCCGCTCATCGGTCTGCGCAGCGAGGACGAGTTCCCCGCCGTCGATGAGACGCTCTTCCCTCACGACATCCTGGTGCTGGCCACCGACGGGTTCACCGAGGCCCGTGATACCGCCGGTGTGATGATCGATGACGCTGGCGCCATGCGCATCATCCGCGAGGCCCCCACCCAGCCGCAGAAGCTGGCCGACTACATCGTCGCCGCGGTGACCCGCGCTTCAGGGGGCCGCATCGCCGACGACCTCGCGCTGCTCGTCATCGAGCTGGCACCGCTTGAGGGCACGACGGCTAAGGCGGCCCGGTCGACCCAAACCCAGGCAGCGCCAGGGTTTGCGGAAGCCCCCCTGGGCTGATGGCGGCAGCCGCACGCTGCGGGCTCGCCTGCGAGGATTGCGGGGAGGTGCTGTGGATCAGCCAGGGCCTGCTCCATGTGCGCTGGTTACGGGACCGCGAGCACGTCGCTCGCGAGGTGGCGGAGCATTCGTCCTCCGGACTTGAGACGTGGATGAACGAAGGGCTGGCCTTCCTTGAGGAGCATCGGGGACACGGGGTCGTCGTCGTCTCCCAATAAAAAAAGAGCGAAGGACAACTTCGCTCTTCATGGATCGTAACGCTGTGGCGTTACCTTATTTCTTCTTCTTGGCCTTAGCCTTTTTCTTCTTTGCCATTTTCGAACACCTCCATCCTGCGGAGTAAATGGAGTGACTCGCTCACTACTTGAGCTTGGATGACGTAGTTGGTCTTCGCGTGCGTTTTCTCCTTCTGGTCTCATACTCGTCACCGGCACCTGCACATCGCTGAAAATCTTCCACGCGTATCCCGCGTCGCCCGCGAAAAGAAAAAGAGCGAACGCTGTTGCTTCGCTCTTGGTCGACGGGTCTGATCAGTCTCCGAGTGCGCGTCTGACCTTGGCTCTGCGCACCGCTTTCTTGACCGCGCGTTTGACTCTGCGCCGACGCACGACCTTGCGGACCTTCGCTCTGCGGACGGCCTTGCGGACCTTCCGTTTTGCCATAGCTTTTCTGACTCTCTTCGCCATTTAGACACCTCCATTCTGCGGAGTGAATGGGAACAATTGCTCACGCGGGAGCTCGGATATCGTACTTGCTTCCCGCGCAGGTGTATTCCTTTACGCGTGAATGCGCGGATCGACTCGATCGCGCAGCGGCATCCCCACGCGTTGATATTTCGCAGCGATCATCTCGGCGAGAATCGCGACTGCGATCTCTTCCGGAGATTGCGCGCCGATGTCGAGCCCGATCGGACCGTGCAAGCGCTCGACGATCTCCGCAGCGATGCCGGCTTCGAGCAAGCGCGCGCGCCGCAGCGCCTGCGTCTTGCGGGAGCCGATCGCACCGACGTAGCGCGCGCGGCTGGGCAGCACGCGCAGCAGCGTCGGATCGTCGAACTTCTCGTCATGGGTCAGCACGGCGACATAGGTGTTCTCGTCCAGCGTCAGCGTGGGCAGCGCGTCGTCGGGCCATTCGACGATGAGCGAGGTCGCCTGAGGGAAGCGCTCCCGGTTGCATAGCGTCGGACGCGGGTCGATCACCGTCACCGCAAAACCGGCGCGCACCGCCATCGCGCAGAGCGCCATGGCGATGTGGACCGCCCCGACGAGGATGGCGTGCGGACGCGGGATGCTGACGTCGACGAATATCTGGTGGTCCCCGGCTGGAACCGTCGTTGACCGCCCGGCCGCAATGAGCTCGCGCGCTTTGCCGGCGGTCAGCGCCAGCAGCTCACCGTCACCGAGATCGCCTGTGACGGATCCGTCGGCCGCCACCACGATCTTACGGCCGATGCCGTGTGGACCGCGCACGATCGTGCAGACCGCGAACGCGCCGCCCGCGCTTGTGTCCGGCAACGCGTCGAGCGGCTCGATGAAGACGTCGATCGCACCACCGCACGACAGGCCGACCTCCCACATCATGTCGCGGTTGATGCCGTAGCGCGCGATGGTCGGCGTGCCGCTGCGGATGACGGCCTTGGCCTCCTCAGCCACGGCTGACTCCACGCAGCCGCCGCTCACGGAACCTGCGACCATCCCCGTGGCGGAGATCGCCATCTTCGCGCCTTCGGCGCGTGGTGCGGAGCCGTCGACCTTGATGACCGTGGCGAGCGCAAGGCGTTCGCCTCGTGCGCGCCACTGCGTGATGCTGTCGATGATGTCTTCCATGAAGAGATCCGATCCTCTGGTCAGCTTGCGGTGTCGAGCGGCCGGGATTGCGCTCGCACAGGCCGACGCCTGTCGACGGCGCGCAACGCCAGGACGAGCTGGACAAGGCTCTTGAGATTGTGAGCTGGGAGAAAGTCGTCGACGAATGGCAGTGCGGCCCGCATGCCGACGGTCTGGGGGCGGTAGTTGCGGCCCCCGAGCAGCGGATTGAGCCAGATCAAGCGGTAGCTCATACGCTGCAAGCGCTGCATCTCGCGCGCGAGGAGGCCGATGTCGCCGCGATCCCATCCATCGCTGATGATGATGACGATGGCGCCCCGAGCGAGCACCCGGCGCGCCCAGTTGATGTTGAACTCGTGCAAGCACTCGCCGATGCGCGTCCCTCCGCCCCAGTCGGCGACGCTTGCGGCAACCTCGTCCAACGCTTCGTTGACGTCACGCCGCCGTATCTGCCGGGTGATGCGCGTCAAGCGCGTGCCGAAGACAAATGCCTCGACCCGGCCGATGGCGTGGCGCATCGCATGCATGAACTGCAGCAATAGGCGCGCGTAGCGGTCCATCGATCCTGATATGTCGCACAACAGCACGACGTCGCGCTGCTTGAGCCGCGGGGCGCGCGTCTGTAGGTCCAGAGGTTCACCGAACTGACGGAGGCTCGCGCGCAGCGTCCGGCGCGCGTCGAAGACGCCGCCTCCCGCTTGCGGCCTCGTGCGACGCGATTCGCGCTTGCCGAGTTCGAGCTGCTTGTGCCGGCTGAGCTCGTGCGCCAGCTGCACCTCGCCTGGGGTCAGGCGTGAAAAATCCTTCTCGCTCAGCGCTTCGGCGAAACTGTAGGTGAAGCTGCGGTCGCCTCGGGGAACGAGCTTCGTATCTGTATGGTCGCCGCGAGCGTCCGGATGCGGGGACGCGGCAGCCGCACTGCGGCCCTGCTGTGCGGCAGTCGGCAGGTTCGGCCGCGGACGCGGTTCGTCTGCCGTGGCAGGTGCGTGCTCGTTGCTCTCATCCTGTGGGTCAGGCCCGCGCGCTATCGCGGCGTTCGACCAGAACGAGTCAAAGGCAGCGTCGAAACGGCGCCGCTCCTCGGCGTTGCGCACAAAGACGCTGCGGCCGGCGGACCGCACGTCCTCGCGCGAGGCGAAGCCGAGCTCTGAGAGCGCCCGCGCGAAGAGCACGATGCGATCCGGCTGCGCGCCGAGGCCGAACGTGCGCAGCACGCGGCCGAAGATGATGACGTTGAGGGCGAGCGGGTTGGCGTCCGTCATGCAGGCACCGCGGCCTTCCTCGCCTCGTGCACGCGCGCCGTCAGACCCGCTTGTCGGATCTTCTTGACGTCTTCTTGATATTTGAGGAGTGCGCCGATCGTCTGGGCGGCGACCGTCTCATCGAGCGTCGTCGTGCCGAGCGCGACGAGCGCGGCCGCCCAGTCGATCGTCTCTGCCACGCCTGGCTGCTTGTAGAGCGCTTCGCTCCGCAGCGATGCGACGAATGCCGCCGCCTCCCGCGCGAGCGCACGGCTGATGCCGGGCACCTTCGCCTCGGTGATCTGCGCCTCGCGCGCCAGATCTGGGTAATCGATCCAATGATACAGACAGCGGCGTTTGAGCGCGTCATGCACTTCGCGGGTGCGGTTGCTCGTGAGGACGACGATGGGTGGACGCTTGGCGGAGAAGGTGCCGATCTCGGGCACCGTCACGCTGAAATCCGACAGCAACTCCAAGAGATACGCTTCGAACTCTTCATCGGCGCGATCGATCTCGTCGATGAGGAGGACGGGCGGCGCATCGCCGCTGTCCTCGATGGCCTGCAGCAGGGGCCGCTTGATGAGGTACTCAGGACCGAATATCTCGCGCTCGGTCGCCTCCGATGCGGCGCTGCCTCGCGCCTCGGCGAGGCGGATGTGAAGGATCTGCCTGGCGTAGTTCCATTCGTACACCGCATGATTGACGTCGAGGCCCTCGTAGCACTGCAGACGGATGAGCCGGCGCTGCAGGCCGTCGGCCAGCACTTTCGCGACCTCTGTTTTGCCGACGCCTGCCTCGCCTTCCAAGAACAGCGGCTTCTTAAGGCGCAGGCTGAGAAAGATGGACACCGCGAGGCTGCGGTCTGCGATGTAGCGGTGGTCTTCGAGCAGACGGCCGACGTCGTCGATGGACTGCGGCGTGTGGTCCATGGGATTGCCTGGCTTCACGATGACAAAGCGGCCCGCCTGCGCGCGACAAAAGTCGCGCCACGTCAGGCTGCGGCAGGGCGAATCCGGCCCCGTCGCAAAACGGTGGACAGTGATCCGTTGGCTTGTCGGCGGCCTCGTGGTGGTCGCCGTCGTCGTCCTCATCGCAGCCCTCTATCCAAACGCGAACGCTCCCGATCGCGGGCCGGCACAAGTGGTCGGCGGTCAGATGCCATCGCTCACGCTGCCAGCATTGCGCGGACCCGACGTCAGTCTGGGAGCATTGCGCGGCAAGGATGTGCTGGTGAACGTGTGGGCGACGTGGTGCGGACCGTGCCGGCGCGAGATGCCGGCGCTCGGGAAGCTCAAGCAGGCGATGGGGGCACGCCTGACGGTCGTGGCCATCGATCAGGGCGAAGACCCGCAGGTGGTTGATGCCTACGTCAGACAGTTCGGTGTGGCGTTCCCTGTCTATCTCGATCGCGAACAGCGCGTCGGCACGATGATGCACCTGGTCGGGTTGCCGAGCTCGTTCTTCGTCGATCGCGCCGGTGTCGTGCGCGATGCGGTTGACGGCGAGATGACGTATCAGATGATGATGGAGAAAGCGCAGCGACTCGTCGCCGGCGGTTGAACGATAAACGAATGAAACAGCGACCCTTTGGAGCCACGGTCATCCCCACCCTGAAAGCGATGGCGCTTGTCGCGCTCGCGGTCTTCACATTCGCGGTGGTTGCGACGGGCGGCTGCAGCTCGAGCACGACGCCCAACGTCGTCAACTCGCCGACGCCGATCGCATCGGCAGGATCACCGACGCCGAAGCCTTCGCCCACCCCGACGCCCTCACCCACGCCGACGGCGGTCGATTTCGTGGTGCTCGGATATTCAGGCGTCCCGCCGACCACCGACCCGACCTACGGCGAGATCGACGGTTATGGTCCGGCGGCGGCAGCGCCGACGTCCAGTCCATTGCCCGGCGTCGCCTCACAAGTCATCACCGTGCATTGCAACAAGAACATCCAATTCTTCAACGTCGATCGTCTGTTGGCACACACGGCATCATCGCTCGGTGCCGCCACCCCGCCCGTGTGGCCCTCGTGGAACAACGTCAACGGCGCGGCGATCGCAAGTCCGCTGCTCACCGCGATCAGCGACCCATCATTTTCGACGGGATCGCTTGGGGTGTTCCCCTCAACCTTGTCGACCTCTGCTGTGTATTCGACCGGTCCGACCGCGGGCGTGCTCTACGTCGGTGATTACTACTTTTACCCGGACAACCCGCCGATGAGGACCGCGATCAATATCCTCTGTCCATAGTCACCATCTTTTTTCAGGATATCGTTCAGGCCCGTTTCATCCCCTCGAGGTACGCTGCCCAGAGCGGGTGGGATGTTGCGCCCTGTCGTTCCACCCGCCGCTATCGCGGATCGCGATGTGATCGGGGCGGGAGGAATGACAGATCGTGGATCTTCAAGCGATTTTCAGGTTCAAGGCAGCGGTGGGGATGCTGAGCGTTGGAGCCGCTCTGGCCGTCGCGGCGTGCGGCGGAGGCGGCGGCAGCGCGAGCAACGGCCCGGGCAATCCGAATTGCCCCGCCGCCATGAGCCGGGTCCCGCTGCAGTATGGCGGCGGTGGCGGATCGGCGAGCAACTGCCCGAGCCCAACGCCGGTTCCTGCAACGTCCGCAGCGCCCGTGGGATTGCTCCTCACAGGCGAGAGTGCGGTCGCTACGACGAGCGACGGCACCGTGCTCGGCTTCTTCAATGGCACCTCGGGCAGCGTTCCAAGCGGGTCCGAGGTCGTCACGCTGACCGCCGACACTAACGTGCAGTTCATCAACACGGAGGCCGCTACCGGCTTCCCGCATACTGCGAGTTTCCTGGGGGCGTATAGTGGTTCGTATCCAGGCACCTTCACGAACACTAATGGCCCAACCGCATCTGCCGCCGGCACGGTGATCAGCAGCCCGAACTTCAGCGCCGGGAATCTCAATCCAGGGGCTAAGTCCGCCGTCTACAACACAGGTGGGCCGGGGATGTACATCTTCGGCTGCGCCTACCATTTCGTGTCCAACGGCATGCGCACGGTCATCGTCGTGATGTGATCGGGCGAAGCGGTCGAACCGGTTCGACACGCCGAGACGGGCGCCGTGCACACGGCGCCCGATCTCATCTCTTCCTAGCTGGCTTTGGTCTGCGCGGCGAGCGAAGGGAGGATCTTGATGAAGTTCTGCGCGAGCGTGTCATAGTCGGGCGACTCGTACTCCTCGACGCGACCCGCATCGCACAGCTGCGTGAGCCCGGGGTCGATGGGCAGCTGGGCGAGCAGCGGCGCGCCGCTCTCCACCACGAGCTGCACGCCCTTTGAGGCGCCGAACAGTTCGTAGCGCTTGCCCGTCTGGGAGTCCTGGAAGTATGACATGTTCTCGACCAGACCGACGATCGGCACTTTGAGCTGTTGCGCGAGCTTGACCGCCTTGCTGACGATCATGGTTGTGAGGCCTTGCGGCGTCGTCACGAGCACGACACCCGAGACAGGCAGCGCCTGCAGGACGGTGAGCGGGGCGTCTGAGGTGCCCGGCGGCAGATCGATGAGGAGATAGTCGATCGTCCCCCACTCAAGGTCGGTATAGAACTGCTGGATGGCGCGCGAGACCATGGGGCCACGCCAGATCACCGCATCACCTTCATTATCGAGGATGAGGTTCATCGACATGATGGGGATGCCGCCGCGCGTCGCGGGCGGGTGCGGCTTCTTGTCGGCGCCTTCATATGGACGCTCGCTGACGCCGAACATGCGCGCCATGCTCGGCCCCGTGATGTCGGCGTCCAGGACGCCGACGCTGTAACCGCGTTTGCGCAGAGCGACGGCGAGCAACGCGGTGACGAGCGACTTGCCGACACCGCCTTTGCCGGACATGATGGCCACGACATGTCCGATGCCGGGTTTGCGCGCACGCTGTGGCGGCGGCGCGGCTGCCGGCGCCGGCCGCGCGCGTGGCGGCGGCACCGTGCCGTCGGCGACGAAGCGGTTGAGGTCGGCGACGAGCGCATCGAGGTCGAGACGATGCACGCCTGCACCTTGACGGATGGTCTCGTGCGTCGAGACATGACAACCGGCGCAGGGCAACCCGTGCGCACCGAAGACTTGCTCGGCGCCGGGATGCTGCTCGACGACTTCCTTGATCGTGATATCGGGTGAGATGGACGTGCTCATTCTTGCTTCACGTTCGCCACAAAGGACCGCAAATACCGCTCACGAAGCCCCGACGCACGGAGAATCTGATACACATGCGATGTTCCATCATTGCTCGCTGCGCGTCGCTTGCCGCTATGGTCGCAGTTGCGAGCGTCGCCCTCGCCGGGTGCTCGGGCAACGGGCCTAGTGGCAGCGGGGGAACGTCCGGTTCGGTCGTCAAGATCGGCGCCGATCTTCCGGTGTCAGGCGGTGACGCCTCGGATGGCGTGCCTACGGCGAACGGCGTTAAGCTTGCCGTCATCGATGCGAACAACCGCAGGCTCATCGCGGGCTACACGATCGAGGCCTCGGTCGTCGACGATGCGGTCAACGGCGTGCACAGCCCGAGCCAGGGCGCGAAGAACATCCAGGCGTTCGCCAGCGACCCAAGCGTGCTCGGCGTCGTCGGGCCCTTCAACAGCAACGTGGCCAAGGCTGAGATACCGCTTTCCAACAGCCTCGGCATCGCGCTCATCAGTCCGGCGAACACCAACCCCGATCTGACCAAAGGCCCGCTCGCGCTCGAGCTGCGCACGACCAATCCGAGCGCCATCACCTATTTCCGCGTCTGCACCACCGATGATATCCAAGGCCCGGCCGGCGCAGACTACGCAGCGCAGGTCATCAAGCTCAAACGCGCCTACGTGCTCGATGACAACGAGACGTACGGCAAGGGCGTTGCCGATCAGTGGGCGGCGCAGTTCCAAAAAGACGGCGGCACGGTGCTCGGCCACGATCACATCACCAAAGGTCAGCAAGACTTCCACGCGCTCTTGACCCGCGCCGCGAGCCAGAACCCCGATGTCATTTTCTACGGCGGCACGACGTCGACCGGCGGCGGTCTCGTCCGCAAGCAGATGGCCGATGCCGGACTCGGCGGCATCGCGTATTTCGGCGCCGACGGCATCCGCAACGATCAATTCCTGACCGATGCCGGCCCGACGGCGAACGGCTCGTTCGCGACGGTCGCCACGGTCAACGCGGCCAAGATCCCGGCCGCGCAGACGTTCCTGAAAGAATACCAAGCCCAGTTCGGGCAGCCGGTCGGATCGTATTCGGCCAACGGCTATGTGGCCGCGATGACGCTCATAGAAGCGATCGCCGCCGCGATGAAAGAGCAGGGTGGCGGTGCGCTGCCGACGCGGGCGCAGGTGCTCGATCAGTTGCGTTCGGGCAAGTCGCACGCGAGCATTATCGGGACCTTCTCCTTTGACCCGAGCGGCGACACGACCAACAAGATCATCTCCATCTATGGCGTGCGTGGCGGCGCATGGGTCTTCCTCATCCAGAAGAACTACGCCAAGTGACCTGAACGGCATCACGGCGTGCCTGAATTCCATCAGTTCTTCCAGCAGCTCATCAATGGCATCGCCCTGGGCGGCGTCTATGCGCTCATCGCACTCGGCTACACCATGGTCTATGGCATCATCGAGCTCATCAACTTCGCTCATGGCGACGTCTACACGCTGGGTTCGTACTTCTCGCTCAGCATCTTAGCGCTCATCCCGCTTTCGCGCTATACCCAGGGCTGGGAGCTGTGGCTCATCGCCATCGCGGTCATCCTGCTGGCGGCGCTCTTGTGCGGCATCGTGGGCGTGCTCATCGAACGGCTCGCCTACCGCCGTCTGCGCAATGCTCCGCGGCTCGCGCCGCTTATCACCGCGATCGGCGTGTCGCTCATCCTCGAGAACATCATGCAGATCTGGAAGGGCACGTCTGAAGTGCCGTTCCCGCAGTTCCTTCCGGACACGGTGCACACCATCGCCGGCATCGAGGTGCACGACCACGCCGTGCTCGTCGTCGTCGTGAGCCTGGTCGCCATGGCAGCGCTCAACCTGCTCGTCTTCCGCACCAAATTGGGTACCGCCATGCGCGCGACGGCCCAAGACCGTGACGCGGCGGCGCTCATGGGCATCAACATCAACTCGACCATCGCCTGGACGTTCTTCATCGGCGCGGCCCTGGCGGGTGTGGCGGGCTTCATCTCGGGGATCTACTACGGCACGACCTTTTTCCTCAACGGCTATCAGGCAGGTCTCAAAGCGTTCACCGCGGCGGTGCTCGGCGGCATCGGCAACATCACGGGAGCGATGCTGGGCGGTTTTCTCATCGGCATCGTCGAGGCGATGACGTCGCAGTACATCTCCGATCAGTGGACGTCGGTCGTCGTCTTCACCATCCTTATCCTCATCCTCGTGTTCCGGCCCAGCGGTCTGCTCGGCGAGCAGGTCCCCGAGAAGGTATGAGCCGATGAAACGCACGCTCGCCATCATCGTCGGAATCGTCCTCCTGCTCGTGCCGCTCATCGACCGCAACAGCTCGCACATCTCCGCCTATGCCGATACCGGCGGTCTCGTGCTGCTCGCCTTCGGGCTCAATATCATCGTCGGGTACACCGGGCTGCTCGCGCTCGGCTTCGCCGCCTTCTTCGCCATCGGCGCCTACACGTATGGCTTTGCGGCTTCGCCCCAGTACGGTCTGCATCTCAACTTCTGGCCTATGATCCTCGTCAGCGCTGCGGTCGCTGCGCTGTTCGGCTTGCTGCTCGGAGCACCGACGCTGCGCCTGCGCGGCGATTATCTCGCCATCGTCACGCTGGGCTTCGGCGAGATCGTGCCGCAGGTGCTGCAGAACCTGGACAAATGGACCGGGGGACCGGACGGCATCGCGGGCATCGACCAGCCGCGTCTGTTCGGCTACGCGTTCGGCTTCAACCCCATTCCCTACTACTATCTCTATCTCGTCATCATCCTCATCGCGCTCTGGCTGCTCAACAATCTACGGCATTCGCGCATCGGCCGGTCCTGGATGGCTATCCGCGAGGACGAGCTCGCGGCTGCGCACATGGGCATCAACACGACCGGCGCCAAGCTCGCCGCCTTCTCGCTCGGTGCGGCCTTCGCCGGCGTCGCGGGCGTGCTCTTCGCGGCCAAGCTGAGCACGGTCAGCCCGAGCGGATTCGACTTCAACACGTCGGTCATGATCCTCGCGGCGCTCGTGCTCGGCGGTATGGGCAATCTCACAGGCGTGATCACCGGTGCCGCCATCATCGGGCTGCTCAACTTCCTCATCCTGCCGCAGTCGACGAACTGGGTGCAGGCCTTGGGGCAGCAGCTACACGCGAGCGCCCTGGCTAACCTCGACCTCAACCAGTATCGCTTCATGCTCTACGGCATCATCCTCGTCTTGGTCATGCTCTTCCGGCCGGAGGGCCTCATCCCGAGCGCGACCCGACGCGCCGAACTGCACGCCGAACAAGCCGACAGCGCCCTGCCAGAGAACAACCCCTGATGGGACTCCTCGAGCTCTCCTCGCTGTGCAAGAACTTCGGCGGGCTCGCCGCCGTCAAGGACGTGACACTCTCCGTCGAGAGCGGGATGATCGTGAGCCTCATCGGTCCCAACGGCGCGGGTAAATCAACGGTGTTCAATCTCATCACCGGCATCTACACGCCGAGCAGCGGAACGATCGTCTTTGAGCGCCAGGCGCTGGGCGGTCTGCGCCCCGATCGCGTGACGGCGGCGGGCATCGCCCGTACGTTTCAGAACATCCGGCTTTTCTCGTTCATGACGGTGCTGGAGAACGTCATGGTCGGCCGGAATGCGCGCATGCACGCGACCGTCGCCGACAGCGCGCTGCACACAGCGCGCGCCGGTCGCGAGGATGACGACGTGAAGCGCGTCGCCACGGAGCTGCTCGACTTTTTCGGCTTGACGCCCTTCGCGCAGGAGTGGGCGCGCAATCTCCCCTACGGCATGCAGCGGCGCCTCGAGATCGCCCGTGCGCTGGCCAGCGAGCCGCGCCTGTTGCTGCTCGACGAGCCCGCGGCAGGAACGAATCCGGCTGAGAAACAGGCGCTCATGCGGCTCGTGCAGTCGGTGCGCGACCGCGGCGTCACGGTGCTGCTCATCGAGCATGACATGCGCTTGGTCATGGGCATCTCGGACGAGGTCCACGTCCTCGATTATGGCGAGAAGATCGCGCAGGGGACGCCCGAGCAGGTGCGGCGCGATCCGCGGGTCATCGAAGCCTACCTGGGCAAGGGTGCATGAGCGCGGCGGTCCTCTCGCTCTCTGGGGTCGACGCGTATTACGGCCGCATCCAAGCCCTGCGCGGATTGTCGCTCGAGGTGGCGCCGGGAGAGATCGTGGCGCTCATCGGCGCGAACGGGGCGGGGAAGACGACGACCCTGCGGTCCATCTCCGGCCTGCTCAAGCCGGCACGCGGTTCGATCGCGCTCTATGGCGAGAATATCGTGGGTATGTTGCCGGATGCGATCGTGCGCAAAGGGGTGATCCAGGCGCCTGAAGGCCGGCGTATCTTCCCACGGCTCACCGTGCTTGAAAACCTGCAGCTGGGGGCGTATGCGAGGCGCGATGGCGATATCGGTGCGGACCTCGATGCCGTCCTCGACCTATTCCCGCGGTTGAAGGAACGCCTCAAACAAAAAGGTGGCACCCTCTCCGGCGGTGAGCAGCAGATGCTCGCCATCGCGCGCGCGCTCATGGCTCGCCCGAAGGTGCTGCTCCTCGATGAGCCGTCACTCGGTCTCTCCCCGATCCTCGTGGACACGATCTTCTCCGTGATCGCGGACGTCAACATGCGCGGCGTTCCCATCTTGCTCATCGAGCAGAACGCACGCAAAGCGTTGCAGGTCGCCGCCCGCGGCTACGTGATGGAGACGGGAACGATCGTGAAGAGCGGGCCTGCGGCAGCGCTGCTGGCCGACGACGACGTCCGCAAAGCTTATCTGGGTGAGGAGTAGACGTTCATGTTCGGTGGGACGAGCTTCATCACGTAGTCATCATCGGGGGCGCCATAGGCGATCCACACCGCATGCGTCACGGGGTCGACCGCCACCGAATGCGTGCGCCGCGGCACGGTGATATCCGCGAGATGCTCGGCCCCATTATCGGTCTCTTGGACGATCGAGAGCAACCCGATGCTGCTGGCGCAGTAGACACGCCTGTACCCAGGATCGAAGGCGATCTGGTCGACCGAAGAAGCAATATCAGCCGTCGCGATGACAGCGCCCGACGTGGTATCGATGACAGCTAGCTTGCCGTTGGCACCGGCGGTGAAGAGCCGGTGCGACGCGCCGTCGACGGCCAGCCCGTGCAGCTCGACCGCTGGTGCCGCGTGCCAGGTGGCGATGACCTTGTTGAGGTTGGGATCGATGACGACGACGTCACCGGTGGATTCGATGTTCTGGTAGACGCGATCTGAGACCGGATCGTACACGATGTACTCGAGAGAGCCGCCGATGGGTATGTTCCAATAGACCTTGTTCGTTTTGGCATTGATGATGACGATCTGGTTGTCAGCTCGATCTGCATAGAGCATGTCGTTTTTTGTATCGAAGGCGATCGCGTCGATGGGTCCGCCCGTCGTAACCTGGTCGTCTTTGACCATATACTTGCGGCCCAGGACCACGACGGACGCCGGGCGGCTCGTGCCGACGAAATACTTCCCATCCTTCACGTCGACCGCGATGCCGTGTCCTTCGCCGACCGCCTCTTGGCGCAGGACCGAGTTATTGTTGAGGTCGATGACGTCGAACGTGCGGCTGCCGCTATGCGCGACGAGCAGCCGGCGATATTTCTCATCGACGTTGAGGTAGTCGAAGGAGCCGGGCGCGCGCGGATCCAGCACGGGCGTCTGCGGAGCGAGCGGTGGCGGCGATTCATCTCCCGGGGCAGTGGTTGCCGCGACGGCGACGAGGGTGATGGCGGCGAACAGCGCCGCTGCGAAGCGTTTCACGTCAGATCACCTCTTGACCGCGACTCCGAGCCCGTCACCGATCGGCACGATGGTCGCCTCGAGCGCCCTATGCCGGAGAAGTTCTTCATTGAACCTGCGGATGGCCTTGGTCGTTTGCGGGTCCGACTCGCTGGGCGCAAGCGAGGCCGCATGACCCCAGAGCAGGTTGTCGGCGACGATGAGGCCGCGCTTTCTCAAAAGAGGCAGACTGGCCCCGAGATACTGCGGGTACTCCTCTTTGAGCGCGTCGATGAAGACCAGATCGAAGCTGTCCTTGGCCAGACTGGGCAGCACCTCGAGGGCCGGCCGGTTCACGATCTGGATGCGCTCGGCGACGCCTGCGCGCGCGAAGAAGGTGGACGCGATGCCGGTCCGCGTCGCGTCGGGGTCGATGGTGACGATCGTACCGTCGGCCGCGAGCGCTCTCGCCATCCACAGCGTCGAGTACCCGTATGCCGTGCCGATCTCCAAGACGTTGCGCGCCTGGGTGGCGCTCACCAACACCGACAGGAAGCGGCCTGTCTCGCGGTCGACGATGGGAATGCCCTCGCCGCGTCCGCTGGTCTCAAGCTCAGTCGCGATGTCGTCGATCGCCGGATGGGTGCGCTCGAGGTAGCTCAGATCGCGCTCCCAGGCCGAGTCGCTGCCGGTGTCCGCCGACGTCGCGGCGCGCAGCAGGCTAGCCAAGAGGTCGCCGGCATTGCGCGCCGATGTGGCGATCGTCTGGAACGCGGCTTTGGCCTGGCCGGCGTCGTAGGGACGCTTGGCGTTCAGGTCGGCGATGGCCAATATCGTCCCGATGACGTTGTTGAGGTCGTGGGCGTTGGCACGGACGTCAGGTCGCACAGGCGTTATCCTTAAAGGTCGGCGGGTGAAACGATTACTAGAGGAAGGAGAGCTGGTCGCGATCCTCGCCGGCGGCGATGCGAGCGTCGGCCGGCACGAGATCGCCGAAGCGGGCCACAAAGTCTGCCACCCGGCGCACGAGGTAGTCGCGGTCCTCGTCGCGCGCGTATTCGTCGAGCAAGGCGAGCTCGCCGCCGACGCGCTGGTAGACGCGGACTTTGTCACCGACGGCGAGGCCCCTTTCCGCGAGGGCGGCGGCAAGCCGGCGGTTGGCGGATGCGTTGAAGGTCTTCGAGGTGATCGATTCGCGGTGGGCGATCTCCTCGGGTGTGAATTTGCGCTCGTGGATCTTGTCGACCGTGTTGCGCACGAGCTGTGCGATATCGCCTTCGCGTCCTTCGATCAAGAGCGCTGCGATCGATTGGACGAGCGCGCGCCCGAATGGTTCGTCGCGGCTCGAGCGTAGCGCCGATCCGCGCATCACCAAGTCACCCGAGGCGCGCTTGAGGACGTAGTTCTTGGCTTTGAGCGAGAGCATCACCGGATAGCGTTCTTCCGCCACGAGGTGGAGGCCATCGCCCAGCGTTTGCGCCACGGCGTCTACCACCGCGTCCGGCGCACCGCTTCCCGCCACGAAGTAGGCACCGTCGGTGTCGGCCTCGATGACCGTACAGCCACGGTCGCGCAGGCCGGCCACGATCCGCGACATGACCTCGCGCCCCGACTCGGTCACGCGGCCAGCGGCGACAGGATCGTTGAAATGCAGCCCGTTCGTGCCCAAGAATCCGAAGAACGAGTTGATGAGGATCTTGAAGGCGTTTTGCAACCCGTCCGCCGCTAGCAGATCGTCGCGCCGGCCATCGTGGCCCGCTCGCTCGGCGTCTCGTTTGACTGCGATGCGCATGTCGCGCAGGCCGGCGAGCATGGGCAAGAAGACGCCCAGATCATCATCCCACGGTGCGATGCCACGGGCCAGCATGAGCGACGGATATAGGCTCTCGACGTCGCACTTCATGACGTCGTGAAAGACGCCGGTGAGAAATGCTTCGCTGAATGCGCCTTCGATAGGCGCCATCGGCCGCGGTCGCGGGATCGATGCGCGTTCGCGCAGGTACGCACGCACCATGAGCCGTTCGATGCGGCTGCCGATGCCCACGCAGGCGATGCCCTGCAGCGTCTCGGGCACCATCTGCGCCTGGTAGACCTCGTTGGGCGTGACGAGCGCGGAGAGACGGCCGGTGTCGCGCGCATCGTCCAGACAGTAGGCCTTGATCGTCGCGCGCATCTGCGGATCCGCCCACAGCGCGCGCATGTTCGCCGCGTCGACGAGCGTGCGTTCGTCGTCGCCGATGCCGAGATGCCGCACGATGTGCTTCAGCTTATAGTTGGGAAGGCGACGACCCACGTCCCAGCGGACCGCGCCGATGAACGTGTCGACGATCTGCCGCCCTTCGATGCGATAATATCTCACCGCCATGCCGGACATCGTGCTGCGACGGATGCTCTCGTCGAGCCACATCGGCGTGCTGCCGTCACGGCCCAAGGCGACGGTCACGCCGTGACGCTTGGCTCGCTCGTTGACGTACCACAGGTCGAAGTTGAAAACGTTGTGCCCCTCGATGATGTCGGGATCGCGGGCGCGCACGAGCTTGATGAACTCTTCGATGAGCGCGCCTTCGCTTTGGAACTCATCCAGCCCGAGCACGCGCTCGAAGCCTGAATCATCGGTGACCGCGATGACCACGATCTGACCATCGTCACGCTCCGGATTGACGTCGAGCGTCTCGATGTCGAACTGCAAGCGTCGCAGTTGGGAGAAATGCAGACCTTTGTACATGGTATCGCCGCTGGCGACGAGATGCGCGGTGATGGGATCGAGATAGGCCAGTCGCTGGTCGGGAGCAAGCGCGCGCGCCCGGTCGGCGATGGCTTTGGCATCGGATCCCAGCATGAGATGGCGCAAGACGTGCCGGCCGGAGAGCTCGATGCTCGCGGGCTGCGGCTTGCGTGCCAGCAGCCAGTTCTGCAGCGGCACTACATTGCGTTCGGTCGAGGTGCCCACGCGGCGATAGAGCGCGGCCGTACCCATCGTCGGATCCGGTTCGATGGCGACGATGCCGCGCGTGTGACCGTGGCCGAAGATGAGGTCGTCTGTGTGGGGCACGTGTGAGCCTACCTTTTCGCGCCGCAGCCTCCCTGCGCCGCCCATACGGACGCTTGAGGTATTCCCTTGACTGTGATATTCGGATCGATGGAGGTGTTGATGCAACGCACCTTGAGGTCCGTTTTATCGCACCCGTTTAATAATGCGTGGGCTGCGGCGTTGGCGTCGGGGCGGCCGGAGGCGATGCTTCAGGCTGGTCGCTCGCCATCGGCAGCGGTATCGGCGGCAGACTCATCTCGGGGAGTGCGCTCTCGTATGGAGTCGCCCCGCCGGCCGGCGGCGGGACGTAGCCCGTGTCTGTCGCGGCGGGGATCGCAACTTTGTCGGGCACGGTCGTGGCATACATGCCGGTGTCGGGAGCGGTGGTGCCGCCGAGGAATCCTGAGGCGGGCACAAACCCAGGCGACCCTGTGTACGGCGGGATGCCCGGTACGTATCTGACCAGCTTGATCGCCATCTTCACGCCGACGTCGTAGGTGCCATGCTGATCCCCCGCTGCAGCGTTGCCGTGGCTATTCGCCGTGAGCGCCATCCCCAAGAGCAATCTGTTCTGCGTTTCGAGGAACGAGCTACTCGTCGCCGAGCCCGTGCCGCGCAGCGTCGCCGTGCCGAAGCCGGCCACTTTCACCTTCGCGCGAAAGGTGGTCGTACCGGTCGAGGCGATCTGCGCGACGTTAGCGTCCTGGTCTCCGCTTGCGGCCGTGATCTCGTTGTTCAGGTCGATCGTCATCGTGCCGAACGGCAACCACACGTCGCCCGTGCTCGGCCAGGGCTTGCCGATATCGGGCAAGTCGCTCGCGATGCTCGAGAGCAAGACGGAGGCGGGAGCAAATTCGGCGAGGGCGCTGCCCGGTGCGATGCTTCCCGCTCCGCGCGCGTCGAGTGTCGGGCTCGGCAGCGGCGACGGCGCTGACGCCGAGGGTGAGGGGAGCGGCGCGACCGGCGATGATGTTCCCGACGGCGTCGGTGCGGCCGTCGCCACGCCGAGCACCGGACCGCCGGCCGATGAGATGCCTTCAATCGTCCACGCGACGCTTGTGCGCGCGTGGTAATGGAACGTCTTCGTCATGAGGTCGCCGTTGCGATTGCGCCAGCGCACTGCGAGCGTGGATTCACGATCGATCAGATACACCTGCTGCTCGCCGATGCCGAACGGGTGGCCGCCGGCATACAGCGACGTCTGCGAGGGGCCGTTGGCGCTTGGCGGCGCCGCGATGCCAAGCGCGACGATGGCGAAGCTGATGATGATTCCGGCGGTGAAGGCGAGTCGTACCGACGCGCGTCGCTTCAACAGACTACAGCCGCGGGGTGACGGTCGGGTATGGCGTCGGTCCGAAGATCGATGGGATGGGAATAGGCGTTTCCTCGTCTGCAGGCGTGTTCGTCGGCGACTCCTCGGGCGAGCTCTGCGCGGCCGGTGCAGGCGAAGCGTGGGTCCATGAGCTCAAGACGACGTCCATCGTCGCCGAATAGTTGTCGTGACCGCCGTGGCCGCCGGGCTGCTGGACGACCGTCAGGGTGCGCAGCGCTTCGCCGATGAGCAGGTGGTCGACGGTGTCGTAGTACGACGTACCGCTGACGGCGATGGAGCCTGAAGCGGGCAGGCCGTCAGTGGTCTTGAGCAACTCGCCCGAACCCAGCGTCTGCACCTCGTAGGCGGTGAATCCTTGATAGGTCTTCGACCCCACCACCTTGCGCGAGAGCGTCAGATGGACGGACGGCGTGTTCTCGGGCGTCGTCCAGGCGCCGCCCAGGTGCAGCTCGTGCTGCGTGATCTCGGCCGTGGTCGTATTCGCAAACGTGAGCGCGTCGGAGATCCCGAGTCCGAGCTGGTTCTTCACGAGCAGGCGACCGTCGGTCATCACCTTTGCCGCCGTGCTCGAGTGCGATTCGAACGGCGTGCCTTTATCGGTCCCTTGGAAGCTCGCGGCGACGTTCGCATATGCGGTGCCATCCGAGCCGATGGCATAGATCGTGAACGTCTCAGTGCCTTGGGCCGAGCTCTCGATCGCCTTGTCCTGCGGGTGGGCCCCTGCGGTCGTGTGGTGCTGTTGGAGCTCGACGGTGATCTGATAGACGAGCTGATCGCCGGCCGCTAGGCTTGTCGGGGAGCTCGCAGCAGCGCTTATCGACACCGCGACGATCGCCGCGAGGATCAGCGCTGTTCCGGTCGCCGCGAGATCTCTCAATCGCCCTCCGATGCAGTGCGGTCGTCTCGACAGGACGTGGGCAGGTTTGGCAGCAACCGCAAATAAACCCTTCGCTTCGGTGACGAGGCTCTTCGCTCTGCTCTTCGTTCTCGCGTTGTGGTGCAGGTCGCTCCCGGCGATCGCCGATTCGGACGACGGCTACGACTCCAATATCGCGCAGGCTGTGCGCGCCGCCACAGAACGCTACCGTTTGGTCGTGTGGGCGCAGAGCGACGGCTACGTGCAGACGACCGACTACATCGCCTCGTTCGGAACGATGTACACGAATCACCAGCGCTTTGACCCCAAGGGGCTCGACGCGCCGACCGTGCTCGTTTATGACATGGCCGGACGTCTGGTCGCTTGCGGCTATCAGTTCCTCGATCCGGCGGCCATCTTCTCCGCGCTGAAAGCGACAGACGTGCATGGCTGGTATGACATCCCCAAGCACGTCCACTACAACATCGTCGTCGACGGCACGACGTATTACGCCCAGCAGCCGTGGGACTCAGACGAGCAGCCGACCGCTGCCAACCTCATCCAGAAGAAACTCATGCCCGCTGACGCCACATTGAAGTTCGCCTTCGTGCATCCGGCGGCGCGCGCCATCATCATCTGGGCGTGGATGCCGAATGCGAACGGGCTGTTCGAAAACGACAACCCGGCCATGCCCTAGCGATCGAAAGAACCAGCATGAAGAACCAGGCCGTCGCCCAGCGTCTCAATGAGATCGCTTCGCTCATGGAGTTCGATGGCGAACCGTTCTTCAAGATCAAGGCGTACGAACGGGCAGCGCGCAGCGTCGAAGACAGTCAGACGCCGGTTGAGGAGCTGATCGCAAGCGGCCAGCTCGGCGAGCTGCCCGGCGTCGGCAAGGCCATCTCGCAGAAGATCGCTGACATCGTGGCCACAGGTTCGTGCAAGTACCTCGATGAGCTGCGCGCGAAGTTCCCGCCGACCATCTTGGAGCTGTTGAGCGTCCCCGGCATCGGCGCGAAGACCGCGGTCGCATTGTACCGCGAGCTCGGCATCAGCGGGCTGGACGATCTGCGCAGATCCATCGAGGACGGCAGCATCGCGCGCGTGCCGCGCCTGGGTCCCAAGACCATCGAGAACCTCGCGGCGCGGCTCGAGCGCTTGAGCGACCACCCCAAACGCATGCGGCTTGGCGATGCCTGGCCGCTCGCGCGCAGCATCGTGACCGCTCTTGCGGAGCTGCCGTTCGCGAAGAACGTGGTGGTAGCCGGCAGCTTGCGCCGCATGGAGCGCAGCGTACGCGACCTCGACGTCATCTGCACGAGCGAGACCCCGGAAAAGGTGCTCGAGGCTTTCGTCTCGCTGCCTATCGTCGAACGCGTCAGCGCCAAGGGCACGACCAAGGCCACGATCTGGGCTGCCCCAGGCATCTCCGTCGACTGCCGCGTCGTCGCGCACGAGTGCTTCGGCAATCTGTTGCAGCATTTCACCGGCAACAAGGAGCACAACGTGCTGCTGCGCGAGTTCGCACAGCGCAAGGGCCTCAAGGTCAGCGAGTACGGCATTGAAGATGAGGCGGGTGCGGTGATCACCTGCACCGATGAAGCTTCAGTCTACTCCTCACTCGGCCTGCAGTACATACCCCCGGAGATGCGGTTGGGACTCGACGAGATCGACCTCGCGCGACGAGGCGAGATCCCCACGTTGGTCGAGCTGAGCGATATTCGCGGCGACCTGCACGATCATACCGAGTGGAGCGACGGCGTGTGCACGATCGAGCAGATGGCGCGGGCAGCCGCGCAGCGCAAGCGCGAGTATCTCTCCATCTCCGACCATTCGCCGGGGCGTGCGGTCGCAAACGGGCTTTCCATCGAGCGGTTGCGCGAGCAGATGCACATCGTCGCGTCGGTGCGCGACGCGTATGGCGTGCGCCTGCTGACCGGATCCGAAGTCGATATCCGCGCTGACGCAAGCCTCGATCTCCCCGATGACGTGCTGGCGGATCTCGACGTGGTGGTCGCCTCGATTCACTCGTCCTTCCGCGCCTCGAAGGACCAGCAGACCAAACGGCTGCTCGGCGCGATCGAGAACCCATACGTCGCCATCATCGGCCATCCCACCGGCACGCTCATCGAAGAACGCGAAGGCTACGAATTCGACGTCGACACCGTCTTCAAAGCGGCGGCGCGGACGGGGACGGCCCTCGAGATCAATGCCAATCCGGCGCGGCTGGACCTTTCGGCCGATCTGGCCCGTCGGGCGCGCGAGCTGGGCTGCACGATCTCCATCGACACCGACGCCCACCACATCGAAGACATGGACAACATGCTGTTCGGCGTGGCGACGGCGCGCAAAGCCGGCTTCACGAAGGAGCGCGTGCTCAACACCCGTTCCGTGCGCGAGGTCTTAGAGTTCGTGCGCGCAAAGCGCCAGGCGCTCGCGCGCTAGAGACCGAGCCTGCGCACGAGCGCCTCCGACGGTTCCCCCGCGGGGCGCCGATACTCGGTCGTGAAGTATCCATGGTAATCGCTACCGGCCGAATATAGCTTGCCGGTGCGCTGGGCGAGTGTCTGCAGCGCCTCGCGCTGCTCGTGGGTGTAGGGCAGATACATGGCTTCGAGCCCATCGAAATCCGCCAATAAGTTCTCAAGCAGGCCGGCCTCGTGCAGCCGATACGGATGGGCCACGAGCGCAACCCCGCTGGCGCCGCGCACGATCGAGGCGGCAGCGCCCGGCGACGGTAGACGCGCATACGCCTCGTCCGGCAGAGCATCGAAGAACTCCCGGAAGAGCCCGTGGGCGCGCGCTGGATCCCCGCCTTCCACGCCACGCTTGCACAAGCGCTCGATGAGCACGGGCAGGCGGACGGGGTGATCGGCGAAATCGCGTTCGAACCTGATGCCGATGCCCGCGTCAGCGAGCGAGTCCACCCAGCGGCGTTGGTTTGCGTCCCATACGTCGATGGCGATGCGGTTGGCCGCTTCGAGCTTTGCGTCGCTCGAGTCCACGCCCAGTCCCAGCACGTGGATCACGCGGCCGTACCCGAACGTGGTCATCTCGATGCCGGGCACGAACAGCAGACCGCGCTCGTGCGCGCGCCGTTTCGCCTGCTCGTGACCTGAAGTCGTGTCGTGATCGGTCAGCGCGACGACGTGCAGGCCAGCGTCGGCGACGATATCGATGAGCGCCATCGGATCGTGGCGCCCATCGCTGTGGTTGCTATGGAGATGGAAGTCGCCGAGCACGCCTTAGCGCCGCGGGCCCACGAGCGCGCTTACGCGCCGCCAAAACGCCGCTGGCGTCGTTGGAACTCGATGATGGCTTCCGCGAAGTGGGCGCGGGTGAACTCCGGCCAGTACACGTCGGTCACCCAGAGCTCGGTGTATGCGATCTGATAGAGCAGGAAATTCGAGAGCCGGAATTCGCCACCCGGGCGGATCAGTAGGTCCGGGTCGGGCAGACCGGCGGTGTAGAGATACGACCCGAGGGTGGTGTCGTCGATCGCCTCGACCGACAGCGCCCCAGAGCGCACGTCCTGGGCGAGCGCCGTCATCGCATCCTTCATCTCGGTCCGGCCGCTGTAGTTCACGGCCAGATTGAGGATCGTGCCGTCATTGCCGGCGGTCTTGTCGACGAGGTCCTCGAGCGCTTTGCGCGGCGCCCGCGGAAGGCGCTCGATGCGGCCGATGACCCGCACGCGCACGTTCTCCTTGCGCAGCATGTCGAGCTCGTTGCGTGCGAACGCGCAACACAGCTCGAAGAGCAGCGAGATCTCCGATTCCTCACGTTTCCAGTTCTCTTCGGAGAAGCCGTAGACGGTGAGGACCGGAACGTTGAACGCGCGGCAGGCGCGCGTGGTCTCGCGCAGGGTCGTCATCCCGCGACGGTAACCCTCGATGATGGGCAGGTTGTGCTCTCGCGCCCAGCGCCGGTTGCCATCCATGATGATGGCGACGTGCTTGGGGATGGGCCCGGTTGGATCGGGAAGCGGGTGGCGCGTATCTCTCGAAATCATCGCGTGCTCGTGGCCCTTTCGGCGGTTCGTGCGTTCCGTGTCATGTGGTGACCAGTCTCGGCATCGCGCGCCGCTCCGGCTGGCGTGCACCTGAGTCCGAGCGTTCGTGCACGTCGCGGATCACCGACTCCAGCTCGTCCACATAGGCGAGAAAGCGGATGCGTCCGCCCTTGGTGATGCGGCACACCGTCGTGGGACGGGCGCCGTTGCTCTCCTTGACGACCGAGACGATATCCATCTCGGCGAGCGCCGAGAGGTGCCGGCTCAGATTGCCGTCGGTGAGGCCACAGGCCTCTTGCAGCTCGGTGAAGCTCATCCCGTCGGGATGAGTGACGAGACACGTGCAGACCGCAAGCCGTCCACGCTCGTGGAATATCCGCTCTAAGCCCGAGTAGGCGAAGGGCGCTTCTGCGCGCGCGCGTTGCTGACGCTTCGCCGGTTTCCTCACGGTCATGACATGGTCTCCGCTTTTCTGTCTTGCGACAAGAGATATCCGATGAACATCTGTCCGAAGCCGAAGCCCACCGGCATGACCCAGAAGCTTAGCGGCAGCGAGGTGTCCAGGGTGAGGATGAGCGCAGCTCCGGCAAGACCGAAGGCGCTCGCCACCAAGATGACGCCGCGCGGCAGCATGGCGCGCGACGAGAACAAGCCGATGCCGTACGAGGCGTACCAGATGCCGGGCAAGAGCCACGGCATGCCATGCGCGATCATAGCCAGGCTGAGCACTGCGCCGAGCGCGATAGCCGGGATGATGGCGACGCCGACCGTGCGCGTTTGGCTGCGCTCGTGACGACCGGCGAAGCGCACATACCAGGCAAGCAGCGCCCCATAGTTGATGGCCAAAGCCAGGGCGAGGCAGACAAACCAGATCTCGAGGTAGCGTCCGACGGCGTCCGGGGTGTGCGGCGCCGGCGCGATCATCCATTGGATACCACCGGCGATGACCGCGATCAGGCCGCTCAGCGCGGCCGCCGAGCCTGAATATCCTCGGAACTCCTGGACGCTGGCCAGACGATCGCGCACCTCGGCGAGGTCAGCGATGGCGCGTTCAACTTCCATACGTTACTTTGTAGCACAAAGTCGGTGGGATTGCAATGCGCAGTTCGGGGGGTCAAAGCGACTAGAATCGTCATCGTTGCCGCCGTTTGGCCCCCTCCAGACAAGTTTCATTGGCCCTGTGGCAGGTGCTCATCTGCGGCTACGATGATATGGTAACGAGGGCGCTGAATTGCCGGTCAAAGGAGCGAGATACGATGGAGATAGCCGACCTTCAGATCTACCACAACGGGAAGTACGTGCGCTACGGCGATGCCAAGATCGGCCTGTTGACGCACGGGCTTAATTACGGCACCGGGTGTTTTGAAGGTATTCGGGGCTATTGGAATGCCGATCAAGGCCAGCTCTACATCTTCCGTCTCCAGGAGCATTTCGAACGGCTCCGCCGCTCGGCCAAACTTCTGCTCATCTCCCTCGAAGAGACCGCCGCTCAACTAAGCGCGCACGCGATCGAGCTCGTCCGCCGCAACGACCTGCGCCAAGACGTCTATATCCGCCCGATCGTCTTCAAGTCGGCCGAAGAGATCGGGGTCCGGCTGCACGGCGTCGGCTTCGACCTCAGCATCATCGCCTTGCCGCACAAGGCCTATCTCGACTCCTCCAAGGGCCTGCGTGCGTGCATCTCATCCTGGCGCCGCGTAGACGACAACAGTGCACCGGCCCGTGCCAAGCTGACCGGCATTTACGTGAGCTCCGCGCTAGCCAAGAGCGACGCCGTCAAGAGCGGCTTCGATGAGGCGATCTTGCTGACCGCCGATGGCCACGTGGCAGAAGGCAGCGCCGAGAACATCTTCATCCTTCGGGGCAAGACGCTCATCACGCCGCCGGTCACGGACAATATCCTGGAAGGGATCACCCGCGAGACGCTCATGGAACTGGCGTCGGCTGAGCTCGGCCTCGCGGTCGTCGAACGGAGCATCGACCGCAGCGAGCTGTATCAGGCAGACGAGGTGTTCTTCACGGGCACCGCCGTCGGGGTTTCGCCTGTCATCGAAATCGACCATCGTCCGATTGGCGAGGGCACCATCGGCAAGGTCAGCGCGGCGTTGGTTCAGCTCTACGACGACGTCACGATGGCCCGGCTTAGCCAGTACGGCCACTGGGCGACGGCGTGCTTTCCCTTAGCCAAAGCCTCTGGAATCAAGGGTCCGAAGGCAGCTGCATCCTAGATGTCCTTCGGCAGGGGACGAGATTTTGGGTCTTTCTACCTTGATTTTGTCGTATAACCTCATCTATAATAGCTGTGACGGGAATCACATTTCCACCCGTCGGTAGATCTATTAAGCGCTCGAGAAGCGTGCCGATCCTTGGCAAAATAAGGCGCCGCCCTGTACAAGCGGCGCGAGATGATTAGGATCGGAAAGTTTGTCGAGCAGGTGCCCCAAGACCAGTGTCCTCGACGGTGGCAGCCGTCGCAAGACACGAGAGATGATCTTAAGGCACCAGCTCGTGTGGACGAACGCGACTCAAGCTAACTGCACTTGAAGAAGGAGCCTTCTAATGCTAGCTCTACTCGGTGGCGTTCTTGCCTTGTTCCACAGCCTTGGTGGCGTGCTTGTTGGCATCGGCCATTTCTTGCATGCGTTTGATCAGGTTGGGATTGGAAAGTAGACATAGCTTAACTAACGATATCGTTTAGCAACTTAACGATTCGAGGATCATAAAGCGTTCCGCTGCTTTCGCGAAGCAGCGTGAGCGCTTTCTCTTTGTCGACCATCGGGGAACCATCGTAGCCCGTCAGCAGGCGGACATATTCGCGTGCGACGGCTATGATACGAGACTCCATCGGGATGTCGTCGCCTTTGAGACCCCGCGGATAGCCCGTACCGTCGTAGTGTTCCCCGTGAAATTCGATCCAGTCAGCTATCTGGCCCGGCAGTAATGCGTCGGCAGCACGCACCATTAATCCACCCCAGCGAGTGTAGGTGAGCCGCTGTGCGAGTTCTTTTGGGTTTGGATTAGCGCTAGATCTGACGCGGGCAGCTAACCGAGACTTGCCCATCTCATGAAGCTCAGCCGCAAGACCCAAAAGCTCGATGTCCTTTTTGGACATTCCAACCCTGCGCCCCATCATTTGCGAAATGTTCTGCACCTCGCTCGCAAACTCGACGTTCTCCGCGTCCGTCAGGTGTATGAGATCGCGAACGAGACCCTGAGCTTGGTCTTTTGCCTTTTCAAGCTTGTGAAGTTGAATCGTTATGCCCAATATGTCTTGGGCGACTCTGATCTGAGCGACGACGATGTAGAACACGGCTGTTGCAAGCAAACCACCAAACTTGTACGTCGCGACGAGCAAATAGGCGTAGATCGATGCAACGATGCCAGTCCGCAATAGCTGGCTCATGTTAAACGGACGCCCTTTGATCAAGTACCACGGATATGCGAGAAGATTATTGACTGTTTGGCAAGCAATGCCCACTACCATGATCCCAATTAGTTCCAGCGGGCTGTGGAGGATCTTCGGCGCCATTGGCATCAGATAGGCCACGCCTTGCCACGTGGCGATTGTGCAGTAGGCCGCGATGACGGCGATTCCGACTTGCCCAAGCGTCCCCGCGGCGAATTCGTGCTTCCACCATTCACCCTTGGTCGCCATGCGCAAGCGGACGGCAGTCCAGGCTAGGGCATACAAAACGATCGTCCAGGAACCAAAGACGACAGCTGAGGCTGCCATTATGGCGGTAAGCGGAGCCATCGTCGTTACCGCAGCTGTCTGCGTTGGTCGTTCCATTACGACCAAGAATAGCGCTACCAGCGCAACCGAGATAATTGTTCCGAAGTGGAAATCAAAGTGTGGCGGAAAGAATGCAACGAGCAGGACGCCGAGCAGGGCGAGACCATAAAGGTATACATGCGTGGCGACGTCCCGCCAGCTGTCGGATTCCCTGTGTGCGTGGTCCCCTGCCAAAGCCACGTTCTGCTATACGCCTTTCCCAGTTGG
>DAINRU010000028.1:0-30676 GCA_036741695.1 Vulcanimicrobiota bacterium
GAAGCTCCCATAAGTGTCAAATTTTTCTCAAAGGCTCCAAGCCGCGGAGTTACCGCTCCATCCAAGTCAGGATCAAGCGCGGGTAGGATCTTTTTCTGCACCTTAACCTACACCGTAGTCTCGACACTTAATGGATCCGTACGGGGCTCAAATGACCTCAAACGGAGCATACGAAGCGTGAGCCCGTAAGGGCGATACGATGGATAGTGCGTAGCGTTTTGCTCAAGATGCATGGCATGCAAGAGGTCAACAGTTCGACCCCGTTACCCTCCACCAGGACCTAGCCTGCATCGTATGAGCGTTGCGGGTTTTTCATGGCTTGGTGATATTCCCGGTTTTTGGTAGTATAACAACAATATGAAACTGGCTAAGCTGCAAGAAACCAAGTCAACGATTCGCTTCAGTGCCAAGTTGTTTCGGCCGAAGGCAACCGAAAAGATCGGCTCGTGGACCCTAGCTCTGCCCAAGAACGCGAGTGCGAAGCTTCCATCACGAGGTATGACGATGGTTGAGGGAACTATCAATAGCTTCCCTTTTCGAGCCGCTCTCGAACCAAACGGCAAAGGAAGCCACTGGCTTAGGGTAAACAAAACCATGCGCAATGCCGCTGGCGCAGATGGCTTGGACATGGTAACGGTGGAGATTACGCGGACCGGAGAAGAACCGGAGATCAGGGTGCCAATGGATCTACGCAGAGCCCTTGCGTCTGCCCCGCTGGCGCAGGCAGGGTGGGAGGACATCACACCACTGGCGCGCCGGGACTGGATTTTCTCGATAAGTTCAGCCAAGCAATCGGAAACGCGCAGGCGCCGGATCGAGAAAGCGTGCGACATGCTTGCCTCTGGAAAGCGACGATTATGTTGTTTCCCGGGTATAAAGTGGCTTATGAAAAAAAACGCAAAATCATGCGGAATGTGGCTTCAGTTGCCTACCCCAAAAAATCTTTTTTCGCCGTAATCACCTGTTGCTGGGCTTCTCCTTGGCGTAGCGGACGCCGTTGATGCCGTCTGGGAACGGCGATTCCACTTCCATAACCATCCCGCACTTTTCCATCACGCGGCGCGACGGCAGATTTGTGACCTGCGCGATGCCGATGATCCGTCGCAAGCCGACATGCTCGAATCCGACTTCGAGGGAGACCCTTGTTATTTCGGTCGCGAAGCCGTGACCCCAGAAGTCGGGTTTGAGTGCGTAGCCAACTTCGATCTCACCTTCCTCGCGCGGAGACGGAAAAATGCCGCCATGCCCAACGACCTGGCCCGCTGAATCGCTAAATATCCAAAACCCGAACCCAGCCTCCTGCCAGAACCTCATCCAGCGGACGTGGCGATTGCGGGATTCCGCTTTCGTTTGAACCCTTCCAGAGAGCCAACGCTGAATGCGGAGGTCACTATCGGCTTCGAGGACGTATGCAAGATCATCTTGTTGGACGCGGCGCCCTGTCAAGCGCTGCGTGCGTACGATCGGCGGGGCATTCGCGTGCGCGTGGGAGCCTCTGCGATTTCCTGGCATTCCGCAAGATTAGCACAATCCAACGCGGTGCCCTGGGCTGCTTCTGGACGACCCTTGGCAGAGCGCAATGTTCTCGAAGTCGCGGCTGGCTTCTTAGCGCGGGAGGCGCCGTGAGCGCCTCCCGGTTTCTGTGATGATCTGAGCTTAAAAGACTTCGACCGGATACCCGCCGCAGCCTGAGAAGAGAGCCTTCACCTTCTCCACATCTGTACCCGCGTTATAGCCCGCCACGCTGCGTCCAGCATCGAGCGCCTTGCAATAATCCTCAAAGCGCGCGCCTGGGATCTCCAGTTCTCCGAGCAGGTCTTCGGTGGAATGAAAGGATTCTATCGTTGGCAACCGCGGGCCGCCTTCGGTGAGGCCGGGCACGCCCATACCGCCGAAGCCCGTGATGATCCCGCCGCCACTGCCGATCGCCGTGGATTCCGAATCGCCGCTGTAGACAAACTGCGCGCCCGACCGTATGAGGTCATCCTTCGGCGTGTCGCTCGAGATGATGCGGAGACGTTCGACGTTGTACCCGGCGGCCTTGAGCGCTTCCGTCAAGCTCGTGAGATTATCGTGATTCGGGAACATCCCGACGACCATAGTACCCATGGTAGACTCCTTGATCTAGTAACGAAGTGAGCCCCAGCGGTGTTCGAAGGTCACCATCAACATATGCGGCGGAGCGTTGTAGCCTGTGGTGCAATACACGCCCGGTAGACTCGAATTGCAGCCTTGGGTATACCCGGGTCCTCCCAGTTGCGGAACACCGAAGTTGAACAGCGGCCAAATGGCGGCATTCGCATTGAAAATGTTGGTCCAGGCGATGTGGAGGGAGTTTTCGCCGAACGGGAAGCTAGTGCCGGCGTTGTAGATCCAAAACGGCGGCTGGTTGTATGCATTGCCCTTGGCATAGTAGTTCGCGCCGAAAAATGCCGTTGCGTGCGCCGAATTCTCGTAATTGAGCGTCCAGCCGTACTTGTGGATCGGCACGCCCAGGTATTGCTGGTTGTTGACGACGTCGCCCAGCTGCGCCATCGTGAGCGCGTCGACGCCGGTTGGATATGCGGATTGGATGTTGTAATTGATACCTGCGCTGAAGTCAGTGGCGATCCGCGCGGTCCCAGAGAATTCGAGGCCTTGGTAGACCGTGCCCGAGAGGTTCACCGGCATAGAGATGTACGAAACCGTGCCGAAGAATGGAGGCCCGAACATCAACCCCGGCGGCGCCGGGAACAGGCCGTAGAATATGTGGTTGGTGACGTTTGTGTGATACAAGTCAAGGCTGACCTGTCCGACAGGACCAAATGTCCGCTGATACCCGAGGTCGGAACCAACCGCGGTCTCCGCCTTGAGGTTCGGGTTTCCGCTCGTCGCCACGCAGAAGCTGCACGTCGGGCCGTTAAGGTTTTGTAGCGAGCTCAGATTGAGCGGGCTGAACAGCGCTGAAAGTTGTGGCGGTGCGAAGCCTGTGCCGAACGAGAACTTCAACACGCTGTCGCTGTCCGGCTTGAACACGGCTGTGAATCGCGGATCAAGCCGCTTCACAAGCACGGTGTTGTAGTTGCTGTATATCAAAGCGAGGGTGAGATCGAGCTTCGAACTCGCCTGGTAGTCGTCACGGGCCATATACTGGCGATATAGCTCAATGCCTTGCGCCGTCGGCATTAACTCGGAGAAGGGCACGTTGAGCCCTTGGAACGGCGGATTTGGGTTCGTCGGATTCTGCCCGAAGTAGAAGTTGTCGGTATTGGCGCCCCAGGCCAGGGTGATGTTGTGTGGGCCGAAATCCTTCGTCCAAGAGGCCAGGTCACCCGTGAGGCGGTCGACGGAGCGCGTTTCGAAGCAACATGGCAGCCCCACCGGCTCGCTGTAGCCGTCGACCACGCGTTCCAGCAGCTGAGAGTACGAGCGCAAGATCAGCGTTCCGCCGCCAAGCGCAGTGTGAAAATCCGCCGTGTACTTGGGCTGGATGTTCCAGACGTAGTCGCCGGGGAACCCGTAGAACACGGGCAAGCCCGTCGCAGAATCGATGATGGGCGCGCCCGTCGATGTGTAGTCCGGATTGCCGACCAATCCGAGCTGGTCGCGGGTATCGCTCTCGAGCGAGCTGCCTATCTCGAGAGAGGTCGAGTCCGAGAAGTCATAGCGCAGCTTGCCCAAGAACGACTTCAGGTTCATGCTCTGCGTCGGATGCGCGATGCAACAACCAGTCACCGTGCCGCTGGACGGCTGATAGATCGCTAGATAAGGAAAAGGAACGTATCCGTTCGTTTGATATTGATGCAAATCTATCAGATATCCAAAACGCCCGACTGTATTTGTCTCCAACACGTTGAAATCGCTGGTGAAAAAGCCCCCAAAGCCCAACAATACTTGACCGCCTTCGGTCTTGGCGGGCTCGCGCGTGACGAGATTGATCGTGCCGCCGATCGTGTTTGCTCCGAACAGCGAGGCACCGCTCAACCCCTTGACCACCTCGACGCGTGAATAAATGGCCGGAGTGAGCGATGAGGTGTCGAAGTCGCCGTATTGGCCGTTCCGCATTGGCTCGCCGTCTTGGAGCACCAGGATCTCATAGCCCGTGTTGCTGGTGCCATCAGCCCCGCCGCCAAAGCCGCCGGCGCCGCGAATCGTAAACGTCGTCACCGCACCAGGCGCGCCGTTGTCATATCGCTCCATGGTGACACCGTTCTGTGCCTCGAGCCCGTAGTTGACCTGCAGCGAACCTTGGTTGAGCATCTGGGCAGCGGTGACGGTGAAGTTGGAACTCGGCGCGGTATTGAGGGTCGCGTGGCCTGTCACCGTCACCCGTCCGATCGTGCTGATGTTCGTCGTAGTGACTGGTTGGAGCGTGATCTGGAGCGTCAGGGACTGACCGTCGCCAAGCCCGATCGCCGATGAGCTGGCCGTGAGATACTCCTTGGCTGAAGCCCGGACGACGTACGTGCCTGCCGCAAGCCCGGTGAACGAGAACGCACCGTCCTTCGCGCTGTGGGTCTTGAACGATGCGCCCGAGCCGACGAGCTCCACCGTCGCGCCTGCGACGACGCCACCATTGGCGTCGACCACGACGCCGCTGACCGTGCCGGTCGGCGCCGCCGACGCCGGCGCGAACAACAAACACGAACACGCGAACAACAAGAACAAGGCAGTAAGCAATGCAGACCGATTCATATGCATCTCCCTCGCCTCAAGGACCTACAGTTTGCGAGGCGTTCTGAGCTCGGTGGAAGCGGCCCTGTCGAACACACTGCCTCGAAGGAAGGGCACCGGGCGCGGGCGCTCTAACGGTCGAAAGGCCTTGAAGATGAACGCACCGTGGAAGTCGTTGTGCTTTCTCAGCGCCATGACGTGTCTCGCGATTCTTGCGGCCGCGTGCTCGCATGGCCAGAGCTCGCAGTCCCCTGGTACGGGCGGCCAGGCTGGGGCGCTCGTCCTTGGCATGGTCACAGACGTCGGGGGCTTGGGCGACAAGTCGTTCAACGACTCGGCTCATAAGGGCCTGCTGCAGGCGCATGCCGACCTGCATGCATCCATCTCGGTGCTGCAGTCCAGATCAGTGTCTGACTACGCGCCGAACCTCTCGACCCTGGCGCAGCAAGGCGACACGCTTGTCTTCGCCATCGGTTTTCTCATGCATGACTCCCTCGACGACGTTGCGCAGCGCTTCCCCGCTTCACACTTCGCGATCATCGACTCGGTCGTGGAACGACCAAACGTCACGTCTGTAACCTTCAAGGAAGAGGAAAGCTCGTTCTTGGCGGGCGTGCTCGCAGGTCTCGTGACCAGAACACAGATCCTCGGGTTTCTGGGCGGTATCCCCTCGCCGCTCATCGAGAAGTTTCGTGATGGCTTCGAAGCCGGCGTCAAGTCCGTTAATCCTCGAGCGCAGATCATCGTCAAGTACACAAACTCATTTGACGATGTCGCTTCCGGTAAAGAGTTCGCCGCGGTGCTGTACGATCAGGGCGCAGATATCATCTACACGGCGGCCGGCAAATGTGGCCTTGGCGCCATCGATGAGGTGAAGGCCCGGCCGGCCGGCGACTACATCATCGGAGTCGATTCAGATCAAGATGCGCTCGCTCCGGGCAAAGTCCTGACCAGCGCGCTGAAACACGTCGATAATGCCGTGTTCGCGCTCTCGGCGGACGCGGCGAAAGGCAAGATACCAACAGGTCACGTCGTCCTCGGCCTCAAGGAAGGCGGCGTTGGTCTGACGCCGATGACGTTCACCCGCTCCCTGCTGCCGCGCGGCACGATAGCGACCCTGGCCAGCTACCGACACGCCATCGTCGACGGCACACTCATCGTCCCGTCGACCCCAGACGAGCTGAAAAGCTTCCACCCGGTTGCACCCTCTGCACTGAAGTGAACCGCGGCCACGCGCCGCTTGCGCTGAGCTGTCGCGGCATCATCAAACGATTCGGCGCAGTGACTGCCGTCGATGGGGTCGACTTCGACGTGCGCGCAGGCGAGATCCATGCGCTCGTGGGCGAGAATGGAGCGGGCAAGAGCACCCTCATGAACGTGCTCTACGGGGTGCTTGCGCCGGATGAGGGGACGATCGAGGTTCGCGGGGAGCGAGTTGAATTCGCCAGCTGCGCTCGGGCGATGGAAGCCGGCATCGGGATGGTCTTCCAGCACTATCTGCTCGTCGAACGGTTTTCCGTGGCTGAGAATGTTCTGCTCGGGTGCGAACCGGCGGTACACGGTTTTGTCGATGGACGCGCGGCGCTGTCACGCGTTCAAGAGCTCGCCAATCGCTATCGCTTCACGATCGACCCATCTCAAGCCGTTGAGACACTCGGGGTCGGTGCACGCCAGCAAGTTGAGCTGTTGCGCGTGCTTGGGCGGCGCCCGCAGATCGTCATCCTGGACGAGCCAACCGCCGCGCTGTCACCGATCGAGACCGAGGGGCTTTTCGCTGTGATGCAGCGCCTGCGCGAGGAAGGGCGAGCCGTCATCTTCATCACCCATAAACTCAAGGAGGTCATGCGGCTATGCGATCGGGTGACTGTGCTTCGCCGGGGACGAGTCGTCGGAACTGTCAATCGAGCTGACGCGGATGAGGCGCAGCTCGCGTTGATGATGATCGGCTCAAAGATCCACGATTCCGCGGAGCCAAGACGCGCGCCGGTCCCATCGGCCCCCATCATCCTCGCCATGGACGATCTGAGCGCCGACCGCGACGACGGGGCCGCTGGAGTCTCTGGTCTGCGCCTGGCGGCCCGTGCCGGTGAGATCATCGGCATCGCAGGGGTGGAGGGCAACGGGCAGCTCGAGTTCGCCGAGGCGCTGTATGGGATCCGCCCGACCACAACTGGCACCATCCGCTTGGACGGTGTGGACCTCACCCGCGCGTCCGTGCCTGAACGCCGGCGGGCAGGCCTGCGCTATATATCGCCCGACCGCCAACGCGAGGGTCTCGTCCTCGATTTCGACGCAGTCGAGAATGCACTACTCGGCGACGAGCGATTCACGCGCCGAGCCGCGTTGCTCGACGTCGCTTCAGGCCGGAGGCGAGCGGACGATATCGCGCGTGACTTCAGGATTGATGCATACGAACCGATGGCGCCGATGCGCCACTTTTCCGGCGGCACGCAGCAGAAGTTCCTTGTCGGCCGTGAAACGGCGGACACGCCCCGTGTCGTCATCGCATTCGCGCCGACACGCGGAGTTGACATCAGCGCGGCTCAGAGCATCTACGATCGCCTCGCCAGGATCAGCGCCGCGGGCGCGTGCATCCTCCTCATATCCTACGATCTCGATGAGATCCGCGCCCTCGCCGACCGCGTTCTCGTCTTCCATGGAGGAAGCGTCGCCGGAGAGCTCTCGATAGAGCTCGCAGATGATGCATCGCTCGGCCGCCTCATGGGCAGCGGCGCGCCGTGAGACGCATCGCTATGGGTCTGGTTGCTCCCCTGCTCGCGCTCGCCGTTGGCAGCTTCGTCATCCTCGCGGCCAGGGAAAATCCCCTTGCCGCATATGGCGCGCTCGTGAACGGCGCGTTCGGTTCGGTCCAAGGGCTCGCGGAGACACTGGCGCAGACAACCGTGTTCGTGTTCGCCGGGCTCAGCGTTGCCATCGCATTTCGCGCCGGCTTGTTCAACATCGGTGCCGAGGGTCAGCTCGTGAGCGGCGCCTTGTGCGCGGCCGTCGCTGGCGCATACGTGCACTTGCCGAGCCCGCTTGAAATACCGCTCTGCCTGGCTGCAGGCGCTTTGGGCGGCGCGATCCTCGGATCCATCGCCGGTGCCCTGCGAGCGCGCTACGGGGCGAGCGAAGTCATCACCACCATCATGCTGAACTACATCGCCTACCTCGGCGCGAACTACCTCGTGTCGGGGCCGTTGCGTGGATCGCCCTTCGCGCCGGAAACTGCCACGATCGACACCACAGCGATGCTGCACCCCATCATCCCCGACACGCGCCTGACTGCCGCTCTTCCGCTCGCGATGCTCACCGCGGCGGCGCTGTGGTGGTGGCTTAGAGCCACGGTCGCGGGCTTCGAACTGCGCACCGTCGGGCGCTCGGAGCGCGTCGCCCGGTATGCCGGTATCTCCGTGCCCGGCGTCATCCTGAAGACCATGGCGCTGAGCGGCGCCCTCGCCGGCATAGGCGGCGCATGCGAGGTCATGGGACTGCTGCACCGCTTCAACGCTCAGCTCTCGCCGGGGTACGGTTTCACCTCCATCGCGGTGGCGTTGCTCGCGCAATCGAACCCTCTTGGGGTTATAGCCTCCGGCTTCTTCTTCGGCGTCCTGCAAAATGGCGCTCTCTCGATGCAGTCGCAGGCGATGGTTCCGAAGGATCTCGTCTCGATCATCGAGGGCCTTGTCATCCTCTTCGTGTCAGCCAGCTGGGCTGGGTCAAGGCTTACCGTACACAGGGCACCTGCGACCGCGGACCCCCTCGCCCCTGACGGACCCCTCACATCGGGGCCGGCGTAAGCATGGATATGTCCGTCATCGTCGCGGTTCTCGCGATCACGGTCATCAAAGCAACACCGCTGCTGTACGCTGGTCTCGGCGGCGTGATCTCCGAGAACGCCGGCGTCATCAACATCGGGCTTGAAGGGATGATGGCGGCTGGTGCCTTCTCAGCGGTCGCCGCGTCATTTTTCTGGCATAGCGTCGCGCTGGCGGTGATCTGCGCGGTCATCAGCGGTGCGCTGCTGGGGATTTTGCTCGCATATCTCGCTATCAGCGCGCGAGCCAATCAGATCATCGTCGGCATGGCCATCAACGTCCTCGGGATCGGCGGTGCGGCGTTCCTGCTGGCGCTCGTCTTCGGACAACCGGGCGCATCGCCCGAAGTCAGAAGCTTCGCCGATGTCGCAGCCGGCGCTAGCGGACTGGTCGCGGACCTTGAGCGCTATGCCCTTGTGTGGCTCGGGATCGTCCTCGTCGTGGCCATGCAGATATTTCTCTATCGCACGAAGCCCGGAGTGCACTTGCGCGCTGTCGGCGAGGCTCCGCACGCTTCGCTTGCGGCAGGCATCGATGTGGTGAAGTATCGGTACGCGGCGACCATCGCCGGCGGTGCCCTCGCCGCGCTCGGTGGCGCATATCTCTCCATCGGAGAGGTCGATCTGTACTCCGACGGCATGGTGGCTGGGCGTGGATTCATCGCCTTGGCAGCGGTGATCTTTGGCCGCTGGAATCCGCTTGGGACGGCCGGCGCCTGTCTCTTCTTCGGCTTCTTCAGCAGCTTGCAGATCGCGTTGCAACGGGCCAACGTGCCTGCGGCGCTGCTCGAAATGCTCCCTTACCTATTGACCATCGTCGCTATCGCCGGCTTCATCGGCCGCGCGCGGCCGCCGGCGGCGGACGGCGTTCCGTTCACGCCGTAAGGAACATGAAGAGAGAACGGACCTCAAGGTCCGTTACTACAAGCGTCGTTGTGACGACCTTGCGGCGCTAGACCCCGGCGGGGTGCCATACCGTCTTGATCTCCATGAACGCCTCGATCCAGTCCGGACCTTGAGCGCTATCGCCGAACCAGAAACGGCGCGCCGGGGCACCACCCCTGCGCACACGCTTGACGTTGTCGCAGGCACGCTGCGCGGCTGCAGCATCGAGCTTCTCATCACCGATCCATAGATCGAGCGCATTGACGTCCATATGGCCGGCGAGCGTCGGCACTGTGTCGGCGAAGCCGCCCGTCAGGATGTTGACCACGCCTGCCGGCACGTCTGCGGTCGCGAGCGCCTCGGCGAGCGCGATAGCGCACAGCGGATCGCTTTCGCCGACCAAGACCACGGCGCAATTGCCCCCGCATACGACAGGGATGACCGTGGACACAAGGCCCAAGAGCGACGGCCGGTCCGGCGCCACGACCCCGACGACCCCTGTGGGCTCGGGGCTGCTCACATTGAAATGTTTGATGCCCACGGGGTTCTTGGTCGAGAGGAGCTGCTCGATCTTATCGCACCAACCAGCGTACCAGACCACGCGGTCGATGGCCGCGTTCACCTCGCCGGCAGCCGCCCCCGGCGCGATGCCGGATGCTAACAGGGCGTCAGTGAATTGTTCGCGGCGCGATTCCAACATCTCCGCAACGCGATACACGATCTGGCCGCGGTTGTACGCTGTCCGGTCGCGCCACGATGGCCAGGCGGTTCGGCCTGCGCGCACGGCGTCGCGCACATCCTTGCGACTGGCGCGAGCGACATTGACGACGCGTCCGTCCTGCTTGTAGGTGAATGTCCGCCCGGACTCAGAGCGCACGAAGGCTCCGCCGATGAACAGCTTAGCCGTCTTGCGAATCGTGACGCGCCGCTCCATCACCGCTCCAGATACGGCAGCAAGCCGTGCATGCCACCCTCGCGCCCGAACCCGCTCTCTTTGTAGCCGCCGAAGGGCGAGGAGGGATCGAATTTGTTATAGGTATTCGCCCACACAACACCAGCGCGCAGTTGTGAGACGATCTTGAAATTCTTGCTGCCTTTGTCCGTCCACACGCCGGCTGACAGCCCGTAGCGGGTGTTGTTCGCCTTCTCCACCGCCTCGTCGGGCGTCCGGAAGGTCATGACCGACAGAACCGGGCCGAAGATCTCCTCCTGCGCGATGCGATGCGATAGCGCGACCCCGGTGAAGAACGTCGGGCGGAACCAGTAGCCGCGCGCGGGCAGCGCGCAGGTGGTCTCATATCGCTTGCAGCCGGCAGCCTCGCCGCTATCGGCGAGCGCCTGGATCTTCTGCAGCTGTGCCTTGGAGTTGATCGCTCCGATGTCGGTGTTCTTGTCGAGCGGTGGCCCAAGGCGCAGTGTCTGCATGCGACGGTGAAGCTTGTGCACGACGGCGTCCAGCACGGGCTCTTGCACGAGCAGACGCGAGCCGGCGCAGCAGACGTGTCCTTGATTGAAGAAAATACCGTTGATGATCCCTTCCACAGCCTCGTCCAGGGGCGCGTCATCGAAGATGATGTTCGCCGCTTTGCCGCCGAGTTCGAGGGTCACGCGCCTGCGCAGCCGGGCGCATTCGCGCGCGATCTCCTTGCCGACCTCGGTGGAACCTGTGAACGCGACCTTATCGAGCCCCGGATGGCGGACGAGCGCCGCACCTGTATCTCCGCCACCGGTGATGATGTTCACCACGCCTGGCGGCAGGTCGGCTTGGCGGACGATCTCGGCAAGCCAGAGCGCCGTCAAGGGCGTGGTCTCAGCGGGCTTGAGCACCACCGTGTTGCCACACGCTAGCGCCGGCGCGATCTTCCAGGCGGCCATGAGCAGGGGGAAGTTCCATGGGATGATCTGGCCTGCGACGCCCAGCGGCCTCGGCTCGACATTGGGGAATGCCCACGGCAGCTTATCGGCCCAGCCCGCATAATAGAAGAAATGCGCAGCCGCGAGCGGGATATCGAAATCCCGCGACTCTTTGATGGGTTTGCCTGTGTCCATCGATTCGAGCACTGCGAGTTCTCGGCTTCGCTCGGTGATGGCGCGGGCGATGCGGTAGAGATACTTCGCTCGACTGGCAGGTGTACAGCGCCGCCAGTATTTCTCGTAAGCGGTGCGCGCAGCGCGCACTGCCCGGTCGACGTCGGCCGCTGATGCCTCGCCGACATGGGTGAGCACCTCTTCGGTCGCAGGGTTGATGGAGGCGAAATGACGGCCGCCAAGCGGCTTCACCCACTTCCCGCCGATGAATAGCTCGTAGCGCGATGCCAGCTTGAGATAGTCGTGGGATTCTGGAGCTGCAGCGTACGGCCAGCTCGTGCCTGCGGGAGAAGCGACCGCGAGACGAGCATGGCCGTCTGCAGGCTGACGCGCGCTCCGGGTGCTGGTACGTGCGGCCTTTCCTGGTCGCCGACGCCGAATGGGAGCCTGTGAGGTCGCCATCGTTCGCTAATCCTTTGTGAAGTAGTCGTCGGACTGGTATGTGCCAGTGCGCTCTTTGCGCAGCTGCATGAGAGCATCGTTGAGCAGCGAGCTTGCGCCGATGCGGAAATACCGCGGATCGAGCCTCTCCTCTCCCAGCGTCTCTTTCACGAGGACGAGGTACTGCAGCGCCTGCTTCGCCGTTCGGATGCCGCCCGCGACCTTTAGTCCGACCGCTCTGTGGCTGCGCGCCTCGTAATCCCGGATTGTCTGGAGCATTGCAAGCGCCGCCGGCGGGGTCGCTGCGGGTTGCACCTTGCCGGTGGATGTCTTGATGAAGTCGGCGCCTGCCTCCATCGCAAGCCAGCTCGCTCGCCGCACGTTGTCGTAAGTGCCGAGTTCGCCGGTCTCGAGGATCACTTTGAGGCGCGCCGTGCCGCTAGCTTCCTTCACGGCTGCGATCTCCTCAGCGACCTCCCGATAGTGGCCCGCGAGAAATCTGCCGCGATCGATGACCATGTCCACCTCATCTGCGCCATCGGTAACCGCGTCGCGCACCTCCCGCAGCTTCACATCCAATCCGGACTGTCCGCTGGGGAACGCCGTCGCCACAGATGCGACCTTGACGCTCGACCCAAGTAGCGCTCGTTTCGCCGCCGCGACGAGCGCCGGGTAGACGCAGACGGCGGCGACCGCCGGCAAGGTTGGGTCGTCGGGGTCAACTGTCACAGCCTTGCGGCACAGCTGCTTGATGCGCTCGGGTGTGTCCTTGCCCTCGAGCGATGTGAGGTCCATACACGAGATGACCAGGCGCAGGCCTGCGACCTTCGCGTCTCGTTTGATGCTGCGCGTGGCTAGTGAGGACGCCCGTTCCTCAAGGCCGACGGCGTCCACCGGCACAAAAGCCATGCGTACGCTTTCGCCTGGGCGCGGCGCTTGTCCGCCGCTCGCAGCCGATGGTCAGGCTCGACGTGGTGTATCTAGGTGTGCCAGTAGACGAGGGCAGTCCTCAGTATCGCTTCGAGACCGGTCTCTTTGCGATTAGGAATGAGGTTGCCGTACTTCTCAGATCCAGTGAGCTGGGAGACCCGCAGCAACGCTGCCGCCAGCACAGGCGGCACGAGCGTCAAGACCCATTGGGCGAACGCGCCCGTCGGCGTGGGGAGCGGCACCGACTCCTGCAGCTCGGGGAACTGCGTAGTGGCTGCGTCGATCACCATGGCCGCGTCTTTGACCGCCTGCAGGAGCTCCGTCGGGTTGGTCTCAGCGGCAAGGCGCAGTTGCGCGAAGAGACGGTCCTTGTCGGCGGCCGGAGCCATGCTCACGTTTGGCGCCGTGCTCGGCGCTATATCGGCATCGGCGATCGTCTTGACCGGCAGCCGCCCGTAGTCGAGGAAGTCGGGCGTGATGATGCGGTCGCATCGGCGCTGTGGGCTGGGCTTGCGATTGCACCACGACGTGCGGAAGAAAATCATGAAGCTCGCGGCGAGCAATTGCTGGCAGGCGGTGTACGAGGCTGCGCCGAGCAAGGGATAGTCGCGCAGCACCGCGCGCGCCATGGCGTTGGCTAGACGGCGCTCGGCCAACGGTCCGACGCGTTCGGGCTTGCGCTCGAGCCTACGCAACATGCCATCGCCCACCACAAAAAACTTCGACACGCTGGCCTCGAGATAGTCGGCAACCAGGCGCGGCGGGACGTCGCGCAGGCCGGCGACGACGAGATAGAAGGCAAGTTTGTCGACGCCGGCTCCGGGTGCCAGCCGCTTCTCGATGTCGAGGATGAAGCGGATACGCTCTTCTGTCGCGTGCGGGATCTGGCAATCGTTGGAGGGCAATGGCGGCAGACCGGCCAGCAGACCGGCATTCACGAGTGCTTCCCATTTGACGAGATCGAACGAGTAGCCGAGCAGGGCCAGCCGTTCGAAAAGCTGGAGCAGCGGGGTGAATCCGCTCGGGCGCTCCTCAGCTTGCGGCGCGATCAGGCCTTTGGTCGTGAGCACGGGCCTGCCTGCTTCGCCGTTAGTCTTGATTGTAAGCAGTGTACGTCATCGTCCCCGTGGAGAGCGTGGTCTGCGCCTGTTTGGCGTCGTACTGGAGCGAAGCTCCAGTGAGACCTTCGAGGTCGACGTTGCTGCCGGCGTCGAACGCGCCTTGGACCGTTCCAGCACCCCAGACGCCAACCGAACCGACGCTTGCGTAGACCGTGCCGACCGATTCCGTGCCCGACGACGGCGCGAGCGAAAGCGCCTCCGTCGCGCTGCTGCCGCATGGATTGATCGCGCCCGGATCCGCGCCCAGTGCCAGCAACATGGTGTTGTTGCCAAGCGGGACTTGGTAGCCGCCTGTGCCGCTCGACGACACGACGCCGCTGACGACGAGCATCCCTTGGCCGCTATCAGTGTTCACGAGCGCGCCTCCGCCGCTGATGCACAGGTTACCGTTGATGTAGACAGCGCTGCCCGACGCAAGCGTGATAGTCCCGGATGAGATATCCACGTCGCCGTTCACATACATGTTGCCGCTATACGATGTCGTTCCCCCGCTCGACAGTGTCGCACCACTTGTCGTGGTACCGCTCTGGGCTATGAGCTTCGCGTTTTGCACTGCTTGGGCGATCTGGGTCGAGTTTGGAAACCCCACAGCTGAGTAACTGCCGTTCTCGCTCCCATTGTAACCGGGCACGGAGTCGGTGCCGACGGCGTACGTCAGGCCTTGAACGTGGCTTGGGGTTCCGCCGGCGTTGATGTTGTTGTTGGCGAAGATATTGGCGTCATTTGTGCTCGATGGATCCTGTAAGATCGGCATCGGGGCGAGGTCGTTGATGTTCTGTTGCGCGTTCACGGCGCCGGATGGCATGGTGAGTGGCGGCGCCGGCTGCGCGATGGCCTCGACATAGACCTTGCGGGCGCCGTTAGCCGTTGCCTCGCCGTAGATGTAGGCTGATCCCTTTGGCACCCACATATTCTGCCCATTGGCAAGGTCGACGGCGATTACGGCTGCGCCGCCGGTGAGATTGTTGTATCCCATGCACGAACGGTAGTTTGCTCCATTCAGCGATCCCATGACACAGCCGTTCGGCTCGCTGGGGTTTTCTGCTAAGCGATTGAGCGCGAGGTTCGCCGCGGCCTCGGCGGAATTGAGCACGCCGTACTTGACGCCGACAGCCTGCGCCTGGTTGTTGGCGTTGAAGGCGCCGGTGATGACCAGGATAGCGATGAGCAGCAGTAGCGCCACGAGCACGAAGACGAAAGCCATGGCAAAACCGCGCTCTTTGCGCTTGATCGGTCGAGGTTGGGGTCTTCGCCGCTTAGTTTCTAGCATACGTGCCGCCCTGGAAGGTGGTCTGCGTCTGATCGGCCCCGCCGGTCGTGCCGGCCATCAGCTCGAAGTTAATGGTGCTCGAACTCGATGCGTCGCCCAAGCTCATTGAGGTGATATAGTTCGTGAGAACCGGGGGTGGCGAGATGGCGAGCGCCGTCGTCAGCGCCGTGCCGGCACTCGCAGCCGTTACGCCGGTGGGTACGCCGCCAGGGCCGATGCCCAGCGATGCGCCCTGCCAGGCGCGCATCAGATCGTACGACGTGCCGGTGCTGTTGGGCACGAGCCAGTACACGTAGTACCCCTGCCAGTTTGGATAGCCGCTCGTCGGGCCGGGAGCTGTGCTCACCTGGAAGGCGCCCGAGCTATTCTCCGCGGTGGCCACAACCAAGGCCTGGACGGGCGCGGGCGTCGCGCCGACCGCCGCACACGAGACCACCGGGGTCGTCGTGCATCCCATGACGCCCGACGTGTCGCCCTCAGAGAAATCGCGGCGGATCTTGTAGAGCGCGATCGCCGCCGTATTCACCTGGTCGACCTGTGACTGCATCTGCAGCGGGGACTTGACGAGCAAGGGCACGATCACGACCATCGTGGAGAGGAGCATGCCGATGATCACCGTGACGGTGAGCACCTCAGGGATAGATGTACCGCGCTGTTTTGTCATCATGATATCTGCTGCGTCGCGTAGCTCTGCACGGTATAGGTACGCGTGAACCCGTCTTCAAGCCACTGTACCGTCACCGTGCATTGCTGCAGCCGGGTGAACGGTGTGACGAGAACGCACGTACCAGTGACGCTGAAGTTACCGGGCGAGGCGTTATGCTCCGCGACGCCGGGCGATGACTGCGCGCCAAGCACCTCGTCGCCCGCGTCGATTGCCGCGGTCGTGGGCGCAGGCATGGGCTGGCTCTGCTCGACAGACGATCGAATCGCGTCCATGTACTGCTGGCCGACGCTGACCGCCTGGAGGTAGATGTTGGAGTGCTGCACTTCATGCAGCGAATACGGGAACAACCCGAAGAAGGTCGACAGCCCGACGCCGAAGATGACGATCGAGACGAGCGCTTCGAGGAGGGTGAATCCGCGACCATTCCCGCGGTTCGCTTTTGGCATTCAGTCAGTGACCCCGAGTATGGTCCCCCAGTGATGTATATTCCCAAGTATCGGTGACTATGGTCACCCCCCTGCTGCGTATGACAAGAAGTGACGGGCCCGAATGTCTGTTCGACTCTGCAATCAGCCAGCGGGCGCCTTCGTACGCAGCGACTCTATATGAACTGCCACATCACGATATGATGGATCGGCCGCAACAACCTTTTCGAACCACATGACCGCGGTGTCGGTATCTCCGCGCGCCTGCGCGAGATGCGCCAGATTGTACATCGTTTCGTTGTGGTGCAGCCGGGGATGTCCCGAGATGGACACGGCCTCGGCGAATTTCTTCTCTGCCTCGTCGAGGCGGCCACTGTCCGCCAGCTGCAGCGCCTCGATGTTGCGCGCCAGCATCTTGCCGTTGCGCACGCGACTCATCGTCTGCGCTATTCTCAGCACGTCCACGTAGCGCTTCATGCGCAAGAGCGCGACCGCCACGAGATAGGTCAAGAACGGGTCGACGTTACGCCCCTCAAGCGCCTTGTTGAAGAACGTCATGGCGCCTTTGTGATCGCCCGACTCAGCGAGCGCACTGCCGATGATCAGCCGGTAGGGCCCTGGCTGGGGACCGCCCATGGCCCGCGACCACAACGAGCGCACGAATCTGTCGACGTCCTCATCGGCAAGGATATCAAGAGCAGCGGCCGCCTCGTCGGCCCCGACGAAGCCCAGCGATCCGAGATGGCCTATCAGCGCCACGCTGTGGTCGAACCGAGGGCGGCTACCGTTATGCGTGGGCTGCTGCTTGACGGCACGGGTGGCCGGCGCCGTGACGTCTGTGGGCGGCGAAGCGGCCTCCGTAAGTTCGGAGAGCCGTTCGATCTGCTGGGCAAGCGTGGCGGTTTGAAGTTCCTTGCTCGCGAGCAGCCGATCCATCTCGGCGGCTGCTGACTGCGCCTCTGCCCGGCGCACTTCGAGAGCCGCGCTCACACGACGTAGCTCATCTGACGGCGAGACGATCTTCTGACGATCGCGTTCAGCATGGTCGAGCTCGTCCGCGATCGCACAGACCTTTGCCGCCATGCCGTCCACCGCGCCGTCGAGATCCCGAGCCTTCGATTGGATCTCGCCGAGCTGATTCACCGCAGCATCCGCGCTCTGTCGCACCGCGCCTATCCGGTCGCGCAGCGTCTCGGCATCTTGTGCAAACGCGACGAGGGCTGTCTTGACCGCCGCCACGTCCCCTTCGACCCCATGGATCTTCGAGCGCACGGCCTCTGTCTGCGCGGCGATCTCAGCCGAAGCGCGGTCCTTATCCGCTAGGAAGGTCTCAGCATCACGAGCGATAGCCGCCAGCTGTTCGACTGCCGCCTTGCGCTTAGCGGCAAGCTCCGCCAGCGCTGCATCCTCTTGCGCCTTGAGCGCGAGCGCCTGTTCGAGCTCGCGGCGCAGGTCGAGCACTGATGCTTCGAGTGACGAGCTCTGGGCGTGCAGCGAGGCCACAGCCGCTGCTGCCGCCTTGAGATCCTCTTCTACCTGCTGCCGCTTACGGTGCGTTTCCACGACAGAAGCGGCCACCCGCTCGAGAGCGGGTGTTAGCTCGGTCTGGTCCATGCTTATATATAACCATAGGACCGAAGAACCACAATAGTCCGAAGCGTCTTATTGAGGCTTAAGACCTACTACCTTTCGGCTCGGGACTCACATGAAGCCGGAGCAGGACCGGGGCGATGGCCAGACCTTGCGCCACAATCGTGAACAGGACGACCGAGAAGACCATGCCGACAAGCAGATCGCGCTGGGGCATGGACGCTGGAAGGCTCAGGACTAGCGCCATGGAGAGCGCCCCGCGCAGGCCTCCCAGGAAGAACACGTGCTGCCACGAGGCCGGAAGGCGCCGGCCCAAGAGCCCGCTCAACGCGCTCAGGCCATAGACGGAGATGACCCGCGCCAGGCCGATGGCGCCGATGCCCCATAGTGCCGGTATGAGACTCGCCCGCAGCTCACCCAGATTGATGGCCAAACCGACCAGCAAGAAGAGCAGCGAGTTCGCGACGAACGCGATGAACTCCCAGAGCTGGTTCACCGATTGCCGGGTGACGGTGAACGAGCCGAACACGGCACCCAATCGCGACATGATCATGCCGGCGACGATGACGGCGATGAGGCCTGAGACGCCCAGCCGATCGGCCACGAAGTAGGACCCATAGGCGATGATGAGCGAGCCCATGGCTTCCGTGACGTAATCCTCCGCGAAGCGCAACGCAAGCAGACCTCCGACACCGGCAAGCGCGCCGACCACCGCCCCGCCGCCAAGCAGTTTCACGAAGTCGATCAATGAGGTTTGCACCGTCGCGTGCGTCGCAACCACTGAGAGCAGGAGCGTGACCTTGAACGCCACGACTGCGGTCGCATCGTTGAAGAGGCTTTCGCCCTCGACAATCGCTTCGAGCTGCTGATCGGCACGCAGAGATCGAAACACCGAAACCACTGCGACCGGATCCGTCGCCGACACGATCGCTCCGAACAGCAATGCGGTCTGCCCCGGGAGCCCAGCAAAATGGACGAGCACAACCCACGACACGCCGATGCTGATGAGGACGCCGACGGTCGCCAGCAGCGTGATGGGCAGCCAGTTCCGGCGCAGTTGCTCGACCGGATAGGTCCACGCGCCTGCGAACAGCAACGCCGGCAAGAACACGAGCATGACAAGATCGGGTGTCAGCCGGATCGTCGGATGGCCGGGGATCGCGCCAATGATCAGACCGACGATGACCAGTCCGACGGTGTACGGTACCCGCGCGTACCTCGCGCCGATGGCGACGGCGAGCACCGCGACGAAAAGGACGAGGACGTCGGCGAAAGGGTTCGTCTGCACGTCAGCCGCGCAGCGTGCGCAGGAAGACGTAGATGACGATGGGCACGGCGACGATCACGTAGATGCGCAACAGCCATAAGGCGACGACGACCGGTGGACTTAGTTTGGCGCGCGGCAAGTCCTTGGCCAGCTCGCTCGTGCGCTGGTCGGGGTCGAGCGCTGAGATGTCGACGTCATCTGTGATGTGATGCGGCACGGTCATCCTCCGAGCAGTCGTGGAAAGACGGTGATCAGCCCATACAACGCGCCGGCGAGCACGATGCCGATCACGATGAAGCCGGCAACGATGTTCTGCCACGCGTTATTGGCAAGCTCTCCTACGATCTCACGATCGTTGATGAGGATCAAGAGGAGCAACATGGCAGGACCCATGAGCATCGTCGCGATGACGTTCACCGTGATGGTGATGGCGAGCAGCGGCGCGTGCGGCACCATGACCACCGCCGCCGCGACCACCACCGAGAGGAATGCGGTCAGGTAGAACATCCGACCTTGGGGGAAGTCAAGGTTCAGGCTTCGCCCACTATGGAACGCCTCCCCAAAAGCGTAGGCTGAGCTGGTCGAGATCGTCATCGCCGCCACGAGACCAGCCTCGATCAGGCCCAGGGCGAAGAGCGCCGCACCAGTCGTTCCGATATACGGGCGCAGGGCCGTGGCGAAGTCCGCCCCGCTGTTCAGGCTCGCGCTATGCACGCCGTGCGTGTAGAGCGGCACGCAGACGATGAGCGCCGCCAGGCCGGCGACGGCGGCTAGCGCCGCCCCGACGGCCGTCTCCTCGCGTCCCTGCGGCACGTCGCGTTTGGTGAGCCCCTTGTCCACGACCGCGCCTTGTTGGAAGAAAAGCATCCACGGCGTGACGGTAGCTCCGATATTGGCCATGACCAAGGTCAAAAACCCGATGGTGAAGCCGCCGGGCAGCGGAGCCCATGACCCGAGCGCGTGGCCGATGGCAGCGTAGTCCGGATGTGCGAACAGCGCCGCGGGGATGAAGAGCAAGTTGCCGAGGGCCAGCGTCAGGACGGCGCGCTCCCAGGTGAAGTAGCGCCGCGACGACATCGCCGCTGCGACGACGACGATCCCGCCGGTCACCGCGATCCACGCCGGTATGCCGAAATACGCCGTGCCCGCACGGATGGCGATGAACTCGGTGATGAGGGTGAGCAGATTCCCAACGGCCAGGTCACCCATCGCGAAGTAGCCCCAAAAGGGACCAAAGCGGTCGAATATCAGCTTCGCGTGCCCGCGATGAGTGGCTGCGCCGATGCGCACGGTCATCTCCTGGACGACGAAGGCCATGGCAAACGTCAACAGGATGAACGGGATGAAGAAACCGACGCCATAGGTGGCGCCGGTCTGCGCGTACGACAGCATGCTCGGTCCGTCGTTCTCGCCGAGCATGGCCAAAATGCCGGGGCCGGCCAAGAGCATGAGAAGCCACATCCGCCGGCCACCGCTGCGGGCCGCGCGGACGCTACCGCGGTCCTTGGCCCGCAAAATGTCTTCCCGGCTCGGGACCCAGCCCTGCCCCGATCGCTCCAGCACGTCTGACATGCGGTCACATACGCATGCAGCGAACGCCGCGCAGCGTGGCGGTCGAGATGGCGATGCGCCGCCGGCGCGCCCGCAATTTGACGCGCTCGCCGTCATTGCTGATGATAACAGCTCGCATGCCCGGAAGCACGCCCAGCGAGGCCAGTTTGCGCACGGTGTGCGCATCGCGGTCGTCGATGCTCGTGATCACGATCTTGGCGCCCACCGCCGTCGTCGTCAACGCCTGCTCGGCCGGCTTCTTCTGCTTGGCGAAGCCGTCGGGGATGCGATGACCGTGTGGATCCGCGACCGGGTTGTCCAAGAAGCGCGCAAGGCGGGTGGAGATATCGTCCGAGATCGCGTGCTCAATACGTTCGGCTTCGTCGTGTACCCGTTCCAACGGCACCCGCAATGTCGCGTGCAGAAACGTCTCGACCAAACGGTGGCGGCGCACCATGCGCAGCGCCAACTGCTGTCCCTTTCGCGTCAGGCGCAGCGCATCTGTCGGCCGGCGCGACGGGTGGAGAAGCCGCTCGTGCTCCAGCATGCGTTTGAACTTGCTGACCGACGCGCGGGTCACGCCCAGGTGGCGCGCCAGCTCCGCGGCGCGGACCGGCGTCTCCTGACCGAGCTGGTAGATGACTTTCACGTAGTCCTGGCGTGCGCGATCGGGCGAGCGGTCCGCTCCGATGTTAACCATGGTTTACACTTTGACCAGCTCGCGGGACCGTCCTGTCAGCCGAGCGGTAAGATGGCGTTAGCGTTCAGCGCACGGTCGACCAACGTCTTGACGTCCTCAAGATTTGCCGTCGTCGCCTCGTCCATGCCGCCCCGGCGCAACGCTGCAGCGAGCTGCCCGTCCAGCCAGACGAGATGATGCCGGGCCAGCGTGCGCGCGTCGCTCGGCGTGCCGGGATCCGGGAGCAGCATGATATGGATGACTAGTTCGGCATAGGCGTGTTGCAGCATGCGATGGTGACGGGGGACGCTACGCAGTCCGTGCTGCACAAGGTCACCCCACATGCTCGCATCCGTCCAATCGAAAAGGTCGGCCAGGCTCATCGTCTGCCCCGGCCGGGTGATGCTCGATTCCAGCTGCGCGAGCCGCGCCAGCACGTTAGGTTGCCACATCTGATACAACAACGCAAGCTGGTAGGCTTCCACGTACTGATCGAGTGGGAAGTCAAGACGATCGAGCGCGTTTGCGTCGCTTTGCCAATGAGAGAACCGGCTGTCGCCCAAGCTGTTGATCAAGGTGGGCGAGAACTCGAACGCGTCATCGGCAAACGCGTACCGGTTGAGCAGCGCGAACGCCCGTTGCTCGTCCGCCCTCGGGACGGGCGTGAAAGGGAGGGTCGCACCCGGGTCACCGCGATGATTGCGCGTGAAGTACTCGCCGCCGATGTAATGGGTGGCATAGCGAGAGGCAGCCCACCAGCTGCGCAGCGTGACCGCGAAGGCTTCGCGGGTCTGCGCGTAGCTCGCGCCCATATGTGGCAGACGCGCTGTCATGGTGTTGAACAGGCGCTGATCGATGGCCAACACGCTCGTCGCATACGCGAGCGGATCCGACGACAGGTCGAACGTGTTCACGCGCGGGTCCACTGCAAACCCGTTGGCCCACGAGGCGTCCTCGTCCGTCCCATAGCGCAGTCCCGGCCGTGTCGATTGCGCGGCGAGAGCACGCAGCGCGGGCAGCTCTCCTTCCGGCGACGTGGCGTTGATCGACTCATACCCGTACTTGATGCAGTAGTAATCCCACGGGCCGAGCTGCGTCTGGAAGTACGAGCCCTGCGGTTGCCCGTGCGGTGAGAGGTTGACCGGCGTGTACTCCATCACGGAGCCCACGATGCCGTGGCGCTGAGTGAAGCTCTTGTCACGCAATTGCGCCATGGTGTAGATGGTCGAGCTCTCGAAATTATGCCGCAGGCCGAGCGTGTGGCCGCTCTCATGCAACACGATGGACTGCAAGAACGCATCGACGTACCACTCCGGCGGCGGAGCGTTGTCTTTGAACACGCCTTCACGCGCGAGAACCAGCGCAGCCCATTCAGACTGCTCATGCGCATCGGATCCATAATCGCAGTCGTTGAGGGTGCAACTCGGGTCGTCGTCGGCTGTCGCCTTCGTCGGAGCGACGACGCCCTCAAGTTCGTTCCGTCCGAAGCGCACGAGGTTGCCGTCGATGACGATATCCGCGCGGAATATCTCCCCGGTCAGCGGGTTGGCATAAGCCGGTCCATAGGCAAATGCAGCGTCAGGGCTGACCACCCAGCGGACGACCGAATAGCGGACGTCGTCGGGATCCCAGTCGGGATCGTCCGGTTGCTGGCGCACCTCGATGGCGTCTTCGATGCCGATCTTCTCGAAGGCCGAGTTCCAGGTCAGCAGCGCCCGCGTGATGGGTGCCCGATACTGCACCGGAATGTCATTCGACAGATAGAAGACGATCGGGTTGCGGGCCTTGGACATGCGCGCGGCCGGATCCGTCTTCACGATGTTCCAGCGCTCCACGTAGCGCACGAAGCTGCTCTGCGTCTGCTCGTCGTCGTATTGACGGCGAGCCGTGATGAAATAGCCCAACCTGTCGTCCGCCAGTCGTGGCCGGTAGCCATCGTCGGGCATGTCGATGATGCTGTAGTGCATGCGCACGAAGAGGCTGCGCGGATCGGGCACGGTGTCGATGAAGCCCGGCGCACCCGACGACATGGTCAGATCCGCCTCGATATCCACGTTCGTCGGGAACGCCTTGCTGGGACCGAAATAGCTCAGTCGCGAGTTGAGGCTATAGCGCACCGTCGAGCGGCTCTCGCCGACGGGGCCATTGAGCAGGGTCGTGAGGTCGACGATGTCACCCAGCAACGCGTCGGCGGCGAAGACGATGTGGCCCGAGGTCGCGTCGATCGCCACGATCGGATCTGCCGAGATTACGGATTGCGGATACGAATTCTCGACCGCAAGCGCCGCTGGAGTGCCCGCTTTGGCCTTGCCGTAGGGGTTGCGCTCGACCGTCATGATCTGATTGCCAACGCGCGTGAACTGCCAGAGCAACGGGCTGAAGTGGATCCCCGAGAAGAGCGTGCGACCCAGCCCGTTGGCGAGAATGGGGACGAGCAGGTAGGCGTGGTCCAGCTGCGACGGCGCGATCTCGAGATACACCTTGGACTGCTTGCGCCAGACCGTGAAGAGGCCGTTTTGGGCTGTCGCACCGTCGGTGAACTTCGCGTAGGACATGAGCGCGTCTTGACCGCTTCCCACGCCATTGACCGTGACCGATGCCGTCGGAGTATGTTCGGGCGACGGTGTCGCCGCCACGACGGCGGCAGGTTGCATATCGGCCCCGGCCGCAGCGGGCAGCGCCCACAGCACCGCGCACAGCATGAGGATGGGCGCGCGTCTTGATACAGGCAACGATGTATCCTCCACGGGTGGACATGCCCCGCCGCGTCAGGTCTTTGACGCGCAAAAGAGTGCGCCCTGGGCACAGCGTCGTACTGGCGAGTTCGTGGAGAGAGATCTTGCCGACCAGGCGCGCCGCTTTCTCGTGCGCGTGGTTCCTCAAGCCGCGAGCGAACTGCGCCGCCTGAAGCGGCTCGCGCAGCGCATTCCGGACGCCGAGCTGCGACGCGAGGCGCTGTCCAGCATCACCCACAAAGATTTTCACGTGCACGGCGGCTGCATCTTGGCGACTTTCCTGACGCCGGCACTGGCCCGCCGTTACATCGCGCTGGTCGCCGTCTTCGAAACGGCGGTTGATTATCTCGACAATCTCTGCGATCGGGTTGGCACCCTCGACGAAGCTGATTTCCGCGCGCTGCACGAGGCGCTCATCGATGCGGTGACGCCTGGCGCGCCGCTGCGCCGCTATTTCCGCCTTCGCCCTCGCGACGACGGCGGGTATCTCGACGAGCTCGTCCGGCACTCGCAGGAACATTTCGCGGCGCTGCCGTCGTTCGCGGCGGTCGCCCCCCACGTCCGCCAGGTCACGGCGGCCTATTGCGAGCTCCAAGCGCTGAAGCACTTGCGCCAAGGCGTTCGCGAGCAACGCTGCGCTGACGCGTTCGGTGCGGTCGCACCCGACCTGCGCTGGTGGGAAGGTGCGGCGGCCTGCGGATCGACCATGCCGACATTCGCTCTCGCCTTCGGCGCTATCCAGGGCTGCGACGATGCGCGCGCTCAGGCGTTGCATGACGCGTACTTCCCGTACTTCTCAGCCTTTCACATATTGTTGGATTACTTCATCGACCAGGCCGAAGACAGCGCTCACGGAGAGTTGAACTTCGTGGCCTGCTATGCGACGCGCGAGGCCGCTCGCGACGGCATCGTCCGCATTGGGGCTCTCGCGCTTTCCCGGGCACGCGCTCTCGCGGATGCGCCGCATCATGTCTTCGCAGTGCGCGCGATGAGCGCGTTCTACTGTAGCAGGGCGAAAGTTGGCGAGCAGCGCCTCGGCGCGGATGCAAAAGCGATCACAGACGCGGTCGGCGTCGACCTCGCTGCCACGACCTGGCACCCCGGTGGCGGCGGAGCGCTCGCGCCGCTCCTCGCGCTCTACCGGCGCATCATCCGCGTTTAAACGACCACCGCCGGCTGTAGAGGCTTGCGTCGGATGCTATAATGGCTCTTGCCGAGCGCGCCGGGTGACCGCAGGCGGCGAGCGATCGCAGCCTGAGGAAAGTCCGGGCTCCGCAGGGCAGGGGTGCCAGCTAACGGCTGGTCGGGGCGACCCGAAGGAAAGTGCCACAGAAACAAACCGCCGTCGCCGCAAGGCGCGGTAAGGGTGAAATGGTGCGGTAAGAGCGCACCGGCGGTGCCGGAAGGCATCGGCCGGGCAAACCCCACTCGGAGCAAGACCGTTGGGATCGCTGGCAACAGCGCAGGCGGCCCGCCTGATCCCACAGCACGTCGCACGAGGCGTCCGGCGACGGACGTCCGATAGAGAGATGGTCGCCACCGCTCATTCGGGCGGTACAGAACCCGGCTTACAGGCGCGACTCGGCGATCGGTTTACGGGCTGCGAAGCCTTCGTCTATCCCATGCCAATAGCCGATGCTTGGCTCGCCCATCTTCCAACACAAGTTGACGAGCTGCTCGCCGCGCAACGCGGGAAAATCCACAAGACCTAGGTCGACGTCTTTGACCGTGCAGCCGTAACGTTGTATCCGCTCGACGAGATCGACGATGCGCATCTGCGCGCCGCGCACGTGGGACACGTGAAGGCCTGCACGCGAGCCCGGCGCCGTCCCTTCTCGCATGCGCTGCGCCGCCTCGAGCTCCAACAGCCCGATCGCGAGCTCGCGCCGGGCTTCGAGCAATTGCACGATGAGGGGCCCGATCACGGGGAGCAGCGCCTCTGCCTCGTCATACCGGAAGATACGCACGTCGAGTCCTCCAATTCGGCGGTGATGCGCCGCTGGGCCTGGGACGATCACCCAAATTTGACCGGCCCTGCCTTTGCGCCGTAGCGGGGCGAGACCGTCCGCACCGATAATATCCCTATCGTGGACCCTCTGCAGACGCAAAGCCCCCCTCGCCCAGCCGGGCAAAAGACCGCCGCCCCGGGGATCCATTTCGTGATCGTCACCGGGCTCTCGGGGGCGGGCAAAAGCCAAGCCGCCAAATGCCTCGAGGACCTGGGCTACTTCTGCGTCGACAATCTGCCGCCAAGCCTCATCCCGAAGTTCGCCGAGCTGTGCACGGTCAGCGCGAACCTGCGCAATGTCGCGGTGGTCCTCGACATCCGCGGCGAGGAGATCTTCGGCGATCTGCTGAGCAATCTGCGCGAGCTCGAGCGCAATCACATCCCGCATCGCGTCGTCTTCTTGGACGCAAGCGACCCGGTGCTCGTGCGCCGTTTCTCCGAGACCAGGCGCAAGCATCCCCTCTCCGATCGTGGCCGGGTGAGCGACAGCATCGCCGCAGAGCGCGAGGAGCTCAAACCGATCCGCGATGCAGCAGATGTCATTATCGACACCTCCGCGCTGACGCTGTCAGCCCTCAAGGAGAAATTGGCGCACGCGGTCAGCGGCATCGCCGAAGAACGCATGATGAGCGTGTCCGTTGTGGCGTTCGGATACAAATATGGCATTCCACTCGACGCGGACCTCGTCTTTGACGTGCGGTTCTTGCCCAACCCGAACTACGTGCCGGAGCTGCAGCCGCTGACGGGAGACAACCAAGCCGTCATCGACTACCTCGACAAGGCGCCTGAAGTGCAAGCCTTCAAGACGCAGCTGACGCACTTCCTCGATTTCTTGCTGCCCCAGTTCTTGCGCGAAGGCAAGTCGCACCTCACCATCGGCATCGGCTGCACCGGTGGACGCCACCGCTCCGTGTACATCGCGAACGATCTGGCGCGCCATTTGCAGTCGCAAAGGATCAAAGCTTTTGTCGAACGGCGCGACGCGCAACGCTGAATCGTTGCCACAGCTTCGCCGCTTTTTGACCTGGCTGCGGCCGGGCATGAAGCTCAAGCGCTGGCTGCTCTTGGCGCTGCTCGGCGCGTTCTTCATCCTCGATGGCTTCGGCCGCGTCTTGAAGGCGTACGATTTCAACTTCCATATCAACGAGCGGATCAACCAGCTCGTCGGACCGGGTTTCCCCACGGCGCTGCTCGTGCTCGTGCTCATCGGCGGCGGCATGGGGCTTGTCTACTACGGTTTTCGCCAGTACCAGCGCTCGTTGATCGCGGCCGTGAGTCCGCTCGACGGCCAGCGGCTCATCGAAGTCGTCTACGAGCGGCGCCAGCTCGACCGAGGCAACCGGCTCGTGGTCATCGGCGGCGGCACGGGGCTTTCCACCGTGCTGCGTGGTCTCAAGGAATACACGACCAACTTGACCGCCATCGTCACCGTGAGCGACGACGGCGGGAGCAGTGGACGGTTGCGCACCGAGCTTGGCGTCTTGCCGCCGGGTGATATCCGCAACTGCCTCGTCGCTTTGGCCGACAGCGAATCGATGATGGCGGAGCTCTTCCAGTACCGCTTCAACGACGGGGAGGGGCTCGTCGGGCACTCCTTCGGCAATCTGTTCATCGCCGCGATGTGCGGCATCGCCGGTGATTTCGACCGCGCTATCAAAGAGAGCAGCCGCGTGCTCGCCATCAAGGGGCGCGTCTTGCCGTCAACGCTCGCCAACGTCGCCCTCGAGGCGACCCTTGCCGATGGCTCGATCGTGACCGGCGAGACGTCCATCTCCCGGTCGAGCATCCCGATCCGGCGCGTGCGTCTTGTGCCAAGCCACTGCCAGGCGCTCCCCGAGGCGATCGAGGCCATCCTGGCGGCCGACCTCGTCATCTTGGGTCCGGGCAGCCTGTACACGAGCATCATGCCGAACCTGCTCGTGCCGGGCATCGCCGAAGCGATCGAACGCTCCAAGGCCACCAAGGTGTTCGTCTGCAACATCATGACGCAGCCCGGCGAGACCACGGGCATGACGGCAAGCGACCATGTGCGCGCTGTCATGGAAGCGACAGACCGACGGCTCTTCGACCGTGCGCTCATCAATGTCGGTCAGGCCAACCGTCTTCTGCCGCTGTACGAGCGAGATGGCGCATTTCAGGTGCCCGCGGACCTGGAGATGATCGCTGCATTCGGCGTCACGCCCATCACCGGCGATTTCGTCTCCGAAGGACATCAGGTCCGTCACGATGCCGCGAAGCTCGCTACGGCTATCCTGCGGGTCGCTGAAGAGCGCAACGAGGGTTACGGGCTCAATGCCTTGCTCTCATCCGCGCCGCGCCGCACCCCAAGCCCCGCGAAATAACGCGGACCAGAACGATGAAGCACCCGATCTCGAGGTCGGTTATTGAACGGACCTAAAGGTCCGTTGCAACATTATCGCGCGTTCGGAAATGTCAATTGTAGCGCTCGGCCTAGGGTCCATGCCGCGTTTGTCACGAGTTCCGCGGCGCGCTGCATCGCCTCGTCGACCGTCATCGGCCGTGAGGTGATCGCAAGCGCGCAAGCGATCCCAGCGCGGTCGAGGTCCTGCGTGGAGCACTCAACGCTGCCGGCGATAGCCACCACAGGGATCCCGCGCGCCCCTGCAGCCTGCGCGACCGCTTGTGGCGCCTTGCCGGAAAGCGTCTGCCGGTCGAGCCGACCTTCGCCCGTGACAACCAGATCCGCGCCCGCAAGATGACGGTCGAAATCCAGTATCTCAAGCACGAGCTGCGCCCCCGGGCGAAGCGTGGCATGCGCAAGGCCCAAGAACCCGGCGCCCACCCCACCCGCGGCTCCAGCGCCAGGGACATCGCCCACGTCCACCCCGACGCCTGCTTTGACGACGTCGGCGAAGCGCCGTAGCGCGTCATCGAGCACATGCACGTCGTTCGCAGAGGCTCCCTTTTGCGGTCCGTAGACGGCTGCGGCGCCGGACGGCCCGCACAACGGATTGCGAACATCGCTCGCGATCTCGATGCTCACGCCGCGAAGCCGCTCCTCCAGCGCAACCGTGTCGATTGACGAAAGCCGCGCAAGTGCTGCGCCGCCGGGCGGGAGAACCGTACCTTGTCCGTCACGGAAGATCGCCCCAAGTGCCGCCAGAGCGCCGGCCCCTGCATCGGTCGTGGCGCTGCCGCCGATGGCGAGAATGATGCGTCGAGCGCCGGCATCGATGGCATGACCGATGAGTTCTCCGGTGCCACCCGTCGAGGCGGTGAGCGGCTGGTTCGTCCCAGCCGGCATGATGGTGAGACCACTGGCTTGCGCGAGCTCGATGACCGCCACGCCGGACCCACGCAGCATCCCGTAGCGCGCCTGGACGGGTCTGCCGTCAGGCCCCGCGACCTCGTGCGCGACCATGCGGCCGCCAAGGGTGTGGATGATCGTCTCTGCGGTTCCGTCGCCGCCATCAGCCACCGGAACGAGATCGACCTGTGCGGCCGGTAGAGATCGCGCCAGCCCCTGGCGGATGGCCTCGGCTGCGGCGTGAGCCGAGAGGCTCCCCTTGAACTTGTCCGGCGCCACGACGATGCGCAGGGGCAACGCCTAACCTCGCGCTTTTGACAGAGCTTCCGGATTGAGCGCGGTCGGCGGCACTCCGCCTGCGAAGAACGCGATCACATTCTGGGCGGCGATCTCCGCCATCTTGTTGCGCGTGGCAACGCTGGCGCTGCCGATGTGCGGTAACAGGACCGCATTGGGCAGACTCGCCAGGCCGGGTGCAAGCGCAGGTTCGTTCTCGTAGACGTCAAGCCCGGCGCCTGCGATCACCCCGTTGCTCAGCGCCTCGACGAGCGCCGCTTCGTCGATGACCGGCCCGCGCGATGAGTTGACGAGGATCGCGGTCTTCTTCATCATGCGCAATGCGGTGGCGTCGATGAGATGGCGCGTCTGGGGCAACAGCGGCACGTGCAGGCTGATGAAATCACTCTCCCGCAGCAACTGCTCCATCGGCACGTACGTCACGCCAAGCTCGCGCTCGACCTCGGCTGGAGCGCGCACCGCGTCGTGGTAGCAGACGGACATCTCAAAGCCACGAGCACGGCGGGCCACCCCGCGGCCGATCCGTCCGAACCCGACGATGCCGAGTCGCGCATGATGCACGTCCTGCCCGAGCAGCTGCATGATGCCCCAGCCGGTCCAACTCCCCGAGCGCGTGAGCCGGTCACCCTCCGCCAGCCGTCGCGCGGTGGCCATGAGGAGGGCGAATGCCAGATCGGCCGTGGTGTCGTCGAGCACGCCTGGTGTGTTCGACATCACCACGCCCGCCGCGGTTGCGGCCTTGACGTCGAGGTTGTCGAACCCGACCGCCACGTTTGCGACGATCTTCAGCGTGGGTGCGGCGGCGAGCAGCGCCGCGTCGACCCGCTCTGTGAGCAGGCAGACCAGGGCATTCTTGCCCTTGCAGTTCTCTATGAGTTCGTCACGGTTGGGAGCGCGGTCGTGCGGCCATACTGTCACGTCGCAGTGCGCGCGCAGCATGTCCAAGCCGGACTGTGGGATCTCCCGGCTGACGAAGACTGCTGGCTTGCTCAAGCTAACCTAGCGACGCTGCTTTAGGCCGGCCGCTATAGCCGAGCTTGGTGG
>DAINRU010000029.1:0-30150 GCA_036741695.1 Vulcanimicrobiota bacterium
TGGCCGGCACGTCGTGCGCCTACCGGCTGTGGCAGGCCGGCGTGCCGTTCATGCTGTGCGAAGCCAACTCGGCCTTCGGTGGGCGGACGTGGACGCTGCGCAACTTCTTCGACGAAGGGCAGATCGTCGAGCACGGCGGGGAGTTCATCTCAAGCGAGCACACGGCCGTCCGCAAGCTCGCGCACGAGCTCGGGCTCACGCTCCTCAACCTGCGCTCCGGGCAGCCCAAAGACACCGACGAGATCTATTGGGTGCGCGGCGAGAAATACACCGTCCCCGAGATGCTCGCTGATTACCGGCACGTGTATCCGGCGATGGCGGCGGCCGCCAAGTCCGCCCCCTTCCCCGTGCTCTACAACCGCTACAACAAGGCCGGCTACGAGCTCGACCACATGTCGGTGCGCCAATGGATCGAACGCAACGTGCCCGGCGGCTTGCAGTCCAGGCTCGGCTGGTTGCTTGACCTGGACTGCACGACGGAGAACGGCGGGGAGTCGAGCGTGCAGAGCTCGCTCGAGCTCGTCCAGATGCTCGGCTACTATCCGGCGCTCACGACGCACGGCCAGTTCTACCTCGTGGGCACGGACGAGCTCTACGGAGTCGCCGGCGGCAACGACCAGATCGTCCGACGCATGATCCAACACCTGCCCGCCGCAGCGCTGCGTCCCAACATGGCGCTACGCGCACTGGCTCGCCGCGCGGACGGCTCGTATCGGCTGACGTTTTCCTCGGCGCTGCAGACGATCGAGCAGGACGCCGATCAGGTGCTGCTTGCCTTGCCGTTCACGACGCTGCGCCACGTCGATCTGTCCAAAGCCGGCTTCTCGCCCCTCAAGATGACCGCCATAGACAACCTGCCGTTGGGCACGAATACCAAGCTGCATGCGCAGTTCAAGGACCGGCTCTGGTACAAGCTCGGCTACAACGGTTACACCTACTCCGACACCGACTACCAGCAGACGTGGGAGGTGACGCGCAAGCAATCGGGTACGGCCGGTATCCTCACCTCGTACTACGGCGGGAACTGGGGAGCGAGCTTCCAGGCACCTTCGTTCGCGCCCGCCAAGCCCGCCTACACAGGCCAGTTCCTCAAAGGGCTCGAGTCGTTATACCCGGGGTGCACGGCTGCGTGGAACGGCAAGGCCTACATGGACTATTGGACCGGCGATCCGTGGCATCGCGGCTCCTACTCTTATGGCAAGGTTGGTCAATACACCCAATTCATCGGCATCGAGGGCGTGCCCCAAGGAAACGTCCATTTCGCGGGCGAGCACGTCTCGATCGACTTTGCCGGATTCATGAACGGTGCGGTCGAGACGGGCGAGAGCGCCGCTTCAGCTATTCTGCGTTCGATACACCACGTGACGGCCGCGCCCTAGTACCAGATCCTCGCCTAGCGCCGCGTTCTCAGTATCACGTCGGGTACGACGGTCGCTTCTCTTGCTTTTCCTGCGCGGCGCGCGAGATGGTAGGCGTAGTGCCGCGATTTTGAAGCGACGATGCGCACGAGCTTCTCGTCCATGAAATGCAGTCCGACGTTATCGTCTGCGGCATAACCGCCGGCGAGCGTGCCGGACCCGACAAGCCTGCGATAGACGGGCTTGCGCTTGGGCTCGCTGTCGTAGTGCGGACAAAAACTGCCGCGTAGCCAGCCCAGACAGCGCAGCTCTTGGAAACGCCCTGGATACGAATCCGTCACGCCGGCGGAGAACCAGCACAAGGCGCCCGCGCTGCTGCCCGCCAGCACCACTCCGCGCTCGTACGCGGTCCGCAAGATGCGGTCCAACCCCCAGGCTCGCCACAGCACGAGCATGTTGCGCGTGTTACCCCCGCCCACGTAGATGACGTCGTGGCGCAGCACGAACGAGCGCAAGGGCTCGAGCGGCTGCTTGAAGAGCGAGAGATGCGACGGCCGCGCGCCCAGGCGTTTCGCGTTCTTGTAGAAATGCTCGATGCTGCCGGCATCGTCGCCGCCTGCGGTCGGCACGAAGCAGACCCGGGGGCTCCTGCGGCCGGTCTGTTCCAGGATGTACCTGCTCATCGTGAGGTCGGGATTGCCTCGCGCGAACCCGCCGCCGCCAAGCGCGATGATCTGCCTGCCCCGCTGCATGCGACTGCCTACGCTACTTGCCGCGCGTGTTCCGCCCGTGATAATCTCCTAGTCATGGTGATCCATGCGTGAGGTCGCGGCGACCATTCGAACCATTCGCCTGGAGGAGCTCGCCGCCATGGCCGGGCTGCGCCGCGAGATGATCCTGGAGATCGATGGTCTGGATTACGACGCGCTCTATCCTGGCTGGCGCGAGCGTTTCATCGCCTTCTTCCGCGATCGCCTGGTGATCGCACAGGGTCAGTTCTACGTCGCCGAGATGGGCGGCGAGGTCGTGGGGACGGCGGCCGTCTACATGCCGGCCACGCATCGCAGCGAGATCGTGCTGCGCCGCTCGGCCTATGTCTGTGACGTGTACGTGACGCCGCAGTGGCGGCGGCGAGGCATCGCGCGGACACTGACGCAAGCCGCCGTCGACTGGGCCAAAGAGAGCGGCTGCGAGGTCGTGCGGCTGCGGACCTCTCGCATGGGCCGCCCCGTGTACGAGACGCTTGGCTTCAAACCGTCCGATGAGATGGAGCTGCGGCTTGTTACGCCGGAACCGGGGCGGAATGATTCGCGTGACCACCTAAGATAGACGGCATGCAAGAACCCATCCAACCTCTCTTCCAACGGCTGAACATATGGGCCATGTCGCTGGCCTTTGCGACCGCTGCGTTTGCGCTCGCCGTGCTTGCGTTACCTTTGGCCATGCTGCATCATCACGTCGGGTACGGGATGATGCGCGGTGGCGGGTATCCCATGCCGCAGGCCGGCGGCGGTTACGGCATGATGCACTACGGAGGCGGCATACCGTGGATGTGGCACTTCGGGATGCTGCTCGTCTTCGTGCTGTGGGCGGGGATCAGCGGAGCGATCGTCGCCGCCGTGTATAACGCCGTCGCCAAACCGCGCGCGTAAGCGACGTCGCTTCCGAGAAGACTCGTCAGGCTGAGAGTTCCTCGACCTCGCTGACCAGATCGGCCTGGATCGCTGAGACGATCGTGGGCTGTTTCGCGCGCAGGTAGAGAAAGCGCGCCAGACCGACGAGCAAGAGCGCCACGAAGATGTAGGGCAGGATGTTGTAGGGGGGCGCGGGGACGGGATAGACGCTCCCCACGACCGGCACCAGCATGGCGATGACGGACAAGATGGCGACGATGGTGGCGACGCCGCTGGGCTCGCCGCGAGCGCGCAGGTAGAGCGGCGCCGCGATCGAGACCAAGATGTAGGGCAGCAGCAGGCCGAACGTGCTCAGCGTACCGGTGATGCCGTAGATATCGAGCACTTTCACCCGGGCGAACAGCATGATGAGCGGCACGAGGATGACGATGAGCGAGGCGATCGACACCGCCACGTGCGGTGTCTCGTGCGTCGGGTGCGTCGCGCTTGCGGCTTGGTGGAAGAGCCCGTGGCGCGACATGGCATAGAGGATGCGCGCTCCGGCCGTGACGCAGGCCAGCGCGCAGGCGAAAAAGCCGATCGTGATGCCCACGTCGACGAGCGGACCCAAGAGCGGAATGCCGACGAGCTGGGAGAGGACGTCGAGCGGAGCGTTGGATTGGTCGAGCGTCGGCCTATGTCCGTGGAATGCGGTCACGAGCGTGTAGCTTGAGATCACGAAGTACGCACCGGTCGCGATGACGGTGAAGAGCACCGACGCGGGGATAGAGTGCTTCGGGTTTTTGGCTTCGTGGCCGAGCGCGGTCGCGCTCTCGAAGCCGACGAAGCTGAAGATGGCGAGGACCAGCCCCTGGCGCAGGCCTGACGCGTTGAGGCCTGCGAAGACGAACTGCGCCGGGTCGATCAGACGCTTGTGCTGGGCGAAGAAGATGAACACGAGCACCATGATGATCGAGATCGACACGAACTCCGTGGCCAGCATGAACTGCGTCGAGAGCTTGACATCGCGGTAGGCCAAAAACCACGCCACGAGTCCGCCGATGAGCATAGCGCCGACGGTGAGCCCGAAATCGAAACCGTCACCCATGAACCGATGCGCCAAGACGGTCACATAGTTCGCCAAACCGGCGAGGACCGAGCTGCCGATGATCGTGTACGCGATGACGAGCGACCAGCCAGAAATCACGCCCCATGTCGGGCCCAGTCCCTGCGCCACGAAGGTGTAGAGCGCTCCCGGGGACGCAGAGCGGTGCGCGAAGACGTTGATGTTGGTGGCGACGAGCAGCAGGGCGACGGTGGCAAAGCCATACGCCATCCAAGCGCCGTTGCCGGTGATGCCGAAGACGAGCGGCACGATGAGGGCGGGAGTCGCCGACGGCGCGATGTTGGCGATGGACTGCGCCGCGATGTTCCAAAAGCCGAGGTAGTTGCGGCGTAAGCCGGATTGCGGTAAGGGCAACAGGCCTTCTTTTATCATCGCTGCGCTTTCTGTAGACGCCGTGGATTTCTCGCGCTTCGGAAATAACGCCATCCCGAACCGATGGTATCCGCTTGCGCGCTGCATCGGCCGAATGAGTTCGCTTTAGTGGTCTAGAGGTTTCTCCACCATCGGCATCCGGCCTCTTCGCGCGCCATGGAGCAGTCCAGGAAATCCGGTCGGACAAGAACAATGCCGAGCGTCCCTTTACCTCTCTCTGGAGGTGGCTCACATGGCAACCACGCTTCGCAAGGTCGCTGACTGTCGCAAGTATCCGAGCGAGAGCAACTGCACGCTCACCATCACTGGGAGCGAGGAAGAGGTCGTGAAAGCCGCGACCGAGCATGCGATCTCGTCGCACGGCCATAAGGACTCGCCCGAGCTGCGCGCGCAGATCCGCCAGATGCTGGAGAACGAGTAGGCGCCGGAACCTGTCCCCCGGCGGGGCGATCAGGTTTGGTTGAGCGAGCCCGTGCGGTAGCCACGCGGATCGATCTCTACCCGCTCGTAACCGACCGAGCGCAGCGCCTGCGCGATGCGAGTCGCGCTGCCGGCGAGCCGTGGCACTTGATCGAGCGGGACCTCGATGCGCGCGGTCACGCCGAAATGTCTCACCCGGACGACACCGTAGCCGAGCGCGCGCAGATAGCGTTCTGCAAGATCGATCTTCTTGAGATCGCGTTCCTCGATTGCCGTCCCATAGGGCACGCGCGACGAGAGACAGGGCGTCGCCGGCTTGTCCCAGACCGCAAGCCCGAGCCGGTTGGCGATGGCGCGGATATCATCTTTGCCTAGCCGTGCTTGCGCGAGAGGACTGCGCACGCCCAAGCGCAGCCCGGCACTGTGGCCGGGTCGGCGGTCGAGCGGCGAGCGGCCGTCGTCGGCGTTGAACCCGTCCGCCACGTAGTCGTACCCGCGGCTGCGCGCGAGTGACGTGAGCTGCGTGAAGAGCTCGTCCTTGCAGTGAAAGCAGCGGTCGGTGAGGTTGGCGCGATAGCGCGGATTGTCGAACTCGTGCGTATCGATGACCTCATGCTGGGCGCCGATTCGCGCCGCCAGCGCCGACGCTGATTCCACTTCTCCTGATGCGACCGATGGCGAACGGCCGGTGACCGCCAGCACGCCGGCGCCGAGCTCCTCGTGCGCGACGGCGAGCAGCGTGGCGCTGTCGACGCCTCCTGAATAGGCGACGACGACGCGACGCATGTCGCGCAGGATCTCACGCAGCTCGCGTTCTTTGGAAGGCACCTGCACGTCGCGATCAGCTGGCATGGAGATGGTTGATGCGCGAGGCCACGCAGGCGGCGCCAAAACCGTTGTCGATGTTCACGACCGACACGCCGACAGCACACGCGTTGAGCATGGCCAACAGCGCCGCGATGCCCTGGAACGATGCGCCGTAACCTACGCTCGTCGGCGTCGCGATGACGGGCTTGTCGACGAGCCCGGCGATGACCGACGGCAGCGCTCCGTCCATGCCGGCGACGGCGACGATGGCATTGGCGGCGTTCAGCGCGTCACGGTGCTCGAGCACGCGGTGCAGCCCGGCTATGCCCACGTCGTTGATGCGCGTGACCCCGTTGCCCATGAGGTCGAGCGATATGGCCGCCTCCGCCGCGACCGGGCCATCCGACGTTCCCGCAGAGACGACCGCCACCGCACCGACACGCGGCAATGGCTCTCGCTCCCACGCGATGATGCGTGCCTCTTCGTGATACACCGCCTCTGGCAGTCGTACGCGCACTGCCGCAAACGCGCTGCGCGGAGCGCGGGTGGCCATGACCACGCGTCCCGTACGCGCAAGCGAAGCCGCGATCTCAGCGATCTGCTGGTCGCTCTTGCCCGGGCAAAATATCACCTCGGGGAAACCGGTTCGCGCCCCACGTCCATGGTCGAGCGTGGCGTAGTCGAGCCGGTCAGCCTCGTGGTGCGTCCATTGTTTGAGGGCTTGCGCGAGGGAGAGAGGGGTCTCATCGGGCATGGCGCAGGCTTTTAACCATTGAGAAATTCGTCCTTCTCGTGCGATTTGCGGACGGAGTCAGGACCCGGCGCGTCGAAGTTAGAGAGTCCAAGAATAAGGGAGATTGTTTGTGGAACCCGATAAATACATCCAGAGCTTTTTTGAAGCGATCCGGACGCAGCTTGACGAGACCAAGGTCGGCAAAGACGGCACGACCGCTCGTTACCGCGATGCCGTGGTGGCTGCGACCTGGTCGAACCAGCTCTGGGAGGTGGAACTGCGCAGCGATGCGGCCGAACCCCTCAAGCGGCAATACGATCCGAACATCGCTCGCTCGTCGGAGTCAGCGGCGAACTACTTCGTCGACGCGCTGTTGCGTGCGTCCGGCCAAGAACCGGTGGCCAGGCCGGTCGTGCTGACGCGCTTCAATCGGGGCAGACGGTAGGCAGACTCTAGGTCCCGGACGGCACCCGTCCACCCGTACTCGTTTCCCAAGCGCTCGTCATATCAAAGGTCCGGTGCACTCTGACCCAAAAAGTGCGCTGTCTATGGGCGGACCTTTGAGTGTCGCTTAAACAGCTTTTTGCGGTCCAGCCGCTGGACCGCGTCCGGCCGGACGACGAAGGGCCCAAACTGCGCCGCGTGCTCGGCTGGCCGGGCCTCATCGCCATCGGTCTCGGGACCATGCTCGGCGGCCTCTTCACCACCATTGGCGTGGGCGCTCAGGTGGCCGGCCCCGGCGTCATCATGAGCTTCTTCCTCTCAGGCGTCGTCTGCATCTTCGTGGCGTTATGCTACGCGGAGTTCGCCTCCATGGTGCCCGTGGCGGGCAGTGCCTACACCTATGCATACGCCACTTTGGGCGAGCTGATCGCCTGGGTCATCGGCTGGGACCTCATCTTGGAATATGGCATCAGCGCGGCGCCGGTCGCGTCCTCGTGGTCCGGCTATGTCCAAGACCTGCTCCAGAGCATCGGCATCCGCTTGCCCGCCTGGGCGCAAACCGCGAAACTCGACGCCGTCACCGCGCCCGCCCACATCGGCTCGTGGCACTTCACCATGCTGCACTCGATCAACCTCGCAGGATCGCAGATCGACGTGGTCGCTGCGCTCGGCGTGTTAGGGATGAGCGTCCTGCTCGCCATCGGCATCCGCGAATCCGCCGGCACCAACGCGGCGTTCGTCGTCCTCCAGATCATCGCGTTTGTGGTCTTCATCTTCGGCTCGATCGCGTTCGTCTCGGCCAAGCATCTGCATCCGTTCGCGCCCAACGGGTTTCACGGCATCGTGCAGAGCGCGGCGCTCGTCTTCTTCGCATATATCGGGTTCGACACGGTGACGGTAGCCTCGGAGGAGTCCAAAAACCCTCGGCGTGACGTGCCCATCGGCATCATCGGCTCGCTCGTCATCGGCGGCATCTTGTACATGATCATCGCCTACATCACGGTCGGCATCGTGCCCTGGCAGCACATCAACTCCAACGACGCGATGTCCCAGGCGGCGCGCATGGCCGGTAACGCTCCGATTTTCGTCGGCTTCGTCACGGTCGGCGCGATCGCCGGCAACATCTCGGTCATGCTCACCTCGTTGCTCGGCCAGACGCGGATCTTCTACGTCATGGCGCGCGACCACTTGCTTCCCGCCTCCGTCGCCAAAGTGCATCACCGTTTCCACACGCCGGCACGCATGACCATGATCACCGGCGTCATCGTCGCCGTGATGGCCGCGCTCATCCCGCTCGAGAAGCTGCTCGAGCTCGTCAACATCGGCACGCTCTCGGCGTTCGGCATCGTGTGTCTGGGGGTGCTCATCTTGCGCATCATCCATCCCAATGCCAACCGTCCGTTCCGCTCGCCTGCCGGGCCCCTGGTCGCCATCTTGGGCTTGGCGGGCTGCATCTATCTCATCGCAGGTCTGCCCGTGCCGACCTTGATCCGCTTTGTGGTCTGGTTCACCGTCGGGGTCGTCATCTACAGCTTCTACGGGTACAGGCACAGCCGGCTGCGCAAAGAAGCTTTCGTGCCCACCCCAGCGTCAGGAGAATAAGCCAATGGAACCCCTCGACCTCACCAAACGCCCGCCGCGCAGCGCCCGCGCAACACTCGACGGACTCGTCATGCTCCCCCGCACCATCGACAAGATGCGCGCGCTGCTGCCCGGCGGCAACATCGGCGACTATCATATCGACGGTTTCAGCGGACGGATGCTGAAAATCGTCGGCATCGATCCCGACGCGTTGGCGGCCGAGGTGGCTCGCGCTGCTTCGGAGGACGAAGTCGCGGCATGGGTTCGTACGCACGCTGGCGCGGGCTCCTATGCTGAGGCGAACCGTGTTTTGTTGAACCGTTCGTTCGAGGACATCGCGCCCGAGCGGCGCGCGGAGTTCGAAGAGAAATATCCCCGCTACGCCGAGGTGGCCAGCGGCAAGATCTGCGACATCATCGACGCGGATGACGCGGCGGTGTTCGGCCACAAGACGACGTAGCGGCCTGCGACCTGCGCGATGAGCGGCGCGACACACAAGCGCATCGCCAAGCCGGAGCTTTCGGATTATCTGGCGGTCATGAGCAGGGCGGTGTTCCAGGCCGGGCTGAGCTGGGCGGCGATCGATCGTCAGTGGGATGCGCTGTGCGAAGCGTTTGATGCTTTTGATCCGCGCGCGGTTGGGCGCTATCGCGACGCCGACGTGCGGCGCATCCTGGCACACCCCGGCATCCTGCATAGCGAGCGCAAGATCCGGGCCGCGATCCATAACGCGAAGGTGATGCTCGAATTGGACCGGGAGCATCGGGGCTTACGGCGTTATCTGCGTTCGTTCACAACCTATGATGATCTCGTCGCCGATGTGCGACGGCGATTTTCGCATGTCGGCGACATCAGCGCCTATTACTTCCTCTTCCGGGTGGCCGAGAAGGTGCCACCGTTCGCGCACTGGATACGGACTGTCAAGGGTGACCATCCGCGCATCCGGGAGATGGTCAGCGCCCGCTGATCACCCGCCGCACGCCGTCTTGAGATCTACCCAGTAGAATCCAAGCCCGATGAGGGTCATCACAGCGCTGATCGGCAGCAGCGTGACCAACCCCTCGGCGATCCACACGGGAACTGCGCGGAGGTAGCCCTTCTGGACCGGGATGAGCGAGATCATCATGATGGCGATAGCGAGCGCCATGGCAATGGGGAGGTAGAGGCCCTCATTGTCCAGGCGCACGATCGATGGTGTTTGGCACTTGCGCACCACGAGCACGGCGAGCAGCATGAGGTCGGTTTCCCAGCGAAATGCGACTGCGACGAATATGAGGTAGGCGAGCCAGGGAACGAAAAATCCCCGGTGTCCGGGCGTCATGAGCAGCTTGTAGCGCTGGCCAACCCCGGTGAGGTATTGCTCCCACGCGAGCCGGAGTCTGTACGGCATCGCCACTACCGTTCAAGGACTCGCTCGAGCGCGCCTGTGCGACGAAGAGAGGCAACATGCGTCGTGCCCCTCGCGCAAATCGATGAAGCACCGATGAGCGGCTGACCACCAATTCTATTGCTTAGCGTCCGTCTTGTGCTTGGCGATAAGCTCAGCACGGGAAGCAGCGCCGTATTTCGCGAGGATCGACGAAACATGGTTCTCCACCGTGCGCTCGCTAATGACCAACGTCTGCGCAATGGCGCGGTTGGACTTCCCCTCGACCAGAAAGCCGAGTACCTCTTGCTCGCGGGTGGTCAACTCGGTTGCCGCACGGCCACGACGACCCCGTGAGGCTAGCCTAGCCTCAAGCCGCCTGACGTCGTAGACGTCGCCGCTCTCGCGATACAGGCGCAGCGCCGCATCTTCTTTGCCGGCGAGCTCCAAGGCTTGTGCTTCCAGAAGAGGCCATCCGATATCGTAGAACAGGTGCGCAGCATGTTCGGCTCGCTCGACTGCGTGGCGATCCTGCGCCTCTGTTTTGGCCTCGTGCTCGTGGCGGGCCGTTCGATAGGCTTCGACCAAGGCCAGACATGCCGGCGTAGCCCGAACGTTCGAACTGCTGACGATGCGCTCGAGGTATGCGCGAGCACGTTCGACGTCGCCGTCATCTCCAAATCGCGCCGCGCTGATGAAGAATTCGTCGACGTCCCCAGGCCCGGGGCGGGTGGCAAGGGCATCCAACGCGTCGAGTGCACGATGGATCAAGAGGCGAGCGGCGTCAGTCTCTCCACGTACCGCAGCAAGTTCGGGGAAGGGCGCAAGGCACGCGATCGTGCGGGCTACACTCGAACGCAATGCATGCTCGACGAGCCGCTCATCCACGCACTGCTCAACCAGTTCGTTAAGGTCGAGAAGCAGGCCGAGCGGAATCGCCACCTGAGCGTAGGCCAGCTGAAATGCCGGCATATCGATGCCGGTCGCGAGGACCTCCTCGATGTAGCTTAGTGCCTCGGCCAAGAGCCCGGCACGCAGCTTCGCGTGCGCTGCGTGGATGAGGGTCCACGCCGCCGTCAGGCCGCTGACATCGTTGTCTTGGATCACCTTGAAGGCTCTTTCGAGCGCGCGAAACCCGATCGCCGACTCTCCGATTTGATCCATACCGCCGCCGAAGTTCCCCCAACAGGCTATCACGCGCTGGGTGCTGCACGTGCCCTCGGCAAGGCTGGCTGCGTTGCGGATGCGTACCACCGCCCCTTCGGGATCGCCGGTGCAGGCCTCGATGGCCGCCATCGCCTCCAAGAAACGAATCATCTCTTCCGGTGCCGGCTCGCCCGCGAAACGCTGCGCTGCCTCCATGTGGGGGCGCGCCTTCTCGAGTTCCCAGCTCGTCAATGCATTGAGCACGACCAGCTCGGTGTGCGCCGAGAAATACACCGGGCTGGCCGGGTTCGAATCCACGATCTGCAGGGCGCGCTGCGCGTAGCGTTCTGAACTAAGTCTATCGCCCGAAATGGCACTCGTAACCGAGAGCCAGATACAAACCTGACCCGCCTCCTCACTTTGTTTCCGCTCCTCATAGATCAAAAGCGCGGCCTCAGCTGCGGCCTTGGCGCGCTCACCAAATCCGCTTTGCCCCAATGCGCGGGCCAGCTTGACCTGCAGGCGGGCCGCGGTGAGCGGATCTTCCGCCACGTCGAGCGCTCGTTCGTAGGTGACAACCGCATCACGAAAGGCAAACACCGAAGACGCCTGATCGCCGGCCTGCTCGTTGTACCCAGCCGCCTTTCCAAATTCGCGAGCCTCCCACCAGTGGTGGGCGAGCTCTACCGTATGGTTCTCAGGGGTCTCCGCTTCAAGGAGGGTGGCGATTTTGCGGTGTATGTCTTGGGCTTCGATGGCCAACAGCTCCGAGAGCATGGCTTGCCGTTGTAGCTCGTGGCGAAATGAATAGCGAACCTCGCCGTTGATCTCTTCCGCGATGAGGCCCAGGTCGATGGCGCGCTTCAGGATCGGAATGATCTTTACAAGGTCGCTGCCGGATATCTGTGCCAGCACCGCGGGCTCAAAGCGTCGTCCGATCACCGCGGCGCAGGCAAGCGTCGCGGTGTCGGCGGCGCTCGCGTGCTGCAAACGGTCGCGCACGGCCTCCTGAATCGTCGTGGGCGGTCGGGCGCCCACGACGTCGACGCCTATCAGCGCCGCTTTGAGGAGCTCTTCGGCGAAAAGTGGATTGCCCTCGGCTCGTGAGCAGATAGCCTCCACTGCCGCTCCGGAGAGCGTGTCACGCTGGCCGAGCCCGTGCGCGACCAGCGAGTGTACCTGTCCGCGACTCAGCGGTGGAAGGTCAGTACGGAAAAAGTGCTGGTTGCGTTCGAGCTTGGCAAGCGTCGATCGAAGCGGGTGGCCGCGGGGCAGTTCGTCGCTGCGGTATGTGGCGATGACGAGGACGCGGGAGTCGGGCAGCGCGGCGGTGACGTGCTGGAGCAGCTCGAGCGTTCCAGCGTCGGCCCAATGGAGGTCTTCGACCACCACCACCACGGGGCGCTCCTGGCCGAAACGCTTGACAGCCTGGGTCATCAAATCGAATTGGCGCAGCTTGTCCAGGACCTGCGTCGGCTTTTGTTCTTGCGACGTGCGCAGCTGGGGAACCATAGCGGAGAGCGCTTCGCCGATATGCGGTGCGGAGGCAAGAACCCCGGGAGCTGTAGTGACCAGCGCTCCGATGACCTCCAGAAATGGGGTGTAGGGCAGCTGGATGTACTCCAGACAATGGCCGGTCGCAAGGTGCGTCTCGTTTGGATTGAGGGAGCTGCAGAACTGGGAAACGAGCCTGGTCTTGCCGGCGCCAGCTTCTCCGGCGACGAGAATAATGGAACCTGCGCCCTGCGCCGCCGCTTTTTGGCGCTCTGCCAACAGCGCAAGCTGCGCCTGTCGTCCGACAAACGAACTCGAGCGAACCGTAGGCATCTTTTCCTCTCTTCGAGGTTACCTTCGGCGCTGTACCCGGACGTCCATGCCCTGGGCGTTGTGTCCGGCACCCCCGCTTAGGTCCCCTGCGGCGCGCGTTCCTTTCTCTTCTTTTGCACTGCCGTTTTTGGTGGCACGTAGAGCGTCGAGGCAAGCGAGAGTGTGGCGCGGGCAGCCTCCTTCAACCGCATGCGCCGGATGACCGGGAGTGCGACCCGAAAGCGGGCGGCCTCATATACAACGACCTCGTGATTTTCGCCGTATATCTGGGCGAGCCGTTTGGTCAACAATCGAAAGTTCTTGGCGTTGCATTTTTTGGGCATGGCCCGCTCACCGATGATCCCCACCTGCAGGAGAATAAGCGAGCTCGTGGGATCGGGTCGGTGACGCCGAGCGATGAAGGCGGTGGCGTCATGGATTTGGCATCCATCAACTCCTGGATCCACGCCGAGGTCGGCGTACAACCAATCGATGGCGGAGATACCTGGCAGCATCGTTGCCTCGAAGTGCTCCGCTCGAGCTAGCCGCAAAGCTTCGTGCATCGGATGTGCAAAGACACCAGGGTGCCCGTAGCTCACGAGGCACACGTTGCGGCCGGCGCGCAGGTGCGTCAAGACATGCTCGGCCATTTCCGCATACGTGGTTCGACGCGGCTTGGCGTGAGCATAGAAGCTATGCAGCGACTCTGCACTAGGGTTGAGCTCCTGCAGCCAGGTTGCCGTGACGGGATCCGGCACCAGGTACAGGAGCTTGTCCGCGCCACGGATCTCCTCGCGCGCCGCCAGTGTCATGTCGCTTCCGGACTGAATCCCGGAGCCGACGATCACGAGCGACGCAACCATCGTGGACTAGGGATAATTATGGAGTGTCGGCCAGTCCTCGACGATAACCGGCATGCCTCCGACGAGATCGCCAGGATCCAACGGGTCCTTCTTCTTCTTTCGCTTTGCGCGAACCGCAACTGTGAATTCCCACCCGATCTCTATGTTCATCTTGTTCGGGCTGCGCGACCTGAGGGCGTTCCATTGATTTCTCGAGAGGTTCTTAATGGCCGATCGTAAGGGCTCATTCAACACTCCGGAAGTTCCCCGTTTCTCATACGTCTTGACAGCCTTGGCGTCTTTCACAAACCCTTCCCATGCCGGTTTGTTGAACGTGAACAAGAAAACGAGCTGTGTAAATGGATGATCATTTTGCAAAATCGATGCCTTTCGGCGAACTTTTTGCATGACACGCGCCTTTCACCGATGTCGAAATCCTCAAACGGTAATGCAAACCGTCGAGGGATGATAGTAGTACGTTCTGACGCACGGGTAGCCGTCCTCTAGCGGTCCCTATCTCCTGTGGCCCGCCGCTTGCACGGAATGTTAAGGAAACGTACAGTCGTTCGAGCGATGTACACCTGAAGGTCCGTAGCGACGGAAAGGCCGAAGCCCGGGGAAGGACAGATGAACGCAGTCCATCGATTTTGCATAGGCTTCACCGCGGCGGCTTTGTCGCTTGCCGGCGCGGCCGCTGTGTCTTTGTCGCCGGCGCTGGCGGACCAAAGCACGGTTGACGACACGACCGGGCTCATGTCCAGCACGGCGATCGCCCAAATCGACGCCCGCAACCAGCGCTTGTATGGCGCCACCGGCCGGGTCGTGGTCGTTGTCGTGGTGCGCGGCACGGATGGGGCGACCGCGTCGGGCGCCGGGATCACAAGCGCTGACAAGGTCGCCAAAGGGTACTACGGCGCGCTGGTCTTCGTCGCGACCGACGCTGGCAACGCGGACATCGTCTACACGGGCAAGGCGCTCAAGTGGATCCCTTACGACGAGCAAGTCTCGTTGCGGCAGACCCTCATCAACAGCATCCAGTATTGCTGTCCGAGCGACACGCTGCCCGCGACCGTCGACCAAGTCGCAAGTGCGATGGAAGCGGGTGAGAAGATCGCTCCCAGTGCTAGCAACTATGTCCGCGATCGGCTCGGCGTGCTCGATGACCAGCAGACGCAGGATATCGTGACGCGTGAGGAGCGGCTCGAAGCCGCGACCGGCAAAGGCATCGCCGTCGTCCTCTTCCCCGATCAGCCGGGCACGGTGCCGGACGATCTAGCCTATGCCGTGGCGCAAACCCTCAACGTCAATGGCCAGATCGCCGCGCTCATCTGGGTCGACCGCGCTGCCGATACATCGCGCTTCGCCATCGAGCAGACGCCGGGTTTCACCACGATTCCCCAAGCGACGGTGGAATCCATCAGCACGAGTTTCCAAGCCGATATGCAGACGGGAAAGTTCGGCGATGCGATCGTGGCCGCGGTCGATCGCACGGCGACGGCGCTTGAGGGCACCTCGACGCCGATGCCCACCCTCCCGCCGGAGCCGTTGGAGACGGCGGTGCCCCAGGGAGGCCCAGCCACGGGCTTAGCCCCAGGTCAGGTGAGCACGAGTCCTGGTCGAGGCGCCTCGGGCACCGGCACGGTCATCGCTATCTTTGTCGCGTTCGCGATCGTCGTCATCTTCGTGACCCTGGCGTTGCGACGAGAGCACCAGGACTAGCGCGGGAGCACCCTCCCACGACGTGCAATTAGCCCCCATCGTGCCGTATAGAATCCTCATCGCCGTGGCCGCCGGCCTCGTCTGGCTGGTTGCCGCTCTTGCGCCCGCGCTCAGCGACCAGGCTGCTCCCACCTGCGACTACGAGTTCCTCATCAACCAGCCCATCTTCAAGCTGGTGGCACCCGAGGAAAGCGGCACCGACGTCTCGCTCGTGACACCCATCGGCGTGGCCACCGATGGTGACAATTTCGGTATCATACGGGAGCTGCAGCTCGTGCCCGAACAGGGGCAGACCGTCGTCCTGCCCGCGAAGTTCAAACCGCTGCCTCCCGCCGGAGGCTCGCACCGCAGCCAGCACTTCGCCAGTCCCTCGACCGTGGTGGCGACCATGACAGTTCCTGAGCTCAAACCGTCGACGACCTATGACGTCGTGTTCATCGTCAAGGCCGTCGCTGCGCCATCAGGCTGCCCGAAGGTGTTGACCGAGCACATCGCCCGCTTCACGACCGAATCGGAGACATCGCTGGACGCGATCGCGCTCGCCCATGAAGCCTCGCAGGCCCCGTCGACGAACGGAAAGCTGAGCGGACCGGAGATATTTGAGAACTCGTTGCGCACGCTGCGCACTTTTGAATATCCAGACGTCATCTCGTTCTTGGTGACCTCGCGCTCGATGGTCAACGGCAAGCCGTTCGTGGAATCGTTCCGCTCGACGCTGCGGTCGAGCGACGGCATCGTCACGACCCACACAGTGCCCGTGGCCACCACCAATCAACCGGAAAATCCGTGGGGATGGCGGATCAACGTGCCGATCATCGGCTCGCTCTTCCCCAATCAGCGCAAGGGCAACTCGTCGCAGCCCTTCGGCGTGCCCGAGATCTCGCCGGCCTATACGTTCGGTCTCTTGCCGCGCAAGCCGGCGGCCTTCCCCGGCATGCGCACGCCTGAGCCTGACATCGACGTCAAGTCGCTGGGCCGCATCTTGACCGTGGCGCGCGACTACGATGCGACGCTGATCGGCGTCGAGCCGTACCATTCGCGCTGGGTCTATCATCTCAAGCTTGTGCCTCTGGACCGTCCCGACTTCTATCGTGTGCGCGAGGTATGGGTAGACACGCAAGCCTTCATCATCTGGAAGCTGCGCAGCGCAGGCATCTTCGACGACGGGCCTGCGACGACGGTGCCATGGGATGCCGAGTACACGATCGTCGACGGCCACTGGTTCATGGCATCTGAGTCGACGGCGTCGACCATCAGGACCGGCGGTTTTTTGGCCAACACGCCGCCTGTGAATTACGATGGCGTGCAGTACACATTGTCGGATTTCACCTATCCGGAGGATACGCTCGACGTGGACTTCTTCAGCGAGGCCAAGACGCAGGCGATGCAATTCTAGCGCCGCCCGCTGACGGCAGACCTTTGAAGCATCGGACCTTTAGGTCCGATTCACCGCAAGAACCGGAGGATCACCATCATGCCAGAACGGACAGCCGACGCTCGTTGGAACGGAGACTTACGCACAGGGTCGGGCAAAATGCGACTGGGAAGCGGAGCGTTCGAAGGGGCGTATTCGTTCGCGTCGCGTTTCGAGCAAGGTCAGGGGACTAACCCCGAAGAGCTTGTCGCCGCAGCTCACGCAGGTTGCTTCTCCATGGCAGCGGCGTCAGGGCTGAGCAAAGCGGGGTTCAAGCCCGAGAGCATCGCGACCAAGGCGACGGTGCATCTCGATTCGGTGAGCGGTGGTTTCAAGATCACACGCATCGACCTCGATATGGAAGCCGATGTCCCCGGCATCGACGAGGCCAAATTCCTCGAAGTGGCCGAGGCCGCTAAGAAAGGCTGTCCTCTCTCGCAAGCGCTCGCGGCAGTGCCCGAGATCAAACTCACCGCGCGGCTACGGCAAAAGACCGCCTAGCGCGCAGCATCGAGAAGGCCCGCCCTAGGCTGGGAGCCGGCGGAGCTGCGGTGGTGGCGCGCCTGCGTCTTTTGACCCGCTGCCCGATAGCGCGGCGAACAGCTTTGCAAGCGTACTGCTGAGCGCGCGCCGCTCGCGCGCATCCATGCGCTCAAGCTCCTCATGGATCATCGTGCGGCTGAAGCGGTTTTCCATCTGTGTGGCGAGCTTGCGGCCCTTCGGCGTGAGCTGCAATAAACGTACGCGCCGGTCCGAACCGCTCTTGACCCGCTCGACAAGGTCGGCTGATTCGAGACGGTCGAGTGTACCCGAGAGATTGCCCATGTCGCATGACAGGGTGCGGGCGAGGTCGCTTGCCTTCATCTGACCGGCGCGGTGCAGATGCCACATCGCCCCGGCTAAGCCGTCGGACAGCCCGCTGTCGGCCGCGATCCGGCGAAACTCGGCCATCAAGAGCTTGGCGATGCCCACAATGGACGGGACGATGCTCTCCTCGTAGGGACTGGAGGCCGGGCGCGAATTGGTGCTTGACATTGTTGTCTTTTGCAAGTATATTACTCCTACCCTACAAGTTGTCGACTACAAATATATCACAAACTCATATAGAACGCAAGACAGCTCCCGAAAGGCCCAGATTCCCTGTGGATAGTCAGATTCTCTCTCAACCCTTCGTCACCGAGATCACGGAACCGCTCCACGACCTCGCCGGAGAACGCCTGCGCAGCGCCGTCCGCGAGCACGTGCGCAGCGGCCGTCGCGCCCATCTCTTCGACCTGCGTGCCTTGGTCGAGCTGGATTCGGTCACGCTTGGCTCGTTGATCCGCGCGCTGCGCATCGTACGCGAATCCGGCGGATCTGTCGCGCTCATCGTCGATCAGCCCAGTTTCTTACGCATCTTGTCGATCACCGGGCTCGATCGCGTCTTCCCGGTCTTCAAAGACGAGACCGGTGCGCGCGCGTCGTTCGGCGCCGCTGACGCCGTGCCGGCGCTGGCTTGAAGGAGGACCTATCTGTGGCAGGCATCTCCGTTTTTTCATCTCTTGACGAGGCTGAAGCCGCCGGCTTCACCTTCTTCCTCCGCTCGGCAGACGCGATCATCGTGCAACGCACGAACGGACGCTCCCGAGCGCTTGCCGTGGTGGAGGCAGCGTCTCAGCCGGTGGCCGAGCTCCCGAGCAGATAAGCGAGCGGGCCGCCGCACGAGGCGGATCGGTTAGCGCTCGGGTTGCGCGCCTAGGCGCGGGAAGTGGGTGGCAAGTTCGTTGCCCGCTTCCTCGATGCCGTGGATCAGCCCACCAGTGAGATCGCTCGCTGTGATCGCTGCGCTCATCGCGCCGACGACACGATCCCAGAACTCCTGACCGACCTTCGTGTGAATGCCGGCGTCGCCGACGATGGCGAACTCACGGCGGGCGGGGACGACGAAGAAGAGCACGCCATTGTGCTCGGGCGTGCGGTCGAGGCGCAGGCGCCTAAAGAGCGCCATGGCGTGATCGATCGTCGCCCCTCTGAAATCGTGCGAGAGCGTGACGTGCAGCTTGCCTGTGGTCCGCGCTTCGGCCGCGTCGATAGCGGCGCGGATACGATGCTCGTCCACGTGACGGGCAAGTTTGTGGCGCCTCCGCTGAGGCACGGCTACGGCTGCCATCACCATCCTCCTGAAGCCCCTCCGCCACCGCCCATGCCACCGCCGCCCGAGAAGCCCCCACCTCCGCCGCCGCCACCCCAAGATCCGCCGGAACCGCCTCCCCAACCGCCTCCCCAGAAGATGGGACCGGATCCGATCGTGTAATAGCGGCCGGCGCGAGCGCGGATGATCGCGAACAGGAGGAAGAACACGACGACGACGATGATGACCCACAGACCGCTGACATCCGAACCACTGCTGCCGGCATACGGCTGTGGCGTCGCGCCGTTCTCCCCGCCGATCGTGGCGAGGATCGCGCTCACGCCCGCGGTCACCGCTCCGTCTCCATCGCCCTCGCGCATGCGTGGCGCGATCTCGTTGCGAATGATGCCCGACGCTATGGCATCGGTGAGCGTCCCTTCCATGCCATAGCCCACCTCGATGCGCGCCTTGCGATCCTGTGTGAAGATGAAAAGCGCCACGCCGTCGTCGAGTCCCTTACGGCCGACCTTCCAGGCGGTGAACGCCCGGATCGTCCAGTCCTCGAGCGGAGTGTCGCCCGTCGTGGTGCCGATCCAGACGACGACCTGGTGGCCTGTGGCGCGATTGTAGCTCGCCAAGCGCGCGTCGAGTGTATCGCGCGTCGCTGGCGTGAGGAGCGAAGCGTTGTCCGTCACCCAGGTCGTGGGTGAGGGCGGGATCGGCACCTCGGCTGCTCGCGCAGCGGCCGGCGCGAACGCCACGAGCATGCTGGCGACGACTGCGACCAGCAGCTCGCGCACGATGTTAGAAGGTCACCTTCGGGGCGGTTTCGGCGCTGGGTTGTGCCTGGAAGTAGGCCTTCGTCTTGAACCGGTCGCCGAAGAAGTTCGCGTAGATGACGGTGGGAAAGGTCTGCCGAGCGGTATTGAAGGCCTGCGCGGTGTCGTTGTAGCGCATGCGCTCGACCGCGATCCGGTTCTCGGTGCCTTCGAGCTGTGATTGCAGCGTGAGGAAGTTCTCGTTGGCCTTGAGCTCCGGATAGCGCTCGACGACGACGAGCAAGCGCGAGAGCGCCGACGTCAGGCCGTCTTGCGCCGCCTGGTATTGCGACAGCGCCTGCTGGTTCGTGGTGATCGCCGACGGGCTGGGGAGCTGTACCTGTCCGACTTTTGCGCGGGCCTCGGCCACGGCGATGTACGTGCTCTTTTCGAAGTTCGCCACGCCCTTCACGGTCGCGACGAGGTTGGGGATGAGATCCGCGCGCCGCTGGTAGACGTTTTGCACCTGACCCCATTGCGCTTGGACCGCCTGATCGAGCGCGACGAGTTTGTTGTACGCTCCGATGGCGGACGCCGCGATCAAGACGATGATGAGGACGAGCGCGCCAAGACAACCGAGTCCAAAGCGATTCATATCAAATTGTTCTCCCCGCCGACCCTTCGTGAGAAAGCCGAAGTCATCCCTTGAACCGCGTGGGCTGCCGTGCTTCCTTATGGACGGCCTTCCAGCGCGCTTTGTGCTCGGCGCGGGCCTTTACGTCGGTCTTGCGCTCTTGGAACTCGAGCTCGCGTGCCAGCTTTCTGAAATTGCGCAGGCGCGCTTCGTCCAGGCCATTGCCGAGCGCCGCGCGCACTGCGCAGCCCGGCTCCACATCGTGTGCGCAGTCGGCAAACCTGCAGTGTCGGCGCAGCGCCTCGATATCGGCGAACGCTTCATGCAGACCTTCGGCAGCCGCCCACAACTGGAGCTCGCGCATGCCCGGCGTGTCGAGCAGCAACCCGCCGGATGGCAGCGGCACGAGACTTCTATGGGTGGTCGTGTGCCGTCCGCGGGCGTCACCTGCGCGGACCGCACCTGTCGGCAAGATGTCGGCTCCGAGGAACGCATTGATGAGGGTGGATTTGCCGACGCCCGATGAGCCCACCACGGCCACTGTCTGGCCGACGCCGAGAAACGGCGCCAGCGTGTCGACGCCGTCGTCGTGGATGGCCGAGATGATGTGGACGGGGATACCCGACGACAGCGATCCGAGTTCGTCGAGCTTGCGCTCGAGATCCGAACAGAGGTCGGCCTTGTTGAGGACGATCACTGGTTGTGTCTGGCTCTCCCACGCCAGCGCCACGTAGCGTTCGATGCGCCGCGGATTGAAATCCGCGTCGAGCGCGCTGACCAAGAACATGGTGTCGACGTTCGCCCCGATGATCTGCTCCTCGGTCGCGCTGCCGGCGGCCTGACGGACGATCGCGTTGCGGCGAGACAGGACGGCATGGATGGATGCGCCGCCGTCGCCGGTAGGCGTGAAGACGACCCAGTCTCCGACCGCCGGGTAGTCGATGCGCCGCATAGCCCCGTGACGCAACCGGCCATCGATCCTCGCGCTGCGTTCACCCTCGGCGGACAGCAGGCGATAGGCTTCGCGGAACTCCGCGCAGATACGTCCGGGAATGAGGTCGGGAAACGACGTTTGCTGCTGCGTCGCGAAGTGCGGCGCCCAGCCGAGTTCGGATAAAAGCACTGCTTAGCTCCCTCATAGTCTGCAAGCGATGAAGATATGGCGCAGACGTGGGGGGAGTGCGCGGCGAGGACCGGCGGGCCTTAGGGAGTTGCCTGTATTAGGCGATGGGCGAAAGACTCCACGTGAGGGCCGGCTCTTCGTGCGCGCTGGACATCCCGCGACGTCCGCGCATGGCGGCGACGACAAGAACAGTCATGAGAACAGGCCCTCCTTTCGCAATAGCGATTGGCGTGATGCTTCTTCTGCCGCCCACAGCTGGACTCATTCTTGCGGCCAGCGCTGGGTCGTGCGACCGTAATCAGTCGGTCCTTGGAACCGGAGCCTGCGCGTACGCCCGCGCTAGATACACGCGAAGTCCGACGACCACGCCCACGGCGAGGACGAGTAGCAAGATGCTGATGATGTTGAACGCACCGACGCTCGCCGGCATGCCGGCAGGTGTCGTCCCGTAGACAAACCGGATGCCGACGCGCACGGCGAGCACGGCGAGGAATATTCCGGCTCCCAGAGGCGACATCTTGACGAACATCGCGCGAGCGGCGTGGTCGACGCGGATCGTCGTATGGGTGCCTTGGTAGAACCCGATCGCCCCGCCCACCACGAGCGCGAGGGCCGCGAGACCGATGTCGGCCGGGGTCGTGAAGTTGTCGGTGACCATGATCGCTATGGTCAGACAGGCGAACAACGCGGGAATCACCCACATGGTCAGGAGGCCGAAGCGTTGCTCTCGCACCATACGGCGAACGCGTAGCACGATGATCAGCGCGATCACCACAAAGGAGATGAGCAGGGCTTCGTTATGGATCATCGGCAACACCTCACGGACTGACGCGCGTGAGGTTCGATGGAGCTGTGGCGTAACCCTTAGATAGCGCTACGGGCGGCTCAAGAGCCGCCCCGTAGGAGTTATCGTCGTGGCAAGAACGCAGTGCTCAAGGCTGCTAGATACGTACGCCCCAGCCGCCGAACAGCTCTGCGATAACGCCCTGTGGCACGTGCACCAACGCGGTGCGGGACTGCGCGAGGAGCTCGCTTGCCGCCTCATCGCTCACGATCGCCGCTCGCTCTACCAACATCATCATCTCTTCTCGACTTTCCGGCCGCCTGTGGGCGGCGACTTCTGGTTTATACCTTGCGCTGGTGGAGCATGAACGAATTGCCTTCGCTATCCTCCACCTGGACCATGTGGCAGACTTCTGATTCGAACGGCTCATCGCTGATCTTGACCCCTTGGGATCGCAACTGCTTGATGGCTTCTTTGATGTCCGGCACGGCGAAGAAGACGCCCGCACTCGGATGCCAGCTGCCATCGGACATCTTCCAGACGCCAAACGTCGAGCCGTCTGCCAGCTCGAACTCTGCGCCTTGCTCGCCATCCCAGGAGGGGGTGAGCCCGAGCGTGTTTTTGTAGAAATCAACAGCGCGCTTCGCGTCTTTGACGAGATACGCATGGATGTCGATGCCGGTGGCCTTGATGCCGGTTGCTGTGACCATGATCGGTCCCTACCTTTCAGAAGAGCGTGGTTTCCTTACACAAACCATGCTACGACTTAATAGTTGACATCTGATGTCATATTTATGTAGGATACTGGAATCATGAAGTCAGGACGGCTGCTTGCCATGCTTCTGCTGCTTCAGGCTCGCGGCCGGATGTCGGCGCGTCAGATCTCAGATGAGCTAGAGGTCTCTCAGCGCACGATCTACCGCGATCTTGACGCGCTTAGCGCTGCGGGGGTGCCCGTGCACGCCGAACGTGGCGTTTCGGGGGGCATCGTCTTGGCGGATGGATATCGCAAAGCGCTGACGCAGTTCAACGAGGACGAGATCCGGGCGCTCTTCATCGCGGGCGACAGCTTGCTTGCCGACGTCGGGATCGAGGACAGGCGCCCGCATGCGCTCGAGAAGCTCGCAGGCGCCTTGCCCCACGCCCAGCGCCGCGCGGCGGAGATCATGCGTGGGCGCATCTACCTGGACCACCGGCGCTGGAAACAAACAGCTCCGCCGCGCGCGTTTCTCGCGACGCTGCGCGTGGCGATCTGGGAAGACCGCCGCGTCATCCTTCGATATCGGGACCAGAACCGCAAGATGAGCGAGCGCGTCATCGACCCGCTCGGGCTCGTCGCCAAGGCAGGCGTCTGGTATCTCGTCGCTCGATCCGGCGACGACATGCGGACGTTTCGCGCCGAGCGGATCCTGGGCGTGGAAGAGACCGACGCGCGTTTCGCGCGGCCCGAGGGATTCGACCTCACCGAATTCTGGCGGGATTGGACGGCGAAATACGAAGAGAGCATGCCCGGCTATCCCGTCATTCTCCGCGTCTCGAGCGAGGCCGTCGAAGAGGTGACCGGGTATTGGGAAGCACATGTTCTCGACCATGCTCACCGTTCGACGACGACGCTCGTCAAGGTGCTCTTCCCCGGCGAGAGTGCTGCCGTGCACCAGCTCGTCGCCTGGGGCCGCGGGGTCGAGGTCGTGGAGCCGCCCGAGCTGCGCGCGAAGGTCCTGTCCAGCGCACGTGCGGTCGTCGATCAGTACGGGGCAGGGTAGAGCGGGTAGCGGAGCCGTCGTCTGATGGCACTTGAGCGCGTGCGAGAGCTCTTCGAGCTCCAGCGGGCGGCGTTTGCGCGCGATCCGATGCCAAGCTACGACGTGCGGATCTCCCGGCTCCGGATGCTCCACGACACGCTGCTGGCGAAGAAAGAGGAGATCGCCGCCGCCGCAAGCGCGGACTACGGTGGAAGATCGTGGCACGAGACGATGTTCCTCGACGTCTTCGGAGTTACGTCCATCATCCGCTATACGATGGCGCACTTGCGCGAGTGGATGAGACCGCGGCGACGAGCCGTCGATCTCTTCCTCCAACCGGCACGCGCTCAAGTGTTGTTCCAGCCCAAGGGCGTGGTTGGCATCATCGGACCGTGGAACTACCCCGTGTATCTTTCCATCGGTCCGCTGTGCGCGGCCTTGGCCGCGGGAAATCGCGCCATCGTCAAGCCGTCGGAGGTGGTGCCCGCCACGTCCGAGGTCATCGCTCGCATGTTGGCCGACGCGTTCGACGAGAATCTCGTGGTCACGGTCACCGGAGGGCCCGACGTCGCCCAGGCGCTCAGCTCTCTGCCCTTGGATCACCTCTTCTTCACCGGGTCGTCGACCGTGGCGCGATCCGTCATGCGCTCTGCAGCTGAGAACCTCACCCCCGTCACGCTCGAGCTCGGGGGAAAATCTCCCGCCATCGTGCACCGGGATTATCCGGTGGCCAAGGCGGTTAAGCGCATCGTCGTCGGCAAATTCTTCAACGCCGGGCAAACGTGCGTCGCTCCCGACTACGTGCTCGTCCACACGGACAGGCGCGACGAGCTCGTCGATGAGTTGAAACGAGAGATCGGCCGGTCGTATCCGACGCTGCGCGATAATCCCGATTATACCGGGATCGTCAACGAGCCTCACCGCAAGAGACTTCTGGATCTTGTCGACGATGCGCGCTCCAAAGGAGCGACGATGGTTGAGATCAACCCGGCTGCCGAGAGCTTCCGCGACGGCACCACAAAGATCGCACCCACCCTGATCGTCGGCGGCGACGATCGGATGCGCGTGATGCAGGAAGAGATCTTCGGACCGCTCCTGCCTATCGTAGCCTTCGACGATCTGAGTGGCGCCATCGACTTCGTCAACAGGCGGCCCAGGCCACTTAGCCTATACTATTTCGATGATGACGCAGCGCGCGCGGACAGAGTCTTGCAGAGCACGATATCCGGCGGTGCTGGCATCAACGAGGCCGCGCTCCAGGTACTCGACGCCGATCTGCCCTTCGGCGGGATCGGCGAGAGCGGCATGGGCGCCTACCACGGTGAGCTCGGATTCGAGACGTTCTCGCATAGAAAAGCGGTGCTCGCGCGCGGCCGCATCAATTCAGCCAATCTGCTAGCGCCGCCGTATGGACGGCTCTACGAACGGATCTTGCACTTCCTTATCGGTTCGTGACGTCAACGAGGATCAGGAGCTTCATACCGCGTCTCACGGTCGTTTAATGAGACCCGCCGGGAATTGCGCTATCCTCGTGGTATGAGATCTCGCGCCCTCGCCGTGCCGTTCGTCGCTGCCGCTTGCGTTCTTGGAACTGCCTGTAGCGGCGGCGGGGGCGCGATGTCGCCGGCGCCAGAGCCCTCGACGACGCCTGCGTCGGCGCAGATCCAGCACGTCGTCATCATCTTCCAAGAGAACCGCAGCGTCGACGATCTCTTCAATGGCTTGCCGGGTGCAGACACCGTGGCGAGCGGCCAGACCTCGACGGGAACGACGGTGGCCCTCCAGCCGGTTTCACTGGCCGCGCCGTACGATCTGGACCACAGCCATGCCGGGTTCGTCACCGAGTATAACGGTGGGAATATGAATGGGTTCGACCTCGAGAAGACAGGACCTCAGCCCGGTTTCACGCCGCCACCTGATGCGGCGTACGGATATGTGCCGCACTCTGAGACCGCTCCGTACTTCGCTCTAGCAGAAGCATTCACGTTCGCCGATCGGATGTTCCAAACCAATGAGGGGCCGAGCTTCCCCGCACACCAGTACATCATCTCGGGCACCTCGATCCCCACCCCTGGCAGCGATCTCCTGGTCGCGGAGAACGTGACCTTCCCAAAAAATGTGCCGCGCACCAATCAAGGCTGCGATTCGCCTGCCGGCAGCACGGTGGCGCTCATCGACCCATCGGGCAGCGAGGCTGCGACGCAGTTCCCGTGCTTCGATCATCCGACGCTTTTGGATCTACTCGACGCCAAAGGCGTCTCGTGGAAATACTACACGCCAAGTCCCTACTTCTTATGGTCGGGGCCCGATGCGATCAGCCACATCCGCTATGGCCCCGACTGGTCGAAGGTGTCTATCCCCGAGACCAATATCTTTAACGATATAGCGCTCGGGCAGCTGCCTGCCGTCTCATGGGTCATCCCCACCGGCACCGATTCCGATCACGCGAATACGCTCTCGACGGCTGGCCCCTCGTGGGTTGCGGATGTTGTGAACGCTATCGGTACGAGCAAGTACTGGAACAACACCGTCATCTTCGTGACGTGGGATGACTGGGGCGGCTGGTACGACCATGTCAAGCCGCAGATCCTTGATTCGTACGAGCTCGGTTTCCGCGTACCGCTGATCGTGATCTCGCCGTATGCGAAGCCCGGATACGTCTCGCACGTGCCGCATGAGTTCGGCAGCTTGTTACGCTTCACCGAGGAGCGGTTCGGTCTCGGGACTCTCGGTTACACCGATGTGCGTGCGGACGACCTGTCTGATTGCTTTAATTTTCGGCAGGCGCCGCTTGTGTATCACCCGGTCGCCACGAAATACTCGAAAGAACAGCTGATGGCGCGCTGGAAGCTGACGCCGCCTGACAACGAGTAGCCACGTTGCGCGGTTACTGTTGTGCTATGGCCTGCGCTTGTTCGAGATTCAGCGGCTTGTTAAAGAGTGCGGTGTTGGGTTCTTGCTTGCGGCCGTTCTTGAGCGATCCAAGGTCGAGCGGATCGTAACCTATTGAGTCGATAAACGACGCCACGGTGCGCTTGGCGTCTTTGTCGTCGCTTGCGATCGGCAGCACGATTCTCTCCGCAGACCCTGAAGGGCGTGCGCTCTTCGCCAAGCTATCGAAGTACAGCGTGTTCAAGGCTTTGACGACCCTCGCGCCAGGCAGTTCCTCGGCGACCAATTCTGCCGATCCGCGCCCGCCAAGATCCATGATTTTGAAATCTGCGCTATAGGGATTCATCGCGTCGACGACGATCTTGTCGCGGAAGCTGACGCCGCTTGTGAAGAGCTGCTCGCGGTCGCGGAACGGGACCGCGATGACGACAATGTCGCCCGCATCTATCGCCTCCTGCACCGTTCCCGCCTTAGCAAGAGGGCCGAGTTCGGTCACAAGCGATCGCAACGATGCAGGCCCCCTCGAATTGCTGATGACGACCGAATGGCCGGCCTGCGTTGCAAGGCGGGCAACCGTCGACCCGATCATTCCCGACCCGATGATCCCTACTGTCATTGGAATCGTCTCCCACAGCTATCTATATGCGTTACTCATCCGTCTTACAACGAATCGGGCTAGCACGCCTCTGTATGACCGCAACCAAGCGTCGCAAGGTTAAGATGGCAGGGATCCGAGTTGCTCTGTTACTTCACGAGCGGTTATAAGGCGGCGTTTCGAGTAATTTAGCGTCACGTAACTGTCCACCATTTTGGCGACCGCAACCAGCTGTGATCGATCTTCTATTCGTTGGGCCTTAGAGATTATCTTGAGAGCGGCATCGACCTGAGGACTCTTTGCAACGACATATGGCTCTACGAGTTTGAGCAGGCGGTTAACGGCGGTGTAACCGACCACCGCGTAATCTGCCATCACGCCACGGTGTCTTATATAGCCTCCGCCGACTCTACCCTTGATCCAGTCCAACACCTTAACACCTGAGCGCCTCTGGTAGAAACATACGCTAGCTCTGATCTGAAACTTAAGCCGGTAATCTGCCCGACGAACGATTTGCAAGATGATGCTTCCGTCGCCGTCCAGGAAGCCGGCGATGTATGCGCGCTCGAGCTTGGTTATCATGGAACGGCTATCACGCGTTCTGGCCAAACGACAAGAGCCGGCCGCGAATGCGCAGCCGGCTCTCAAAACTAATCCGGCACCTACCTACTCTCCCAACAACCCTGCGGTTGCAGTACCATCGGCGTTAGTGGGCTTAACTGCCGTGTTCGGAATGGGAACGGGTGTGACCCCACCACCATCGGCACCGGAAACTTTATAAATTTTCAAAGGCGAGCGTGGGGCTTAAGGGCCCGAGTGCCTCGCTCTCTGAAAACTGCATAGCGATAAGTAATAGAAGTGTTGTGCAACTTTGTCCGCTCATAGTATTTGAACTATTATTGCGAACGAATAACTCTCTGACTGATTAGTACCGGTCAGCTTCACAGATTACTCTGCTTCCACCCCCGGCCTATTGCCTGGTGGTCTACCAGGAGTCTTCACCTTGCGGTTCCAGACCTTATCTTGGGGCCTGTTTCACGCTTAGATGCTTTCAGCGTTTATCAGATCCGAACGTGGCTACCCGGCTCTGCCACTGGCGTGACAACCGGTTCACTAGCGGTTCGTCCGACCCGGTCCTCTCGTACTAGGGTCGGCACCCCTCAAGTCTGTAACGCCCACAGCGGATAGGGACCGAACTGTCTCACGCATGTTTCTCCGCCATTCCTGGCGGCATAGACTATATCTTCATCCTCATGTGAGGAGTCGGCGTGTGATCACGGCCGTGAATTTATCACCTCGCACTCGCGTGCTTGATGATAGTGACGCATGATCTCGAGCTTGCGCTCTCAGTCGTTACGGGGTCAAGGCGCTTGCGCGCCCGACTTCCCTCGGTATTGCCCCGCCAGCATCGGTCGATGCTGACGTCGGGTTTCACCGATATAGCCGATGTGCATCCTTCGATTACTCGAAGGAGACGCAGTAATTCTACGTTCTGAACCCAGATCGCGTACCGCTTTAATGGGCGAACAGCCCAACCCTTGGGACCTACTACAGCCCCAGGATGCGACGATCCGACATCGCGCTTTTGTCCATCATTCCTGATGGCGCAGACTATATCTTCACCTTGCACGATCGCTCGTGCGAAGGGCTGGCGTATTATGGCGGCCATAGATTTGATCGCTTGCGCGACCGGGCACGCCATCTCGAGCTTGCGCTCTCAGTCGTTACGGGGTCAAGGCGCTTGCGCGCCCGACTTCCCACGGTATTGTCCTCGTCTTCAGTCCAAAAGACGATCGGAGTTCACCGTTATTAGCCAGTACTACATTGGTAGATGATGTTTCCACCATCTCACCCCTAATGTTGAGGTGCCAAACCTCCCCGTCGATGTGGCATTCTGCAATCACTTGCAGCCTAGACTATACCTTCATCTCTTTCGAGATGGTGACGTATTATGAAAGCGATAGATTTGCGCTTGTCAGCGCAGCACTTCCATCTCTCGCCGATGCGAGAAGTCGTTACGGGGAAAGCTCACAAAGCATATCTGGAAATACATCCAGACGTAGCTCGCATTGCTGCGGTGAACTTTCTTCCCTCGGTGTTGCCCTACACGTTGTAGGGTTTCTCCGATATGAGTCACTCTCGAGTCGCGTCCTGTTACAAACGCGACTCATCCCCATTCGATCGCTCGAATGGCGAGCCCAATTGACTCTTGGGGGAGATAAGCCTGTTATCCCCGGGGTAGCTTTTATCCGTTAAGCGATGGCTCTTCCATTCAAAACCACCGGATCACTTAGCCCGACTTTCGTCCCTGCTCGACATGTACGTCTCGCAGTTAAGCCGACTTCTGCCTATGCACTCTTACGGTTGATTTCCGACCAACCTGAGTCGACCTTTGGGCGCCTCCGTTACTCTTTGGGAGGCGACCGCCCCAGTCAAACTGCCCGCCTGACCATGTCCACCGACCGGATAACGGCCGAATGTTAGATTCCCGAAACCGACAGGGTGGTATCTCAAGGGTGGCTCCACCACAGCCGAGGCCATGGCTTCGAAGTCTCCCACCTATCCTGCGCAGTCAATTTCAAAAATCAAGATCAGGGTACAGTAAAGCTCCACGGGGTCTTTCCGTCCTGCTGCGGGTAACGGGCATCTTCACCCGTATTGCAACTTCGCCGAGCCCCCCATTGAGACAGTGCCCAAGTCGTTACGCCATTCGTGCAGGTCGGAACTTACCCGACAAGGAATTTCGCTCAGTTTTGTTACGACCG
>DAINRU010000030.1:0-9993 GCA_036741695.1 Vulcanimicrobiota bacterium
CATTGGGCAGGCCGAGATGTTCTTTGGGCGTGACGTAGCAGAGCATGGACGCGCCGTACCAACCAATCATTGCGGCTCCAATGGCGGAGGTGATGTGGTCGTAGCCGGGAGCGATGTCGGTGACCAGCGGCCCCAGCGTGTAGAACGGAGCTTCCTGGCACACAGCCAGCTGGCGGTCCATGTTCTCCTTGATGAGATGCATCTGCACGTGGCCAGGTCCCTCGATCATCACCTGGACGTCGTGCGCCCAGGCGATCTTGGTCAGCTCGCCCAGCGTCTCGAGCTCGGCGAACTGCGCTGCATCGTTCGCGTCGGCGGTCGAACCCGGGCGCAACCCGTCGCCGAGCGAGAAGGACACGTCGTAAGCCTGCATGATCTCGCAGATCTCGTCGAAATGCGTGTACAAGAAGTTCTCTTGGTGATGCAGCAGGCACCACTGCGCGAGGATGGAGCCGCCGCGCGAGACGATGCCGGTGACGCGCTTGGCGGTCAGCGGCACGTAGCGCAGCAGCACGCCGGCATGGATCGTGAAATAGTCCACGCCTTGCTCGGCTTGCTCGATGAGCGTGTCGCGATAGACCTCCCAATCGAGGTCCGCCACCAGGCCCTTGACCTTCTCGAGCGCCTGATAGATGGGAACGGTTCCGATGGGCACGGGCGAATTGCGCAAGATCCACTCGCGCGTCTCGTGGATGTTCTTGCCCGTCGACAGATCCATGACCGTATCCGCGCCCCAGCGGATGGCCCAGGTCATCTTCTCGACTTCTTCTTCGATCGACGAGCTGATCGCCGAGTTGCCGATGTTGGCGTTGATCTTCACGAGGAAGTTACGCCCGATGATCATGGGCTCCGATTCGGGGTGATTGACGTTGGCGGGGATGATGGCGCGGCCACGCGCGACTTCGTCGCGGACGAATTCGGAGGCGACCCCTTCACGCAGCGCGATGAACTCCATCTCCGGCGTGATCTCGCCGCGCCGCGCGTAGTGCAGCTGGGTGACGGTGCATCCCGCTTTCGCGCGCCGGGGCGGGCGCGGGTCGGGAAAGCGCACGCCGGCGAGTTCGGCATCCGCTTCGCGGCTGCGGCGGTAGCTCGAGCTTGCGTGCGCGAGTTCGTCTGTATCGGCGCGCGCCGCGATCCAGTCGGCCCGCAGCGCAGGGAGTCCGCGGCGCACGTCCACGTCGATGCCCGGATCTGTGTGGATGCCGCTCGTATCGTAGACGCGGAAGTCGGTGCCGTCGCTGAGATGGATCTGGCGCATCGGCACCCGTATGCCGCGCGGCCCGTCCACGTAGACCTTATGCGATCGCAGCGGCGGACTTTGACGAGACGAGCTTTGCTGCGACGAGCTTTGAAGCAACGGACCTTCAGGTCCGCTATCTCTTCGTTGGGTTTGAAAGTCAGGCTCATGAATGCTTCCCTTCGCTGGTATCACCCAGATCAGGTTCTGACGGTCGGCGGCGGACGTCGCCCTCTCAGTCCTATAGCGGACTCCCGTGCAGTTCTCTTGTTGCGGAACTTTTGCTTTCGCCGCAAATATGGCGACGGACCTTGTGGCGACGGCCCATCCAGAGCTCATTCGTGAAGCGGCAGGGGCTGCGTGCGCCGTCCCTAAGGGTTTTCAGTCCTCCACAACGGCAGCTTATGAGTAAGGAGTAGCCCATGGCAATTGCAGCGTCGCTCATCGCACTCATGCTGGTAGACGACAACGGCCGCGCCCTGCCCGCGATCCTCGGCTCAGGTTTCATTTTATTCTTTGTGATCGTCGGGCTGGCGCTGCTCGCCTTTCAGATCTACTGTTGCTGGCGCGTCGCCGAGAAATGCGGCTACCAGGGCGTCATGAGCCTCTGGCTGCTCGTCCCCATCGCCAACATCGTCGTGCAGCTCTTGTGGGTGTTCAGCGAGTGGCCGATCGAAACCGAAGTCAAACGGTTACGCGCGTCTCGCGGTCAACCCTAAGAGGCACGCGCCGCTCGAGGAGCGCTCATTTCATGAGCGCTTTGACTTGCGCTTCCGTCACGGCCGAGGCCTTATTGCCCCACGAGCCGCGGATGTAGGTGACGACGGCCGCCACCTCAGCCGGGCTGAGCTTGTCTTTCCACGCCGGCATTGCGCCGTTGAAATGCGCTGCGCCAACGGCCATCGGGCCATTCATGCCGCCGAGCACCGTCTTGATCACTTTGCTCGCATCGCCGGTCACGTACGAGTTACCGGCAAGCCTCGGGAACGCACCGGGGATGCCCTGTCCAGTCGCGCTGTGACAGCTTGCGCAGTTCTGCGAGAAGACCGCGGCGCCTGAGGGACCGGCCACAGCGCCCGCCGGCGTCGGATAGGTGAGCGCGATGTTCGGTACGGCCTCAGGCCCGGGTGCCGCGCCATACCCTTCGACGGGCGTCTGGCCGACTGGGCTCGCCGCTTGCTCTGCGCCGATGAGCTTGGCTGAGTAGAACGTGATACCGACGATCAATCCGACAGAGATGATCGTGAACGGGATCGCGAACGGACGCCGCGCGAGCGCGCGACTCGGATTGCGGTCGAGCCACGGCAGGAGCAAGAGCACCATGGTGAAGAGACCGGGCAGGATCACGGTCGGCACGAGCGAGAGATTGGCCGGGAACATGCGCAGCAAGCCGTAGAGCGCGTAGAAATACCACGCCGGAGCCGGGATGAATTGCGCGTTGTTGGGATCGGCCTTGGCGAGCAGCGGTGCAGGCATGAAGACCGACAGGGCCACGATGATGCCGAAGGTGATGACGGCGCTCACCGTGTCCATGAACACCTGGTTGGGATAGAATCTACCGTACGTCTTGGGTGGCTCGTCCGACGGCGGGCCGGCCGGGCTGTTGTGACGCAAGATGAACAGGTGCATGCCGACGAGCGCGAGGATCGCGGCCGGCGTCGCCCAGACGTGCAGGCCGAAGAACCGTCCGACGGTGAGCGTGCCCAGCGTCGACCCGTCGCTGAGGAAATGATAGATGAACTGACCCATGATGGGCACGCTGGCCGCGATGTTGATCGCTACCTGCGTCGCGAAGTATGCGTTGAGATCCCAGGGCAAGAGATAGCCGGTGAGTCCCATCGAGAGCACGATGAAGAACAACAACACGCCCACGACCCACTGGATCTCGCGGGGTTTCTTGTACGCGCCGAAGAGCACGACTTGCAGCAGATGCATCGACATGAGGACGATCATGGCCGACGCACCCCAGTAATGCAGGCTGATGAGGAACGATCCGCCCCACACGTGCCGGTAGATGAATTGGGTGGACTCCCAGGCCGTCCACGACGATGGTGAATAGTAGAAGCACAGGATGATGCCGGTGACGATCTGGACGACGAGCACGAGCAGGGTCGCGCTGCCGAAGACATACCAATAACTCGCTCCGCCGGGGACGTCTTCTGTGAGAAACGTCTTCAGCGCGCCGATCAGGCCAGTCCGATTCTCGAGCCAAGCTATCATGAAGCCGTCTCCTACCAGTACGACATGCGGACCATGTCCGGTGTGTTGGCCGCGAACTTGATCCACTCGACTTGCGCCACGCCGCCCTCTTCGCTGAACGGCAGCGGATCCAGACCGCGCGGCGCCGGACCGATGAACTTGCCAGCCGCGTTCTTCATATGCTTGCCGTACTTGCTGAATTGCGACCCGTGGCAGGGGCACAAGAACGCGTTAAGCCCTGTGTCCCAATCGTACTTGCAGTTGAGGTGCGGGCACAGCGAGCTGAACATGACGAAGTTGAGGTTGCCGACCGGATAACCCATGGCGTTGGCCGTGAAGAGCTCGGGGCGCTCCGTGCGCATCTGCGCCACGTCTGCGTCGCTGAGCTTCAAGCCCCAGACGTAGTACTCGGTGTCCTCCTTCATATACCCGTTGACGACGAGCTTGCTGAAGAATATCTTCACCGGCTTGTCGATCGACTGCTCGAGTTGCGCGAACTCGTCTTTGTCGAGCGGCGCGAAGCCTTTGTTTGCGTCGACGAGCTCGGACTTGGGGACGAGCGAGCCGACCAGCGGGATCGTCAGGCCGATCCCGATGACGGTTCCCGAGAAGATCGTGGCGCGGGCGAGGAAGGCGCGCCGGCTGATCTCTTCCGGGGTGCCGGGGTCCTTGTACGCTTTGGCCTCATTCGACACGCAGGATCACCTCCGCACAAGTTCAGATGCAGACGCGCGAACGTCAGGCACGACGATGGCAGACGTCAAGCTGAAGGCAGGGTCTTTTGTGAGGGGGTAGCCTCATGCCTTTGCCTCAGGGAGGCAAATGTAGCAGGCAGAGCTAGGCGATATCGAGCGCTGCTAGCAGACGCAGGCGTGCAGGCCGTCGCCCGAGCACCAACGGACGCCCGTGACACCCGGGAGGTAGCTGGGCAGCTGGGTGAGCGTCGTCGTGTCGTGGTTGTCGCCGTCGCGCAACTTGAAGCTATCGCCGGGCGCGCAGACGCCGTTCGCAGGCGTGACGTAGTAATACGTGCCGCCCGCCGGGTCGTTGGGCACCGAGCTCAAGTAGGGATTTCCCGGGCCGCCGAAGAGGTTCACATCCACCGCTGCGCTCGTCGCTGGATACTGGCCGCCATTGTCTACCGCATATTCTTGCAACGCGGTCGCGATGTTCTTGAGGTTGCCCTCGCACGACGCCGACGCGGCCTCGGCACGGGCGTGCAGAAAATTCGGGATGAGGATCGCTGCCAGTATCGAGATGATGGCCACGACGATGATGAGCTCGATGAGGGTGAATCCGCGTTCGTGCGCGCGCGTGGTATCCATGCTTGTCATCATCGTCGAGAACGCGATTGCGCTCTGTGACGGTCGTCACGCGGGCGATGGGAGAGGGCTGAGAGTTCGGTGAGGGTTTGGAGAGTCTGTGTGCCCGCGCCGCGCAGACCCGAGTGGTCGCGCCGGGCAGGTCAGTGGCTGCTAGCGAGTATCAGAAGCCGGGATGCCCCGGTTCCACCACGACGAAAGCGTCGCACCGGCCCCGACGAGCTCGAGCTCGTGCAGCTCGATGGCCGCGAAGTCAGGGATCTCAGCCAGCCTGCCTTGCATGAGGCAGGTCTCGCAGACGCAGTGATCGTCGATAGGATACAGCTCAGCGCTCATGCGCTTGCAGATGTCGCAGGCTTTCACTTCCTGAACCTTTCACGGCTGGGAAGTGGGGCTTGGTTCTTTTTCCCGTCGTTCCTGGGAGCATACGTTCGGTCTTTCGCGGCATCCCGCGCGTTATGCCGGCTACCTTATCTCTGCAAGCCTTGCGGCCCAGCCATGACATGAACGTCACCGGCTCCGAGCGCGCGCGCTGACATCGCGAGCAATATCATCCCTGGGTCTGTGTCTTGCGTGCCGCCGTCGCGCATGCTACGCATGCCCCATTGCCCGTGCGGCGCTGAAGCATTTGGCATGGCCGCCTCCATCTGTTTGCGTGAGGCGTCCATGACCTGGTGGACCTGGTCATCGAGCGACGACGAGATGCTCAGGATGTTCTTCGCCTGAGCCGGCGAGAGGTTCGCATCCAGTGTTTTCGCCGCGCCGGCTGTGTCCGGCGTTTGCGCGGTGGCAAGCTGGCCGACGACCTGCGCCAGCAGCGTGCGTTGCGCGGACGAGAGCGTGGCGAGCATCGACAAGCGGGCTTGTGCGTTGAGCTGGTCGACCTTCGTTCGCGTCTGCTCCATGAGCTGGAAAGCGGCCGGCGGGGGCGCGGGTGGTGCGTCGTTTTGGTCGGCCCACGCGAGACAGGGCAGTGCGATAAGGGTGGCGGCGATGACCGCCGGAACAAAGTGTTTCATGCCTGCGATCATACCAGCATGGTCTGAGAACCAACTGGGACGGCCGCACGATCCACTCAATCGCCTGGTTCACGCCTCATGAAAGAACGGGCCCTGCTTTCGCAAGGCCCGTTTCGTCGTGACCGTTCGGTCGAGCGATCAGAGGTGGAACTGGAGCTCGAAGGTCATCTGGAATGGGTTGAACCCGCCCGCATACGGTTCGGGTGCGTAGGCCTGATTGAATTGGGGTATTGGTGGTGCGGCATTGGAGGCCGAGTCGTTCGGGCCGGTCCCGTTCCAGAAGTTGGAGACCGCCCAGCCGTTCGGCAGATAGACGCAGGTCTGGTTGCCAGGCGCGAACGCCTTGCTCCATGGCGTCGAGCTGCCGCCAAAGCACGTGTTGATGAGGTTTGCGAAGACGATTCGCGCGGTCGTCCTCGGACTGAGCTCCGCCGAGATCTGCGCGTTGAGGTTGAGCAACCACGGCTCCAGATATTGGCTGAGGCCGTCGTATCTGCCCGTCGCTGGATTAGGGATGGAGAGATTGCCCCCGCTCACGAGCGACGCGCCGCAGGACTGGAACAATGCCTTGCCGGGGTTGCCAGTCGTAATGCCCGCTGCTCCTTGGTTGCTTTGGCACGTCCGCGGATCGTAGCCGATGAGGTCTGTCGGGCCGCCGTATCCGTTGCCGGAGAGCAGCGAAACAACCGGCGTGATGGTGATGCGGTTGTGCTTGTAGCTCGCATACCCCGAGAAGAGCCACGGCCACACGATGTCATTGCCTGAGCTCAGGACGCCGCTCGGGAACGAGAGGTACGGCGGAAACGAGCCATTGCGGTCGAGGTCCGCCTGCGGAGCATCGAAGTAGTACGGGTTGATGATCACGTTGCCGGGAGCACCCGCCTTCAGCGTGATGTTATTTCCGGAGATGACGCAATCACCCGGGTCCGGTGCCGTGCTGGTCGGCGTATTCAAATAGCACGGCGCGCCCTTTTGCCCTTGGACGTTGCCCCCCGCGGTGAGAGCGTTGAAGCCGTCGATTTGGGCGTTGAGTGTGTCGGCGGCGTTCTTGCCCTGGGGATTGTCGAGCAGTTTCACCGTCGCATGCGTGTATGTCGCCGAGAACTGTCCGGAGAATCCGTTCGCGTTCGGGTTGCCCCCGTTGATCTGGAATTCGACGCCTTGCGCTTGCTCGTTGGCGTAGGGGTAACCGCTTGCGAAGTTCGGCCCGATGCTGATCGTGCCGAATTCGCCGTGGGACGCACGGAAGAACGGCGTCACGCGGAACGACATGCTCTCTTTGGGCAGATTCTGTTCGTAGGAGAAGTCGTAGTTGTTCGCGGTGACCGGCGGCAGATCGTGCCGCGGGTTCGTGAAGCCGAAGCCCCAGAAGTTCACGAAGTTGAACGAGGCGGCGCTACGGCCGGCACCCGGGGCGTAGAGATACTCGGTGAACGCGGTTTCGACGGGCTGTGCGTACCGGCCATAGTTGAACCGCACGACCGAGTCCTGGTTGATCGTGTAGGTACCGCCGAAGCGCGGGAGCCATTCGCTGTGGTTGATGTTGCCGCTGATGAGGTTGGTGAAGAGCAGATGTCCGTTGAGGCCGTCCGGATGGACGGTCGGTTGGCCCGTGATCGGGCTGTTCGGACACGTTAGCCCCTCAAACGGGGGGGCCGGCGGCGGCTGCGTCGCCCCCAGTGGCTGTGTCACGGGTTGCCCGGTCGCCGGGTCGTAACAAAATGTCTGGGCTGCTGCCTTGAACCAGAAGTTGTTGTCGGGAGTGTCGCTGTTGGCGAGCTGATAGTTGTAGTTCTCGTAGCGCAGACCGGCGTTGAGCAGCCATCGATCGCTCGGGTGGAATTGATCCTGCAATCCGCCCGTCGCGAACGTAGGCGTCACCGTGTTGTAGGTGCCATTGGGCCCTAGGAACGAGACGTGCCAGCCGGCGCCCGCCGCTGCGGCTGCACCGGTGATCGGCGTGCCGCCTTGTGTCGGGTCGCCGAACGTTCCGGTCGCCGTCGGATCGTAACAGAACGTTTTCGCGCCAGTTGCTGCATCGTAACAGTTGCCGGCGGAGTCGGAAAGCACCGTGGCGGCCGTTCCGGCGGTGTTGCGCATCTCGCTGTTATTGTAGCGCAGGGTATGCGCCGTCACGTAGTTCACGGTGAAGTTGAGCAGGTTCTTATCGTTGACCTGATCTTGGAATTGAAGCTCGCCGCCATAGGTGTGGCTCGAAAGCTCGTAGTCGGGACTAGCAATGGCCGGCGCGAGCTGCTCGAGGCCGATCTCATAGGCATAGATATTCGCGTTGGGCGCATTCTGAAGCCAGTCAGAAAAGAGCGAATACCCGAAGAAGCGCAAGTACGCATTCGAGCCCATGGCGTGCGTGTATTGCAGCTTTTCGATCTCGTCACCAACCGATTCACCGTCACGCTGGTCGATGGGAATCGTGGAGTTATAGGCACGGTTCGTCGGTGAGCTCGGATACAAATACCTGATGTAGGGGAGGCTAGACCCGTTGTTGCTGCTGCCACCTGCCGGGGTCACCGACTGTCCGAACTGCGTGCCGTTCGGGAACGCGTAGCCGTCGGTGAAGCAGGGTGCTGTCGTCGAGCACGGGGTGATCAGCGGTATCAAGTTTGCCGGAACACTGGGGGCCAGAAAACCGGTTCCGCCGGTGGCCGTCGTGACGTTGGTCAGGCCGCCGTCGTCGGCAATACTGCTATAGTATCGTTGATAGAGGAACGAACCGCTGTACAATCCTTGGATGTCATCCTGGGTGCCGTTTTGGTGCCGCAGTTCGTAGTGCAGATTGATCACGCCCTCATGATCGACGACTTGGGCGGGCGTGTCCCCGGCCCCGACGTTCGTGTTGATGTTCTGGGGGATCCCGCGGATATAACAACCGGCGTCCGGTAAGGTTTTTGGGGTTGGGTCGATGATGACGCCCGAGCTGCTGACGTTGCAATACGGAAGCGTTCCTTCTCCGTAGAACGTGAAGAGCGCCGAGTTATACGCCGAGATGTTCTCAAAGGGGCTGCTGACTGAATTACCGCCATTGAACTGATCGTAATAGCGCAGCGTTTGCGAATAGCCGGAGACGCCGGCGTAATACGTGAAGCGCTGGTCGGGGACGGCACCGCCGATCTCGAACTTCGCGCCGTTCCAGAGGCTGGGCGAACCCATGGCGAGATTGAGGTTGGCAAAGCCCGGATACGTGCCGGTTCGAATGACCTGGTTGATAAAGCCCGAGACCGTTGAGGTCGAAGAGCTCGCCGGGGCGCCCCCCGTATAGACCTGTACCTGTTGGTTGCCGAGCGTCGAGAGCGTGTCGCCGTTGTACTGGTCGAAGGCCCGGTTGACCGGCACGCCATCGTATTCGTACCCTACTTCTGTGTAGCTGCCGCCGTGGATATATAGCGTCTGTCCCCAGCCGGCGTTGCTCGAGAAGTGATAGATGCCGGGAACCGTGTCGATCGCGGAGTACGCGTTGGCGAGATTGTTGCCGCCGCCCGCCGATTGTACGGTGGTCATCTGCTGGGAGTTCACGGCGTAGATATTTGAGGTCTGACTGCGGCTCACGAGGGCCGTCGCCGTGCCCACAACTGTGACCTTGCCAAGCGTGGCCACCGACTTCTTCGTGACGAAGTTGACGGTTTGCGTCTGATCGGCGATAACCGTGATGCCATTTTGTTGGACGGTGTCATAGCCATCTTTGGAGGCCGTGACCGTATACGTGTCAGGAAGGACCGAGAGCAGGATATAGTGGCCGTGAGCGTCAGTGACGCCACGTTGCGTCGCCGATGGAGATAACGCTATGACTTGCGCATCGACGACTGGTGTTCCATCGGCGTTAGATACTGTCCCATTGATGGTGCCGGTCGTACCTGCCAGTGTCCCTGTTGCCTGGGAGATCAACCAGAGGGTAGTGAGAACACCAATGCCAGCGCGGATAAAGCGATTGACTAACATGGTGACCCTTTCTGGAATGGCAAAAAGGCGCGGTCGTCTAGCATTGTCACGAAAGACGAACACGGCGGCCAGCCAGGAGAGTCGAATCGCTAGCCACAGCCCGTAATTAACTTGTAAGCTGTTCTTAATCCTCCACAGCACCGTCCTTTCATTTTGAAAGCGCCAGCCGCCTGAAAACGGCCAAGTTTCCCAGTTGAACCGGCCGTAGCCCAGCTGTAGGTCCAAAGCGAGTCAGCTCGCCAGGGACTTCAGGCTGGCG
>DAINRU010000030.1:10093-26669 GCA_036741695.1 Vulcanimicrobiota bacterium
GTAGCCCAGCTGTAGGTCCAAAGCGAGTCAGCTCGCCAGGGACTTCAGGCTGGCGCACGCAGGCGTTAGAAGTCCTTGATGTAACGAAGGGCAGTCTCATGGTGGAATCGCATTCTCCGCTGGGCTACATTACAGGTGCTTGTCAGACCGATGCCCTAAATGTAGCCTACTTCGCGCCCCAGGCTGACAGCAATGGAACGCGGCTAAATCCGCCAACTGGAAGTTCGTTGACATGGTATCGCCCCGTTATGCTGCGTGACGAGGCGTTCTCTTTTCAAGAAACAGGGAACCCTTAATCCATGGGCGTGGAGGGGTGGCAGAGCGGTTGAACGCGACGGTCTTGAAAACCGTTAGGGGCGCAAGTCCCTCGTGAGTTCGAATCTCACCCCCTCCGCCATAAACGGACCTAAAGGTCCGTTGCGTCAAAGGTCCGTTCCGTCACAATGAGCCGAGTGCATCTGATCATCCGCGGGCGCGTGCAAGGAGTCTTCTTCCGAGGCAGCACGCACAAGCTCGCAGCCTCCCTCGGGCTCACCGGTTGGGTGCGCAACCGCATCGACGATAGCGTCGAAGTGGTCGCCGAAGGTGCGCCGCAACACGTCAGCGCTCTGCGTGTATGGGCGCGCTCCGGTCCGCCGGGCGCCGTCGTGGAGAGCATCGAGGAGATCGTCGACGCCGAGACGGGCGAATTCGCGGCGTTCTACGTGCGCGGATCGATCTGACGGATGGCGTCGTAATCCGACTTCGTGTCGACGTCTGCGAACGCGTGGGTCGAGCGCGCCCTGACGAAGCGCAGCTGAGACTCGTGAGCCCGCGCGTAGCGTTTTGCTCCCTCGTCTCCACGCAATCGCTCAAGACCCGGGAAGGCGGTCTGCGGAAAGAGCATCGGCGTGCCCCAGACTTCTCCCGAACGTAGGGCCACGATCGCGTCGCGCTCGGCGAGGTGATGGGCGATGAGCCCGTTGAGGTCATCGATCTCGATGAAGGGCTGATCTGCGACCATGAAAAGACACGCCTCATCGCCGCGGTGCTGGGCGAGGCCAGCACGGATCGAGCTCGCGATGCCCTCCCGCCAGTGTGTGTTTTCGACGACAGCACAGCGCCGCACGTCGACCGTGTCGAGCACCTGCTCGGCAAGGGCGCCGACCACGAGCGTGCAGGTGAGCGCGTTGGATTGCGCCGCCGTGTCGATCGCGCGCTGCACGAGCGGATCGCCGTCGAAGGGGAGCAGCAGCTTGTTGTCGGCGCTCCCCATGCGCCGGCTCTCACCGGCGGCCAGCACGATGCAGCCGACGCGAGCCATCATCGCGCGCGCTCGATCGAGATAGCAACCCCGTGATTAGGCATACGGCCGCAGCGTCTCGATCATCGCGTTGTGGATCTTCCCATTGGACGCGACGATCTGCCCGCCGTCAAGGCTCGCAGGCTCGCCGCGATAATCGGTCGTCATGCCGCCGGCCTCGTGCACGATGAGCATGCCCGCCGCGATATCCCAGGCATGCAAACCCGGCTCCCAAAAACCATCGAAGCGTCCGGCCGCGACATAGCACAGATCGAGCGCGGCCGACCCGTCGCGGCGAATAGCCTGCGCGCGTTGCATGAAATCTGCGAACGGCCGAAGGTTCCCGCGCGGATCATCGACCTTGTGCGCCGGGAAGCCGGTCACGAGCAACGCGTCGCGCAGATCGTCGTGATGGGAGATCTGCAACGCCGCTCCGTTGCAGGTGGCACCCCCTCCGCGGCGCGCCTCGTACATCTCCGTGGCCATCGGGTCGTAGACGATGCCGAACTCGACGACGCCGCTGCGCGCGAAGGCGATGGAGACGCAAAAGCAGCGGTAGCCGTGCGCGTAATTCGTCGTGCCGTCCAACGGATCCACGATCCACAGGTGTTCGCTATCTCGGCCTGAGCGCCCGGCTTCTTCGCCCAGTACGCCGTCGTCGGGAAAAGCAGCGCCGATCATCGAGCGGATGAGCGCTTCGCTTTGCGTGTCCGCCTCGGTCACGAGATTGGAACGCACGTCCTTGGACCGCACGGCGAGGTGGGTCCCGAGCTTGGCGTGCAGCAGCGCTCCCGCTTCGCGCGCGGCCGCGCGTGCGACGGCGAATCGACCGTCGATCGGTTCTACCACGTCAGTCCTTCGCGTGCGCTTCGATGGGGATGAGCGCCGCGATCTCGCGCAGGTCTGTCACGATCGCCGTCGGGGCCGGGATGTCGGTCGGAAACTTGCCCTGCTCTCCGTCGAACCAGACCGCGCGCATGCCGGCGCCCAATGCGCCCAGCACGTCGATTTTGGGTTCGTCACCCACGTACCAGATGCTGTCGGCGGGCAAGGTGAAATGATCGCGCAACACGTTGAACGCGTGGATGTTCGGTTTACGAATCCCAAGGTCGTCACTCACGAAGACGGGCTTTGCGAATCCGATGCAGTCCGCCTTGACTTGTTGCAGCGGATTCCAGCCGTTGGTGAGGATGGCGTATGGCACCGAGCGCGCATCGAGCACGCGCAGCAACTCGATCGCTCCGGGCACGGGCTGGACGTGGACCGGAGCCATCTGCAGCGCGAGCGCGCGAAAGGCATCGATGGCCGGCTGCACGCCCGATCCGTCGCCCAACACGTCTTCAAGCGCCAGCGCCACGGCGTGGTCGATCGAGCAGCGTCCGCTGCGGTAGTGTCCGATCTCGCGCACCATCGCAATACGAGCGCGCTGCTCGTCGACATCGCGTTGCGCGGACGGCGCGAGATCGCGCACGAGTCGCACAAACGCATCGACCTCCAGCTTGTTGTCGATGCCCAGCGTGTGGTCGAAGTCAAAACCGATGGCGAAGCGCGGCATGCGGCCTCCCTTCATGGAGGATGTGTCCCTTTCCGCGTCGTCGAAACCCGTACAATGCTCGAAACATCGACCGGCATCCCCACCTACGACCTGCCCGGCCCACGCGGCAAGGCCATCGTCGCGCGGGAGACCGCCACGCTGACGACCGGCACGAAGACCGCGCCCATCGTGGTCAAACAGGCCAGCGGGCTCATGGTTGAAGACGTCGACGGCAATGTCTTCTTGGACTTCACCAACGGCATGGTGGCGGCAACGGGGCACTCACACCCCAAGGTGGTCAAAGCCATCGCAGAGCAAGCCGAGCGCTGGCTCTTCATCAATAGCCCGGATTTCTATTCGCCCCTGCAGGCCGAGGTCGCAGAACGGCTCATCAAGCTCGTGCCCGGCATCAAAGACAAGCGGGTTTTCCTCTGCAACAGCGGCACCGAAGCCAATGAAGCCGCCATCAAAGCCACCCGCTACAACAAACCCACGCGCAAGCGCCTCATCGCATTCCTCGGCGCGTTCCACGGCCGCACCATGGGAGCCAACGCGATGACTGCCAGCAAGATCGCGCAGCGCGCCCGTTTCACCTCGAATCTGCCCGACGTCCACCACGTGCCCTATGCCTCGTGTTATCGCTGCCCGTACAAGATGTCATATCCGAGCTGCGATATCTGGTGCGCCCGCATCCTCGAGGAGTTGTATTTCAAACAGCTGATCCCGCCGGACGAAGTCTCGGCCATCTTCGTCGAACCCATTCAGGGCGAGGGCGGGTACATCGTGCCACCGCCCGAGTTCATCCAGATCATCCGCGACATCGCCGAGCGACATGGCATCGCCTACGTCGATGACGAGGTCCAGGCCGGCATGGGCAAGACCGGCAAGATGCTCGCCATCGAGCATTTTGGCGTGACCGCCAATTGCACGTCGCTCGGCAAGGCGGTGGGTTCGGGGGTGGCAGTCGCGGCGCAAGTGCTGGATGCCGACTTGGATTTCGGCGTGCAGGGCGCCCACTCGAACACCTTTGGCGGCAATGGCATCGGGCTGGCCGCGATCAAGGCGACGCTGGACGTCATGCATGAGGAGAAACTGGTCGAGCGCGCAGCAGAGCTCGGCGAGTATTTCATCGCCCGCTTGCGCGAACTGCAGGAGCGCCACGCCTGCATCGGCGACGTGCGCGGCAAAGGCCTCATGCTGGCGGTCGATTTCGTCACCGACCGCGCGACGCGCAATCACGACAGCGCCCTGCGCGATCGCGTGCTGGCGCGTTGCTTCGTCCATGGACTCATGTTGCTGCCCGCCGGCTTTTCCGCGCTGCGCTTCACCCCGGCCTTGGTCGTCGATCGCTCGCAGATCGACCACGCGGTCGCGGTGCTCGATAGGTCGATCAGGGAAGCGTAGTATACTAACGGACGTAAAGGTCCGTTGCTTCAAAGGTCGGTTGCGTCGAGATCCGGTGCTGCTAAGCCGCGCGAGAGGGGGGAGATGACGTGGAGCTGCGCGAGGCGTTCGTCAGCGAACTGTGCGGACGCCCGGTCGAGCTCTTGACCGGGACAAAGCGGTCGCGCATCGGCCGCGTCGATGACATCGCGGTCGCCGGCTCCGAGAGCTTCCCACCCGTCGTCGGCATGTACGTTAAAGGCACGGACGGCGTCGTCCGCTATGCGCCCTTCTCCAGCATCGTCTCCATCACCGACTACGCCGTGACGCTCGGCGCTCCGCCGCTCGAGGGCTCGAGCGCACCCGTCGCTATCGACGAGCTGCTCTTGCAGAAGGAGCTGCTCGACAAGCAGATCGTCGACGTCGACGGACGCAAGGTCGTGCGCGTCAATGACGTCAAGCTCGCTCCCGCCGGAGATCATCTGCGCGTCATCGCCGCCGACGTGGGCCTGCCGGGTCTGCTGCGCAGGCTGGGGTTGCGCTATCTGGGGGACCGCTTGCTCGATCGCGTTCCCGCGCCCGGCGTCCGCTCGGCCCTCATCTCCTGGGACGCCGTGCAGCCGCTGCACCTGGAAGGTCCAGGCGAGGCCCTGCGGCTGCGCGTTCCCCAAGACAAGATCGACCGCATCCACCCAGCGGACCTCGCCTCGATCATCGAGGAGCTCGCGGCTGCAGACCAGGCCTCGCTCATCGGCTCGCTTGACGAAGAGACCGCGGCTGATGCCCTCGAGCAGCTGCCGGTCGACACGCAGCTCTCCATCCTCGAAGATCTCAACCCGGATCGCGCGGCGGACATCATCGAGAACATGACCCCAGACGACGCCGCCGATCTGCTCGGCGAGATCGACACCGACAAACAGCAAGAGATCCTCGAGCTCATGGAACCGGCAGAGGCGCAGGACGTGCGCGAGCTGCTGGCCCATCCCGAGGAGACCGCGGGCGGGCTCATGACGACCGAGTACCTGTGGCTGCCGCCGGGGTTGACGGTCGCGCAGGCGTTCGAGCACATCCGCGCGGCGGCCGAAGACGCCGAGCTCGTCTACTACATCTACGTGTTGGATCCGCAAGAGCGGATCCTCGGGGTCGTGTCGTTACGAGAGCTCATCAAGGCACAGCCGGAGACGCAGGTCGCCGACATCGCCATCGATGACGTGGTGACCGTGGACCTCGAGACCCCGCGCGAGGAAGTGGCGACGACCATCGCCCGCTACGATTTCGTCGCCGTTCCCGTGGTCGATGCTGAAGGCCGCATGCAGGGCATCGTCACCGTGGACGACGTCATCGACGTGCTCTTGCCGGAGAAGATGCGCAAGATGCTGCCTCGCGTCGGAAAGTCGCGTTCGAAAGCAAGGCTTCCCAAGCAGTGAGCGCAAACCGCCCGATATGGAGGCGGTCGAGACAGTAGAGAGACGGGGTCCGCGCAGGCGCGTCGGCATGTGGCGCTCGCTCCTGCTCTTCTTGTCTATCGTCGGCCCGGGGATGATCACCGCCAACATCGACAACGATGCTGGCGGGATCGCGACGTACTCGCTCGCCGGATCGCAATTCGGCTACGCCTTTTTGTGGCTGCTCATACCGGTGACGGTCGCGCTCATCGTCATCCAAGAGATGTGCATCCGCTTGGGCGTCATCACGGGCAAGGGACTGGCCGACCTCATCCGCGAGCAGTTCGGCGTGCGCATCACGGTCTTCGTGATGATCAGCCTGCTGATCACTAACCTCTTCACCACCGTCGCCGAGTTCGCCGGCGTAGCGGCCAGCGCTGACGTCCTCCACAACGCGTTCCCGTGGGTCATCTTCACCCGCTTCGCTATGGTCGTCGCCGCTGCGATCTTCGTCTCGCTGCTCGTGCTGCGCGGCAACTACAAATCGGTCGAGAAGGTCTTCTTGCTCGCCTGCCTCGTCTACGTCACCTACATCATCTCCGGGCTGCTGGCCAAACCGGATTGGGCGGACGTCGCGCACCAGACGTTCGTGCCGAGCTTCGCGTGGTCGTCGGCCTACCTCGCCATGTTCATCGGGGTGATCGGCACGACGATCGCGCCATGGATGCAATTCTATATCCAATCGTCCGTCGTCGAGAAAGGCGTCAAGCCGCGAGAGCTGCGCTATTCGCAGGCCGACGTCGTGGTTGGGTCGCTCATCACCGACATCGTCGCCTACTTCATCATCGTGGCGTGCGGCGCCACGCTCTTCGTCCATCACATCGTCGTCAGTGACGCCGGGCAAGCGGCGCTCGCGCTCGAACCGCTGGCCGGCAAGTACGCCGGCCTTCTGTTCGCCGTCGGCCTGCTCAACGCCGGTCTGTTCGCGGCGTCGGTGCTGCCGCTCTCGACCTCATATTCGGTGTGCGAGGCGTTCGGATTCGCATCCGGTGTCGACAAGCGCTTCGGTGAGGCGCCGATCTTCTATGGCTTGTACCTGGGGATCATCCTCTTCGGGGCGTTACCCGTGCTCACGCCGGGCGCGCCGCTGCTGGCCATCATCTTCTGGTCGCAGGTCGTCTCGGGCATGCTGCTGCCGGTCGTCGTCATCTCCATGCTGCGGCTCATCAACAACCGCGATCTGATGGGCGAGCACGTCAATAGCCCGTTCTTCAATCTGGTCGCCTGGGTAACCGCCATCGGCCTCATCATCGTCACCGCGTTGTACCTGGTCGTCACACTCTTCCACATCGGATCATGACTGCAGACGAACTCGCCGCTCTGAGCGAACAAGCCGCACGCGTCATCTCAGGCGGCGGCGGCCTCAAAGCGATCGCCCAACTGCTCGCCGAGGCGACCCATGGCGCCGTCCTCATCGAGGACGATCAGTGGCGTCATCTGGCGCTGGCCGAGGCGCACGGCGGCGTTGGACCCTTGCCTCCGTCGTTCTCGACCTTTTATCTCGAGGCGGGCAAGCGCGCCAAGAACGGCGCGGTGGTGCGCAGCGCGATCTCGGAGTCGCTGCACGCGCTCTGCGTGCAGATGCCCGGGCAGAGCGACGTGGATGCAGGGCCAGGATACGTCACTCTTTTCGTGCGCGGCCCGTCGCGCGGCGACGTCTCGCCGGCGCTGCGCATCGCGGCAAGCGCAGCGGCGGTCGAATATGCACGCCGCGGGGCCGGACGCGGTCAGGCACGGCGCGTCTTTTGGGAGCAGTATCTGGGTGGTGAGATCTCAGACGCGAACGACCTCAAGGCACAGGCGCACGCGGTCGGGGTGACGCTGCCGCCGTCCTATCTCGTCGGCGTCTTCGATCTCGAGGGTAGCGCCTCGCCGAGCTGCAGGGACTTCGTCCATCAGGCGCTGTCGCCGGCCGATGCCATCTGTCCGCTGAGCGCGGCGGGCGGGCAAGTCGTCGCCCTCTTCCCGATCCGCCACAAAGTCGACGTGGCGCGCGCGCGCCAAGCCGCGGCCAACGCGCTGCGCGATCTCCCCGACGCCGGCGCTGCCACGTCGGTGAACTGCGGCATCGGCTCGTATCGCAGCGACCTGCTCGAGGTGCCGCTCACCCTGCGTGAGGCGCGCCTCGCGCTCTCGCTCGGGCGGCGCCTCTTCGGCCGCGGCACGGTCGCCGTGTACCCCGATCTCGGCATCTACGCGCTGCTGCACGGCGGCGCCGATCGCGATGCGCTCGTGGCGTTTGCCGAGGGCCTCATCGAGCCATTGTTGGCATACGACCGCAAGCACAAGACCGATCTCGTCGCCACGCTCCATCTCTACTTCGAGGTGGGCGAGAACGTCAAGGAGGCCGCCGAGCGGTTGTCGGTCCACCGGCACACGATCTTCTACAGGCTGAACCAGATCTCACAGATCCTCAAGACGGATCTGAAAACGCCCAAGGGCCAGCTGTCGCTGCGAGCCGCGCTCGCCATCCGGCAGATGAACACGCGCGAGGAGACCCATGAGTAAGCGAGACCTGATCAAGCGCGCGAAGGACGCGGGCGTCCGTCTGGTCCGCTTGCAGTTCAACGACATCCATGGCGTCACAAAAAACGTGGCCATCCCGATCGGGGAGCTCGACACCGCGCTCGAGGACAAAGTCGCCTTTGACGGATCGTGCATCGAAGGGTTCGTCCGCCACGAAGAAACCGATATGTATCTCGCGCCCGATGCCGATACGTTCGCCGTGCTGCCCGCCCCGCCAGACCAACCCGCCCAGGCCCGCCTGCTCTGCGACGTGCACAACCCCGATGGCACGCCGTTCGAAGGCTGCACGCGCAGCACGCTGCGGCGCGTGCTGGAGGAGGCCAAGCGCGAGGGCTTCACCCCGCAGGCCAGCGCGGAGCTCGAGTTCTTCCTCTTCGAGCAGTCGCGCGACGGCAGACCCACGACTGCCACCTCGGATCGAGGTTCGTACTTCGATCTGAGCCCGATCGACCGGGGCGACCTGGCGCGATGCGACGTCGCCCTCGCTCTCGAGGAGATGGGCATCCGGGTCGAGGCGACCCATCACGAGGTCTCGCACGGCCAGCACGAGATCGACCTCTGCGATGCGGACGTCCTCGTGCTGGCCGACGCGATTTCAACGGCGCGCGTGGTCGTCAAGACCGTGGCCGCGCGTCACGGCCTGGACGCCACGTTCATGCCCAAGCCATTCGTCGCGCAAGACGGCAGTGGTTTGCATATCTCGCAGCATCTGCGGCGCGACGATGCCAATGCCTTTGCCGATATGGCCAGCGGCAATCCGGCCAACGTGAGCGACGTCGGGCTCTCGTACATCGGCGGACTGCTCGCACACGCGCGCGGCTTCACGCTCGTGACCAACCCGACGGTGAACTCGTACAAGCGGCTCGTGCCCGGGTACGACGCTCCCACCTACGTGCAGTGGGCGCAGCGCGCCAAGAGCGCGCTCGTGCGGGTCCCAGACGCAGCCGGCGGTGACGTGCGGGTTGAGCTGCGCTCGCCGGACCCATCATGCAATCCGTATCTGGCCCTGGCCTGCATCGTGAAATCCGGTCTGGACGGCGTCCGCCGCAAGCTCGTGCCTGGCGACCCGATCGAGGTGGCCGTGTTCACGCTCAGCGATGACGAGCGGGCGAGTCTGGGCATCGAGCAGCTGCCGCTCTCGCTGCACGAGGCCGTCCTGGCTCTTGACGAGGACGCTGTGGTGCGCGCTGCGCTCGGCGACCACAGCTACCAGCGCCTACGCGAGGCGAAACTTGCGGAATGGGAGACGTACAGGACGCAAGTGCATCCGTGGGAGCTCGACGCGTACTTGCGTCTGTGAGCAGAGCGTCCTAAAGCGTTGAAGCAACGGACCTTTAGGTCCGTTTAGGCGGGGATGTCTGCGTTGGCCGATGCGCGCAGGCGCGCGGTCTCGACCGCGATGCCCGCGAGCTGCGCGAACACCTCGATGGTGCGGATGGTCTCGTCGCGCGGCACGCGCCGGTCCTTCGGGTCGTCGGGCGAGAGCACGCCGATGAGCTGCCCGCCCGAATCGAAGATCGGGAAGAGCAACAGATCGTTCTCATGCCAGTCGCCGGGCTGGATGCGCGGCAGCTCGAGCCGGTCCGGATGGCGCGATACGCCGCCGCCGTGGTGCAGCTCCATAGGGACATAGTAGAAGGTGTCGCGCACTTTGGTCGCCGGCGTCATGTCGCGCAGCATCTCGGCGGTTGAGACCTCGCCGCCCTCGACACCGCTTGGGTAGCCGACCGCCGCGTGGCGGACGTAGACGTCGCGGTGCGGATCGCGCAAGAGAATCGTCCCGGCGGAGAAACCGAACGTATCGATGGCCACCTTGAGGATGCGCTGCAACATGGTCTTGAGGTTGCGTTCGCGGAAGATGGCTGCGGTGAGCTCGAGGATGCGCGCCAGGCGGTCCGCCTGCAGCCGGCGCTCCTCGGCAAGCGCCTCGACGTTCGCGTACAAACGCTTCATCTCGACGTTCTGCTCGGAGAGCGTGTTGGCGCGGCTCTTCTCCGTGGCGACGATATGGACGTTCTCGATGGCGGCTGCGGCCAAGCGCGCGAACAACGCGATGTTGTCGATGGTCTCGTCGGACGGCACTTTCCCGTCGAGTGGCGCGTCCGGGATGAGGATTCCGATGACCTCGCCCGACGAGCTGCGCAGCGCGAAGGTGAGCGTGTCAGCCTCATGCCACGATCCCGCGCCGTGGCGGCGCTGATCGACGTGGTCCGGATGGTAGCAGATCTCGGGGTCGGTGTACCACGTCTGCCGCTCCGCGGGAGCGTAGTACACGGATGGCCGGATGGCAAAGCGTTTATCCATCTTCAGCTCGGCGAGCGCGAACGGGATGTGGCGCTTACGCAGAAGCTCATCGGCCGGCGCGGGGTATCCGCGCACCACCGAATACGCATACGACTCCGTCTCCCGCTCGGCGACCAAGATCGCACCGGCGCGGAATCCGAAAGATTGCATGGTGACGTCGAGCATGCGGTCCAAGAGCTGGTCGAGCTGGCGCTCGCGCAACAAGCTGACGGCGAGCTCGGTCACTTTTTTCAGCGTGGCGGCTTGCGTGTCGGCGCGCATGCGCATCTCGGCTTGGGCGCCATAGGCCGTTTCCAGCTTCTCGCGCTGCGCCGCGAGCGCTTCATTGCGCAGCGCCACCGCGCGCACGAGCTGGCGGATGGCGAGCACGCTCAGCCAGATGATGCTGACGTCAAAGAGGATGCGGCCGAACTGCGGCACGCCGGCCGGTGCGATGAGATGCAACGCGGAAGCGATGAAGATGACGACGGTCGCCAGCGCTGCGACGCTGGCTGCTCCGGCGAGGCGCTCGCGCACGCCGCCCCACATGATGGGGATGAGCATCGCGATCCAGACTTCGGGCAGGTGCGGCATATACAGGAGCACCGGCACCGTGAGGGTGAGGGTATCGAGCGCGAGGAGGATGCGGCCGGACCACATCACTTGGCTTGCGGTCGTCGCGCGCCGGACGAACGTGGCGGCCACGATCCCCTGCACGAGCCAGACCACGAGGATGGCGGCTTGCAGCCAGCGCGAATAGGGCCAGGGCAGCGCCGCGAAGATGAGAGCAGCCACCCCGATCGTGAGCAGGCGTGACTTGAGCACGCTGCTTTCGAGCCAGCGTGCTTCGTCCACAGGATTACGGAAGGTGGTCTCTGTCATCCTCAAGCGACCACCCAGAAAAGGTGGCTATGCTTTCAGTTATCGGCAGAGACGCCTGGTGGTCGCTAGTGACGGGACACGCCCGTCAATGAACCGTTCAGGAGCCGTCGAAGCCGACGGCCACCGTGCCGTCGGGCTGGACGATGACGGGCACCCGCAAGCCCCCGGAGAGCTTGCGCATCTCCTCGCGGGCGGCGAGGTCGTGCTGCACGTCGATCTGGCGAAACGCGAGCTTGCGCTCGCGGAAATCCTCCAGCGCGGCCGCGCAATACGGGCAACCAGGTTTGGTGTAGATCAGCGTTTCTGCCACTGTGACGACCTCATGAGAGAAGGTGGCCGTACGCGCCACGGTGGACTACACGTGGCGATGAAATTCATTTCTACCCCCGCCGCACCGAAACCCGTCGCGGCGTATAGCCAGGCCATCGAAGCGAATGGCTTCATCTTCTGCTCGGGGCAGGTCGGTCTCGACCCCGCGTCGGGCAGCCTCGCGAACGGGCTCACGGCACAGACCGAACAGGTCTTCCGCAACCTGAGCGCCGTCCTGAGCGCGGCTGGTTCGGCCGTCGACAAGATCGTCAAGGTCTCGATCTTCTTGGTCGACCTTACTCATTTCGGGGAGGTCAACGCGATCTACGAACGGCACATGGGCGCGCACCGCCCGGCGCGCACCACGGTGGGGTGCGGCGCTCTGCCGCTCGGCGCATTGATCGAAGTCGACGTCATCGCAACGAAGTAGAAGCCTATCAGGGCCTGATTTCACCGCGTCGTGCGGGCTACGGGTGAATATCAAAAAACGGACCTAAAGGTCCGCTGCTTCAAAGGTCCGTTGCCGCAAAGGTCTGTTCGTTGTCCGAGAAGTCTATTGGTGGACGAGTTTTGCCTGCACCTCCGCTAGCTGCTGACGCATCTCCACGTTGTTTGGGGCGCTACTGAGCGCTTCTTTGTATTGCTCGGCAGCGAGATCGTACTTCTGCTGCTGCTCGTAGACGACGCCGAGATTGAAGTGCAGCTCCGCCATGTGCGGAGAGACCGACAGGCCTTTGATGAACGCCGCCTCAGCCAGGTTGAGCAGATCGTGATTGAAGTACAGGCTGCCGAGATTCTCGTACGCTTCGCGCTCGCGTGGGTCGAGCTGTAGACTGCGCTCGTAGAGCTCCACGGCTTGCGTGAAATCACCCAGATAATCATAGGCGACGCCGAGGTTGCCATAGCCCACCGCGTAGTTCGGCTTGAGTTCGAGCGCATGATTGAGCTTCTCGATCGCGCCTTTGTAGTCGGACAGCGTGATGAGCTCGACGCCCCAATTGATCCAGGCGTTGGCATAGGTGGGGTCTTGGGCGATGACCGTCTTATACTCGTTGATCGCCTCGGCATGGCGGCCAAGCTCGCCGTCGACCATGCCTATGCCGTTACGTGCGTCGCTCGAGTGCGAATCCTCGCTGAGCGCGGACTCGAACTGAGCCATTGATTGATCGTACTTCTTCTCGTAATAGTAGACGAGTCCGAGATCGAAATGCGCCTTAGGATCAAACGGCGCCAGCATGAGCTCGTTTGTCTCTTCGGCTTCGAGATCGCCCAGCCTATCCTCGTCCAGATACAGCTGGATCAGATTTGCGAATCCTTCCGACAGCGGCAGACTCTTGCGAAACTCGTCGATGGCCATTTGATACTTGTCTTGCGCCGCGTAGACGCCGCCCAACCGGTTGTGCACGTCCTTGTCGTTGGGATTAACCGCGAGCACTTTCTCGTAGGCCGCGACTGCTCCGTTGTAGTCGCCCGTCCGATAGTCGACGTCGCCGAGCAGCTTCACGAGAGCTATGTCGTACGGGTACGCGGCCACAGCCGTGACCAAGATGTCTTTTGCGGCGCTATTGTGGCCAGCGTCCGCTTCAGCCTGGGCTTGGGCCAGCAGCGCACCCGGGGACTCGGAGCTGATGACGGTCCCCTCGTCCGCCGCGCAAACGGCAAAACCCGCCACCATGAAGGCCATCGCAGCCACCATCATGGCGACCAGCCGCATGTGTCGGTTCATAGGTAGCACGAGTATAACTCTCCGGCGTCCGGCTTGCAATGAGGGGGGACGAGGTGTGACCGGCCTTGGAGCGAACTTCGCTTTCAGAAAGCCTTCTAGCATGGCCGTAAGCGCCGAATTGAGTGCCAGTTGATATGAAAAAGTCCACCATATGGGCAAGGGCAGCCGGTTCGGTCGCCGTGGTATGTGCGACCTTGGGCCTATGGGGCTGTCCGAATCCAAACGCCATCGGCGTGCAGCAGTTCGGCACGGTCAACGTGACCTGCGTGCTCGCCAGCAACAACCAGCCGGTCGCCGGCGTGCTCGTGACCATCGGTGGCACGACCGCGCAAAACTTGACGGATGCCTCGGGCAAGACGACGGTCACCCCGGTGCCGATCGGTTCGCACGCAATCGACGCTCACGCCGCTGGTCTCGACAATGAACCGGTCACGGTCACCGTCATCCAAGACCAGACGATCACACAGCAGGTCTTGATGGTGCCGAGCTCCTGACCTGGCGGCGATGTGCCGGAACTCCCTGAGCTCGAGCTGCTGCGCGAGGCGCTGACCACCTATACCGTAGGCAAATCCATCCTCGCCGTCATCACCGTACCGGCACGCGCCTTTGTCATCCGGTACCCTCCGGCGGATTTCAGCCGCGACCTTGCAGGGCGCACCATCGCTCGAGTCAGCCGGCGTGGGAAATTCCTCATATTCGATTTCCGCGACCAGGGTGCGCAGCTTGTCATCAACCCCATGCTGAGCGGGCGCTTCGCCTATTGCAGCCGCGGCGCTCCCGCGCTCCCCGCGACCTGTTTCACGCTCCAGCTCTCCGGCGCCGAAGACCTGCGATTCCTCGACAACACCCTGATGGCCCGGGTCTACCTCACGGCTGATCCCGCGACCGAGATCCCAAACTTCGCCGATCTCGGACCTGATGCGCTGGATCCCGCGCTCGATTTCGAGACGTTCGCGGCGCGGCTGCGACGCCACCGTGGCGAGCTCAAGAACGTCTTGCGCAACCAGGTCTTCGTCGCCGGCATCGGCAAGGGGTACGCGGACGAGATCCTCTTCGAAGCCAGACTGCGCCCGCTGCGCCGAGCCTCGACGTTATCCGACGTCGAGCGCCGTGCGCTCTACGATGCGATGCGCTCGGTGCTCACCGCCGCCGTCGCCACCGTGAAGCGGCAATACGCCGACGGCAAGCACAAACTCCATCGCCAGGACCGCTCCTTCATGCGGGTCCATGCGCGCGGCAAGGCGAGCTGCCCGCGATGCGGTCACCGCATCTCATCGGTCCACGCCGGGGGCGAGAGCACGTTCTTCTGCCGGGGTTGTCAGACATAGTTATCCACAACGCCACATGGCCAAAGGCGGAGGCCCACGCTTTGCCTGCAGGCTAAAAGACCGTGGCCGATTTCCTGAAAGCCTAGGCGTGCATCGGGAAAATCGGACCTAAAGGTCCGATGCGTCAAGTTCCGATGGTTCGGATGCCAACAGTTCGATCTGGAGAGGAGCGATCACGTGCCACCTGCCTCAGCAGCGAAATCCGCGCTGGCCTTCATCAAGAAGTGCGGCGCTAAAGTCGTCGACTTCAAGTTCATAGACATGCCCGGGATGTGGCAGCACACCTCATTGCCTGCAGACCAAGTCGATGAGGGCACGTTCGCATACGGCATCGGCTTCGACGGGTCGAGCATCCGTGGGTTCCAGGAGATCCAAGAGAGCGACATGGTGCTGCTACCCGACCCCGGTTCGGGGCGCGTCGACACGTTCTGCAACATCCCCACCGCGTCGTTCATCTGCAGCGTCTTCGACCCGCGCGAGCAGACCGCGTACAGCCGAGACCCGCGCAACATCGCGCAGCGCGCGCAAGCGCATTTGAAGAAGACCGGCATCGCGGACACCGCCTACTTCGGGCCGGAACTCGAGTTCTACATCTTCGATCACATCAGTTTCGACATCTTGCCCTACATGACGGGCTACGCCATCGACTCCGAAGAGGGACACTGGAACTCCGGCGAGAGCGAGAGCGCGAATCTCGGCTATGCGTTGCGGCCCAAAGAGGGCTACTTCCCCGTGCAACCCTCCGATAAGCACATGGACATCCGTTCGGAGATGGTGCTCGGACTCAAAGAGTGGGGCGTCGACGTCGAGATGCACCACCACGAAGTCGGCACGGCGGGCCAGACCGAGATCGACATCCGCTACGAGACGTTGCTCCAGCAGTGCGACAACGTCATGATCTACAAGTACGTGACGCGCAACGTGGCACGGCGCCACGGCAAGACCGTCACCTTCATGCCCAAGCCGCTCTTCGGCGACAACGGATCGGGCATGCACGTGCACCAAAGCTTGTGGAAGGCGGGCAAGAACCTGTTCTACTCGGCGGGTGGCTACGCCGAGCTCTCGCAGCTCGGGCTGTACTACATCGGCGGCCTGCTGACGCACATCGATTCACTCATGGCTTTTTGCGCGCCCACGACGAACTCGTACAAACGGCTCGTGCCGCATTACGAAGCACCGGTCAACGTGGCGTTCTCCAAGGGCAATCGCTCAGCCGCGATCCGCATCCCGATCTTCTTCACCGGGGCCAAATTCTCGAAATCCAAGCGCATCGAGTTCCGGCCGCCGGACCCGGCCGCAAACCCGTATCTCGCCTTCTCGGCGATGCTCATGGCAGGCCTCGACGGAGTGAAGCGCAAGATCGATCCGACGCGCGCCGGCTTCGGCCCGATCGACAAGAACATCTACGACCTGCCCGAGCGCGAGGCGCGCAAGATCAAGTCGGTCCCAGGGAGTCTTGACGAATCGCTGGCCGCGCTCGAGGACGACCACACATACCTGCTTGACGGCGGGGTCTTCTCGCGCGAGCTCATCGAGTCGTGGATCTCGTACAAGCGCGTAAAAGAGCTGCAAGAGGTCAAGATCCGGCCGCATCCCTACGAGTTCTACCTCTATCACGATCTGTGATCGGGATGCGTGGATCCGCGGCCGAGGGCGTCGTCATTCTTCCACGCTAGACCGATATCTTTAGTCTGTGACATGCGCTTGATGCCCGGAGCAAGCCAAACCGCCTTTGGGGTGGGCATGCTCCGGGCTTTGCATCGCATCGTCGATGCAGAGCCCTGGGTGGTCGACGATACGATTTCCCTAGCCCTGTTCGGCGACGCCGCGTCGCGTCGCAAAGCCCAATATCCAGTCCGAAGACACAGGTCCGCCGCC
>DAINRU010000031.1:0-25457 GCA_036741695.1 Vulcanimicrobiota bacterium
CAGAACTTCGCGCCGGGGGCAGTCGCCGCGTGGCAATTCGGGCACTCACCGATGGCCGCCACTGCCGCGCCGCAATTAGGGCAGAACTTCGAACCGGCTGGGATCTGCGCCTGGCATTTCGCGCACGTCACTAGCGCCGCCGCCGCACCGGCTGCGGCCGCTCCAGCGCCGCCGCCCTGCGTGGCTTGCGCAGCGGCTTGTTGCATCGCTTGGTTGATCATGCCAGGCATCTGCATGCCAAGACCAAGACCCATGCCCAAACCAGCCGCTGAACCTGCCGAGCCGCCCGGATTCTGCGCCGCCTCTTCCAGCGACTTGGCGGCTTTGAACTGCATGTACTGACCCATGTTGCCGACCACACCCATGCCGGTGCGCTCGTCGATGACCTTCTGCACGTCATCCGGCGGCGTGATCGCATTGATGAGGAAGTCGATGAGCTCGACGCCATATTGCGCGAAGTCGTCCTTGACGCGCGCCTTGCCGGCCGCACCAAGCGCGTCGTAGTACTTGGGCAGGTCGAGGATGCTCTTGATCGTCTCGCCGAGCAAGTTGTTCAGGCGCGAGACGATGATGTTGCGGAAGAAATCCTGCAGCGCGTCCGAGGTGTAGACGTTGGCCGTGCCCACCACTTTGTTGACGAAGAGCTGCGGATCGGTGACGCGCACGCTGAAGATGCCGTATGCGCGCAGCCGCACCATGGCGAATTCGCTGTCACGGAAGAGGATTGGTTCGGCAGTGCCCCAGTGCTGGTTGGTGAAGACCTTGAGCGCGACGAAATAGACTTCTGACTGGAACGGCGAGGTGCCGCCGAAGGGCATCGAGAGCAGACCGGTGACGAGCGGCAGGTTCTGCGTCGACAGCGTGTAGCGGCCGGGTTGGAATGTGTCGAGCGCCTTGCCGTCGCGGAAGAACACCGCTGCTTGGCTCTCCTGCACGATGAGCTGGCTGCCCCACTTGATGTCGGTGGAGCCTGCCTCCGGCCAACGGTGGACGATCTGCTGACCGCTGTTGTCAAAGAATTCGATGACCGAGAGTCCGAGCGCCATGTTTCCTGCTACCTCAAAACATCAGACGTTTGCTGTGCCACTACAGATACTTAGGTGGTCGGCACAAGTTTCAAGGAAGGCCAGGTATGTCCCGCTCGACGCGTGTTGCAGTTCACAGCCCCTACGGGAAGAGTGTCTTAGCGCGACGCCCGCGGCGACGGCGTGGTGAAATAGCTATCCGGTAGGTACGCGAACGGCATGATATCGTAGGCGCGGATCGCGATGGCGACATTGGCGTGCCAGACGAGCGCATAGCCCTTGACGGCCCCATCAAAACTTGTCACCATCCACGACTTGTCGACCTGCGTGAAGTTCGCATTCCCTTGCCCGCCTGCGCCCGCGGCGACGGCGCGGTAGGTGAAGGCGGCGCTTGCCTTGCGGATCAGATTCGTCGAGGTGTCGACCCACAAATCGGTCAGTGGATGTTCGCTCGCGTTGGCCAACGCGACCAGATGAAGATGGTACGTCGGGCTGTCGTTCATCGGTTCCACGGCGACGAACGTGATGCGATAGTAACGGCTTGCGCTCACGCTCAGCGTGCCGAGCGACGGTGGCGCGGCGAGGCCAGGGGCAGGCGACACGCCCGTGTTCGGGCTCTGGGTTGGGGTCGGGCTCGCGCTGCTTGCTGGGGCTGCCGCGGGCCTGGGCGATGGACTCGAGCTTTCGTCGAGCGCAACGGGTGCCGGCGCGAACAACGTAAGTGGGACTGCCTCGTGCGTGGTCAAGTCCTGGCTGAGCGACGTGGCGTCTTTCGCCCGATACCAGACCTGATACGTATAATGATGGTTGGCATGATCGATAGTGAGGGCGTATCCGGTTCTGCCTTGATAGCGCTCTGGGTTGATCTGCAAGTTGTGGGTGTCGACCTCGAGCTTGTAGGCGAGGTAGGACGGCGTCGGCTGCGCCTGCGCAGTTCGCATGGCACGCATGGCGCCGACGAAGATGGCGTAGGGGTCGGGTGTGGCGGATGCCGCAGCCTGGGGCGTAGGCGGCACGCCGATGGGTTGGTTGCTTGGCGTGTCAGCGAGAGCGATCATCGCACACGCGATGACAAAGGCCGCGTGCCAAGCCGCGGCCTTGTGATTGGCGGTCTTCGGGACGGATTTCAACCGCGGTCTACGGCGTCGGCAGTCCGTCGAAGAGATGTTTGCGCGCGTCGAAGCGGCGATCGAACTCCGCTGTCAGCGCATCGAGCTTGGCAAGGGCTGCCTTGAGGTGGGTCGCATCGTTGGAACCCTGTTCGACCTCATTTGTCGCGTCGTCGAATACGCCCAACTCTTGCATGAGCCCAGCGTCATACTGGTAGATGCGGGTGAGCTCTGCCTCGCCCATCTGCACGCGGTCAAAAACGGCCGCATAACCGTAATCTGCAAAACGCATCCGGTCGATGAGTTTCTCCAAACGGCGTCCGCTCTGGTCGATGAGCGCGAGGTTATCCATGTTCCCGCTGCGCGACAGCGTATCGGTCACCCCGTCGAGCCGGCCTTTGATCTTTGCCAGACGTTCCCCGATGACCGCGCGCAGCTGCTTGTCGGCGATGCGCCGGTCCTCAACGCCTTTGTAGCCGGCGAAGCCCGGGATGTAGCTGGCCAGATTCGAGAGCGCCTCGCCAATGCTGCCTGCGTGCGTGATGCTCGGATGCGGTGCGGCCGCTTGGGCAGGGGTGGCTTGGGCTGGCGCATTGGCGGCAGGCGTGGGCTGCGTCGGGCCGCTGCTCGAATTGCTCGTATCCATTATATGACATGCTCCTTCGCCTGGGCGTCGCCCGGCTTGCCTCTGTACTACCTAGACGGCGGTGCGGATGTTGCACCGTATCCGCGAGGCTGGCGTAGCCCCGGTCACACCGCTTCCGACAACGCTTCTCGCCCTTCGGCCGCCGCACTTCGAGTCCTTGCGTCGGCTAAGATGATGCGCACGTTATCCGCCGACGGTTCGTGGTTGATCCGCTCGCGCAGCGCCGACGCGCCCTCGATGCCTTTGAGATACCAACCGAGGTGCTTGCGCATCTGCAGCACTCCTGACTTCTCTCCATAACGCTCGATCATCGCATCGAAATGGGTGAGCGCGAAATCGATTCGTTCTTCCACGCTCGGCGCGGGTGGCGTGCCTTCGCCGCGCATCACGCAGGCGATCTCGCGGATGAGCCAGGGATTGCCAAGCGACGCTCGCCCCACCATGATCGCGTCGACGCCGGTCTCGCCCATGCGACGCAGCGCATCGGCGCCGCTCTGGATGTCGCCGTTGCCGATCACCGGCACGCTCACCGCTTCTTTAAGCCGCGCGATATGCGACCAGTCAGCCTGGCCTTTGTAGAACTGCTGGCCATACCGTCCGTGCAGCGTGAAGGCGTCGATGCCCGCCGCCTCCGCTCGCTTGGCGATCTCGATAAAGGTGTATTGCGAGGCTGACCAGCCCAAGCGCATCTTCACCGTCACCGGTACGCGGTGCACCGCCTTGCGCACCGCCGCGCAGATGGCCACGGCCAGATCGGGGTCGCGTAAGATCGCCGCACCGTCCCCGCCTTTGACGATCTTGGGCGCGGGGCAGCCGAAATTGATGTCAACGATATCGGCGCCGCACTCCTCGACGAAGGCGGCCGCTTGCGCCATGACCTCAGGATCGTTGCCGTGGAGCTGGACCGAGGTCGGCCGCTCCTCCGGGTACACGTCGATCATCTCGAGCGTGCGCCGGTTCATGCGCACAAGCGACTGCGCCGAGACGAACTCGCTCACCGTCAGGCCCAGGCCAAAGGGCTTGAGCAGCTTGCGGAAGAGCGCGTTCGTGACGCCCGCCATCGGCGCGAGGGCCAGCGGCGGAAATATGGAAATGCCTGCGATGACGAGCGGCCGGACGGGAGCCATTACGTGATGGTTCGAGCGCAGCCGCTGCGACGCCTCGCCTATTCGCCGGAAAGGAACCTCTTGTGCACTCCACCTTGACAATCAATGTGCCCGGTCCGGTCGTGCAGGATGTCATCGACCTGCGCCGCGACATCCACGCGCATCCGGAACTGGGCTTCGAGGAGGTCCGCACGGCGGGGGTCGTCGCCGATCGTCTGCGACGCCTTGGCTATGAGGTCAGAACAGGCATCGCGCAGACTGGGGTGATCGGGATTTTGCGCACCGGGCGGCCGGGCCGATGCATCTTATTACGCGCCGATATGGACGCGCTTCCGGTGCAGGAGCAGGGCGAATTGCCGTTCGCCTCGACCATTGCGGGCAAGATGCATGCCTGCGGACATGATGCGCACGTCGCCATCCTCCTCGGTGCTGCTGGCATGATCGTGGAGCGCAAGGATGCGCTGTGCGGCACGATCGTCTTGTGTTTCCAGCCGGCCGAGGAAGGCAAAGGCGGCGCAGCGGCCATGGTCGCGGAGGGCATTCTCGACGATCCGCACGTGGATGCGGTCTTCGGTCTCCACGTGTGGTCGCAGTTCGCAAGCGGTGTCGTGCTCACCCGACCGGGTCCGATGATGGCGGCGAGTGACTCGATCGAGATCACGATCAAGGGCAGGGGTGGACACGGTGCGCAACCGGAGCACACGATCGATCCCATCGTGACCGCCGCGCAGTTCGTCTCGACCGTGCAGACGGTGGTCAGCCGCAAACTCGATCCGCTCGAGCCGACGGTGGTGTCGATCGGGGCGATCCATGGAGGCACAGCCCATAACGTCATCCCCGACGACGTCCGCCTGCTCGGCACGGTGCGCACGTTCAATGAAGAGCTGCGCGACGTCATGTCCGCTAAGATCGAGACGGTCCTGCGCGGATGCTGCGAGAGCTCGCAAGCCACCTACGACTATACGTTCCTGCGCCGCTACCCGGTGACGTCAAATCACGCGGGTGAGACGGAGTACCTCATAGACCTGGCGGAGAGAACGCTCGGAGCACATCTCGTCGCCGAGCAACCTAAGATCATGGGAGCCGAGGACTTCTCGTTCATGCTGCAACGCCGCCCGGGCTGCTTCTTCTTCCTCGGCGCGCAGCTCGACCCGCAGGTCGACGCCCCGCACCATAGCCCCCGCTTTGCCATCGACGAGCGGGCGTTCGAGCATGGTGTGCGCATGATGGTGGCACTGGCGCAGGATGCGCCGCGCCAAAAGTCAGCTGATGGGGTCTAGGTCAGGTCGTAAGAAGCGTTGCCAGGAGTTACCCGGCCAGCGCAGCACCGACGAGCAGCAGCGCCACGCTCAATGCTGCGAGGCAGAGGAGCACATACAGCAAACGGCTAGCTGACGTTCTCGGTCGAAGCTGCATGCCTTGTCCTTTTTTCAAATGTAAAATCGCAGCAGTGTCATAATGCATGGCTTTCGAGACTTCTATAGGATTACGCACGTCGTTGTCGGAAGCACGCAACGCGTTATGTCGAATAGTAAAGCAGGTTGACTAATTTGTCAAGACGATTGGCTTCAGGCCCCTCCGTCCGCATCGCGGTCGACTTGATGCGCCTTTGGACCCTGCTCTCCGAGACCTATAATACGGAAATGACCCATACGAAGTTCCCGGACGTGCGCATATCGTACGGACAGGTGTTTGGTTATATCGACGACGATGGGATGACCATAACGCAGCTCGCCAGTCGCGCCGGCATATCAAAGCAGGCGATGGCGGAGCTCGTCGATCGACTAGAAGAATCAGGGTACGTGAAACGGACTCCAGATCCACGCGATGGCCGTGCCAAGCTCATCCGCACAACCGATAAAGGCGAGCGTCAGATAGAGGCCTCGCGCAAAGTCATTCGGGCCATCGAGCGGCGCTGGGCGAAATTCGTGGGTGATGGCCGCCTCAACCAGCTCCGCGCGACGCTGCGAGAGCTAGCGGAGATAGAAGCGCGTGAGCACGCCAATGGAAAGATCTCGTAGCACAGCGAGCTTGGGAACTGCTCCGTGCATCAGTAGAGCGATTTGATCAACCCGCCATCCACGGCGATCGTCTGACCGGTCACATAGCCTGCCGGCTCACCGCATAAGAACGCCACCATCGGCGCGAATTCCGCCGGCGTTGCGACGTGCCCGATCGGGATCTCCTCGAGCGCGGCCTTGTGCAGCGCCTCATCATCAGGGTAGAGATGGCGCAGCCGGTCGGTGAGCACGCGGCCAGTCGCGATCGCATTCACCGTGACGCCGCTACGCGCCACCTCGAGCGACAGCGTCTTGAGCGCTGCGATGAGCGCGATCCGAAACGCATTGGAGAGCGCGAGCGTGGGGATCGGCTGCTTGACCGAGCTGGACGTGAGCGCAACGATTCGTCCCCAGCTCTTGGCCTTCATCGCGGGCAGGACGCCGTCGACCAGCTCGAGCATGTTGCGCAGCGTCGAGCGGTATCCCGCATCCCAGTCGGCAAGCGTCAGGTCGAGGAATTTTCCAGGCTTCGGGCCACCGCTATTGGCGACCAGTATCGACGGGTCGCCGAACGCATCGCGAACTGCCGCGAGCAGCTTTTTGATCGACGCCGGATCGTCGAGGTCGGCCTCAAATGCGCGGGCATCCTCCGCGCCGCGTTCCTTGGCTTGCATGGCGACCCGTTCTAACCGGTCGAGGCGGCGCGCAGCGACCGCGAGCGTCACCCCTTCGTGCGCGAGCGCGAGCGCGACCGCCTCACCGATACCCGAACTCGCTCCGGTCACGAGCGCGACTCGTCCTCGAATGCCGAGATCCATGTGTGGCTCCTAGCGATCGTCGCGCGCGGCGATCGCGGCGATCTCGATTTTGTACTCAGGCGACGCAAGCTTGGCCTCCGCGCAGGCACGTGCCGGCGGCGCACCGGTGACGACCCACGCATCCCACACGGCATTCATCGCATCGTACGACGTGGCGTCGGCGAGCCATACGGTCGCCGAGAGCAAGCGCGACTTGTCGCTGCCCGCCTCAGCCAACACCTCGTCGATCCGAGCGAGGATCTGGCGCGTTTGCCCCGCGACGTCTGCTCCCGTGTCGCGAGCCACCGTCCCTGCGATGTAGATCGTGTCGCCGTGCACCACGGCGTGACTCAGGCGTGGACCGGGTTTGATGCGGGTGATGGACATATGCTCTCCTTGGGTTCTCTACGTACCGAAGTCGACTGCCGTGGTGTTGCCCCCGCTGACCAGGATGCAGACTCGCTCGCCTGCGGCCGGCTGATATTGTTGCGCGAGCAGCGCCGCGTACGCGGCTGCGCCTCCGGGTTCCGCCACGACGGTTACCTCCTTCCACAGCGATCGCTGAGCAGCCCGGATATGGTCGTCGCTGACCAGCACGACGTGGTCGACGTAGCGCTGCGCAATCGGGAAGGTGAGCTCTCCCACGCGGCGCGGGCCGAGCGAATCGGCAGCGATCGTCTCGACCGGGGTGTCCACCGGCCCCCCGGCTTCAAGTGCGCGCGCGAGCTTCGGGGCGCCTTCGGGTTCGACCCCGACGATCTTGACCGAACCGGCGAACCACGATGCGATTCCGGCGATGAGTCCGCCGCCGCCGACCGGCACGAGCACCGTGTCGATATCGTGCGCCTGCTCCGCGAGCTCCATGCCGAGCGTGCCCGTGCCGAGGATTGTCTCCAGCGCGTCGAACGCGTGCACCGCCATGGCGCCCGATTCAGCACGCCACGTCTCGCTTGCCGCCAGCGCATCGGCGTACAGTTCGCCGCCGACGATGAGCTTGGCGCCATATTCGCGTATGCGCTCGATCTTGGCCGGCGACGAGATAGTGGGCACGAAGACCGTCGCGGGCACGCCGAGCTCGCGCGCAGCGAACGCCACTGCCACGCCGTGGTTGCCGCCCGAGGCTGCGACGACGCCTGCCTCTGGGACCGTGCGCATCAGCAAGTTGGCGAATGCGCCCCGTGCCTTGAACGAACCGGCGCGTTGCAATGACTCGAGCTTCAGGGTCAGCGTTGACGCAAGCAGACCGAGATCCTCGCCGCGCACGTCGATGACGGGCGTCCGGCGGACGTGCGGCGCGATGAGCCGCGCCGTGGCCGCGATCGAGTCGCGCGAGATCGGGGTCTGAGCCACGTGCATACTTGACATACTATTAGGGATTTGGCAAAATGTCAACATGCGCATCGAACCTGCATTGCGGGCGCTGGCCAACGACCGGCGCTTGCTCATCCTGGAATGGCTGAAAAAGCCGCGGGCGCATTTCCCCCCACAGGTGGACGGCGATCTCGTCAGGGACGGCGTGTGCGGCGTCCTCATCGCGCAAAAGCTCGGCGTCAGCCAAGCCACGGTCAGCGAGCATCTCAAGGTCCTGGCCCACGCCGGCCTCGTCCGTGCCAAGCGCATCAAGCAGTGGACCTTCTACAAACGCGATGATGCGCGCATCGCCGATATCAAACGCGCGTTCGTGAAAACTCTATGAAAGCCAGGATGCGACGATGAGTGCTCACCGGTATCGTGTGGTCGACGTCTTCACCACCCATGCGCTTGAGGGCAATGCCCTCGCCGTCTTCCCCGAGGCGGCGGACATCGACGCTGCAATGATGCAGAAGATCGCCAAAGAGATGAACCTCGCGGAAACGACCTTCGTGCAGCCCGCGACCCGCGCTGATTGCGCATTCGCCTTGCGAATATTCACGCCGGCCCGGGAGATGCCGTTCGCCGGTCACCCGACCGTCGGCACGAGCTTCGTTTTGCTCGACGAGCAGCGCGTCAACGGCGAGCGGTTCGTCCTGGAAGAGAAGGTCGGACCTGTGCCGATCCGTGTGGAGAATGGCGAGCGTCCGTTGATCTGGCTGACGACGCCGCCCATCTCGTTTGGACAAACCTACGCACCTGCGATCTGCGCGCGAGCGCTCGGGATTCCTGAGCGCGATCTCCTCGACGTCGCGCCGCAAATGGTGAGCGCGGGCAATCCTGGGATCTTCATCGCGCTGCACGACAAGGGAGCCGTCGATCGCGCGTGGCTCGGGCTCGACGGTCTGGCCGTGCTTAAGGCTTCTCCCGACGACAACATCCTCGTGTTCGTCTTCACCCCGACGCCGACGGGCGCGTACTCGCGCATGTTCGCTCCGGAGCACGGTGTCGTCGAGGACCCGGCGACGGGAAGCGCGACTGGTCCGCTCGCCGCGTACATGATACAGAACGGTCTTGCGTCAGGTACACCCGGAACGCGCTTTGTGAGCGAACAAGGGACAAAGATGGGGCGGCGCAGCCTCTTGCACGTCCACATCCGTGGCGATCGAGGCACAGATGGCATCGAGGTCGGTGGTCACGTCACGCCCGTGGCAGAAGGGACGCTCCACATCTGATGGCTCAGCTACCCGCCGAAGTCAAGCTCGCCGAATCCGACGGGGACATCGCGCGTTGCTTTGCGGTCATGAAGCAGCTGCGCCAATCGTTGACCCGCGACGAGTTCGCCTCGCTTGTCGCGACGCAGTCGCGCGAGGGCTATCGAATCGCGTTTGTCGAGGTGGGCAGCCAGGTCGTCGCGGTGGCTGGCTTTCGCATCTACAATATGCTCTTCAGCGGTAAGACGCTCTACGTCGACGATCTGGTCACCGATGAGGCGCGCAGATCCCAGCGCTTTGGCGAGACACTTCTGCGGTGGCTTATCGGTCTGGCGCGCGAATCCGGATGTGTGACCTTCAGCTTGGATTCAGGGGTCCAGCGCTTCCGAGCGCATCGCTTCTATTTCGCCCAAGCGATGCATATCAGCAGCTACCACTTCGAGCTGAAGTTGTGACGGCTAGGATGCCAAGTATTTCCCGAACCAGGAGAGCGTGCGCGTCCAGGCATCCGCTGCGGCCGTTGCCACATAGCGGGGCCGAGTGTCGTCGAAGAACGCATGACCAGCTTCGTCATAGATCTTGATGTCGTTGGGCACCTTTAGGCGTGCTTGCATGGCCCGCACGTCATCGGGTTTGATGCTCGTGTCGCGCGCACCGAACTGCCCCATGAGCGGCACCTTGACGTCCGTGGTATATGCAAGCGCCATCTCGGTGATCGGTCCGTCGTCTTGGTTGCTCGCACCCCAACGCACCTTGCCGTAGAACATCACCAGCGCGTCGAACACCTTCGCGTCGTCCACGACGGCGCGCAGTGCGATGCCGCCGCCCATGCAGAATCCCATGACCCCGACTCGTGGCGGACGTTGCAACGGCCCCTGACCCACGCGGTTGCGGATCCAATAGGCGCCGGCTTGGATGTCGCCGTCAACGGTCGCGTCGACGAGCTTGGCCGCGACCGCGCTGAAGGGCGCGGAGTCCGTCGCGCCATCACCGCTTTGAGCGCCCAGTCGTGCGTAGAGATCGGGCGCGATCGCGACATAGCCCGCCTTCGCGAGACGCCTAACCGTGTCGCGGATCTGCGCGTCCACGCCCCAGACATGTTGTGCGATGACGATGCCAGGCGTCTCGACGTCGTTCGAGCGCGGGTAGGCCGCATACGCGTCGATCGCGCCTTCTGGCGGTTGGAGTTGCGGCCGCTCGACGACGATGTCCGGGTCGTCCTCTGCCACGAGAGGCGGGTGCGGCTTCCCCAGGTCCTGATCCGCGAGCGCTCTTGCGATACCGGCGCCGAAGGCGACGGCTGTCGCCGACAAGCCGACGAACGCTCGGCGCTTCAGCTCAAGCGTTGTCGCACTCGTGGGGTCGATCTCATGCGCCATGGGAGATCCTCCGGTTGGAGTAGCCGCAAGCACGCTCACTGCACGATGTCAGCGGCTGAGCTTGGCTCTGGACGTCGCCACCGCCCATTGATACAGACCGTCGAGCACGAGGCGCTCATCGCGCAGTTCGAAGACACTTGCGTGCGGCGCGATGAGATCGGCCAGGCCACCGGTCGCGACCGCGCGCGCCTGGGTCCCAAGCTCGCGCCGGAATTGGCCGACCAGATACTCGACCTGACCGACGAATCCTAAGATGACGCCTGACTGTAGCGCGGTCGGCGTGTCGATGCCGATGGCAGCCGGCGGCTTGATGAGCGGCACGCTACTGAGCTTCGCAGCTCGGCCAATGAGCGCATCCACCGACACTTCAACGCCCGGCGCGATAGCGGTTCCTAAATACTCGCCGCTCGCATTGACGGCTGCAACGGTGGTCGCCGTGCCGAACTGGACGATGATGATCGGCGCGCCGTATTTGGCAACGGCGCCGATGGCGCCGGCGATGAGATCGGCGCCCAGCTCGGATGCATGCCGCGTCTTCACCGGCACGAGCGTCTGGCGCGCGGCTGAGAGGAACTGGGGTTTGCAGCCGAAGTACCCCTGCGCCATGCCGGTCAACGCCCGGTAGAGCGGCGGCACGACGCTCGAGATGACAATGCGTTTCACGGACGAGCGCGGCACGTTGATGAGACGTAGCATGCCGTCGATGGCTGCGGCGAGATCGTCGCCCGTGAGCTCGTCGTTGGTGGCAGAGCGCCAGGTGTGGACGAGCGTGCCCGCGGCTGGCCCATCCATCTCGAAGAGACCGAACTTGATGTTGGTGTTGCCGGCTTCGACAGCGAGCAGCACGATTTAGTCTTTCGGCGCCAGACGCGCGCGTCCGTCGCGCATCAGCGCGATGATGCGATCGAGGACGACCCCCGCGACGCGGGTCTTCGCTGCACGCCCGACGACCTCGCGGCCATCACGACCCCATAGGATCGACACCTCATTGTCGCTCGCGGCGAAGGCGCCACCGCTCATGTCGATGCGGTTGACGACGATGCAGTCGAGCTGCTTGGCGGCGAGCTTCTCACGCCCGTGCTCTTCGATCGCGTCGGTCTCAGCGGCGAAGCCCACGACGTAGCAGCCCGGCGGGCGATGCGCGCTGACCTCGGCGATGATGTCCGGGTTACGCTCGAGCGCGAGCGTGCGCGTCGCGCGTTCCTTTTTGATCTTCGTGTCGCTGAACTCGGCCGGCCGGAAGTCGGCGACCGCGGCCGCGCCGATGAAGATCGACGTGCCCGGCAAATGCTCCATCACCGCAGCGTGCATCTCGCGCGCCGTGGTCACAGGCACGATCGTCACGTCGGCTGGCGCACGCAATTGCGTCGGTCCGCAGATGACGGTGACCGACGCCCCGCGCGCCCGCGCTTCCTGCGCAAGGGCAAGTCCCATGCGACCAGTGGATGGATTTGAGAGAAAGCGCGAGGGGTCGATAAACTCGCGCGTCGGTCCGGCTGTGATGAGCACGCGCGCGCCATCGAGGTCGTGAGCGCGACGCACGATGTGCTCCACCGCCGCCAGGATCTCATCATCATCCGCCAACCGCCCTTGGCCGACTTCGCCACAGGCGAGAAAGCCAGCTCCCGGTTCGATGAACGAGAATCCGCGGTCTTGCAGGGTGCGCAGGTTCTCTTGCGTGGCCGCTGCCTCGAGCATCTGCGTGTTCATGGCGGGCGCGACGAGCACCGGCCGGCGCGTGGCCAGCACGCAGGTGGTGAGCAGATTATCGGCGATGCCGTGCGCGAGCTTGGCCAGCGTGTTCGCCGTGGCGTTCAGGACGAGCAAAGCGTCGGTCTTGCGCACGAGTCCGATGTGGGCGATCTCCCACGCCGTGCCCTCGCCGAACATGTCGGTGTGGACGTCGTTGTTGGACAGCGCTTGGAAGGTCAGCGGGGTGACGAAACGCTGCGCTGCCTCGGTCATGATGACGTGGACATCAGCCCCAGCCTGGCGCAGCGCGCTCACCACGCCGGCGCATTTATAGGCCGCGATCCCGCCGCACACGCCGACGAGCAGCGTGCGCCCCGCAAGGCCACCAGCCTGTCCGTTGGTCCGGTCGCTCATCGCTTCACCACTTCACCTTCGGGCTGTACTTGCACTTTCAGGTTATCGATCAACCGCGTCTGGCCCGCATAGGCGGCCCCAACGGCAAGGACTTCATGGCCCGGCGACACCGTTTGCAGGGGCCGGAACCCGTCCGGATCGACCACTCCGAGATAGTCCTCGCGCAGCGGCGGCAGCGACCGGCGTGCGACGGCGATCGCGGCGGAGACGTCGCTCGTGCCCGACCCAAGCTCTCCGGCAAGCGCGCGCAGCGCAGCGTAGAGATGTGGCGCGGCGCGCCGCTCGCTTGCGGTGAGATACGCGTTGCGCGAGGAGAGCGCAAGACCGTCTGGTTCGCGGACCGTCGGACACCCGACGATGTCGATGGGCATATCAAGATCTGCAGTCATCCGTCTGATCACCGCGAGCTGCTGAGCGTCTTTTTCTCCGAAGTATGCACGCTGCGGCTGCACGATGTTGAAGAGCTTCATCACGACCGTGGCCACGCCACGGAAATGTCCTGGCCGGCGTTCGCCCTCGAACGCTCGGGCCAGCGACGTCGGCTCGACGAAGACGTCGAGCTGTCGCGGATACATCTCTGCCACGTCGGGCATGAAGAGCAGATCCACGCCGAGCGATTCGAGCTGGCGGCGATCGTCATCGAGCGCGCGGGGGTAGGCGTTGAAGTCCTCGTTAGGGCCGAACTGCAATGGGTTGATGAACACGGAGACGATGACGCTCGTGCACTCCGCGCGCGCTCGTGCGACGAGCGCCGCGTGTCCGGCATGCAGCGCGCCCATGGTGGGCACCAGTCCGACTGGCTCAGGAAGGGTGGCGCGTCTGCCGCGCAGCTCGCGAGCGCGCGTGACGGCGTCCATCGTTAGCGCGATGTGCTATCGATGCTGGGCTCGGCGCTCGGCGTACGACCCGTCGCCGCCGGGGCCTCGATACTGTGCTCGGCGGACGGAAACGCTCCCTTGCGCACGTCATCTGCGTAGGCGCGCACCGCGCTCTGCCCTTCATTATAGAAATCGGCGTAGCGTTTGGCGTGACGCGGCACGTAGCCGGTCGACAGACCGAGCAGATCGTTGATGACGCTCACCTGGCCGTCGCATGCGATGCCCGCGCCGATGCCGATGGTCGCCGCCCCTACCGCCTGTGTCACCTGCGCGGCGAGCGTCGACGGCACGCACTCCAGCACGATCGAGAAGCATCCTGCGATGTCGAGGGCTTTGGCCTGCTCGACTAGTCGCGCTGCGGCTTCCATCGTCTTACCCTGTGCGCGGAAGCCTCCCAGCGCGTGCACGGACTGGGGCGTGAGCCCCAGATGGCCCATGACCGGAATGCCGATGCTGACCAGCCGGGCGACGAGTCCCGGGTCGCTGCCCTCGAGCTTGACGGCGTGTGCGCCCGCCTCTTTGAGGAAGCGCCCGGCGTTGTGCACCGCCTCGTCGTGCCCGCACTGGTACGAGAGAAACGGCATATCCGCGATGACGAACGCGCCGCGTGCGCCGCGTACGACCGAACGGGTGTGGTAGAGCATCTCATCCATGGTGACCGGCAGCGTTGTGTCGTGGCCGGCGAACACCATGCCGGCTGAATCGCCGACCAAGATGGCGTCCACGCCAGCACCGTGCACCATCGCAGCGGTGAGCGCATCGTACGCCGTGATGACGACGATCTTCTCGTGGCGGCGCTTCTTCTCGGCAAAAGTCAGGACTGACGTCGGCATGGTACCTCGCTACGACGGGCTCTTCGGGTCGATTGGGATCTCGCCGGCGCGCATGACGCGCAACATCGTCCGGCCGACGACGAATGGTTCGGCGATTCTCAAGGGCGTCGCCGATGCGATTGGGGCGCCGGAGAGGATCGTGCCGTTGCTGCTGTCGAGATCGGCGACCATGAGCCGCCCAGCTTCGACATCGATGCGCGCATGCACGCGCGAAACCGCATGGTCCACCGGCAGCGCTGCCTGCGCGGTCGCGCCATCGCGCCCGATGACGATGGTCTGTTCGAAAGGCCAGCGCTTGCCGTCGAGCGGTCCGTTCATGGCTTCGAGCACGTACATCACGCTGTCTGTTTTCGCCATCGGATGGCGTTTCCCCACGCTACCATGCGGGTTTGCGACGCGTTTCGCGCTTGGTTGGAGGTGTCCCAAGTGTGACGCGCTGTGACGGCTTTTAGCCTAATTTCAGCCTAAATTGCGGCCGAAGACTAGAACATGAGGGGGGCGACCGTGACGCGCCCGCAGTCCGCGATTTGGTGATTCGTGACGTCGCCGGAGTACGAATTGAGTGGACCAGTCTAAGGTGAGTGAGTTGCAGACATCCGACCTGCTGGACATCGATCCCGACGCGCTGCGTGAGGCCGAACGGGTTTTCGCGCAAGGCATCCTCGACACCATGGCGGGCAAGCAGGTGCTCAGAGCCATCTATGAAGACACGCGCGTCGTCGTGGTGATGAGCGACGGCAGCGAATACTATTTCTACGGTTTCATGGGAGAGTCCAAGCCGCGCTGACAGGCGCGCAGCGACGACAGCATCGCTAGGAAATGAAGAACGAGGCCGCCGGCCTCGTTTTTGTTTTGTTCTTAGGGTGTGACTTGGGCGGCCACGAAGCGCGCGATCGCCGCACGGTCTTCTTTATCGAGAGACGTGAAGGCGACGCCGTGGTGGTACTTCTGCTCCGGCGCCGAGTAGTAGCTCAGCACGACGCGTCCGCGGGCGCGAATCTCGCGGCCGTTCTCGAGGGTGAAACTGAGACGGACGTCCGATCGTGCAGGAGCATGCTTGTCGGATACCAAGCGCATGCCGCCCTCACCCAGGTCCACGACCGCTCCCTCGTGACGCCCACCGTCGTTCTCCAACGTGAACTTGGCGGGCAGCGACACCACGGTTCGGACGAACTGGCGCCGCTGCAAGTTTTCAGCCATGTGTTCGTAGTATTCTCGTACGGGACGGCGGTGCCTTCCTATCCACGGCGTCGCACAGCCTGGGCTGCCCGCATGGTCGCGATCACACCGTGGGTCGTGTCCATCCCGCCTTGCAGGTACACCTCGTATGGCGGCCGCATCGGCGCGTCGCACGAGAGCTCCATCGTCGATCCGCCGATGAACGACCCTGCCGCCATGATCACAGGATCGTCATAGCCGGGGACGGCACCGGGCTCGGGCGTGGCCCGCGCATTGACCGGCATGAGCGTCTGCAGACCTTGGGTGAAGGCCACGAGTTTGCCGGGGTCACCGAGACCGATGGCCTGGATAATGTCGTAGCGCGGCTCACCTGCTTTTGGGTCGACCGGATAGCCGAGCGCTTCGAAGAGCGCTGCGGCGAAGTCCATGATCTTGAGCGACTCGGCCACGATCTTGGGTGCGCGATGCAGTCCGGCGAAGAGCAGACGCGCGGTGTCGAGCGTCGGGCCGACCTTGCGCCCGAGTCCAGGCGCGACGATGGCGTCCGCGATGGCGTTGACGTGGTCTTCGCTGGCCACGATGTACGCGCCGGCGGGAGCGAGACCGCCGCCCGGATTCTTGATGAGGGATCCGATGACGACATCGGCGCCGACGGCGCTGGGCTCGCGTGCCTCCACGAACTCGCCGTAGCAGTTGTCGACGACGATGATCGACGAGGGCGATTGCGCGCGCACGACGCGCACGAGCTCTTCGATCTGGGCGATCGACAACGCGGCCCGCGACGCGTATCCGCGCGAGCGCTGCACAAACACGACGTCGGGCAGTTTCTGCAGGGCGTGCGCGATCGCGTAGAAGTCGAGTCCACCGGCGGGTGGCATCGCGACTTCCGCGTAGCGCTCCGCGCCGTCAGCGGCGCGAACCTCGAGCAGCGGCTTCACGAGCGCAAGGCGCAGCGTGTCATAGGGAGGACCGGTCAGCGACAGCAACCTGCCGCGCGGCCCTAGCAGCGCATTCGTTGCGGCGACGATCGCATGCGTGCCGCTCACGAGTTGCAGGCGCGCGAAGGCAGCCGGCCCATCCATGCACCTGGCCAACAGTGCTTCGTACGCCTCGCGCGCGCTGTCGTGGTACCCATAGCCGGTCGTGCCGGCGAGATGCGATTCGTTGATCTGGACCTCGTCGAAGCAGCGCAGCACCTTGGCGCCGACGATCATCGCCTCGGCGTCGCGCTGCGCCCAGGCGGGCGCGACCCGGGCGAGCGCTGCCTGCGCCATGTCGACGAGATCCGGCGCAAAGCCGAACGGGGCGACCGCCTGTGCAAAGCCCGAGCTCATGGGTTCGTCCGGCGCGGCGCGACCGCGGTGTGCTCGGCGCGCTCGTGCTCCCGGATCGCTTCTGCCGCCTTGACGAGCTCCTCCTCGGTCTCGGGATGCAAGCTTGTGGCCCGCTCGAAGACCTTGAAGAACGGCGTCCACAAGACGAAGGCGACCGCGACGTTCGCAGCGATGAGCACGAGCGACCGCCAGTCGCCTTTGGTGGTCATCCACGCGGCGATGATCGAGGGAAATGCGCTGGGCAGCCAGACCGACGTGCGATCGACGAAGCCGTAGGCCTGCGCGATGTAGGTCATGGTGGCGAGGACGAGCGGTATGCCTACGAACGGCAGCACGAGGCCGGGATTCATGACGATCGGGATGCCGAAGATGAGCGGTTCGTTGATGTTGCAGATGCTCGGCGCCAGCGAGGCGAACCCCAAACGGCGCAGACGCTGCACGCGCGCGCGTAAGAGGAGGAATGCGAGCGGCAGGGTCGCACCCGAACCACCCGGATAGACGAAGCTGAAGATCATCAGCGTGACGGTATACGGTGGATGCTCGTGGTGGACGATCGCCTGTGCGTTGAGGTCGAGCGCATGCAGATAAATCGGCGTCGTGATTGGAGCAAGAAATGCTGGCCCGTGGATGCCCGCAGACCAGAGCACGGTCTGCAAGAAGACGACGATGAGCAACGCGGGCAGCGTGTCACCAACCGCGACGAGGGGCTGGACGACGCCGATGAGTCGCGTCGCGATGTCGACGTGCAGTGCGGCGAGCCCACCGAAAATGATGCCCGACGCGACTGCGCCAGCCGCGATGGCGAGCGCATCGTTCGCGAGCAGCCGGTTGGCCGCACGCATGAGCTCGCCTGTCACGAGGCCCGTGATGAGCGCGAGAAACAGGCTTGTCGCCGAAATCGTTCCCAGGAAGTCCTCGAAAGGCTGGTGCAGGGCGTTTGCCGGCAGCGACACCAAGAACGCGCCCAAACCGACAGCTACGGCAGCCACGCGGTTGTAGCCGAATTTCATCGCAAGCCGCTCGGGCAGAACGACCGCCAGCGCCACGCCCATGAATCCGAAGCCGATGTGATATGCCTGGAAGAAGCGGTCGAGCAGTGGGCCCGGCGGCAACAGGAAGAACGCGACGACCGTCCACGCGCCGAACGCGTAGAAGGCGATCTGCACCGCGTCACGGATGGCGATGAGGTGGGGCTCGTCCGCCCAGCGGCGCAGCACGGGGAAGACGCGCAGCTCCAGGCCTGAGACCGCACCGGCCAGCCCGCGGCTCGCGGGCTCGTTCACCGTCTGGCGCTCAAGGAGTGGCCGGCCGTCGTTCACGGCGGCGCGCCCGGTCGGCTGCGCGCCGGACGAACTCGGCGAAGAGCGTTCGGCTCGGCTCGTCCACCTCGATCATCTCTTCGGGGTGCCACTGAACCCCGACATAAAACGGATGGTTGCTGCGCGACTCGACCGCCTCGATGATGCCATCTCTCGTCTGAGCCGTGGGCACGAGGTCGTGGGCCACGCGCCGCAAGGCTTGATGGTGCATCGAGTTGGTCGGAGCCATTCGGCTGCCGATGACGCGCGCGAGCGTGCTGCCTTCTTTGAGGTCCACTGGATGCGTGGCCTCGTGGCGCGCATGTGGCGGTGTCTGACGGTGCTCGAGCTTCAAGCCGTCGCGTGGCTCGAACTCGTCCGGCACGTCCACCCACAGCGTGCCGCCGAGCGCGACGTTCATCACCTGGATGCCCCGGCAGATGGCGAACGTTGGCACGTCTCGTCGCAGTGCGACGCGAGCAGCCTCAAGCTCGAGCCGGTCGTAGGCTTCCGGAGCCTTGCTCACGGTCGGATGATCGCGCGCGCCGTACTCAGCCGGATCGACGTCGGCTCCGCCGGGCAAGAGCAGACCGTCGAACTGCTCAAGCGCATCCGCGACAGCCTCGGGCTCCACGACCTCGTGCAGCAGCACGGGCTCGCCGCCCGCTTTCTCCACTGCGCGCCGATAGGCGAGCAGATACTCGGGATCGTCAATGCGCTCGGCGTCTGCTGTGATCGCGATTTTGGGCTTCATCGTGCGCTGCCGTCGTTCGCCGTGGGCGACCAGCAACCCTGAAAATGAAGAGGGCGGACTCACCGTCCGCCCTGCAGCCCTGTTGCGTCGACGCGCAGCGCGGCTCCGCCGCCTTAGATCTTGCGGATGACCGCAACTACCTTACCGGCGATGGTGGCGTTGTCGACGATGATCGGATCCATGAACTTGTTGGCCGGCTGGAGCCGGATGCGGCCGTTTTCCTTATAGAAATGCTTGACGGTCGCCTCAGTGTCATCTTCCGTCTGCGCGACCACGATCTCGCCGTTATTGGCGACGTTTTGCGGGGAGACGACGATCAGGTCACCATCGACGATATGGGCATCGACCATCGAGTCACCACGCACGCGCAATATGAACGAGTCGGAACGCTTGACGAAGCTCGATGGCAGGGTGAGCTCGTCTTCGATGTTCTGTTCCGCCGTGATGGGGATGCCGGCCGCGACACGGCCGATGATGGGAAGCGACACGACGTCGCGAGATGCCTCCGAACCAGAGACCAGGGCGCGAGGCTTTGTTGGGTCGCGCTTGATGAGACCCTTTTTCTCAAGCGTGCGGAGGTGGCATTGGACGGTCGAGCTCGAGGAGAGGCCGACGCGTTCGCCTATCTCTCGCACGGACGGCGGATAGCCGTGCTCGCGCGTGAAGTCTTTAATAACCTCAAGAATAGCTTGTTGCCGAGGAGTCGTCTTGCGGTCCACTAGAGCTCACCGCCTTCCCGTTAGAGTCGGTGCTGCGACGCGAAGAGACGCTACCGCCCACCGGTTGTGCTAACCCGTGCGCCCAATTATTTTAGCACAGCCTTGTCCCAAATGCAAACGCTTGTTCGAAAGGCTCTTGACAGTCCACCTGCGGCTGGCTAGAATCAAACCAATCAAACGTATGTTCGATTGAGCGCCCACCGGAGGTGGAAAGCCATGTATAGCCGTCACCGTAGACCGGGCGGTAGCCTGGTTCCCCTGATTCAAGTACTGTCCCTCGTCCTCGTATTCGCCCTGCCGGTGGTGTGGGGCAGCAAGGTTTTCACCTCGACCCCCGTCCGCTACGACCGGGTCACGGTCCACCCTGGAGACACCGTCTGGAGCCTGGTTTCGCGGCGGGTTTCAAGCGGCGATGACCTTGGCGAGGCCGTCTATCAGGTTTCCCAGATCAACCATCTCAAAGCGGACTCACGCCTCGCTCCCGGCAGCGTTCTTCTCCTCCCCAAGCGCTAACATTCGACGAGCAGTGTTGCGGGCGGCTGCGAAGTCGCCCGTCTTTTTTTGCCGAATATGATGTGTGTGAAGCGACAGCTCCTGGCGGTGATCCTCTCCATCGCGGTGGTCTCGGTGTCGGCGGTCGCCGCCGCTGACCAATCGACCTCGGGTACAAGTGGTTCACCCAGCCCGCAGTTGCTCAAGATCCTGCAGGGCATCCAGGAGCTGGACTCGACCGGCCTGCTCGCCATCCACGTCTGGGCAAGCTACTCGAGGCCCTATCTGCCCAGCCCCAATCTCACTCCGCTCGATCAGATCGAGACGGACATCCTCGTCAAGCTGGCGCCAGCCGAACGCACCGCCATATTGAGCTGGCTCGACCGCGGTGGACGCTCGAAGCTTTACGCGCTCGGCGTGACCGATGCCGACATCGGCCCGTGCACCGACGACATCGATGCTGCGAGCTGCAATTCTGCCGCCTCAAGCGCCGGCAGCGGCACAGGCGCCGCACCGCCATCTTTTCGCGATCTGCCCTTCACGCTCGTTCCGGGGGCGAATGACAGCGGGGGAGTCTCCATTGAACGCGGATTTGCGATGGTGAAGATCGACGCCACCTCGGAGACGCATTGCCTGACCTTCAAGAACGTCGGATCGAAGAAGATCGATGCGGTGACCTTCGTGTACAAGATCCACGCGCAAAACGGCGAGGTCGTGGACGCCGGGTCGAATCTGCGCGCCGGTAATTTCGACCCAGGCGCCGAAGTGCCAGGGGTCGCTTCTGCCACGGACTTCGCCGCCATGCGCAGCGACAGCCCAGAGAAGGACCAGCTAGCCAATTGCTGGACGAGGACGACGCAGATGGCGACGCCGGCATTGCTGCGCGCTGCTTACATCACGGTCGGTGTCGTCTCCATCACCTACGACGACGGGACCCACTGGGCGCTCGGCCAGTAGCCCCTAACTCCCTGGTCTTGCGGCGAGCATGTCCCGCGCAAGGCCGGTGGTATACAGCCTTTCGGCATCACGCGGTTTGACTGTCGTGCTTGCCACATGGTATTCTTGAGCACGCTGTACGGCGGCACTGGCTCGGAATTTCGGGCTCGGCCGGTCCGCGAACAACGGAGGAGAAAACGAACCGTGGCGCTATCCAAGGAACACAAATCCTCGGTCATCGGAAACTTCAAGCGCGGTGACAACGACACCGGATCCGCCGAAGTACAGATCGCGCTTCTGACCGAGTCAATCAACGATCTCACCGGCCATCTGCAGACCCACACTAAAGATCACGCCAGCCGCCGCGGACTGCTCATCAAAGTGGGCAAACGCCGGCGCCTGCTCAAATATCTGGAGCACGCGGATCTGGAGCGCTATCGCGCGATCATCGAGAAGCTCGGTCTGCGTCACTAGCATTCATCCCAACGCTTTGCAGCAGCGGATTCTTAGATCCGCTGCTCTGATTTCCATAGAACGGACCTCAAGGTCCGTTGCTTCAAGTATCTGTTGCTACAAGGGCGTTTGCGGGTTGTTCGTGGCTACATTAGTCGGTGCGGTCCAGGGATGGGCAGCGCCGCGTCAGAAGCTTATCATGTCAATACAAAGGCAATGAAACAACGGACCTTGAGGTCCGTCAGAAAGTAGAGGATCCCCCTTGCCAGAGTCCGTCAGCATGGAGCTGGGCGGGCGGCAGCTCACGCTTGAAACCGGTGAGCTCGCACGCCAGGCCAACGGCTCCGTCTTCGTACGCTACGGCGACACCTGTGTGCTCGCCGCCGTCACAGCAAGTTCCAACCCCCGCGAGGGCATCGAGTTCTTCCCCCTCACCGTCGACTATGAAGAGCGCATGTACGCCGCCGGAAAGATTCCGGGCGGTTTCATCAAGCGTGAAGGCCGGCCGTCTGAAAAGGCGACGCTGACCGCGCGCATCATCGATCGGCCGATCCGGCCGCTCTTCCCCGATGGTTTCCGTCACGACATCCACGTCGTCATCACGGTGCTGTCGGTCGATCCCGAAGTCGACCCGGACGTCGTCGCACTCACCGGTGCCGGCGCTGCCCTGGCAGTGTCCGACATCCCCTTCGATCACAACATCGCGGGCGTGCGCGTCGGCTTCATCGACGGCGTGCCCGTCGTCAACCCGACCAAGACGCAGCTCGAATCGAGCACGCTCGACATGATCATGGCCGGTACGACCGACGCCGTGATGATGGTCGAGGGCGGCGCCAAGGAGATCTCTGAGGAGCAGTTCCTCCAGGCCGTCGAGTTCGGCCACGAGCAGATCAAGAAGGTCATCGGCGAGATCGAATCCCTGGCCGCGCGCGCCGGTAAGCCCAAGCGTCAGTTCCCGCTCTTCCTACCTTCGCCCGCCATGCACTCCTTCGTGGACGAAGTGTTCGGCGCCGACATCGCCCGCGCCATGCGCGTCACACGTAAGCTCGAGCGCAACGCGGCGTTCGATCTCATCACGACGGCCGAGGCGCTCAAACGCGTGGCCGGTCACCCGCGCGAAGCAGAGCTGCGGCCGCTGCTCGAGGATTCACGCAACCACGACTTCGAGAAATGCGTCAAATCTCGTCAGGAAGAGGAGCTGCGCACCATGGTGGTGATCGAGGGGCTACGCCCCGACGGCCGCCAGCTGGATGAGATCCGTCCGATCACCTGCCGCACGACCGTCGTGCCGCGCACGCATGGATCGGGGCTCTTCACCCGGGGCGAAACGCAGATCTTCACCGCCGCCACGCTCGGTTCGCTCTCCGACGAGCAGCGTATCGACGGCTTGGGCCCGCAGACGTTCAAGCGCTACATGCATCATTACAACTTCCCACCGTTCTCCGTGGGCGAGACGCGCCCCATGCGCGGTCCCGGACGGCGCGAGATCGGCCACGGATATCTGGCGGAGCGCGCGCTCGTGCCGATGCTGCCGCCGGCCGATGAGTTCCCGTACACGCTGCGCCTGGTCTCTGAGACCTTCGAGAGCAACGGTTCGTCCTCGATGGGCTCGGTCTGCGCATCGACCATGGCGCTCATGGATGCGGGCGTGCCGCTTCGCAAGCATGTCGGCGGCGTGGCCATGGGTCTCATCCTCAAAGATGGGCAGGCGGGCATCCTCACAGACATCCAAGGCTTAGAAGACGCGCTCGGCGAGATGGACTTCAAGGTCGCCGGCACGGTTGACGGCATTACGGCGGTGCAGATGGACATCAAAGTCCGCGGCATCACGATCGACACCATGCGCCGTGCGATGGAGCAGGCGCGTGCCGGCCGGCTCTTCATCATCGACAAGCTCAAGGAAACGATCCCGAACCCGCGGCGCGGCCTCTCGAAGTTCGCACCCCGCATGTTCGTGCTCGAGATCCATCCCGACAAGATCAAAGACATCATCGGCCCAGGCGGCAAGGTCATCAACAAGATCGTCGCCGAGACGGGCGCGAAAGTCGACATCGAAAACGACGGCCGCGTCTTCATCTCCTCGCCGGATGCGGAGTCTGGCGAGAAGGCCAAACGCATGGTGGAGGACATCGCGCGCGACGTCGAAGTCGGCGAGGTCTACACAGGCATCGTTAAGCGCATCATGAACTTCGGCGCCTTCGTCCAGATCCTGCCCGGCAAAGAAGGCCTCGTGCACATCTCGCAACTCGCGCCGCATCGCGTGGCGCGCGTCGAGGACGAGGTCAAGATCGGAGACGAGGTCATCGTACGCGTCTCGGAGATCGACAGCATGGGCCGCATCAATCTCACCCGCAAGGGGATGATGGAAGAGGCCAAGACCTGACCTGACACTCGCAAAACACACAAAGGGCGGCTCGTCAAGAGCCGCCCTTTTGTATTTCCCCGCGCTGCGGATCAGCTCTGCGCCGGGAGCAATCCCGCGGCGCGCTGCAGGCTGACGAGCGAGATGCGCAAGTCCGCCAGTGCGCTGATGTAGCCGTCTTCCGCCTGCGTCGTGGAGAGCAACGCGTCGGAGAGCTCGAGCGACGTGCCGACGCCCGCCTTAAAGCGGATCTGGTTCACCCGGAAATTCTCGCGCGCGGATGTGGTCGCGTCGCGAGCGGCGACGACTTGCGCCTGCGCCGCTGTATAGTTGAAATACGCCTCGCGCACCTCGAGGTCGACGTTGTTGTCGATGAGTTTGAGGTTGATCTTGGCCTTGTCGACCTCGGAGAGGGCTTGTTGCACCTTGCCGCGGGTCAACCCGCCACTGAACAGCTGCCAGGTGACGGCGAGCGCCTCAGAGAGCTGTGGCTGCGGCACGTTGACGAAATTCGGCAGCGTCGATGCGTCCTGGACCTGGACACTGACGTCGGGAAGATATCCAGCGCGGGCTCCTTTCACGGCCTCGTCCGCAATCGTCACCGCGTCGTGGGCCGCGGCGAGTTCGGGCCTGGTCTGTGCCGAGGTGAGCAACGAATCGAGCTCGTAGCTGGGCGCCTGCGTCTCGAGCACGTCGGTCGGGGTGATGATGCTGCTGAGGTTGATGTCGAGGATGTTGGCCAGCTGCGCGTTGGCCAGCAACGCCGCGTTGTGGGCTTTGATGTCGTTGACCTGAGCATCGGCGAGCGTGACTTCGGAACGCAGCACGTCAACCTTCGCCGCCGTTCCCGCGTTGTACAACTCATTCGCGGTCTTGAGGTCCTCGGTGGCGACGTTCACCGCTGTGTCGGCCACCTGAGCCGACCGGGTGGTCTGGATCAAGTTGAAGTAGGCGCTCGTCGTGTCTTGGATGACGCTGTTGTGCAGGCCGGCGAGCTGGTTTTGTGTCTGGGCGAGACCGGCCGCGGCCTGGCCGATCGCAGCCTGCGCGGCGCCACCCGTGTAGAGCGCATACTGCAGCGTCGCGTTGACGCTGTTCACGTTTTCGGCCGAGACGACGACCTTCTCGATCCCGCCTGTGGGCGAAGGAAAGACGAACGCTCCCTCGCTTTGGGTGTGGGAGTACGCATAGCCGGCATCGACGGTCGGCTGGAACGCGGCTCGTGCCTGGACCACCTTCGCCTCGGCGCTCAACTCGTCGGTCAGCGCCGACTGGTAGGCCAGGTTGTTGACGAGGGCGAGCTGCACCGCGTCATGGAGCGAGAGCGACACGTGCGGGGCCGGTGCGCTCGTCTGCGCACCTGCCGGTGGGGCGACGGTCGCTGTGGCGATGAGCGAGCAGGTCAGGATGAGAGCGGTCTTCATGCGCACGGCGGATACCTCTTGTCCGGAAAATAGTTTAGTGCCATATTATTAAGAGCTTTACTA
>DAINRU010000032.1:0-24462 GCA_036741695.1 Vulcanimicrobiota bacterium
CCAGAAGTAGTCCGCCCTCGGCAGGAATTGCTTTGCCACGCAAAGTATAATCTTTGCCATGCAAAGCAGACGCAGCGATCTGATCGCGCTGTCGGTGGCGTTGGTCGTCTCGCTTTCGTGTGGCCTCCTCGCCGCCTATTGGCGCGAGGGCAACGCCGCCTTCTTGCTCGAGCTCGTGGTCGGAGCTGCGCTCGGATTTGCTTTTCCCCGCGGTGCCTGGCGCTGGGCGATCATCCTCGCTGCGTGGGTGCCGGTGGCGATCGTGCTCAAGATCGACCTCGTGCCAAGCGCGTCGACGTCGTGGTGCCCGAGCAGCGCACTGCCTCCGCACCTCGCCGCGTGGACGCTCGCCCTCGCGCCGTTCATCGCCGTTGTCGCCGGCGTCGCGCTCGATTGGATAGTGAGCGAAGCGCTGCGCTGGCTCGGCATCGTGGGTTGGCGATCGGCGGATCGCGTCAAACCAGTGCTGCGCATCGTGGCGCTCGGGCTTGCGGTCTTCGTCATCCTCGCGAGCGCCGCGTTGTTGGCACAGCCACTGCACCCGTACGCGCTCGGCCAGAGCTATTGCTGGGACGAATACTGTTTCGCCATCACGCAAGTCAAGCGCGTCAAGACCATCGGCACGGGATCGCACGCCGCAACAGCCCATGGTATTTTCTATGTGGTGACCGCCGACATGGAATCGCAGTGGTGGGGGCGTTTTGACTGGAGCAACGACGCCGTCTACGCCATCGACTATAACGGCGCCGAATATCAATACTCAGCGCCCGGTCAGACAGCGATGGAACGCCTGCTCCACTCCCATCGGTCGCAGTGCCACGAGATCCTAGGAGCCGGCGAGACCGAGACGATCGTCTTTGACCTGCCGGTGAACGTCGTCCAGCCGCGCCTGCTCGTGCGCGACACGTTGGGCTTCGAGGGGCTCATCGGGGGCATGCGGCTCAATCTCTATTACATCAAGCCGGCTTTCAATCTGCGCTACGATTAGCGCGTCAACTTCCGTCCCCCGACAAGATCCCGTAGATCTCCTTACGCGCCTTTTCCAATGCCTGCGCGACTTTGTCGAGTGCCATGTCGCTGCTGCCGCGCGCACCCATGACCGCCATCATCAACCGCGCGGCTGCCTTGCGCACGCGAAGTCGCGCATCGTCCGCGAGCTCATCCTCATCGTCCGCGACAGGCCGCTTCTCAAGTAGCTCGCGCCCCGAATCTGTGATCGTGTAGACCTTCTTGCCGCCGTCGTCTGAACTCGTGACGTGGCCCGCGTCTTCCAGCATCTGCAGCGTCGGGTAGATCGAGCCCGCGCTTGGCCGAGAGCCATAGCGCTCCTCGATGTTCGTGATGATGTCATAGCCGTGCCGCGGCCCGTCTATGAGTGCTTCCAGAACCAAGAACTTGACGTCACCGCGGCGGGTCGCGCGGCCCCAGCGGCCACCGAAACCGCCGAATCCGAACCCGCGATCCCGGAAACGCCAGCCGAAATGGCGATCGCACGACTGCGGATCTTCTTCGAACTGTTGGAATGCGAAGTGTCTGTTTCTCATGGTTGCGATAGTACGCGATATATCGTGATATGTCAATAGCAGAAGGAAACATTAACAATTGTCGACAATCGACAATACAATGCACGACGTCGCAGAGTCCCCTCAGATAGAGCGTTCGTCAACCGCCAAGCGCGTCGCAACCCTCCTGCGGGCGCGCATCGCCAAAGGTTCGATCGAGCCGGGCGAGCGTCTCAACGAGCTTGCCCTTGCCGGCGAACTTGGGGTGAGCCGCAGTCCGATCCGCGAGGCGCTTGCGCAGCTCGCCGGTGAGGGCCTCGTCAACGTCGTTCCTTACAAAGGCACATTCGTCACCGCGCTCAGCCAGGAGCGGCTCCACGATCTGCTCGATTTCCGCCTCGCGCTCGAGCAGTTCGCCGTGCGACGCGCGATCGATCGCGCCAAGAAGACAGACTTCGATCGATTCGAGACGCTCATCGATGCGATCGCCGCGCACGCCAAGCGCGGGAACTTCACAGGCGCCGTCGACGCCGACCTGGACGCCCACCAGTACCTCATCGAACTCGCCGGCAGCTCGCTCCTCGCGCAGACCTACAAGGCGATGCTCGGCGAGTTGCGGCTGTACATCGCTCAGACCAGCCGCCACTACGATAACGCCGCCGAGCTGGCGACGGAGCACGCCGCATTGCTCGCCGCGATGCGCAAGGGCAAGGTCGCCGAGGCCACGGCGCTCATCGCCGCCCACATCACCCATGGCTTCAACCGCGCTGTAGAGGAAACACGATAATGCTCACCGCCGAGACGAAGGCCCGTTCGAAACACACGCAGTTCGTGCTCACACCCTGGTCGGCGCAAGCGGCGCTCGACATGCCCACAATCGACAGGGCGCAGGGCTCGTGGCTCTACGACACCGCGGGCAAGAAATATCTCGATCTCTCCGCCGGTCTCGTCGCCGTCAACCTCGGACATAGCCATCCGACCGTCGTGCGTGCGATCGCTGATCAAGCGGCCAAGCTGTGTTACGCTGCGCCAGCCTTCTTCAACGACCTGCGCGTCGCGGTCGCAGAAGAGCTCGCCGCGCTGACGCCCTGGACGGAAGGCGCACGCACCTTCTTCACCACCGGCGGCGGCGAGGCGAACGAAGATGCGGTCAAGATGTCGCGCATGATCAGCGGCCGCCATAAGGTGCTCGCCGCCTACCGATCCTTCCACGGCTCGGCACCGGGAGCCGGAACACTTACCGGCGAGAACCGGCGCTGGCCTAACGAGCCGGGCATCCCCGGCGTCGTCCATTTCTTCGCGCCCTTCCCGTATCGCAGCCCGTTTGGCACGGACGATCCCGTCGAAGAGACGCGGCGAGCGCTCGACCATCTCGAGCTTGTGCTCACCTACGAGGATCCGGCTCGCGTCGCGGCGATCTTGCTCGAGCCCGTCGTCGGCTCGAACGGCGTTATCGTCTATCCGGAAGGTTACCTCAAGGGCGTGCGTGAGATCTGCGACCGCCATGGCATCTTCTTGATCTTCGACGAGGTGATGACCGGCTTCGGTCGCACCGGCGCGGCTTTTGCCTGCCGGCGTTTCGGCGTCACACCCGATCTCATCACCTTCGCTAAGGGCTGCACGTCGGCATACGTGCCCCTCGGCGGCGTCATCGTGCGCGAGCGCCTGGCCAAGTATTTCGACGATCACGTGCTCGGCTGCGGGCACACCTACTCGGGCCACCCGCTTGCCATCGCCGCTGCGCACGGCGCGCTCAGGGCCTATCGCGAGGAAGGGCTGTATGCGCGCGCGCTTGAGATCGAGCGCTGGATGGGTGAACTTCTCGGAGCGCTGCGCGAACAGTCGCCGGTCATCGGCGACGTGCGCGGTATCGGCGCGTTCTTTGCACTCGAGCTCGTGCGCGATCGCGCGACGCGCGAGCCGATCGTCGCCTGGCAGGGCGCAAGCGCCGGTCCCATGCCCGGTATTCTCAAGTCGCTGCGCCAGCGCGGCGTCTATGCGTTTGGGCGCTACAACGTCATCCTCGTCACGCCACCGCTGACGATCTCGCGCGACGAGCTCGCCTTCGGGGTCGACGCGCTCTCGGGCGCCCTGGCTGAATTCGCAAGCGCACTCTAAGCAAAGGATCAGATCATGGCTTCGACAACCACAACACAGAGCGGCGTCGCAAACACGCCAACTACGACCACCGTCAGCCACTTCATCAACGGCCGCGTGGTGGACGGGACGTCCGGCGTGTTCGGAGACGTCTGGAATCCGGCGCGGGGAGAGCGTAGCGCGCGCGTCGCGTTCGCCAATGCAGCTGACGTCGCGACGGCGGTGGCCGCCGCGAAAGCGGCCTTCCCGGCGTGGTCTGAGACGCCGCCCATCCGCCGCGCCGCGATCCTGTTCAAATTTCGCGAAGCGCTGCATGCCCAGCTCGACCGCCTGGCGGCGATCATCACGGCCGAGCACGGCAAGACCTTCGACGACGCTAAAGGCGAGATGACCCGCGGCATCGAGGTCGTCGAATTCGCCTGCGGCATTCCGCAGCTCCTCAAGGGCGAGTTCACCGAGAACGTAGGGCGCCATATCGATGGCTTCACCATGCGCCAGCCGCTCGGCGTCTGCGTCGGCATCACGCCCTTCAACTTCCCGGCCATGGTGCCCATGTGGATGTTCCCTGTCGCCATCGCCTGCGGCAACACGTTCGTGCTCAAACCGAGCGAGAAGGATCCATCCCTTGCGCTGGAGCTGGCGCGCATTTTCAGCGACTGCGGCGCGCCGGCTGGCGTGCTCAACGTCGTCAATGGCAGCAAAGACGCGGTGACCGCGCTGCTCGACCATCCTGACGTCAAAGCGGTGAGTTTTGTCGGCTCGACGCCCATCGCCGAGTTCGTCTACACGCGCGCCATGGCTAACGGCAAGCGCGTTCAGGCCCTCGGCGGCGCGAAAAACCATCTCGTCGTCATGCCTGACGCCGACCTGGAGCAGACCACGGACGCGATCATCGGCGCCGCGTACGGATCGGCCGGCGAGCGCTGCATGGCGATTTCGGTGGTCGTCGCCGTCGGCGATGCGGTCGCTGACGAGCTCGTACGGCGTATCGAAAAGAAACTCGCCTCGCTACGCATCGGCGACGGAACAACCCCGGGCGTTGAGATGGGACCGCTCGTCACGGGCGAGCATCTGGCGCGCGTCCGCTCGTACATCGAGATCGGCGAGCGAGAGGGCGCGAGCGTCGTCGTCGACGGGCGCACGCACGCGTGCACGACAGCCGGCGCGGGCTTCTTCCTCGGACCGACGCTTTTGGATCGGGTCGGCGCGCAGATGCGTGTCTATCGCGAGGAGATCTTCGGCCCAGTGCTGTGCATGGTCCGCGCCCGCACGCCGCAAGAAGCGCTCGAGCTCGTCAATGCTCACGAATTCGGCAACGGCGTCGCGATCTTCACCCGCGACGGTGACGCCGCGCGTTGGTTCAACCATAACGTGCAGGCGGGCATGGTCGGCATCAACGTGCCCATCCCCGTGCCCATGGCATTTCACAGCTTCGGCGGCTGGAAGCGCTCGCTCTTCGGCGACCACCACATCCACGGCCCCGAGGGCGTCCGCTTCTACACCCGCATGAAATCCACGACAGCGATGTGGCCGTCATCGATCAAAGACGGCTCGTCCTTCGTCATGCCCACCACGAAGTAGATCGCGCACAACACGACGCACACATAGAAAGAGAAAGAGTGCCTGTGAACGATCGCGATCTCGGTATGCACGCCAAGATTACCCGGCGAGATTTTCTCGATGGCGTCGCCGTGACCGGCTTGAGCGCGCTCGTCGCTGGCTCGATCCCGGGCTGCGCGCCGCAGAACAACTTCGGCGGTGCCGGTATTGGTGCGCGCGCCCTGGCCTACCCTCCCGCGACGACCGGACTCTGGGGCCAAGACAACTCGAGCTACGCCGTCATGCACAAGATCCGCGATGGCTCGTTCTGGCAGAGCGCGGACACACCGCGCCCAAGTGGCGAACATTACGACGTCGTCATCGTGGGTGCCGGCCTCTCAGGCCTCGCCTCAGCCTACTTCTACCGCCAGCAGCGCCCCAACGCACGCATCCTCGTGCTCGACATCCGCCGGGACTTCGGCGGGCACGCTGGGCGCAATGAGTTCCGTGTCGGTGACCGCGTCCTGCTCAGCAATGCCGGCACGCAGTCCATGGAAAGCCCAAGCGACTACCGCCCATCTGCGGCACGCCTCGTGCGCGAGCTTGGCATCGACGTCAACCGCTTCTATCGATACTTCCAGCAGCATCGCTACGACGGGCTCTCGACCGGTGTGTTCTTCAACAAGCAGACGTTCGGCCGCGATTACTACGTGGCCGGCGCGTACAAGCGCCCGTGGGCAGATGTCTTCGCCGCTGCGCCGCTCTCCCCGCGCGCCAAGGCCGACCTGATCCGCATCCACACGGAGCAGGTCGATTACTTGCCTGAACTTTCGCCCGAGCGCAAGGTCGCCTACCTCAAGACGATCTCCTATTCGACCTTCATCACCAAGCACGCACACTGCGACCCAGCGGTGCTGCCTTATCTCCAGGACCGCCCCTACGATCTTTTCGGCACGGGCATCGAAGTCGTCGCGGCGTTTGACTGCTTCGACAGCGGCGACGACTACGGCATGGAGTATCCCGGGTTCCAGGGCATGGATCTCGGCCTGGGCACGGGCAAATGGCGGCGCGCGAAGCCCGATCCTTACATCTTCCATTTCCCCGACGGCAACGCGTCGATCGCGCGCATGCTCGTCCGATCGCTCGTCCCAGGCTCGATCCCGGGTTCATCCATGGAAGACATCGTGCTCGCGCCGTGCGATTACTCCAAGCTCGACGACCCCGCACATCAAGTGCGCATCCGTCTGAACTCGACCACGGTGAAGGTCGTGCACCGGGGCGACCCCGCACACGCCAAAGGCGTTGAGGTCACCTACGCGCGAGGCAACAATCTTGAGACGGTCACCGCCGGCTCGTGCGTGCTTGCCTGTTGGCACGTCGTCTCTCGGCTCATCGCGCCCGAGCTGCCGGCCGCGCAGAAAAGACACCTCGCCTACTGCGTCAAGGAGCCCTACGTCTACACGCACGTCGCCCTCACCAACTGGCGCTCGTTCAAGAAGCTTGGCGCATACCAGATCCTCGCACCGGGAAGCTATCACTATTTCACCATGCTCGACTATCCGGTGGACATGGGCGGCTACGTGTCGCCGAAGATGCCGGATGACCCCATGATCCTGTTCATGCTCCGCGCGCCGACCAAGTATGGCTTACCGCCGAAGGAGCAATACCGCGCAGGCCGCTTCGAGCTCTTCAACACACCGTTTGCGACGATCGAACGCAACATCCGCCTCCAGCTCGCTGCCATGCTGGCAGGCGCTAGCTTCGATCCGGCGCGCGAAATCGCGGGCATCACCGTTAATCGCTGGTCGCACGGCTATGCTTACGAGTATGATAAGTCGCTGTGGGAGCACTGGCCCGACGGTGAGCGCCCGTGCGACCTTGCCAAAAAGCCCTACGGGCGGATCTCGATAGCGAACTCGGATTCCAGTGGCGCGGCATTCACTGACACAGCGATCGACGAAGGGCACCGCGCGGTGGGCGACGCGCTGCGCTTTAGCTAGGCGTCGGGCTGGGCTGGCCTAAGGTCAGCTGCGTCGACTGCAGCTGGATGATGGTCGTGCCTTTGATCTGTTCGAACAGCACCTGTTTTTGGGCGTTCTTGACGTACCACTGATATGCGGTCGTGGTCATGATCCCCATCGGGATCACCATCTTGCGGGCGTCTTTGGGCACGCGCTTGGCGTAAAATGCGTCGACCTTGCTCGGGGCGTCCGTCGTCTTGAACATCACCGAGAGCGAATCGGCCGTGCCCAGACGCGACAGCTGGTTTGCCTGTTGCGCCATGAGCGGCGTTGCGTTGGGGTAGACCGGCAGTCCGACCTTGGTCACGAGTTGCGGCGTCGGCATCAGTTGATGTGTCCGTACCGCGCAGCCGTCTAGCATGCCCAGGAGCGCGATCAGCGACACGAGTGCCAATGCGTTTCGTGACACCGAGCACCCGTTCGAGAGGGAGGTGTGGCTTGCTGGCGGCAACTTCAGCTGTCGCCGGTCACCGGGAGGATGTATCATGAAGCTCTGTATCCTTTGTGCAGCAACGATCGCAGCCGTGTTCATCCTCGTTCGTCCATCGCCGGCTGCTGCCGAGTTCGCCGTCTGTAACAGCACCACATACGGCAGCGTGAACGTCGCGTGGGCCGCCACCTGGCACGACTCGAACGGCGATCCTCACGGCGAAAGCGACGGCTGGTGGATCATCCCCTCGGGGGAATGCAAGATCATCATCGCCGTCGTCGACGTATCGCCGTACACGATCTACATTTACGCGTTCGCTACCGCAAATCCGTCCACGCAATGGTGGGGCGGTAATTATCGGTATTGCTTGGACCCCAAGAACAAGTTCCTCTATAAGGGCGATGCCATGAACCTCCCATGTGCCGCTGGGAGCGCTTATGGCATGCGCTTTATCGACACAAGCAGCGAGAGCACGTACGCGTACTTTTTGCGCGACTAAGAGATCGACGACCGCTGGTCGTTGTGATGTTGCAGGTCAGCCCAGGCCGCTGTGTGCGCCCGCAGTCCCTTCACCTACTGCTTGCGCGGGGGCACGCCGGAAGACTTGAGCCACCACCCCGCGGATCATTTCCAAGTCATCGCGCCGAACCACCCAAACTTCCAGCGGCGAGACACCGGTCGTACGGCAGAACCACCACGTGTTCATGAGCGCTCCCGATACGTAGGTGATGGTCGAAGCGAGCGCGGCACCGCTCATTCCCAACCTCGGCACGAATGCTATGCACATCAGCGCCTGGATGGCGATCATGACGAGGTTGACGACGGATACGATGAGCGGACGCCCCATCTGCATGATGAAGAACGCGGCAAACGTGCCTGCGGTCGAGAATGCGACGATACCCGGCAACAAGATGCGTAGCGGCGCCGCCGCGCTTGCAAAGCGCGCACCGTAGACCGTGTCGATCACAAGCGGCCCCCCCACGAACGCCACGATCGACGCTGCTGCGACCATGGCCGTGCAGAGACGGATGACCTTCGCCGTGATGATCGCGGAGGATGAGTGGCTGCGGATGCCGATGTCGCGGGTGGCCGCCGCCGTGATGGGCCGCGTCAGCATGAAGAGCATCTCGCCGAAATTCACCGCAAGCGAATAGATGCCAAACGGTGCCGTGCCCAAAAGGGCGATCAAGATGATCGAGTCGATACGATAGTTGACCTGCCCTAGGAAGAGATTGACAGCCGCCTGGCCGCCAAACCGGATGAGACCGGCGGTGGTCGGCCCCAGGGGCACGCGACTTGGTCCGCGGCCGAGCGCCACGACGTGCCACAGCACGACCGCGGCCGCCCCGTACAGACACAGCAGCCAGGCTACGAGCGCAGCGATGGCACCACCGTGCAAGGCGAAGATGGCGAGCGTAACGCCGACCAGCGTCGCCAGCGCGACGCCGATGGACTGCGTGTTCAGATTGCGCAGACGACCTAACCCGATGTAGAATCCCCCTTGCCATGCGAGCACGACCGAGGGCGGCACCGCGGTGACGAATATCGTGAGCACCGGATTCCAGCCGCGCAGTAAACTGAACACCAGCGCGCCAAGACCTGACAAGAGGGTAAGCGTCACGAGCAACACCCCTGACGCCGGCAAGATATCGGCTAACGAACGCCGTTGCTTGGTCAGCGCATAGATGATGGCTCCGGCTATGCCGGCCGGTCCGACCATGACGAGCGAGACAAGCATCAGCGTGCCACTATACACGCCTTTACCGACCGGGCCAAGGCCCTTTGCAATCGCGATGCCGGTCGCTACCGTTAACGCAAGGACGATCGTGCGCGCAACGAAAGTTCGCACGCTGTTGTGCGCGATGCTTGCACTCGTCGATGGCTCGGCCAGCTCTTCGCGAGGGCTGATATCGGTCATCGCATCGCCGTCGTTCGGTTGGTCGCCGCTGCGTAAGCGCCCACAAGGATGCGCCCGACGAGACGGTAGGCGAAGCTCGCGCCGAATGCGACCGCGCTCTGGTCCTTGTCTCGGGTCGGCAATGCCAGACGCGTGGCTGGTCCGAGGAGCTTGCGGTCATTCGTATACCAAGCGTCGACCAACTGCGTGCGCTGCCTAACGTATGGTGTAAGGTCTTCCCGACGCTGCACCCACTCCAGGTAGCGCTTCACCGGTTCGCTTGCGCCGATCCTCATCGCAGCGATGCGTGCGGCCAAGACCAGGACGGCTCGCAGCGCCACGCCTTGCCGGGTTTCGGCTGCGATCACGCTCTCGAGATGTTCGCCCGTGCCGGGTGTATCGCGCAAGATGCGCGCCAACATGATGACATCGTGCAGGCGCCGCAACCCGACACCGTGCACCACCATGTGGAGAGCCGTGCCCATCGAATCCAAGCAGCTGGCTTCCAATGCACCGGCTTTGACGCGTTCGCAGTGACGTTGGCAAACATTCCAGTCGGTCGCGATCGACAAATCGGCCGGCGGTGCCAGCTGGTAATGCAGCTCGACCGGCAACCCAAGGCCGGGAGGTCGCAGCGGTGGCGCGTGGTGGTGTCGTTTCCAAAAGTGCGCCAAGCGATCGCCCACCGACTGATAACCGGCGCGGCTGAGCGCTGTTATGGCCGCGGGGATTTCGGCTAATGGCACGAGGACGTCCAGATCGAACATCGTATCGGAGTCGGCTTCTCTGTCACCACGGAACAGCCGGGCCGCTCCCTTCAGGAGCGTAAAGGGTATCCCCGCGGCGTCAAGCGCTATGACGAGCTCGTCGACCTGCTTGCGGACGGCGTAGGCTTGCATCGCGGCCTTGCCAGCATAGTCGCGCAGCGCGTGCGTTAGGGCGAGCGCACGCGCATCGCGCAGTCCCGCTTGCAAAATCCCTCGCCGCAAGTAGCCCAAGCAGCGATGCTGGGCGGCGGTTTGCAGCATGCGCTCGTGGGCGATCAACTGCAGCGCATCTGCCAGTGCGCGCTCATCGTGCGCCTCGATCGCCGTCGCAGCGGCGACGAGCGCTGCGAATCCGCTGCCAGACCGATCGCGCTGCATGGCCGCCATTAGGAGGCGACCAAGGGCTCGAGCGGCACCAGTTTGATGCGAGCGCTCTGCGCTTCGGGAGGACCTTCAAAGAAATGTCCATCGACCGACACCCAGGCATGTCCGCGCAACCGCTTCCGTGGATCGGGGTCTTCCTCAATGCCGAAATGGATGGTCACCGGATGGTCGCCCGTCTCGAGGAACCGATACAACGTGAAGGCTCGGATGTAGCAATTATCGCGTGAGCGCAGCAGTGGTACACGCAGACACAATGCCCGCAGACGCAGTATCCGTTCGCGGCTGGCGAGCGCATCAGTGGCGGCCGGGCGTGACAGCCCTCGCAACCCAGCGAGAAACGTTCGCAGATTGCTTTCGCGTAAGAGCGACGGTGCACGCCACATGAACCAGCAGATATGGAGGGCGAGTCCGACGTCTGATGGCTGCCTAATGATCCTTCGCGTGCGCTGCCACAGGCCGGCGGGCGTCCATTTCGGCGCAAGTCCGTCCGTCACCATCGCGCGCGCTCCTTGGGGTCGAGCCGGGCTTTGGTGAAGCCTAGATGCTGCGCGAATTTCTTGATAAACAATCCACGCTTGTAGAGACCGTCATCGTCTTTGGGTGGACGCCAGGCGCTCAAGCCCAGCCATCCGATCTCACCCCAGGCGCGCAAATCCTTTGCGAACGTCCACTCGAACTCGTCGCGATGGTGCAGCATGAACTGCCCGTACCCGATGCCGTACGAATACTGCTGACGCCAGTACGAGCGCCAGTCCTCGCGATGGCGGTGCAGCACGAGGGCGCGCGGCGCGTAGATGAATGTCCCCCCGGCTGCGCGCATGATGCGCCCGTGCAGATCGCACGCTTCATAGGTTGTATAGCGCTCGTCGAAACCGCCTGCACGCTCCACGAGCTCACGCCGGTACATGAGATTGGCCGACGGTGCGAACGGGAAACGCGGATGCATCAGATAGTTGCCCGCATCCAGGCTGCCGGCGAGATCGCAAAAACGTGCCGCTGCCGTGCGTGACTGGAAGCCGACCGTCTTGCCGGCTGCGCCTGCGATCGAACCCGGCGTTCTTTCGCCTACGGCTGCCAGAAGGGTGCGCAGCCACGACCGGGCGGGGATGCAATCCGCGTCCGTGAAGGCTACCCAAGCGCCTTGGGCCGCGCGCACGCCCGCGTTGCGAGCGGCACCAGCACCGCAGTTGTGCTGGCGGACGACCTTAACGCCGCTGGATTCTGCGACCTGCGCCGTGCTATCCGATGATCCGTCGTCGACCACAATCACTTCGAAGTCGGACGTGGGCAGATCTTGGCCGCACAAGGCCCGCAGGCAATCGCCCAGTGTTTTCTCCGCGTTGAACGCTGGTACCACGACGCTGGTCGAGATCATTTGGCAGCCACTGCGCGCCCTGGCGCCCCGTAGTACTCGTCAAAGAAGCCTTGCGCGAAGTTTCTCGACCATACGAAGTGGCAATGCGAGAACTCGACCTGCCTGCTCGTGGCGAGGCGCACGACCTGTCCGACCCGCAGTGCCGTGGTGATGATCGCGCGCAGGGCTAGCCTGCCGCGCACTTTCGTCGTCTTCATGGCATCCCATCGCACCTCATCGTCGTAGCGACGGTACATCCTCGCCACGCCCTGACCATAGGTGCGCGCGAGTTCGATGAGCTCGGGTTCTGTCGAGCGGACGCGGTGGAACAGCACGGCATCGGGAGCGAAGGCGATATCACTTGGATACGTTTTGAGGATGCGATGCGAGAAATCGACGTCTTCGGCGGTCATGAGCTCTTCTGCCCATCCATCGACGGCCAATGCGGCGCTACGGCGCACCGCCATGTTGAGCGATGGTACGAAGGGGAAGGGGAGCCGGCTGATAGCGCGCTCGGTCTCGTACAAGCCGGCACCCGCGATGTACCGTTCAACAGCGGTGGCCGGATGGAAGATGAGCGTGCGCCCCGCGGCTAGCATGACCTGAGGATCGTCAAACGGCGCGACGATGCTGCGCAGCCAAGCGCGCGTCGGCAGCGTGTCCGCGTCCAGGTGGGCGATGACGTCGCCGGTCGCGTGGCGCAAACCGCGATTGCGGGCGGCGGATGGGCCACGCTTGTCTTCACGCAGCAGGCTGACCCCCGCAAAGCGGCGCACGATGTCGGGCGTGCCATCGCTCGAGCCGTTGTCGACGACGATCGTCTGCAGCTCCGCCGGCGGTTGAGCTTGGCGCATGAGCGCGTTGAGCGTATCGCCGATGGTCGATGCGGCGTTGTAGGCGGGGATGACGACGCTGACGGACGTCATGCCAACCGCTCAATCCGGGTTTCGAGGTCGTCCAAGAATGCCGGATCCCGGTAGGCGTCCGTCGGCACCTCCACCGACAAACCGCGCAGCATTGCTGCGGCTTGCGCAACCGTGGATACGATGAGCCGCGCGGTCGCCGCATCGGATGGGATGACGGTCTGGCGTAACAGCGCTTCCAATACTTTGCGATCGTCGAGGGGTGAGACGACGACCTCGGTGATCTCCGCGCTGCGTTGCAGGGCGATGAGCACCCGCGGCTGAGCGCTCTGGGCGGGCGCATGCGACCAGATGGACGAAACGCTTACCTTGCGCTTTTCCGTCCAGACCGAGTACCGCGGCAAATGTTCGAGGTCGCCGACCTCAGGGAACCATTCGCGCGTCTTAGGATGAAGGTTGAAGGTGTGCAGCAGCGCTGCCACGAGCGGACGGCCATTGTCCATGCGCAAAAGGAGCTTGTCATCACCGAGCACTTGCCAGCCGCGCCGCACCAGTGCTGCCGTCAGCGTGGTCTTACCGCCGCCGGTGGGTGCACAGATGAGGACGCAGGCCTCTCCCTTGACCGCGGCGGCTCCATGGATCGGAGTCCAGCCGCCGCGTCGCCATCCAGTCGTCAACACGAGGCTCAGCACATCTTCGATCTCTTCGAGCATGCCGGCTGCAACCAGACTGTCGGGGATGGTGACATGCCAGTCCTCGCCAGTATCGCGGAACTTCGCTGTCGCGCGAGCGCCCGACGTCGTCGAGGCTCGTAATCCCGCAGGCAGCCGCTCCACGAGCATGCGCGAGCAACGCAGAAAATCGCCGGAGGCCGCGGCACTTGGCACGTTTGATCGTCGGGCGAAGATCCTTACCGGCCGGCGCGGCGGCCGCCAGGCGAAGTCGTACAGGCCGAGGGTCTCGGCTATCTTGTCATAGAGCTCGACGTCATCCGTGCGCAGCGTCAGCTGTAGCGGGCCGCACGAGAACCTCTTGCGTTGATCCGGTCGGGGATCAGCGAGGCGCGCGACGGTCATTCCACAAGCGGCACGCTTGGGTCGAAGGCGCTGATGATCACGCGCTGCAGCGGCTCGGCCTGTCGTTCAATCGTCGGGGTTGACCACGGCTGATCTGTCGTATCGGGGATGGGCAACCCGCCGTTGGGCACACGCGACATTTCGATGAGATTGTCGCGCGAAAGCTCCGTGATCAGCGCGGTCACAGCGGCATCATCGGCACCCGGTGCGCCAAGCGACCGGCAATGAGCCCACACCTCGTCCATGGTCGTACCCAATTCGAAGAGCTGCACGATGGCCCACCCGGTGCGATTAAGACGATAGAAGTATTTGGTCTCGAGATCGAGCAGCACCGCGCCGTCCTCGAGGACGGTCGCGACGACGTCGGGGCGCAATTCGTAGCGTTCGTTCAGAGGCTCATTTGCCAGCATGCAATCCATCCAAGAACAAGCAGCCATGCTTGTTAGGCTCACACAGGGTTAAGGGATATTAAGTGTATCAAACCCGTCGTTCCGCTCTATGAACCCGCCGGCCTACACGAGGTCAACCGGAAGTCCTATCGACATCTTATATCGCGGGCGAAGCGTAGCGCAGCCACCCTCTAGAAGTGACCCAAAACGGCCTGGTGGCCACGGCCGCGCGCCCGCGTAAAGACCTGAAATGATGCAATGAACAAGCCAGGATGCGCAACCGTTCTTGCAGCGAGGTATACCCACGTGGGTTTTCGTCGCCGCGGCGTCAGGCGCAACCGGGTGACGCCGTCGTGACGAGCCCATCGTGGCTCATTGTGCCGCTGGAGCACGCTATCGGCGGGCTGCCGCAGTAGGCACAGGCACCGACGGCGGTCGACTCTCATGCTCTGAACGCTTTTGGGGCGTCGCAGTGCGCAGCGCTTGTCGACTCGTTTGCAGTGAAGTTTCAACACTATGACCGCGTGTGGGTGGTCGATGAAGTACATCAGCAGTACGCGCAAGCGTTCAACGATCGACTGAACGCGCAACGATCGATTCTGATTGCTGCACTCGCCGGCGGCAAGAGCACCACAGCTGAACGTGAGTTCCTTACCCTTCGTGTTAGCCTCTACGGCAACGCGCGTGAGAGCGATGAAACGGGTGCTGGGTCGAGATAGGGACGTTTGGCCTTGCATATGCGGGCGAGAACACTATCGGAAGTCCCAAAGCCTCGTGCCCACACACGCGAAGAACAGAACTCATGGCAACACCTACTGCTGCAGCTCGTGCCTTGCTTGGTCGAGTGTATCGCTCGGTCCGGTCGCAGGTCGCGTCAACTCGCCTACAACGCGCGCGGCGCAGCGTGGCGACTGGAGCTGCTCTTACCGACAAAGTTGCCCTCGTCACGGGAGCAAGCTCGGGCATCGGACTGGCGCTTGTCACCGCTTTCGCGCGCGCCGGCGCGGATTGCATACTCGTCGCGCTCGACCGCGATGCCGGAACGAACGCGGTCGATCTGCTCGCGTCGCAAGGACACCGCGTCGAGCTCGCTGTCGCCGACGTCAGCGAGGCGGCCCAGGTGCGTGACTTGGCGCTCACAGTCTCGCGCGGTCACGACCGGATCGACGTTCTCGTCAACAACGCTGGGGTGTTCTTGGATGAAGACCGTCGCACGTCGGCTAGCTGCGTCGAAGATGCGGTCATCGAGCGCACTCTAGCCGTCAACCTGTTCGGCGCTGTGCACGTCTGCACGGCCTTTTCGCCGCTGCTGGCTACCGGGAGTCGCATCATCAACATATCCTCGGTCATGGGCCAACTGAGCGGGCGGGCCGATGGTTTCGCTCCTGCATATCGCCTCAGTAAGACCGCGCTCAACTCCTACACCAGGTCGCTGGCGGCGGATCTTCGGCCGCGCGGCGTGATGGTGGATTGCATGCACCCTGGCTGGGTGAAGACCGCGCTGGGAGGCCCCCAAGCGGAGATCGATCCCGAGGAGGCCATCTACACCGCCTTTTTTTTGGCCACGCGACCACCAAGCGATGAGACCGGGCTCTTCTGGTGGGACTGCGAGACGATCAAATGGTGATGACGAAGGGCCCGCACAGCGTCGCGCCCTCAGTCACCATTGTGGTTGTGCCGTGGCAGCACTATAGCCAGACAAAGCCGTCGCTTGAAAGCATCTACGCCTTCACGCAACCGCCCTTCGAGCTCATTTACGTCGACGGCAATGCTCCGCCCTACGTCCAGCGCTATCTGCAGGAGCAAGCTCGGGCGCGGGGGTTCACGCTCATCCGTCGCGATCGGTATCTCACGACGACCGAAGCGCAGAATCTGGCGCTGCCGCATATCCAGACCGACTACGTCGCGTTTGTCGAGAATTGGGTACTTGTCACGCCGGGCTGGTTGAGCTCGCTCATGCGGTGCGCTGAGGAAGAGCAAGCATGGGTTGTGGAACCGCTCTATTGCACGGGCGAGTTGCGCAGGCCGATCGTCTATTCGGCCGCGCCCGAGCTGCGGATCGTCGAGGAGAATGGCGCTCGGCATCTGCATGAGACCGCACCCCTTGCCGGCAAACTGCTTGCCGATGTGCGCGGCGGACTCAAGCGCACCACCTGTGGGTATGCCAAGTCGCACTGCATGCTGGTCCGCAAAGACGTGCTCGACCGGCTTGGCGCGTTTGACGAGAGCTTTACATCGTATCAGGGACATCGCGATTTCTCGCTCGACGTCCACGCCGCAGGCGGATCGCTATATGCGGAGCCCAACGCGGTCGTAGTACTCGCGGGGCCGCCGCCCTTTGCCTGGTCGGATGTGCCGCTCTTTCTCTTGCGTTGGAGCGACGCATGGCTTCAGCCAAGCATCCGGCGCTTCGCGCAGAAGTGGCGCATACCCGAGGACGACCACATGCTCCAGGGCGGTGTTCGTTTCCGTAATAGCGAGCGTCGCAAGATGTTTCAGTTGGTCCAACGGGTAGCTGGGCGGCTGCTCGGATGGCGCGGCCGGCGTCTAGTCGACGCGTGCATCGATGCATTTTTTGAACGCCTGCTCGAACCGACCATCATCGCGCGCCTCGAACGAACTCGCCTCCGTGGGCGGCTCGTCACGGCAGCAACATCTCCGCTGACCATGACTAGCTCGGTGAAAGCCGATGGCTGAAGCAATCGCAACCATTGTCGTCACGCCGCGCGAGCAGTTCAGCAAGGCTCGGACCTCGCTGGAAAGCATTCTTGCGCACACGGCGCCGGACGTTCCGCTCATCTATGTCGATGGCAACTCGCCCCCCGCGCTTGCGCGCTACCTGAAGGATCAATCCGCTCAGCGCGGATTTACGCTGATACGCACCGCGCACTTCCTCGCTGCGAACGAGGCGCGCAACATGGCGCTTCCACGCGTGCATACAAAGTACGTCGTTTTCGTAGACAACGATGTGAGCGTGGAGGCGGGCTGGCTCGAGCGTCTCATCTCGTGCGCTGAGCAAACCGGTGCCTGGGCGGTCGGGCCGCTCTATCTTATCGACGACCCTGCGAAGCGGATCATTCACACCGCCGGTGCCGAGTTGCGGATCATCGACGAGGGAGGTCGAAGGCGGCTGCATGAGCGCCACCGGTTCAGCTACCAGCCCCTCGCCAAGGTACAGGCGCAGCTCGTCCGCCAGCCCATTGACCTCGTTGAGTTTCACTGCATGCTCGTGCACATGGACGCCTTTTCGCGGCTGGGACCGCTCGACGAGCGGCTGATCTCGTTCCTGGACCACGTAGATTTCTGCATCGATGTCGCAGAGGCAGGCGGGGGCATCTATATCGAACCGGCCGCCGTGGTCACCCACCTCGCTCCGCCGCCCTACGCCTTATCCGATCTCCCCTGCTTCCTGTTGCGCTGGAGCGACGCGTGGATGGAGCCGAGCATACGTCGATTCGCGGAGAAGCGAAGGCTCAGCCTCACTGACGAAGACTTCGCTGCCCACCGGCAGTTTCGCGACCGCCATCGCCTGCGTCTGCTCGGACGTGCCCGCGGTGCCGTTCGGCGTTTGACCGGACCGCGCGGGCTCGCCGCAGCGGACAAGTTCGTCACGAGCGTCGTCTTTGATCAGCTCATCGAGCGTACAATCGTGCGTTCCTTGGAGAAAAAGCGCGCCCGCGGCAGGGCATGGGCACACACATTGCCTGTTTTTCCCTAGCCGACCCCACACGTCGAAGCTTGCTGGACAGCTCCTGTCGGTTGGTCGAAGCCTAGGGCTTCAGGAAAACCGCCTCGCAACCGGCCGCGATGGCTTGGGCGGGGCGAAACGCCACAACCAAACGATAAAGAGCAACGTCGTCACATAGAGCGCGGTGAAGAACCACATCGGCATATTCCAGTGCATGATGTCGATGGCCCAGGCATGTATGAGTGGGATGTGTGGATGGGCTTGACTAGCCCTATCAAGTAAGTTAAATTCCCACACGCTGAGAAAACAGGTCATCCCCATGACCTTTTGTAGCGCGATCACAGAGGCTGTTCCAAGGTGCGCGGCGCGCCAGCCAAACTGAAACACAAACGGCCAATGACGCAGAGCGCCGATCGGGATTGCAACGATCCCAAAGATGACAAACAGCGCGATTGCCATGTGGATGGAGAGCACAAGTTGTGCGAAGTGAAGCGCGGTATCGGGACTCATGTGCTTCCATTCTAGCACAATGTGCGTCGCTCGCAGATACAGACCTCGTCGAACACAAGTGCCCGCGCCCCGGTGCTATCGTCCCGGTTTGGTACGCGATTACGGTTGGCCGACCGGTGCTTTGAGCACGTTGCGCAGATCGCGGATGCGCATCTCCTTCATCTGCGTGTCCAGACCTAAGTTCACTTCCAGCTGTGCTATTGGCAGCACCTCGATGTGGTTGGGAACCACGTCGATGGCGTTGCGCACCTTATCGGATAACCGTCGCTTGAGCGATTCGGCATCGACATCAGGCGCCAGCGCCACGTAGAGCACAAGCTCATCGAGCTCGTCGGGGTCGTCGTTGACCTTTTTGACGACGAGCTGCCACTCCACAACCTCGGTCGCCTCGGCCATGATGGGCAAAAACCCATTGAGGTCGACGAGCGTTCCACGGATCTTTGTGAGTTTAAACTCGCCGACGTCGGAACGGCGCGAGATCGCCGACGAGATGCGTGGCACGATCCTGCCACAGCCCGGGCACGGATCGTAGACGATGCCGCCGTCGGCGATATCGCCCGTGCGATACCGCAGCACGCATGATCCTCGACCCGACAGCGTGCTGTAGACGATCTCGCCACGCTCGCCCGGGCCAACGGGTTCGCCACTATCGGGATCAATGATCTCGAAGATATCGAAATCCGGATAGGTGTGGTAGCCGTACGACGTCTCGTGATTGGGCGGCGTGCATTCACCCCAGGCGAGGCGCGCTTCCGTGAAGCCATACACCCCAAATACCGAAACGTGCGGCGCTCCCATCTTCGCGCACAGGTCGGCCAGCCTGGCCTTGAGTGCTGGGGGCACGCGCTCGGCGCCAAGCGCGATCAGCTGTAAGTTCTTGAGCTCGACCCGCTGCTCGTGCGCCTGGCGCAGCATGTGGTAGACGTATCCGGGCACGCCGATGAGCATGGATGGCTGCAACCGCGCCAGCGCAGCGATGTTGCCGACCGAGCCCATGACCTTACCGCCGCCGGTGTGCACGATGAGCATCGTCGCCGCTTGGCCCACAGCAAACACTTGCCAGAACGCGAGATGGGGCGCGAAAGGGAAGACGTTGAGCGCGCGATCGCCGGCCTGCGCGCCGGTGAGCTCGATAAGCCGCTTGCCGACGATGTGCAGGCGCTCGAAATCCTTCGACGCGTAGAGGAACTGCGTGGGCATGGCCGAGCGGCCGGTCGTGTAGGTGACGTGCACCGGCGAGTATTCCAGACGCAGTCTATCCTCGACCGCTTTGCGCCCATGCTGCAATCCCTCGAGCAAGAGCTTGACCGCAAGCGCTTTGGGGGCGTATTTCGAGATCGATTCCTTGTCCGGCTGCAACACGAGGTCAATCGGGCGCGTCGGATTGTCCGGCGTCGGCACGATGTCTTTCTTGTTGGTGAAGGGCAGGTGGCGCAGGTCGTAGACGCTGCGGATCTTGCGCGGGTCGATGTGGTGCTCGTTGAAGAGGCGACGGTAGAACGGGCTAAACGGATAGAGCTGCTCGTTCAGGAAGCGATGGAGCAGGTCGTCTCGCTCCGCTTGCCAGTCTTTCCAAGGGCGGGTGGGACGCCAAACCGGCTGTGACCGGAGAGCCTCGAGCACATTTATGGTATTGTGCAGGCGCTCGGGCGCGACCTTGGTGAAATCCCGGGTCCCGCTTCTCAAGGGGCGGATCCGGAGGTACGCGCGTCATGGCCGTGACCACAGCACCCGAGACGCTCAATTTCGAGCTGCCCGACGATCTCAAGCTGCTCAAGAGCTCGCTGCGAGAGTTCGTCGAGAAAGAGCTCTGGCCGGTCGCCGACCAGGTCGAAGACACAGACGACATCCCCAAAGCCACCGTCACCAAGATGAAGGAGATGGGGCTCTTCGGCTTACCCTTCGCCGAGGAATACGGCGGGGCGGGCATCGGCGAGTTGGGCTACTGCGTCGCGCTTGAAGAGCTCGGCCGCGCCAGCGCCGCCTTCACAAACCTGCTCGGCGCGCACTGCAGCATCGGCGCCATGGCCATGCACATCGACGGCAGCAAAGAGCTCAAGGACCGCTTCATGCCGGCGCTATGCACCGGCGAGAAACTCGCCTGCTTCGCGCTCTCCGAACCCGGCGCCGGCTCAGACGCCGCCAACATCTCGACTTCAGCACGCCAAGACGGCGGCGCGTTCTTGCTCAACGGTGTCAAGCATTTCATCACGAGCGGCGACGTCGCCGATTACGCATCGGTCTTCGCGGTCACCGATCCCAAGCTCGGCGCGCGCGGCGGCATCACGGCCTTCTGGGTCGACCTCAACGCACCGGGCGTCACGCGCGGCCCCAAAGACCGCAAGATGGGGCTCTTTGGCAGCCACACCTGCGAGCTCATCTTCCAAGACGCGAAGGTTCCGGCCGAGAACGTCATCGGCAAAGTCGGCTTCGGCTTCATGACCGCCATGAAGACGCTCGACATGGGCCGGCTCTCGCTCGGCGCCGGCTGCGTGGGCAGCGCGCACTTCATGCTCGAGAAGTCGATCGCGTATGCCAAGGAGCGCGTCCAGTTCGGCAAGCCCATCGCCACGAAGCAGGCGGTGCAGTTCATGCTCGCCGACATGGCGACCGAGATCTACGCCGGCCGCAACATGGTCTATCACGGGGCCTGGAAAGCCGACCGCGGCGAACGCTTCAGCATGGAAGCAGCGATGGTCAAGCGCTATTGCTCGGACATGGCGATCCACGTCGTCGATCGCGCGTTGCAGATCCACGGCGGCAGCGGCTTCATGAAGGAGACGGGCATCGAGCGTGTCTATCGCGACGCGCGAATCCTGGCGATCTACGAAGGGACGAACGAAATCCAGCGCATGATCATAGCCGAAGAATTATTGAAATGATCTGCAACGGACCTAAAGTCCGTTGCTTCAAGGCCGTTGCTTCAAAGGTCGGTTACTGGCCTGCGGGCCTGACCGAGATCGCCACGACGCCGCCGACGATCGTGAATATGAAGACGATGAGGAAGGCGAACATCAGCATGCGGCCTATCTTCTGCCGTTGACGCTTGGTGAGGCGGCGCAACGCGAAGCCTGAAGACTTGGCCTGGCCCTTTAGTTTCTTCTTGCCCGTCTGACCGTTGCTCGGCTTGACGATTGTGCTTCTCACTGTTTCCTCTTATGCGCTGGCGCGGGCTTGGCCCACAACCGTTCCAGGTTGTAGAACTCACGCGCTGCCGGTGTGAAGACGTGGACGATCACCGGACCGTAGTCCACCAATATCCAATTGGCATCATTATACCCTTCCGTCCTGACCGGAGCGCCGAACTTTGCCTCCGACGCTTCCACCACCCCATCGGCGATAGAACGCACTTGGATGGCCGAGCGTCCCGTAGCCAGCACGAAATAATCCGCGAAATTCGCTCGGCCGCGGATGTCGAGCAGCACGACGTTCTCCGCTTTCTTCTCGATGGCTGCCTCGCGACTGCGCTGCGCGAGGTCGTTGACCTGCCGGTCGGTGAGGGTCGCGACCTGCTCGCGGGTCGACGCGATCCCGTCGCGCCGCAAGGGCGTTATGGTTGTGGCCGCTGCGACCTGCGCTGTCGCGATCGCCTTCTTACCTGCGGTGGCTGCGCGCGCGCCGCGCCGTGTCCGTGCGGCGCCCGGCACCGCTTTGGGCTTACGCTTCACCACGCTGCACGAGCTCCCGTTCCAGCGCTTGCGTCTCGGGCGCGACCGTGATGCCGTTGTGCGTGAGATGCTCCATGGACGATCTGATGCACGCGAGTAATCCCTCGTTTAGTGAGCGGCTAGCCGCCGCTTCAAGCTCGGCCCGCTGCGGAAACGTCCGCGACGGCTCGATGGAATCTGCGATGTAGAGAATCTTTTCGAGATCGGACATGCCCGGCACCGCCACCGTGTGCCGTTCGATGGCAAGCAGCATGAGCGGGTCGTCCACGCCGAATTGCCCGTGCGCGATGTGTGCGCCGACGCGGGCGTGCAGGAGCGCGGGCGTGCTCTGTTCGGCTGCAGAGATGGCAAGCCCATTGCGGCGCATATAGTCGCCGAGTCGTTGTGCGCTCCACATGCGCGCGATATCGTGGATCATGGCCGCCACTCGCGCCTTATGGGTCGAGACGCCGTAGCGGCGCGCCAGGCGCTCTGCGGTTCGGGCGACCCCGAGCACGTGGCGGTAGCGATCGTGCGGCAGGCTTGCCCGAACCGTGCGGCAGAGCGCGAGGAACTCCCCCGCGTCGCTGGGCCCGATGGCGTGGGGCGTCACGGGCTGCCTCAGGAAAGGCTCTCTTTCAGGGCATTGAGCCGGTTCTGGTAGACGGCCCCTCGCAGGTTGCCGGCCCACATGACGAGCGCGTTCTCATCGTTGTCGGAATAGTACCCGCGCCGCGTGCTCACCACGGTGAAGCCGTACTTCTTATAGAGGTTCTGCGCCGCGACGTTGGACTCACGCACCTCGAGCGTGATCCAGCGGGCTCCGCGCTCGATCGCCTCGTCGACGAGTTTGATCAAGAGCTGTTCGCCGAACCGTTTGCGCTGAAAGGCGGGGTCCACCGCGATCGTCGTGATGTGCGCATCTTCGAGGATGACCCACAGACCCGCGTAGGAGATGATCTTGTCTTCAAAGCGACCGACGTAATAGTGGGCGAGCTTGTTGTCGTTGAGCTCGTTGTAAAATGCGTTGCGCGGCCAGGGCGTCGTGAAGCACAGCGACTCGACGTGGAGCACCGTTTGGATGTCGTCCGGCCGCATGGGAACGATCTCGAGGAGTCGAGGCGGGGCCTTCATTCGGGTCGACACTTCGCGGCGTCAAACAGGCGCCCCCTCTTCAGCGGGCACCGTGACGGCGTTCCCAATTCACCACGGCATTAGGGCGCTGGCCATAGTCGATTGCGATGTTCGTCCAGTGCAGGTCCTGCCCGCGCCCTTGCGCCTGGCGCGCGAGCTGCGCGACGGCGCGTGCTCCATCGCCTGGTTGTGTGACCGAAAAGTCCGCTCCGACGATCGGTGCGGGCGAGCCTGGCCTTCCCAACTCGGCTGCCGCCCGCTCGATTGCCTCTTTGGACCCCTGGATGAGCTGAGGCGGGCTCTGCGGACCGGCGATGAGGCGCGCGTAATAATGATCGCGCTTGCCTCGCGCGACCGCGACGATCGGCAACGACGAGACGTGAAATGAAACAGCGTCATAGGTGGAGACGCCGACGATCGGCAGTTCGCGCACTTGCGCGAGCGTCTTCGCAAACGCCACTCCGATGCGCAGACCAGTGAACGATCCTGGCCCCGTGCACACGCCGATGAGCGTGATGTCACCGATCGTGCATGTCGCCCGTTGCAGCACGTCGGCAAGCAGCGCCGGCAGTGATTCGAGCGCGCCTTTGTCGCCGGTCGCGCAGATGTCGCGCCCAGCGCCGAGAAGGGCGACTTCGACCGGGCCGGCAGTTGTGATGCCCAAGACGAGCTGCGAAGCGCTCAACGGTCGACTCGGATGCCGGCTGCCTGCAAACTTTCGGCGAGCGAGCTCCAGCGCGCTGCGCCGGCCGTGACGTGCGCCCGCCTGCCTGTCCCTTCCACCGAAAGCTCGATGACGAGCGCATCGGCAGGCCAGACGTCACCCGCGCGCTCCGGCCATTCCACAAGCGTGATTGCGTCGTCGGCGAGATACTGGGCGAGATCGAGGTCGGCGACGTCGTCCACGTCGTCGATCCGGTACAGATCGACGTGCCAGAGGGCCACCCGGCCGCCGCCGTAGGAGTGGGCGATCACAAACGTCGGGCTTGTGGCGTGTCCACCGCCCAGCGCGTTCGTGAAGCCGTCGACGAGCGTCGTCTTGCCGGCACCCAGCGGCCCGCGCAACAGGATGACCGCTCCCGGGGCGCTCACGGCAGCAAGCGCGGCGCCGAGACCTCTTGTCGCAGCCTCGTCGCGCAGCGATATCGATACTTGTGTCGCAAA
>DAINRU010000033.1:0-24282 GCA_036741695.1 Vulcanimicrobiota bacterium
TGCCGAAGGTGGGAATCGAACCCACATGAGGGGTGACCTCGCGCGATTTTGAGTCGCGTGCGTCTGCCAGTTCCGCCACTTCGGCGAGCCACTGCGGATTCTGCCGCGGCTCCACAGCGACCTCCGCTGCACAATCGCTCATGACGCCTTGGCCTCGGGCAAGAGCGCCGCGATCGGGATCGCCGCTGCAGCAAGCGCGAACGAGAGCAGGAAATCCAAGCGAAAGCTTTGCGATGTCGCAAGCCGGCTGTAATGCAAGAAGGCGCTGACCGCCGCCGGTGCCGTGATGGCGCCCGTGCTCGATAGCATGGTGAGCAGGCCAGTCGCGGCGCCGCTGCGACGTTGGTCGACGTAGCGCAAGACGAGCGCGTTGGGCGGAGCGCTGGCGAGGCCAATGCCGAACCCGATGATGGCGAAGGCGATGAGCACAAAAGCCCTGTCATGCATCGTGGCGAGGACGATCTCGCCCAGCGCCAGAGCTGCAAGCCCCGCGATGAGCAGCGCACGCGCGCCGGCACGCTTGATCAAGCGTCCACCCAGACCTTGACCGGCGCCCAGCGGCAGCGCCAACGCTAAGAGCGCGAGGCCTGCCTGCGCGGCACTCGCGTCGAACTGTGCCATGTAGTAAGCCGCCGAGTACATCGTGACTGAGAATATCGGGATGCCGGTGATGGCGGCGATGGCGTACAGCAAGACAGGTCCACGTTGCGCGAAAAGGCTCGCATCGAAGAAGGCCGCTTGCGCCCTGCGCTCCCAGCCGGCGAGAGCGAGCAATGCCACGAGCGCTAGTGCGAGGTAGGCAATGGCTGCGGCAGGCGAACCGTTGGCCGCCATCATCAGACAGAACGCGACCGTTGGTATGAGAAGGATCGCGCCGATATCCATGCCGACGGATCGCTCGGCCGGCGCATCGTCCGCCAAGCGCAACGCGAGCACCAGGGCAAGCGCTGCGATCGGGATGTTGATCCAAAAGATGAGATGCCAGGGGTACAGCGTAAGCTCATTGCGCAAGGAACCCGAGACGAATGCTGCGTTGCCGAGGGCTCTCCCGCCATCGATGATCGCCCCGCCGAGCACCGCACCCAACGCCCCGGCCAGCGCGAACATGCCGTAGATCGCGTAGAGCGCGCCGCTCTGGCGCTCTTTAGGGACGCGCTGGCCCACAAGCGCGATCGCCGCGGGCTGCAGGGCACCCGCTCCGAGCGACTGGACGACCCGTCCCGCGATGAGCCATCCGAGCGAGGTGGACAGCGCGCAGGCGATCGACCCCACTGCGAAGACGAGCAGCGCGATGATGAACACGCGACGCCGTCCCCGAGCATCCGACATGCGACCAGCAATGGGCTGCGCGATGAGCGAACCGGTGGCGTAGATGGCCATGATCCAGCCCACCTCGGCCAGCGTCGAACCGAGCGACTGAGCGATGTTGACCAGGGAGGGAGCGATGACGGTCATCTGCAGCGCGCGTAAGAAGACGCCGAGCAGCAGCGGCGGCAAGAGCTCTGCGGGGCGATAACGGGCCGTCAGGTCCAGCGTTTAGCTCCCGCCGTGGCCGAAGCGGTCGATGACCATCGCGCTGAAGAGCAGCGCGAGATAGAGCATGGAGAACCGGTACATCGTGCCTTCGCTCTTTTTCGTGCCGGCTCGGGCGACCCAGAGCGCGCCTGCCAAGAAGAAGGCGTCAAGCACGAGCGCCATGATGAGGTAGGCAAAGCCCATGAGGTGCAGGGGCACCATGACGATGGTGAGAGCCACGAGCACGAGCGAATACGCGACGATCTGGCGCTTGGTGACGGCGTCTCCATAGACCGATGGGAGCATCGGCAGTCCGACGCGCGCATACTCGTCCTTCTTCATCAGCGCCAAGCTCCAAAAGTGCGGCGGCGTCCACACGAAGACGATGAGGAACAGGAGATAGGCGGTGAGATCCAGGTGATGGGTGACGGCAGCCCATCCGACGAGGGGTGGGATGGACCCGGCTGCGCCGCCGATGACGATGTTCTGGGGCGTGGTTCGCTTGAGCCACATCGTGTAGATCACGACGTAGTAGAGGATGCCGATCGTGGAGAGGCAAGCGGCAAGCGGGTTCACGGCGATCCATAGCTCGATGAAGGCTACGACGCCGAGGACCACACCGAAGACGAGGGCATTGTTCGCTGGGATCCGCCCGCTTGGGATCGGGCGCAATTTCGTTCGAGCCATTTGGGCGTCCAGATCGCGATCCCAGTACATATTGATGCTCGCAGATGACGCTGAAGCCAACGCTCCGCCGAGCAGGGTCCACAACACGAGCGTGGCCGATGGGAACCCGCCTGCCGCCATCATCATGGCTGCGAAGGTGGTGAACAGCAGGAGCGACATCACATTCGGCTTGGTGAGTTGGACGTAGCTCTTCACGCTCGCCCAGGCTCCAGATTGCCCGGCCGTCGCCGAGGGTCGCGTGTGCGTTTGTGCACCACGCGCCACGGTCTCAGGTACGCGACCGAGAAAGGAACGATAGGTGATGAGCGCTAGCGTCGCCACAAGTAGCACGCCATTGGCCTGATGCAACGAGCGCAACAGCGGCATGAGCCCGCTGATCACCGTGAGCACGCCGAGGACGCCTTGTAGCAGCGCCAGCGTGCACGCCGCCCACACAAGACGCCGAAAGTCCACGGGCTGATCCTTGCGCACCCCGACGGCTGTCAGCGTGATGACAAGCCCGATCGTCACATAGGCTGCCAAACGGTGAACCATGTGCAGTTGCTGCGCCATCGTCGTGGCCCCGAACCAGCCGTTGCACAACGGAAAGCGGGTGCAGGCGAGACCGGCGTGCGCCGCGCTCATATAGCCCCCGGCGATGACGGCTATGAACGCGACGATCGTGGTGACGAGCGCAAGCGCACCAACGTCGGAGCGGACGGCAGGCTTGCTCGAAACGATCTTGTCCTTGTCGAGCTCGAAGAACGACGCATATGCGACGAGCAACAGGCTGACGAACGTCCCGATGCCGACCACCAGATGGGCCGCGACGCTCGGCGGATTGTTCGCGTATTTGATCGTCAGTCCGCCGATGATGATCTGGACGAGCACCATGGAGAGCGCTACCCAGGCGAAACGCATGGACTCGGGAAGCTGGCGCCGGTACTTGAACGCGAGGGCGAACGTCACAAGGATCAACACGGTGAGAATGGGTGCGCCTACCCGGTGGGCCCATTCGTAGACGACTGGGCTATTGAGCGCGGGAAACCAGACGCCTTGACAGCGTGGCCAGTCCGGACAGGTCATGCCCGCATTGTTGATGCGGACGATGGCGCCCCAGACCACGAGCGCGAAGGCGAAGGCCGCGGCTGCGGCGCTAGCGATCTTCAGATCGCCAAAGCGCGGCATTGCTTGACTGCGCATGGACACGAGCGGCTTCCGTGCCATGCGCGCGGATTTCCTGTCCCTGTCGGTAAAATGTAGCAACGTGCAAACGTTGACGCTGGCAAAGCCCAGTCCCAAGCCAAACGCTACCCTTACGCTTCCGGGCGACAAGTCGATCACGCATCGCGCCTTCCTGCTCGCCGCCATGGCGAAGGGTCGCACCCTCATCGTCAACCCCAACGTTGGGCTCGACATGCAAGCGACTCTTCGCGCCCTGCGTCAGCTGGGCGTGCTGGTTCACACGACGAGCGACGGCACCCTCGTGCTCGGCCGTGAAGAGCTTCGAGATCCACGAGCACCGATCGACTGCGCCAACTCAGGGACGACGATGCGCCTGCTGCTGGGCATGCTCGCCGGCCGGGTCGACGCGGTCTTGAACGGGGACGCGAGCTTGCGCCGCAGGCCCATGGCCCGCGTCACCCGCCCGCTCAACGCGATGGGCGCTCGGATGACGACGCGGTCCGGTTTTCCCCCGGTGCGCGTGCGCCGCCGAGCTTCGCAACTCAAGCCGATCCGCTACACGATGGTCGTCGCGTCCGCTCAAGCCAAGTCCGCATTGCTTCTCGCCGCCCTGCGAGCGACGGCGCCGAGCACGATCGTGGAACCTGTGCTCACGCGCGATCATACGGAGCGCATGTTGCGCGCGATGGGTGCGAAGCTTCTGACCACGGGGCGGACGATCCGCATATGGCCTGGTGCGCTGCGGGCGCTGCGGCGTATGCGCATACCAGGCGATATCTCTTCTGCCATCTACCTGCTGTGCGCGGCGGCGGCGACCCCCGATTCGATCCTGCAGTTGCGTGATGTCGGCATCAATCCAACCAGGACAGCTGCCCTTGAGGTGCTCCGCCAGATGGGTGCCGATGTGCGGATCGCACGACGCAGAGATTGGTCGGGCGAGCCCGTCGCTGATCTCTCGATCCGCGGGGGCGCACCCCTGCGCAACGTGACCATCAAAGCGGCGCTCGTTCCCAACCTCATCGACGAGATCCCAGCGCTCTGTGCGCTGGCGTGTACCGCGCGTGGTGTGTTCTCCGTGGGTGGAGCCTCCGAACTCCGAGTGAAAGAATCCGATCGCATCACGACGACGGTCGAACTCCTATGCCGTTTTGGGGCTGATGCTCGAGCCCTCGCGGACGGGATTAGCATCAGGGGCGGAGGCGAGCTTCGCGCGCCTACGAGAGTTCCCACGCACGGCGATCATCGTATTGGCCTAGCCGCAGCCATCCTGGCGGCTGCCACGCGGTCTTCACTGACGATCGACGACAGCGAGTGCATCGCCACGTCGTTCCCGGGCTTTGCCGCCGCATGGCGGGCGTCGCTCGCGCAACGGCGAAGCACTCCTCCTTCCTAGACGATTCCTAGAGGAGAGGCACGATGCAAAGGCGCCGGCCGTTCGCGCTGTGGACGATCGCGATTGTGGCGTCCGTGCTGGCCGGATGCCCATCCAAGAGCCAGCCGGGGATCTTCCGGCAGACGAACGTCGTTCCGACCCCCACGCCTGGAATATTCGTAGCAGACAGCAATAACTATCGCGTCGCGTCGTTCACCGACATGAGCGGAGCTGGTTGGTCGACCTTCGGCAGTGCGAGCAGCTTCAACACGCTGGCGAGCATCGCCGTCGACAAGACCGGGCACATATACGTCGCAGACGTCGTAAAGAATCAGATCGATCGCTTCGACAATATCGGTGGCACTGGTTTCGTCAGCTACGGCTCTTTCGGCACGGGCACCGGCAATTTTGGCGCTCCGACGAACGTGGCCATCGATGGGTCCGGTTCAATCTACGTCAGCGACTCCGGCAATGCGCGGATCGCAAAGTTCAGCGACATGACGGGGACAGGGTGGACGACACTGGGATCAGCGACGACAGGCTGCTCCACCGGTCAGTTCATGAACCCGCATGGCGTTGCTTTCGACAGCTCGGGCCGGATATACATCGCTGACTATAGCTGCTATCAGATCGTTCGCGTCGACGATATATCGGGAAGCGGCTGGGTCGCGTTTGGCTCTGCGGGAAACGGCACGAACCAATTTCTCAATCCCAGCGGCATCGCGCTCGACTCGAGCGGCCGCATCTACGTCGTCGACACGTTTAATGACCGCATTGTCCGCGTCGACGACATGACCGGCGCCGGCTGGACGACGATCGGGACCAAAGGCGCCGGCACCGCGCAATTCAACTTCGAGGGAGGCCACTGCGGCGCGGGCGGCGTCGCGGTGGATTCGTCAGGCAAAATCTACGTCGCCGACTGCAACAACCAGCGGATCGTGCGCATGGACGACATGAGCGGCACGAACTGGACGACATTTGGGATATCAGGCAGCGGAGCCGATCAGTTCGCGAGCCCGGTCTCGCTCTCTGTGCCCTGACTCTAATCGGCCATCGAGCCGCGCAGCCGCGGCACGAAGGTCTGCAGCATGAGACGCGTGGCAAAACTGATGCGGTCCACCTGCAAGCGGAGCATCCCGGATGACGCGAGGAGCTGTGCTGAGGCTTCGGCGATGCGAGCGGAGCGCTCCCGGATATCGTCAAGTGGCGCTTGTATCTCACGCATTCTCTCAGCCAACGCTTGCACTTCGCGCAGGGCGACGAGCGTCGGATGCTGCGTGAGCGTGCGAACGCGGCGCACCGCGACACCGATGCGCATGGCGAACGGGATCAGCGTGACGGCGATGATCGCAAGTGAGACGCCGGACATGACAAGAAACGAGATGAGGTATGCGTTCACGTCTTTGCAGAACCCGATGAAGGTTTGGAGTCGCCCGCAGGTGCGGGCTTTGCTGGGGCCTGTGCCGCACCCTCGGACTTATGTGCAGTCTTCGCATCGCTCTTGCCATCGGACGGGGATGCGCTCTTGGCGCTCTCCGAACTTGAGCCCGCGGCCGCAGGCTCTTTGCGGACACCCGACGAGGTGTAGTCCGTCTTGTGAAACCCGGTGCCCTTGAAGACCACGCCGACCGGGTGGAAGACGCGCACGAGCTGGCCACCACATTTCGGACAGCTCGTCGGCCGTTCGGCGTTGACGCCGTGCTCTATCTCATGGGTCGTGCCGCACTTCTTGCAGCGGTATTCGTAGACCGGCATACCTGCTGGGTTTCGCGACTGCGAGCTAACCTACCCGCAATGTCTGCGCCGCGGGCTCACGTACCGGTCTCGCGACCGGCGTCACCGCCAGAGCATCCAGGTCGTCTGCCGCCGCAGTCACGCCCATCTGCTCTTCCAGGACGTTCTTGAGGTGCACGAGCGAATCGCGCACGCAATTGCGCACCCGCCGTCGCCCCACGGCTGCATCGAAGAGCGTTGGAACAAGGCCCCCATAAACCGGGTATCCGATGGCACAGGCGAGGCGCGTCAGCTGCCCACGGCGCTCGAACCGGAAATCGATCCGCCTCGCCGTCGAGTAGAGCGCCTCAAACGAGAGGAAGGCGCTTCGCATGAATCTCGTGATCTCGAGATCCTCCTGCCAGCGCCTGCGCCCAGCGTGCATGCACACGTGGATCTCTTCGCCCAACGCCAGTGGCCGCTCGTTCGGCTGCGAGGCGGAGACCACGCAGCCGAACCATGTTGGCCAGCGGTTGAGATCGCAGACGTAGTCGAAGACGGCCTCCGCCGGCGCGCGGATGTCCACCACTTGCGAGCACAGCGCTTTCATGCCGCGAGTACGCCCCTAGCGGTGATACCGCAAGAACGCGGGCACTTCGATCTCGTCCATGCTCACCGGCGCAACCTTCTCGATCTCTCCGACACCGATCACGCGCTGGCGATCGCGCGCCCGCGAGCCGAAGCCCGTGGCGAGCACCGTCACGCGGACCTCGTTTGTGAGTCGTTCGTCGATCGTGGCGCCGAAGATCACCTCGGCGTCGGGGTCGACGGCCTTGCTGATGAGCTCGGCAGCCTCGTTGGCCTCGTACATCGAGAGATCTGGGCCGCCATAGATGTTGAAGATCACGCCGCGTGCGCCTTCGATGGTCGCCTCGAGCAGCGGGCTTGAGATCGCTTTGTGGGCGGCATCGGCTGCGCGGTGCTCGCCTGTGCCCGTGCCGATGCCCATGAGGGCAGAGCCCGCATCGGTCATGACGCGCCGCACGTCGGCGAAATCGAGGTTGATGAGGCCCGGCTGTGTGATGAGGTCCGTGATGCCTTGAATGCCTTGGCGCAGCACGTCGTCGGCATAGGAGAACGCTTCAAGCAACGGCGTGCGTTTCTCGACGACCGTCAGCAGCCGGTCGTTGGGGATGACGATCAGCGTGTCGACCTTCTGCTCGAGCTCGGCGATGCCACGGTCCGCGATCTGCGCTCTGCGACGCAGTTCGAACCCGAAGGGTTTGGTCACGACACCGACGGTCAGGGCGCCTGCGCCGCGTGCCAGCTCGGCGAGGATCGGCGACGCTCCCGTGCCCGTGCCGCCGCCCATGCCTGCGGTGATGAAGACCAGGTCAGTGCCTTCGACCAGCATTGCCAGATCATCGCGTGATTCTTCGGCTGCCTGACGACCGATCTCGGGATCGGCGCCGGCACCAAGGCCGCGAGTGAGGTTCTGCCCGATCTGCACTGTGTTGTCCGTGCGGGCGCTCTTCAATGCCTGGACGTCCGTGTTGACGGCGTAGAACTCCGCGCCCTTGATGCCGGAATCGACCATGCGATTGACTGCGTTGCAACCTCCGCCACCGATACCGATGACTTTGATGGTTGCCATGTGCTCGGGGACGTAACGGCGCTGATCGGTCATGTTTTCTCCCTTCTCTGCTGGAAGTGACGCTGGTTGTGAAACGCTCTCGTGGGATTCGCTGGGCTCGTCCGGCCGCTTGCGGCTTCGTCTCGGTGCGCTCATCCGAAAACCTCCGACACCCACAACGTGACGCGATGCCACACGCCTTTGCCGTTGGTGCGCGCCGGCTGCACGGCGCCCTCGGACTTCGCCCCGAAGAGCACCAAGCCGACGACCGCCGCATAGGCGGGGTGCTTGATGGCCTCGGTGAGACCCCCTACGTGCATCGGGGTCCCGATGCGCGCGGGAAGGTCGAAAAGATCGGCGGCCAGCGCGTCGACGCCCGCCAGCTCAGCGCCGCCACCCGTGAGCACGAGTTCTGCGAGCATCACCTCGGGCGGACACGTTTCGGCGAGATTGGAGCGCACGAGCTTGAAGATCTCGGATGTCCGCGCCACGATGATCTGACGAAGGAAGTGCTTGGCCGCCGGCCGCGTCGTGCGGCCCGATACGGCTTTGACCTCGAAGGTCTCATCGGCCAGGTCAGCCGCCACGTCGGCCGTGCCGAACGCGATCTTCACGTTCTCTGCCTCGCCATGGCTCGTTTTGAGGCCCAATGCGATGTCGTTTGTGATGAGGTCTCCGCCCACCGGCACGGTCCACGTGTGGTAGACCCCGCCACCCCAATAGACCGCGACATCGGTCGTGCCGCCGCCGATGTCGAGCAGCACGACGCCTGCGTTGCGCTCCTCAGGCAGCAACACCGCTGCGCCCGCTGCGAGCGGCTCGAAGATCACACCAGAGGGCTCGATGCCGGCCCGATGCACGCATTTCAGCACGTTAGCGATGAAGGACGAACCGGCGGTGACGATATGCGTGTCGACTTCGAGCCGCGCCGCCGACATCCCGACCGGATCGGTGATGCCGTTCTGGCCATCCACGACATACTCGCGCGGCAAGGTGTGGATGAGCTGGCGCTCGGCCGGGAGGGTGATGATCGTGCTCGCGTCGACGACGCGCTTGACGTCGAGCGGGCCGACTTCGCGATCCTCGCCGCTCACCGCGACGATGCCATGGGAGTTGAGGGAGCGGATGTGCTCGCCGGTGACGCCGACGAACGCATGGGAGACGTGCACGCCGGCCATTCGCTCGGCGGATTCCATGGCTGCTTCGATGGATTTCACCGTCTCTTCAAGATCGGTGACGACGCCCTTACGCAGCCCCGACGATGGTGCTACGCCGAATCCGATGATGTCGATCGGCCCATCTCTCCCCGCGCTTGCGATGACCGCGGCGGTCTTGGTGGTGCCGATATCGAGCCCGCAAACTACGTCGCTACGTGCCAACGCCCAGCCTCTCTCTGTACATTTCAACGGCGCGTGGCGCCAGTGTGCCTTTCCAAACGCGAGCGAACATCCCTTTTTGGCGGACGAATGTGTCGCGAGCGAAATTTTCCATCATCGATACAGAACTGTCGGCGCACGGACGCTCCGCACGTCGACGTACGCGATGCGCGAGGGTGTGGATATCTTTGCGACGATGGCTTGGAAGAGCTGCGCCTTCTTCGCCAGATCCTCGTCTTCTCCGAAGAGAACGCGAAGATTCCGGTCTGCGGTGGCGCTGATGCCTGTGGATGGAGCTATCGCCACTTGGCTCACTTTAAGGCCGAGCTGGGTCAACCGGCGGTCGGCGTCGAGGGCCAGCGCGACCTCCGAGCTATCCAGCCCGCTTCCCGGTGACAGGTCCCCGCTCGGCGCAGGCGTCACCACGAGCACCGGCAGATCCGCTTGCACCTGCGGGTCGGACGTGATCTCGAGCACCCGCTGGGTGTCATCGATGAGCGCGTAACGCAGCACGGGCTCCTCCTCACCACCAGTGGGGGTGATGGCGACGCGGGCGACCGGCCGGCGCTCCGTCACCTTGATGGTCAAGCGGTTCGGCCACCCAAGGCCGAGCGTCGTGCGGCCGATCCAGGGCAGCCCTTCGATGCGCCGCGTCAGCGCGCCGCGATCGATCAGCCAAGCGTTCTGGCCGGGCGGCAACCCGGCTGCGGCGATGACTTGCGCCGGCGTCGTATGCCCGAGACCATCGATCGCCACGATCTCGACCGCGAACCGGGGATTGCGGGCCTCGTGCCACAGACCGACGCCGATCGCGGCGGCGGCCAGAGCGCATGTCGCGAGCAACAGGGCTGTACGGCCCGCGAGGGCCTGTCGCGTGCTGCGCCGCCGGACTTGTTCAGGCCGGCTCATGCGCTTGCTCTTCCTCTGAGGAAGCGGTCCGTCGCGGGCTCGCCACCTCCTTGAGGAGGAGTCCTAGAGCATACGCGACTCCCTCACCCTGAGCAGGAACGATCGTTTGCGCTGCTTGTCGTGCAGCATCGCTGCCACCCGCGACCACGAACGAGCGTGCAGCCGCCTCGAACATCGGGATATCGTTATCAGCGTCGCCGATGGCTGCCGTGTCGCACATGTCCACGCCAAGGAGCTTTGCGACTCTGCGTAGTGCGTAACCCTTGTTGGCGTTCGGATCTGTGACCTCAAGAAAGGGGGGCAGGCTCCGAAAGACGTTTGCGCGCGGCCCCATCACCTGGGCAAGGTCCGGGATTGTCGCGCTAACGGCTTGAGGGTTCGCGATCGCCAGTACTTTGATGGGACCGGGCTCGACCGGCGGTGCGCCCGTGAGCAAGTCGCGCAGGCTCGGCACGATGACGGGTTCGACGCGAGAAAGCTTGAGGTAGTACTGCGCCCATTCGTTGAGAGCATCCAGGTACAGCACGTCGCCATAGTAGAGCTGCACATGGAAGCCGCGATCCTTCAAGTAGTCAAACGCTTCGAGCGCCGTTCGTGCCAAAAGCGGCGTGCAGAACAGGCGCTGCGCGCTCTCCACGTCATAGGCGACCGCGCCTTGCAGCGCGATGATCGGCCCTCGCAGACCCAACTGCTGCGCATACGGCCGCGACGCGGCGAAGAGACGGCCGCTGGCGAGGCATATCGTATAGCCGTTGCGACTCGCCGTCGCTATCGCGGCTGCGTCTGCAGCGGAGATGACGAGTGACTCACCGATGAGCGTCCCATCGAGATCGACGGCCACGAGCATGCGGCTCACGACGCTTCGCCGAGCCACACGTTGTCCGCACCGAACACCACGGCGAAATCCTCGCGCAGCGAGGGCGTCAACTGCACCGGCTGGCGTAACGGTCGAGAATCGCCGTTTCCACCAGCGTGGAGATAGACTGTGTCCTGGCCCGCGTGCGCGTTCTTGATGAGCTCGCGCAGGCGCTCAAGCCGCGACGCGTCATCGGCGTCGCCGCGCAACCGGATGTGCAGTGCCTGGACCGCCGGGCGGTCGCGATCTATCGTCTGGGTGCGCGCTCCTGCGTTGAGATAGCGAGCTTGGTTGAAGGGCCAGGCTTCGAGCGCCTGCAGGCTCACCTCGGGGCGCTCTTGTTTCTCCTCGTCCGCCGATTGCGGCTCTGCGTATCCCGGCGGTTTGCCGATGGCGCGCCGCTCCTTGATGCGGCCTTTGACCACCACGATCGCCTCATCGAGCAAGAGCGGCGACAGTTCGGGGAACCATTTGGGGAAGACCACGACCTCTATCGCGCCGGTCAGGTCCTCGAGCTTTGCCACGAGCATCTGCCCGCCGGCTTTCGTCACGACGCGCCTGCTGGCCGTGACGACCCCGCCGATGACCACGGTCTCGTCCTCGGGCAACTCGCGCAGACTCGTGATCGGGTGGGTGATTCGTCTTGCCAGCTCATCTGCTTTGTCCGCTAGCGGATGCCCCGAGATGTAGACACCGATGGCCTCTTTCTCGTGCGCCAGACGCACCGCCGAACTCGGCGCCTCCCGGCGCGGCAATGAGGGCGGTGGAAGGCCGCCGCTCTCCGACGCGAAGAGCGACGTCTGCCCCAACGCGCGCTGCTGCGCGCCATGCTGCCCATACTCGAGTGCGGCGTCAAGCCCGGCCAGCTGTTCGGCCCGGTTGCCGGGCAGATTGTCGAGCGCGCCCGCCTTGATGAGCGATTCGAGCACGCGACGGTTGACGATGCGGCAATCGACGCGTGCGCAGATATCGGCCAGCGATGTGAACGGTCCGCCGGCCCGCTTGTCGATGAGTTCCCGCACCGCGCCTTCACCGACGTTCTTCACCGCGGTCAGACCGAAGCGGATGGCATCGCCGACGACGGTGAAATCCTTGCCGCTCTCATTGACGTCGGGCGGCAAGATGCGCAGTTTGCGTTGCGCGCAATCGGCGAGATACTCGACCAGCTTGTCGGTGTTCTGCTTGACCGAGGTCAGGAGCGCCGCCATGAAGGCGAGCGGGTGGTTCGCCTTGAGCCAGGCGGTGCGATAGGCCAGCAAACCATAGCACACGGAATGGGCTTTGTTGAAGCCGTAACCGGCGAACGGCTCGATGAACTGCCAAATCTTGATGGCGAGCTGATCGTCCAGCCCGTGGTTGACGCAGCCGTCGATGAATTTCTTGCGTTCAACGGGGATCTTCTCTTTGATCTTCTTGCCGATGACCTTGCGCATCTCATCTGCTTGCCCGGCGCTATAGCCGGCGAGGGCACGGCATATCTGCGTCACCTGTTCTTGGTAGACCGCGATCCCATACGTCTCTTCCAAGATGGGCTCGAGCTTCGGATGGAGATAGGTGATCGTGCGGCGTCCATGCTTGCCGGCGATGAAATCATTGATCCAGTCCATCGGTCCGGGCCGGTAGAGAGCCACCATCGCGATGAGGTCCTCAAAGCGCGTCGGCTTGAGCTCCGCGATGTAGCGCCGCATGCCAGCGCTCTCGAGCTGGAACACGCCGGTCGTCTGGCCAGCGGAGAGCATCGCGAAGGTCTTGTGGTCGTCTAACGGGATCGTCTCGTTTAAGAAACTGGGGTCGGCCGTCCGGCGGATCTCCACCGCGGCGGCCTCGAGCACGGTAAGGGTGCGCAATCCCAAGAAGTCCATCTTGAGCAGCCCGACACGTTCGACCCATTCCATGGAGTACTGGGTGTTGACGTCGTTATCGCCCAGCCGCACGAGCGGAGCGTAATCCGTGATCGGGCCCGGCGCGATGACCACGCCAGCCGCATGCGTCGAGGCGTGCCGCGCCAGCCCTTCGACGCGCTTCGCCGTGTCGAGCAGCTTGCGGGCCTGCGCATCGCGCTGGTACGCGGAGGTGAGTTCGGGGACGGAGTCGATGGCCTGCTGGATGGTCATGGGATTGGTGGGGATGTTCGGGATCAGCTTGGCGATACGATCGACGTCAGCCAGGGGCACGCCCATGACCCGCCCGACGTCGCGGACCGCGGCACGCGCCGCCATCGTCCCAAAGGTGACGATCTGCGCGACTCGGTCCGCGCCGTACTTCTTGGTGACGTAGTCGATGACTTCATCGCGCCGCTCGAAGCAGAAATCCGTGTCGATATCAGGCATCGAGATGCGATCGGGATTGAGAAAGCGCTCGAAGAGCAGATTGTAGCGGAGCGGGTCCACGTCTGAGATGGCAAGCGCGTAGGCAACGATGCTTCCCGCCGCCGACCCACGGCCTGGCCCTACTGGAATGCCCTGTTCGCGAGCGTATCTTATGAAGTCCCACACGATGAGGAAGTATGAGGCATAGCCCATGCGCCCGATGATATCCAACTCGTAGTCAAGCCGTGCGCGCTGTTCCGCTGTCGGCTCACCGTACCGCGCGCGGAGACCGTCCTCGCAGAGCGAGCGCAAGTACTCCTGGTCGCTTCCGTGCTCGGCCGGCACGGGAAAGGCGGGGATGGCGAACGACGTCGTCTCCAGGTCGAGCTCGACCATCGACGCGATGTCGAGCGTGGCATCGCAGGCGTCTGGCGCATCGGCGAAAAGCTCGCGCATCTCCTCGGCGGACTTGAAATAGAACTGGTCGTTTTCAAACCTCAGCCGCTCGGTGTCGGAGACCATCTTCCCCGTACCGATGCAGAGCAGCACGTCGTGCGCCGCCGCGTCATCCTGGCGCAGATAATGGAAGTCGTTGGTCGCGACAGGCCGGGCGCCGAGCTCCCTCGCCAGGGCGAAGAGCGCAGGGCGTATGCGGTCTTCCATCGGGTGGTGATGGTGATGAACTTCGATGAAGTAACGATCGCCGAAGACCGCCTGATAATCGCGGGCCAGGGTTCGCGCGGTCTCAAGCTCGCCGCGTGTGAGCGCCTGGGCGACCGCGCCGCCGAGGCATCCCGACAGGACGATGAGCCCTTCGTTGTGCTTGGCCAGCAGTTCCAGGTCGACCCGAGGCTTGTAGTAATAGCCTTCAAGGAACCCGATCGAGACCAGCTTGAGCAGGTTGCGATATCCCGCCTTGTTCGCCGCCAGCACCGTGAGGTGGTACTCATCGCGCGCGCTGCGGTCAGTGTGTCCGCGCGGCGCGACGTACATCTCACACCCGATGATCGGTTTGACACCCTTTGCTTTGGCGTCGAAATAGAACTCGAGAGCGCCATAGAGCACGCCGTGATCGGTGAGCGCGACCGCGGGCATGCCGAGCTCGGCAGCGCTCGCCGCTATCTCTTTCGTGCGGCAGGCACCGTCAAGCAGCGAGTACTCGCTATGGGTGTGGAGGTGGACGAAACCTGAGGCCATGGTCCTCGTGAATCACAAGTTGCAGCAAGGGACCGTCAGGTCCGTTCATTATCATTCCGGTTCGTCACTGCGCGCCCTTGTGGACGGACATGTCGACAAACTGTGAGCACCTTGTGAGCGGCCTGCGAGTCTCTTGTGGATGGAGCGACGCTGCGTCGCCACTGCCGCCTCCGGGGACGCGCCATTTCTCACATCGTGCGGGAAACGGCGCTCGACCTCGAACTCGCTCTCGCCCTCCTGGCTTCGCGAGCTCTAGAGACGCCCCATGAGGCGGCAGCGGCCGACGCAGCGCGCCCGTCCCCCAAGAGCCGATGTCCCGGCTTTGCGTTTTCTCGCAGCGCCCAAAGTCCTACACCTCGAGCGCACCCGCAGGGAAGGCTGAAATCCCTTCGTAAGCCGTCTCTCGACGCTATCTTCCTTTAGGAGATTTCAACTCCCATGGCACTGCTCGCCGGCGAAACCGAAAACGCGGGCCTTGAGTGGTACGGGTTTGGACCCGTTCGCAAGGCGCTCCGTAACCTGACGACCGCTCCGCTCTTCGAGGAGTCGATCCGCCGCGGTGAAGGCCTGGCTGCCGCCCACGGCCCGCTGGTCGTGCGCACGGGCAAGCACACCGGCCGCTCGCCGAACGACAAGTTCTTCGTCCAGGAGCCGTCCAGCCAGCCGCATATCGATTGGGGCAAGACCAACAAGCCCTTCGACCAGGCGAAGTTCAACGCGCTCCTCGCGCGCGTCGACCAGCATCTGCGCGACAGAGAGGTCTTCGTGCTCGACGCCTTTGCCGGGGCCGACCCAGAATACCGGATCCCCGTGCGCGTGGTGACCGAGCTTGCCTGGCACAACCTCTTCGCGCGCAATCTCTTCATCCCAGCCGAGGGGCAAGGACTGCGCGGCTTTGAGCCCGAGTTCGCCGTCGTCAACGCGTGCAGCTTCCTCGCCGTGCCCGAGCGTGACGGGACCCGGTCGGAGACCTTCATCATCATCGACTTCGCCAAACGCCTGGTGCTCATCGGCGGCACGACCTACGCGGGCGAGATCAAGAAGTCGGTCTTCACCATCATGAACTATTTGCTGCCCTTGCGCAGCGTCATGCCCATGCACTGCTCGGCGAACGTGGGAGCTGCCGGCGACGTGGCCATCTTCTTCGGCCTGTCCGGCACGGGCAAGACGACGCTCTCTGCCGACCCGAATCGAGCACTGATCGGCGACGACGAACACGGCTGGAGCGACCGCGGCGTCTTCAACTTCGAGGGGGGCTGCTACGCGAAGGCGATCCATCTGTCCGCAGAGCTCGAACCCCAGATCTTCCCGACGACGCGCACGTTCGGCACGGTCCTCGAAAACGTCGTGGTCGACCCCGAGACGCGCGAGCTCGATCTTGACGATGCGTCGTTGACCGAGAACACGCGGGCAGCGTACCCGCTCTCCTCGGTGCCCAACGTCCATGTCGGCGGAGTGGCTGGCCACCCCCGCAACGTCGTCATGCTCACCGCCGACGCGTTCGGCGTCCTGCCGCCGATCGCGCGCATGACACCCGCGCAGGCGATGTACCACTTCCTCTCCGGCTACACCGCTAAGGTCGCCGGCACCGAGAAGGGCGTGACCGAGCCGCAGACGACCTTCTCTCATTGTTTTGGTGCGCCATTCATGGTGCACCACCCCACGGTGTATGCGAAGATGCTCGGCGAGCGCATCGCCAAGCACAACGTCAACGTCTGGCTCGTGAACACCGGTTGGAGCGGCGGACCGGTCGGCGTGGGCAAGCGCATGAAGCTGCCCTACACCCGCGCGATGGTCAATGCCGCTATCTCAGGCAAACTGGACAACGCGACCTTCGTTCCGGATCCCGTCTTCCACGTCGGCGTGCCGACCGAAGTTCCCGGCGTGCCCAAGGAAGTGCTTGACGCGCGATCGACCTGGCCGGATCCAGCGGCGTACGACGCCAAGGCCAAAGAGCTAGCGCGCAAGTTCGCCGAGAACTTCGAGAAGTTCGCGAGCACAGCCGACCCCGACGTGCTCGCCGCAGCCCCGAAGGTCTGATCCGGCCCGCCATCGCCGGGTCGTCGCGCACCTGACCACGAAGTGACCCAGCATGGATACGGTCGTCGTCGGAGGTCCGCATTCAGGCGTCGGTAAGACGCTGGCTTCTGAGATCGCGATTCGCTCACTGACCGGTCGCACGGTCGGCGCCGTCAAGCTCACCGTCGCGGACGGGGAGCGCGATCGCTCCCATGACCACGGCGCGTCCGCGCTGACGGTCGCCGATGCTGCCGGGATTTGCGGACGCGGCATGTCATGTGGTGTATGCGAGACGGTGAGCGCGCGCGTTCCAAGCCGCCTTATAACGGCGCACGGCGCCATCCGCAAACCCACGACCGACACGTGCCGGCTTGCCGACGCCGGCGCGGTGGCCGTTGCGTGGGTGATCTCGTTGCGTGACGCTGCACCCGCCGCCATCGGCGACGCCATCCTCTATCTCAAACGCAACGGCGCCGACATTGCCGTCATCGAAGGCACGACGGCGCTCGAATGGCTCACGCCCCGAGCATCGGTCTTGGTCGCGACCGACCCGGGGAGAGCGTGGAAGCGCGTCGCCCTGGCCTACGTGGATAGATGTGACATCGTGCTGCACAACCGCGTGCCTATCGCTCCAGGGGACGTCCCCGCACCGCAGGCATTTCTCACCGCTCGCCCCATACGCTGCGACCTCGCGAACTCAGGCGATAGGGGTACCATCGACTACGTGAAGCGTCTGCAGGCCTTGTGCGGGATCAACGCGACACAGGACTCGAACGACGGCGCGGCATCTGCGGCGCGTTGACCGCACCCAGCGGCTCGTCGCCGTCGGCGTAGCGCTTCAGGTTCGCCGCGACCGCTTTGGCGATACCCGCATACGATATATCGGTGACACCGGCGACATGCGGCGTGATGACGACGTTATGCTTGAAGATCGGGTGGGCCGGATCCACCGGTTCGGGCGAAATCACGTCGAGCCCAGCCCCGGCCAGCTGTCCGGACGCGAGGGCATTCTCCAGTGCCTCCGTGTCGACCAGGCCGCCGCGCGCCACATTGATGAGCATTGCGCCGCGTTTCATGGCGCCGAGCGCCGCCCGGTCGATGAGGTTTCGATTCTTCTCATCCATCGTCGTGCACACGACGACGTAATCCGCCTGACCGATCGCCTCGTGGAGCCGGTCAGCGCCGAAGACGCGCATGGCGACACCGCGCGGCGCACCGAGGATCGGACGCGTCCGCACGCCGAGCAGCCGCATGCCAAACGCCTGCAAGCGCAGGCCAAGCGCAGCGCCGACGCCACCGAGGCCTAGGATACACGCGGTCTTTCCCGCAAGCGCCACACCTGCCGGCTCCCCGATCAGCCTGGCCTGAATGGACTCGGCCATCTTCGCGCCCTTGCGTGACAGTGCGAGCATCAAGAGGATGGCGTGCTCGGCCACCGATTCGGCATTGCCTGTCTGCGCGCTCGGCACTCGTGCCACCCAGACACCGGCGCTCGTCGCCGCCTCGACGTCCACCGTCTCGAGGCCGACGCCGAATTGCTGGATAAGCCCGAACGATCCGGCGGAGATCACCTCTGCGCCGACCGCAGCTCCATAGGGGACAACCACGTCGACATCGACCAGGTGGCGAAGCACATCGTCCGTGGAGCACGCCACAAGCTCCCACTGCGGAACGAGCGGCGCAAGCCTGCGTTGACTCTCCGAGTAGCCAAGATCGCAGAACAGCACCCTCAAGCGGCGATCAATGGAAAAGGCGGGCATCGCCGCCCGCCTTCATGTGCCTGTGAGCGCGAACCTGCTACTGCATCAGCTCCACCTGGGCCATCGGCGCGGCGTCGCCCTTGCGGACACGCGTACGGATGATCCGCGTGTAGCCGCCGTTACGTCCGGCCAGACTCGGCGCGATGACGTCGAACAGCTTCTTCACCACGTCTTCCGAGGTGAGGTACGCAGCGACCAGCCGCCTGCTGTGGAGGTCCCCCTTCTTGGCACGCGTGATCATGCGCGATGCCGTGCGCGAGACTTCTTTCGCCCGCACGGCTGTGGTCTCGATCGCTCCATGGGTGAAGAGCGAGGTCGTGAGGTTGCGCAGCATGGAACGGCGGTGATCGTCGTTGCGGCCGAGGCGCTTTGTCGCTTTGCCGTGTCGCATCGATTACGAAGCCCGCAACGACAGGTTGCGTTCGGCGAGCTTCTCCTTGATCTCGTCGACCGACTTCTTGCCCAGATTGCGCATGTTCATGATCTCGTCTTCGGTCTTCTGCAAGAGCTCGGAGATCTTCGTGATGCCGGCACGCTTCAGGCAGTTGTACGAGCGCACCGACAGGTCGAGCTCGTCCACCGGGATATCCCAATTCGCGAACGGCTTCGCCTCTTCGACCGGCACCTCGACCTCGGCTCTGCCGCTGAAGTTCACGAACAGGGCAAGGTGATCGCTCAAGATCTTGGCCGCCGTCGACAAGGCCTCGTCGGGCGTGACGCTGCCATTGGTCTCGACCTCGAGGATGAGGCGGTCATAGTCGGTCGTCTGACCGACGCGCGTGTCCTCGATGTGATACGACACTTTGCGGATCGGCGAGAATATCGAATCCACCGGGATCAGCCCGATGATGTGCTCCACGTTGCGCTGCTTCTCGGCCGTCACGTATCCGCGCCATTTCTCGACACCGATCTCCATGTACAGCCGCGCCTTCTTATCCGACAGCGTGGCGATATGATAGCCCGGGTCGAGCAGCTCGACGTCCGCGTCCGGCACGATGTCCGCCGCGGTCACTTCACGCTCGCCCGACGCCTCGATGCGCAGCACCTTCGGCTCATCGCTGGCCAGCTTGAGCGGCAGCCCCTTGAGGTTCAAGATGATGTTCGTGACGTCTTCGACGACGCCGGGGATCGTCGCGAACTCGTGCAGCACGCCGTCGATCTTCACGTAGGTGACCGCTGCGCCCGGTAACGACGACAGCAGCATCCGCCGCAGCGAGTTGCCCAGCGTGATGCCGAAGCCGCGCTCGAGCGGCTCGATGACGAATGTCGCGTTGTTATCGCGACGCTCGCGTACCTCGATGGAGGCGCGTTGAAATTCCTGAACTGACATGTTCACCCCATGGCCTGTGTGCTTGGGCCCGGCTTGGTCGTATGCAGCCTGTGGCTGCCCTAATTCTCGAATCATTAGCGTGAATAGTACTCCACGATGAGTTGCTCCTCGACGTTGGTGTCGATATCGGCGCGGGTCGGCATCTGCACGACCTTCGCCGTCATTTTCTGCTCGTCGTACTCGAGCCAGGTCGGCACGCGCCGGCCCTTGGCGTATTCGAGGAGGCTCGCGAAGAGCGTCGTCTTCGCGCTTGTCTCCACGATCCCGATCTCGTCACCGGGCCGCACGTGCATCGACGGGATGTTGACGCGCTTGCCGTTGAGCAGGAAATGCCGATGGCGGACGAGTTGGCGCGCCTGAGCGCGCGAGGTGGCGAGGTTCAGGCGATAGATGACGTTGTCCAGCCGCGTCTCGAGCAGCGCCAGCAGCGCGGGGCCAGTCTGCCCTTTGGTCGCGCTCGCCTCGACGTAGTAGTTCTCGAACTGCTTCTCGAGCACACCGTAGATACGGCGCATCTTCTGCTTTTCGCGCAGCTGGCGCCCGAACTCGGACACTTTGGGCCGGTTCTTCGTGTTCGCCTTCTGGCCGGGCGCGGCCGTGCGACGCTCCACCGCGCATTTCTTGGAGAGGCAGCGCTCGCCTTTGAGGAAGAGCTTCACCTTCTCGCCGGGCTTCGTGCCGCTAGCGCTCTCGCGCCGGCACATGCGGCAGACCGGTCCTGTATAGCGTGCCATTGTTTTTTTGTCTTGCCTCCTAGACGCGTCGCCGCTTCGGAGGGCGGCAGCCGTTATGCGGGATTGGGGTAACGTCCTTGATGAGCACGATCTCGAGACCGGCGGCCTGCAACGCGCGGATCGCTGCTTCGCGGCCAGCACCCGGACCCTTGACGTACACCTCGACCTGCTTCATCCCGTGCTCCATGGATTTGCGCGCCGCGGTCTCCGCCGCCATCTGCGCGGCGAACGGCGTCGACTTCTTGCTGCCCTTGAAGCCCATGCCTCCGGCGCTCGCCCATGAGATCGCGCCACCGGCCGTGTCGGTGATCGAGACGATCGTGTTGTTGAAGCTGGAGTGGATGTGCGCGACGCCCTGCAAGACGTGCTTGGCTTCACGTTTCTTGCGGGGCCGGGCTTTCTTCGCAACTGCCATTATTTCGACGTTCCTTTGCTGTTTCCGAACAGACCAAGCGGTCTGCTGCTACATTCGTCGGTCGAATGCCGTCGACCGATCTTCCCTAAACGGACCTGAAGGTCCGTTGCTGCAAGGCTCCGTTGCTGCAAGGCAGCGGTCGCTGCGCTACTTGCCAATGCCCGGACCCTTGGTCTTCTTCTTGCCGGCGACGGTCTTCTTCGGTCCCTTGCGGGTGCGGGCGTTTGTCTTCGTCCGCTGACCGCGCACGGGCAGGCTGCGTCTGTGACGCAGGCCGCGCCAGCAGCCGATGTCCATGAGACGCTTGATGGCGCCGGATATCTCGCGGCGCAGATCGCCCTCGACTTTGAGGTTCTTCTCGATTTGTTCGCGCAGCTTTTGGATGTCCTCGTCCTTGAGGTCCTTGACGCGCGTGTCGGGATTGACCTTGGTGACGGCCAGCAGCTTGTTCGCCGTCGGTCGTCCAATGCCGAATATGTAGGTCAACGCCACTTCCACGCGCTTTTCGCGCGGCAGATCGATTCCGGCTATACGGGCCATGCTGTGATTATCTCCATTCAGCCTTGCGCCTGTTTATGCTTGGGGTTCTCGCAGATCACCCGCGTGCGGCCGGCACGCTTGATGATCTTGCACTTGGCGCAGATCTTCTTCACACTGGGTCTGACTTTCACTCGGTTTTCTTTCTCCTTGAACGGACCTCAAGGTCCGTTGCTACATGTACGTGTCGTATCGAATTTACTTGTATCTGTAGGTGATGCGGCCTTGCGTCAGATCGTAGGGCGACAGCTCAACTAGCACCCGGTCGCCGGGCAGGATGCGGATGAAGTTCATGCGGATCTTGCCGGACACGCGGGCGAGCACCTTATGGCCATTGCTCAGCTCGACCCTGAAGAAGGCGTTGGGCAGCGGCTCGACGACCACACCCTCGACTTCGATCGCCTCTTCCTTGGTCGACCCTACTTGTTCGGCACGATCGGCTTTGTTCTTCTTCTTCTTCCTATCCGATCGCTTGTATCCGCCCGGGCGTCTGCCTGGCACGCATTCCTCCTTCTCCACGACGCAGGCTTTCCGGTATATGGTTCACCTGCGGCGTAGCATCCGTGAGCGTGAGAATTTCAAAGCCGTCCGGCGTGACGGCGACCGTGTGCTCGAAGTGCGCTGAGAGCGAGCCGTCATCGGTCACCACGGTCCACTTGTCGGCTAGGGTCTTGACGCGGAACGTGCCGACGTTGACCATGGGCTCGATCGCCAGCACCATGCCGGGCTTGAGCACGACACCTGTGCCCTTGCGGCCGTAGTTGGGGACCGGCGGCTCTTCATGCAGCGCCTGCCCGATACCGTGCCCGACGAGCGCGCGCACGACCGCATAGCCCTGCGCCTCCACGTACGATTGCACGGCGAAGCCGATGTCGGAGACATGGATACCGGGCCGCACGGCCTCGATGGCGATGGCCAGCGCGGTCCTGGTCACATCGAGCAGTCGCTCCGCTTGGGCCGAGACCTGTCCGACCGGCACGCTTGCCGCCATGTCCGAGAACCAGCCGTCGACGCATGAGCCGATGTCGATCTTGAAGATGTCGCCGTCGCGTAAGGTGCGCGAGCTTGGTATGCCGTGCACGATCTGCTCGTTGACCGACGTGCAGATGGAGCCCGCAAATCCATGATAGCCCAAAAACGCCGGCGTGCCGCCATCCGCGCGGATGAGCTCGTCGGCATAGGCATTGATGTCTTGGGTCGTCACGCCGGGCTTGACCGCATCCTTAAGCCTTTCCAATACGCGTGCCGTGACGCGGCCGCTCTGGCGCATCTTCTCAAGCTCGCGAGCGCTCTTGCACGTGATCATGCGGTCGGCCCCACCGCTGCCTGCAGCGCGCTCATGATCCGGTTGAAGACCACGTCCATATCACCGTTGCCATCGACGACCCGCAGCAGCCCTGCGGCACCGTAATACTGGGCGAGCGGAGCGGTCTTGCGCTCGTACTCCGCCAAGCGGTTGACGACGGTTTTCTCATCGTCGTCCGGGCGCTGGATCAGCGGACCGCCACAGCGGTCGCACACATCCGGCAGCCTCGTCCGCGCCGATTCCAGATGGTATGGTGTCTGGCAGATGGCGCAGAGACGCCGTCCTGTCAAGCGGCGTACCACTTCCGTGGGATCGACCTTGATCTCGATGACGCCGTCCAAGCGCAGTCCCTTGCGCTGCACGAGCGCGTCCAAGGCCGTCGCCTGCTGAGCCGTGCGCGGGAAACCGTCAAGAATGAAGCCGTTTTGCGCATCTGGCCGGGAGAGACGTTCCTCGACCAAGCCGATAGTGACGTCGTCGGGCACGAGCTTGCCGGCGTCCATGAAGGACTTGGCGGCGCTCCCCATGGGCGTGCGTTCCTTGACCGCGTTTCGGAATATATCACCTGTGCCGACCTGCGGGATCGCGAGCGCCAGCGCGAGCCTGCGGCCCTGCGTTCCTTTGCCCACTCCCGGTGGCCCCAGCAGCACGAGTCGCCATGCCCGAGCGCTCATTGCTTGATGAACCCCCGGTAATCGCGCATGGCTAGACGGGCCTCGATCTGCGTCATCGTGTCGAGCGCCACGCCGACGACGATGAGCAGCGACGTGCTGCCAAGGTAGAAGGTGGTGATGTGCGTCAGGCTCTGGGTCACGTTGGGCAGCACGGCCAGCAGGCCCAAGTAGATCGCAGCGACGGCGGTGATGCGATGCAGTATCTTCTGCAGGTAGTCCGTCGTCGGCTTGCCTGGACGGATTCCGGGGATGAAGCCACCCTGCTTCTTCAAGGAATCGCCGATGTCCATGATGTTGACGACGACTTCGCTATAGAAGAACGTGAAGGCCACCACGAGGATGAAGTAGACGAAGTTGTACAGGAAGCTGCCGTAGTTGAAATACAGCGCTATGAACTGCGCGAAGTTCTGACCCAGTGCGCTGCCGCTCTGCTGCGCCCATGACGACAGCTGCTGCGGCAGCAGCAAGATGGAAATGGCGAAGATGATCGAGATGACGCCGGCGTTGTTGAGCCGCAGCGGGATGTAGGTGCTGCGACCACCATAAACCTTGCGGCCGACCACGCGCTTGGCGTACTGCACCGGCACGCGGCGCTGGCCCTGATACATGAAGATGATGGAGATGAGCGACAGCACGGCGATGAGCCCGAAGATGACCAGGCCCAAGATGTTGAGGCCGCCCTTCTCGCCGAGCGCCAGCGTCTGGCTGAAGTAGACCGGGTAGCGCAAGATGATGCCGACGAAGATGATGAGCGACACGCCGTTGCCGATGCCCTT
>DAINRU010000034.1:0-24090 GCA_036741695.1 Vulcanimicrobiota bacterium
TTGAGCTGGACAGCCGGTGTTCCGCGGTGGACAGCAGCGCCCACGGCGCGATGAGCCAGTAATCGCGCGCATCGTTGAGCATGGATCCCCATTCGGGCGTCGGCGGCTGGATGCCGAGGCCCAGATACGAGAGACCGGCCGAGTCGAGTTCGGCCGTGCCGATGCCGAGCGTCGCCTGCACGATGAGCGGCGCCAAGATATTGGGCAGCACGTGTTTGAAGAGGAGGCGGAACGAGCCATTGCCCACCGCCCTCGCAGCTTCGACGAATTCTTGCTCCTTCACGGCGAGCACCGAGGACCTCGCGATGCGGGCGTAGATCGGTATGGCGACGATGCCGATCGCGAAGAAGAGTTTCACAACATCGCTGACACGCTGCTCGAGCACGGCCGAGATGGCGATGGCGAGGATGATGGTCGGAAAGGCGAGCATGACGTCCATGAGGCCCATGAGGATGGTGTCGAGCTTCCCGCCCCAGTACCCGGAGATGAGCCCGACGACGGTGCCCACGACAAGCGCGATGCCGACCGAGACGAAACCGATCTCCACCGACAGGCGCGCGCCGAAGAGCAGCCGCGTGAAGATGTCGCGCCCGAGCTTGTCGGTTCCGGCGATATGCGACAACGACGGCGCCAGGGTGGGAGTCGCCAGGTTTTGGGCCAGCGGGTCTGTGTGCCCGGAGATCTGGGGTGCGAGCGTGGCGCAGATGGCGAGGATGAAGATGATGCTCAGGCCGATGAGCGCGGACGGGCTCCTGCGGAAGCGGCGCCACGTGTCGGCCCACACCGAAGTGTAGGGCGTCTCGAGCTGGCGCGCTTCTAACGAAACTGCGGCCTCGGCCACTCCCAGCTAGACTTCCATGACCACGGGGACGATCATCGGCCGCCGCTTGGTCCTGTCGTAGATGAACTTCTGCAATCCCTTGTGCACGTGGTCGCGGATCGCCGTCCACTCCGTGAGGCTGTGCTTGGCGCCGTCTTCCATGATGGACGATGCCTCGCGGCGGATTTCTTCGAGCACGCCATCGCCGTCGCCACCGCCACCATAGGTGAAGCCGCGCGAGGTGATGTCCGGGCCGGCGAGCACTTTGCCGTCCTCGCTGTCGACGGTGACCGTCACCACGATCATGCCGTCGCCCGAGAGATGACGCCGGTCGCGCAGCACGACGTTGCCGACGTCGCCGACACCGAGACCATCGACGTAGACCGGCGCCCCGGAGATGCGCCCGGCAAGACGCGCGCCGGATTTGGTGATCTCGAGCGCCTCGCCGTTCTCGGCCACGAAGATGTTGTCAGGTGCGATGCCGATGCGCTCGGCCAGCCGCGCGTGCTGGACGAGCATGCGGTACTCGCCGTGCACGGGCAAGAAATACTTGGGCTGGGTCAGGTTGAGCATGAGCAAGAGCTCTTCTTGACGGCCGTGACCGGAGACGTGCGCCAGGCGTTGCTGGCCGTAGATGACGTTGACCCCGATCTTGAACAGGTTATTGATCGTGCGCCCGACGCTGCGCTCGTTGCCGGGAATGGGGGTGGCCGAGATGATGACCGTGTCGCCACGTTTGAGCTTGACCCGTTTGTAGTCGTTGGCCGCCATGCGCACGAGCGCCGACATCGGCTCTCCCTGGCTGCCGGTCGTGCAGATGACAAGCTTGTCGTCCGGGTAGTTGCCCAGTTCGTTATCCCGGATGTGGACGCCCGACGGGATCTCGAGATAGCCGTGCTCGAGCGCGATCGAGCTGACGTTTTGCATGCTGCGCCCAACGAAGCACACCTTGCGCCCGTGGCGCGTGGCGGCATCCACCGTCTGTTGCAGGCGGGGCACGTTCGACGCGAACATGGTGATGATGATGCGACCGCTGCACTGGGAGAAGATGTCGTTGAACGTCTCGCCGACGACACGCTCGGAGAGCGTGTGGCCGGGCAGCTCCGCGTTGGTCGAATCCGAGGCGAGCAGCAGCACGCCGTCTCGACCGTGGGCGGCGAGCATCGCCATGTCGGTAGGCCGGTTGTCGATGGGGGTCTGGTCGAATTTGAAGTCGCCGGTGTGGATCACCGTGCCGAGCGGCGTGCGCAGCGCGAGCGAGCACGAACCCGAGACGCTATGCGTGACGGAGATAAAGCCGACACCGATTCCGCCGATCTGGACCTCGTCGCCCGGGTCGACGACGCGCAGATCCGCCTCGCCGAGCAGCTTGTGCTCGCGCAGCTTGCCCCGCAAGAGCGCCAGGGTCACGTCCGTGCCGTAGACCGGCATGTTGAGCTGCGCCAGCAGGAACGGCACGCCACCGATATGGTCTTCGTGCGCGTGGGTGAGCACGAGACCCCGCACCTTCTCGCGGCGCTCGAGCAGATAGGAGGCGTCATTGATGACCAGGTCGACGCCGAGCATCTCCTCTTCGGGGAACTGCACGCCGGCGTCGACGACGATGATGTCGTCTTTGGTCTCGTAGACGGTGGTGTTGCGGCCGATCTCGCCGCAGCCGCCCAGCGGGATCACTCGTAAAAACTGGCCGGCAGGGTCTTTGAGCGGCTCGTGAGACGCTTCGCCCTGCGGCGCGGGGAAGAACTCATGTAACATCTATGAGGAATTCAGGGCGGGGCCGCCCTTGGGCCTGCCATTTAGAGCGGCGCAGTGCTCCATATCAATGAGATAGGCCGCAGTCGTGCCGGGCACAGAAGCTCGACGCTGCGAGTTTCCCCCGGTTGCAGCGCGATAGCGGTGCTTGCGCGGCTGCGCGCGCCGCTCGCATCGACGAGCTCGGCGACGAGCACGACTGTCTGCGCGACCTGACTACGGCTTGTTACGCGTGCTCTGACGATCGGGCTGCCGAGGAAGTCGAGCGTCACCGCGCTTGCGGAGATCTCGATGCCAGAAGGGAGACTGCGCAGGGCGTCGTCACGCAGCAGCAGCGTCTCCGTGCGGGCGGCGACGACGAAATCGTGAAGCAACGCCTCGCGGCGCACGAGCAGCGCCAAGCGCTCCATCCGCGTCACCCGGCCTTGCAGGCCCTTTTCGGCGCGGACGCTTTGCGCACGCGTGTGGTGAACATGCGATCGCGTCCGCTGGGCTAGGTGATGATGTGGGTGCTGGCGGTGATGGGAGTCACACGGATTGGAGCTGGCGGCGAGCGCTGCCGCCAGCAGCCACCCATGAGCAGACATGGCCCTTGTATCCCCCGAGCTCTCCTTCAGGGCAAGGCCCCTTGACAGCCAGTGCTTGGGTCATTATAATTGTCTCAAAACATTAAGACAATAGGACACGTAGAAGACAGCAGCAGCGCATTGTTCCATCTCAATGACTCGAGCGGCATTCCAGTCTACCTGCAGTTACGGGAGCAGATCTTGCACGCCATATCGCGCGGCGCCTTACATCCCGGTGACCAACTCCCCACCGTCCGCGAGGTGGCGATCGAGCTGTCCATCAACCCCAACACGGTCAACCGGGCGTATGCGGAGCTCGAGCGCGACGGCATCTTGCGCAGCACGCGCGGACGCGGCACCTTCATCGCCGAGCCCGCTACGTCGGCGGGCACGTCGAAGCGCCGGGACCGGTTGATGGATATCGCCAAACGCGCACTTGCCGAGTGCCAAAGCTTCGGTTTCACGACAGGCGATCTCGTCAGTGCTATCAAGCGCATCTCACCACAGAGCGGAGGCAAAGACTAACCATGCCAACAGTTACCGTCATCACCCCACCCACCGGTCCGAGCGGTGCCGTCATCGCGGGCAGCCCCCAGGTCCATTTCGGCAACGCAATCTCGTGGCTGCTCGCCCTCGTGTTCTTCGCAGGCGGCGTCTACATGTTAGCGGCCACCGGATCGCCGCTGTTTATCATCGTGGGGTTCATCCTCGCGCTGCTCTCGCTGACCTCGATCCAGATCGCCAAGGCGTGGGAGAAAGCCATCGTGCTCCGACTGGGCCGCTTCGAGCGACTGGCCGGTCCCGGCATCTTCCTCATCCTTCCCGCCGTCGACAGCGTCGCAGCGTGGATCGATCAGCGCGTCCAGACCAGCACCTTCGTGGCCGAGCAGACGCTGACCAAGGATACCGTGCCGGTCGACGTCGACGCGGTGCTCTTCTGGGTCGTGTGGGATGCCAAGAAGGCGGCGCTCGAGGTCGCTTCGTACCGCGATGCCATCGGCTGGGCTGCACAGACCGCGCTGCGTGACATCATCGGCACCACCTACCTCGCGGATCTGCTCTCCAACCGGCAAGCGATCGATGCCAACCTGCAGCAGGCCATCGACGGGCGGACGACCCCGTGGGGCATCACCGTCCAGTCGGTTGAGATCCGGGATATCAAGATCCCTGAGAATCTGCAGGATGCGATGTCGCGCCAGGCGCAGGCCGAGCGGGAACGCCAGGCACGCGTCATCTTCGGCGATGCCGAACGCCAAATCGCGGAATCGTTCGTGGAAGCGGCGAAGTCATACGACGGTAATCCGGTGGCCCTGCATCTGCGCGGCATGAACATGCTCTACGAGGGGCTCAAGGAGAAAGGCGCTATGATCATCGTGCCCAGCTCGGCGGTCGAGTCCATGAGCCTCGGCGCTATCAGCGGACTTGCTTCATTAAGCACTGCGCAAGGCATGATGGCTCCGCTGCCCGGTGTCACCGCGCCGGGCACAGGTTCCGGCAGCGCTCCGGGCTCAGCGGGATCGTGATGCTGCTCGCCGTCCTCGTCGCCGCTGCGCTCTCTGCCACGCCCGCGCCTCCATCCGCCGGCGCGTCTGCTCCGGCGGATGGTTCCTATAGCTACACGATCACCCAGAATGGGAACGACGTCGGCAAGAGTTCGTTCACGATCAAACGGGCGGACGTGGGCCTCACCGTCCACGAGACAGAAACGGTGACCCCATACAATTTCGTGGTTGATGAGATCTTCGATAGCGAGACGCTGACTCCCAAAGCCTACACCGGCGTGTACGCACGGGGCACCGATACGAGCACGGTGCACGCGGCCTTCGACCACAGCGGCGCCACCGTGACCATCGAGGGCACCGAGGGCACCGCTCCCCTGCCCAACCCGCCGGGCGTCAAACAGGCCTACGTGCTCGAGGGGATGCTCATGAGCGGCTTCGCCATGCTCCCCGCACAGATCCACGCCTCAAAGGCGACGCAGTTCTCGCTCATCGAGCCGCGAGCCGTCCTGCAGTTCCTCGCTCATGTAGACCCGCACCCGATCGCCTCGCGACCGAGCGGTGTGCCGCCGAGTGACGCCCTTCTCTCCATCACCGGGTCGGTCAATGTCGACGAATGGTACGATCCAGCGACGTTCGTGCTGCACGCCCTCTCGATGCCTTCCCAACAAGTGCTGATCACCCTGACGAAATAGACGCGATCCGGTGCGCATCGATGGCCTGACGACCTATCTCCGCGTCATCGTTGCGCCGCAAAGGGCCTTCGCGCGTCTCGCCGACGCGCCGACGTGGGGTTGGGCCGCCCTGGCCGGCATTCTCCTCACGCTCGCCGCGCTGCTCATCGCGGAGCCGGCGCAGCTGCACATGCTGGCCGTCAGCGAAGCGCACCGCCTTGCGACGATGTCGGCCGGTGACCGTCTGCGCGAGCGCCTCGCGTCCGCTCAGGTCGCGCCCTACGTCAGATCCCTCTTCACCTTGGGCGCGATCACCACGCCGTGGATCGCTTGGGCGCTCATCGCATCGTTTCTCTTCATCGCTGCGGCGATCGGCCGGGGACGCATCAGTTTTGGCGCCGCGTGGGTCGCCACGCTCAATTCGTATGCCGTCTACGGCGTTGCGGGAGTCGTCAACTCCATCTTGGTGTCGCTACGAGATCCAAGCACGGTGAACACCGCTCTCGACCTCGTGCGCCTGCCGTCCGTGGGCTGGCTCTTCCCGCACGACGCGACGCTTGGGGCGTTTTTCTCGGCCTATAACATCCTGAGCGTGTGGTACTATGCGGTCGTCGCCATCGCTCTGCAGCGGCTCATGCGCATGCATCCTGCCGGGGCAGCGGCGGCGGCGTTTGTCTTTAGCCTGCTGTGTGGGCTTTTTGCCGCAGCGGGAGCTCGCGGGGGCCCGTGAGCCCGTGCCCACCTGCCTTGACGCGTTAGCAGTCTCGATGATATAGTGCTAACGAGCTGTCGGATTCTCAATTCGCCCGTACAACGGGACACCAGGGGGCCTGGACCTTCCGGGCAACAATTCCATCATGTCGCAGGTATAGGTTTTCAGGCGCCGGTGTAGACCGTGGCCTCGCTGCGGCGCGCGCTAACCAATATAATTAGAGCAATCAGGAGTGCATCAAAAACAATGAGTCCCCACACCCGTACCTCGCTCGGCTTTCTCCTCATGGGCATTCTCGGCGTGCTGATCGGCGTGCTCGTCGTCAGCCTTGTGCTGCCCAGATTCAGCCAGGCGCGGCAGACCGCGACCATCGACGCGGCGTCGGCCGCACCGCTCGAGCAACTCGGCGGCGGCGACCTCGAGCAGCGCATCATCAGCGTCGTGAAGCAGACCGAACCATCGGTGGTGTTGATCAAAGCCACCGTGCACGGCGTGCAGAATATCTACAACCCCTTCCAGAACGACCCGTTCTTCCGCCAGTTCTTCGGCGATCAAGCCCCGCCGCAAAGCCAGCCGTTCACCGCCAAAGCGTCGGGTTCGGGCTTCATCATTAAACGTGAGGGTGACACGGCATTCGTGGCCACCAACGCCCACGTGATCTATCATGCCGACCACGTGCAGGTGCTGCTCGCCAACGGCCGTCAAGTGGACGCTGAAGTGGTGGGTGCCGACGACAACGCCGACCTCGCCATCCTCAAGGTCCACGGATCCAATCTTCCCCCCGCGTTGCCGCTCGGTAACTCTAGTGCGTTGCAGCAGGGCCAGTTTGTGCTCGCCATCGGCGAACCCGAGTCGTTCCAAAACTCCGTCAGCTTGGGGATCGTGTCAGCCATCCACCGCACCGGCATCGACGCCGGTGGTGGTGAAGGCTTCCCGACTTTCCACTACGATGACATGATCCAGATAACGACGCCGATCAACCCGGGCAACTCGGGTGGTCCGCTCATCACGACCAGCGGTAAGGTCGTGGGCATCAATGCCGTCGTCGCCATGGAGGCACAGGCCATCGGCTTCTCCATCCCGATCAATGCCGCTGAACCCGTGCTGTCCGAGATCGAGACGACCGGCCACGGCATCCACGTGGCGCATGCCTACATCGGCGTCCAGATGCGCGCGCTCGACAAACAGCTCGCCACCTACCTCGGCTATTCCGGATCGGGCGGCGTCGTGGTCGTGTCCGTGCAGCCGCAGAGCCCAGCCGAGAAGGCGGGGTTGCAGAGCCGTGACATCATCCTCGAGCTCAATCATAAGAAGGTCACCGATCCCGATCAGATCCGGTCCGCCATCGCCAAGATGAACGTGGGTGACAAGGTCACGCTCCTCATCTGGCGCGACGGCGACCTCCAACCGTTCGGCGTGACGCTCGGCGACCGCCCGGACGTCCTGCCGCAAGGCTAGTGGGCTAGAGCGGACCTCGAGGTCCGCTGCTTCAAAACTCCTGTGCAGCGGAGGTCCGCTGTCACGCGTAGTCAATCTTCTACGACACCTTCTCAGAGGAGCGAACATCATGGCCAAAGTCGTCGGCATAGACCTCGGCACGACCAACTCGGTCGTCGCCTATATGGAGGGCACGACCCCGACGGTCATCACGAACGCCGAGGGCAGCCGGCTCACACCGTCCGTCGTCGCCTTCACCAAGAGCGGCGAGCGGCTCGTCGGTCAGCTCGCCAAACGGCAGGCGATCACGAACCCCGACCGGACGATCTCATCCATCAAACGCTATATGGGCACCGACCACAAGGTGACCATCGATGGCAAGGGTTACACGCCGCAAGAGATCTCGGCGATGATCCTGCAAAAGCTCGCCGCCGATGCCAGCACCTATCTTGGCGAGAAAGTGACGCGCGCGGTCATCACCGTCCCCGCGTACTTCAACGACGCACAGCGCCAGGCCACGAAGGATGCGGGCCGCATCGCAGGCCTCGACGTGTTGCGCATCATCAACGAGCCCACCGCCGCGGCGCTCGCCTACGGCCTCGAGAAGAAAGGCAACGAGACGATCCTCGTCTGGGACCTCGGTGGCGGCACCTTCGACGTCTCGATCCTCGAGGTTGGCGACGGCGTGTTCGAGGTGAAGTCGACCAACGGCGACACGCACCTCGGCGGCGATGACTATGACAAGCGCATCGTCGACTGGCTCGTCGCCGAATTCAAGAAAGACCAGGGCATCGATCTCGCCGGCGATCGCCAGGCGCTGCAGCGGCTCACCGAGGCGGCCGAGAAGGCCAAGATCGAGCTGTCGTCCATGGTGCAGACCTCGATCAACCTGCCGTTCGTCACCGCCGACCAGAATGGGCCCAAGCATCTCGACTACACGCTAACCCGCGCGAAGTTCGAGCAGCTGACCGCCGACCTCACCGAGCGCTGCATCAAGCCGTTCGAGAACGCGATCCGTGACGCCAAGCTCTCTATCGAGGACATCAAAGAGGTGGTGCTCGTCGGTGGTGCGACGCGCATGCCGGTCATCCAAGAGCTGGTCAAGCGGCTGACGAAGAAAGATCCCAACCAGAGCGTCAACCCCGACGAAGTCGTCGCGGTCGGCGCAGCCATCCAGGCCGGCGTGCTGGCAGGCGAGGTCAAGGACGTCGTCCTGCTCGACGTCACGCCTCTGTCGCTCGGGCTCGAGACCCTGGGCGGCGTCATGACGAAGCTCATCGAGCGCAACACGACGATTCCGACGCGCAAGTCGCAGACGTTCACGACGGCCGACGACAGCCAGACCTCGGTCGACATCCACGTGCTGCAAGGCGAGCGTGAGATGGCGGCTGACAACAAGACGCTCGGCCGCTTCCGGCTCGAAGGTATCCCCCCGGCACAGCGCGGCGTGCCGCAGATCGAAGTCACCTTCGACATCGATGCTAACGGCATCACCCACGTCAACGCCAAGGACACCGGCACGGGAAGGGAACAGCGCATCACCATCACCTCGTCCACCAATCTCTCTAAGGATGAGGTCGACCGCATGGTCAAAGATGCGTCGGCGCACTCCGAAGAGGACAAGCGCAAACGCGAAGAGGCGGAGACGCGTAACCGGGCGCAGACCCTCCAGTACTCCGTCGAGAAGACGCTCAAAGACCTTGGCGACAAGGTGCCGGCGTCCGACAAGGCTGAGGTCGAGAAGGCGCTCGACGACATGCGCTCGCTGCTCAAGAGCGGCAGCTCCGATGAGCTCAAGCGGGCGACAGACCGGCTGCAAGAGATCTCCTACAAGCTCTCTCAGAGTCTGTATCAGAAGACGGACTCGACGCCGGGCGACGCACAAAACCCGAACGGCGCTGCGGGCGAACAGCCGGGCGGGGCGGCTTCGGGTGGAACGCAGCCTGAAGGCGACGTCATCGACGCAGAATACAAAGAGACATAGGGAACGGACGCGCCTGCATGGCTGATAGCGACGACTTCGACTCGCTTTCGAGCGCGGCGGTCCCTGGGATCGACGCGGCCACCGCCGATGGGCAGGCGCCTGTTGATCCCATGCGCGCCGAGCTCGAGCGTGCCAAGGCACAGGCCCAAGAACAGCGCGAGCTCTATCTGCGCGCGCTCGCCGATTTCGATAACTATAAGAAGCGTACCGAGCGGCTCATCCGCGAGCAGTCCGATGCCGGCCGCCGCGCGCTGCTCGCTCGCGTGCTCGCCGTGCTCGACAACCTCGAGCGCGCCGCGGCCTACCGCAAGGCCGGCACGCCTGCGGATCAGCTCGTCGACGGCTTGCTGGCGACGGTCAAGCAGTTCACGTCATTGCTCGAAGCCGAGGGCGTGCGCCCCATCGAGCTCGCCGGCCGGAAGTTCGATCCCAAGCTCAGCGAGGCGGTCGGCACGCGCGTCGAGCCCGGCGCGCCGAGCGGCACGGTGGTCGACGAGGCGCGAAAGGGGTACATGATCGGCGAGGACCTTTTGCGTCCGGCGCAGGTCATCGTCTCTAAGCCATCCGAATAACGGGCAACCTTCATGCCCGTTCAATATAAGGACTATTACAAGACGCTCGGCGTCGGCAAGAGCGCGTCCGCCAAAGAGATCAAGGCGGCGTATCGCAAGCTGGCACGCCAGTGGCATCCTGACGTCAACCCGACCCGTAAGAAAGACGCCGAGGAGAAGTTCAAAGAGATCTCCGAGGCCTATGAGGTCTTGAGCGACGCTGAGAAGCGCAAGACCTACGACACGCTGGGCAATGATTGGCAACAGCGGGCGCGCGACTTCCAAGGGCAGGGCGGCTTCCAGTATCAGACCCCGCCCGGCGGCGTGCAGTTCGATTTCGGCGATGCCGGCGATGGCAGCTTTTCGGAGTTCTTCCAGACCTTCTTCGGCAATATCGGGAGAAGCGCGACGGGGCCGGCCAGCCGTGGGCGGCGTTCATCGCGAGGCTCCGACCTCGAAGGAGCAATCGAGCTGTCGCTGCGCGACGCGTACGCTGGCGGCAAACACCCGCTGCAGCTCACCAAGTCCAAGACCCTCGAGGTCACGATCCCGGCCGGCGTGCGCGATGGGCAGCGCATACGTCTCGCCGGGCAAGGCGAGGCCGGTCTGGGTGGTGGTCCGAGCGGCGATCTGTATCTCGTCGTGCACATCGCACCGGACCCTAAGTTCGCCCGCACAGGCGATGACCTCCACGTCGACCAGCCGACGAGCGTATATATCCTCGTCCTGGGCGGCGAGGTGACCGTGCCGACCATGACCGGGCAGATCACGCTCAAGGTTCCGGCACACTCCCAGAACGGAAGGAAGCTGCGCGTCGCAGGCAAGGGCATGCCCAAACTTCGCGGCGGCGGACACGGAGATCTCTACGTGACGCTCGTCGCACAGGTGCCCACACAGCTCAGCGATGAAGAGCGCGAGCTGTTCCGCAAGCTCGCCGAACTAGCTAAGAAGCGGTGATGGATAGCCAACGGCTCCTACGCGGTAAACAGCATTAACGTAGCGGGCGTCGACGTCGTGTTGCGCTTGCTCGAAGAGATCGAGACCCTGCAGCGCCAGCTCTCATAAGCGGGCAAGGGCGCTTGTGCTGGCGGGCCGAATGAAGACGTCCCACGTTCCTCCCAGGAGAGCGCCGTCATGCTGGCACCTGAGCGCAGCGCAGAAGCCATCGAAACCGAGAACATGGTCCTGGACACGGTGCGCAAGCTCGTGCAGGAGAAGGTCGCGCCGCGCGCCGCCGCCATCGATGCCACGGGCGAGTACCCGCGCGACATCCGCGACCTCTTCGCCCGCAGCGACCTGCTCGGCATTCCCTTCCCCGAAGAGTATGGCGGCCTGGGCAGCTTCCTCACCTACGTGAAGGTGGTCGAGGAGGTCTCAAAGGCCTGCGCCTCATCCGCGCTCATCATCGCGGTGCAAGAACTTGGCGCGCTCCCCATCATGATCGCCGGCAACGCCGATCAGAAAAAGAAATATCTGCCGAAACTCGCCGCCGGAGAGTGGATGACATCGTACGCCCTGACCGAGCCGACGTCGGGATCGGACGCGGCGAACATGCGCACGACCGCCGTGCGCAACGGCGATAACTATGTGTTGAACGGGACCAAGGTCTTCATCACCAATGTGGCGGTGGCTGACATCTGCATCGTCTTCGCCATGACCGATCCATCGCTTGGCCCCAAAGGGGTCTCGGCCTTCATATGCCATACGGACGATCCCGGCTTCAAGCTCGGCAAGGTCGAGCACAAGATGGGCATACGCGGATCGCCGACCAATGAGGTTATCCTCGACAATTGCCGCATCCCAGCCGATCGTCTGCTAGGAACGCCGGGCGAGGGGTTCAAGATCGCCATGGCGACCCTCGATAAATCGCGCCCGGGCGTCGCCGCACAGGCGCTGGGCATCGCGCAAGGCGCCCTTGACTTCGCATCACGCTACCTCAAAGAGCGCGTGGCTTTCGGCAAACCGCTGGCAAAGCAGCAAGGCTTGCAGTGGATGGTCGCCGACATGGACCTTGAGACCCAGGCGGCGCGCCTCTTGCTCTACGAGGCGGCCCACAAGTGCGATATCGGCGCCGATGATGTGACGTACTGGGGAGCGCTCTGCAAGCTCAAGTGCGGCGACGTCGCGATGAAGGTGACGACCGATGCCGTGCAGCTGCTCGGGGGCTACGGGTACATGACGGAATACCCGGTAGAACGCATGATGCGCGACGCGAAGATCACGCAGATCTACGAGGGCACGCAGCAGATCCAGCGCATCGTCATCGCCCGCCAGCTGCTCGGCAAATAGCTACCGTTGTTGCAGCAACGGATCTGTAGATCCGTTTCACACTCCGCCAACCAGAGGTTCCTCACGTGGCAGTCGTTCACACATTAGGGTTCCCCCGCATCGGGGCTAAGCGCGAGCTCAAAAAAGCGCTCGAGTCGTTCTGGAAGGGCGACATCTCCGAGGCTGAGCTCGAGCGCACCGGCAGCGAGCTGCGCAGCCGGCACTGGCAGATTCAAGCCGATGCCGGTCTCGACTACGTGGCAGTCGGTGATTTCTCGTACTACGACCAGATGCTCGACACGACCGCCATGGTCGGAGCGATCCCACAGCGCTTTGGGTTCTCCGGCGACGCTGTCGGCTTTTCGACCTACTTCGCCATGGCGCGCGGCTCGGATGCTGCGCCGGCCATGGAGATGACCAAGTGGTTCGACACGAACTACCACTATATCGTGCCCGAATTCGAAGCCACGACGTCCTTCGCGCTGCGCAGCAGCAAGCTCATCGATGAGACGCGCGAGGCGCTGCATCAAGGATTTGTCCCCAAGCCCGTGCTCATCGGCCCGCTCACCTACCTGTGGCTGGGCAAGGAGCGCGGTACGCAGCTTGAGTCGTTCTCGCGGCTCGACCTGCTGCCACGCCTGCTTCCCATCTATCAGGACGTGCTGCGCCAGCTCAAGGAGCTCGGCGTTCAGTGGGTGCAGATCGACGAACCCGCCCTCGCTACCGATCTGCCCAAGGCGTGGCTTGCGGCCTACCCGCACGCCTACCAGGAGCTAGCGCAGTGCGGGATCGATATCTTGCTCGCCACGTACTTCGAATCGGTGGACGAGCACGCACGCCTGCTGCAGTCGCTGCCCGTGTCGGGCATCCATCTCGATCTCGTGCGCGCGCCGCAGCAGCTCGATGCCTTTCTCGCGGGCATGGCTGCAGGCAAAGTGCTCTCGTGCGGCGTCGTCGACGGCCGTAACGTCTGGCGGACGGACCTGCAGCGCGCCCTCAGGCTACTCGAGCGCGTTCGCGCAATCACGGACAACGTCTGGGTGGCGCCCTCATGCAGCTTGATGCATACCCCGGTCGATCTTGACCTCGAGACCAAGCTCGACGTCGAGCTCAAATCCTGGCTCGCCTTCGCCAAGCAGAAGCTGCACGAGCTGGCGGTGCTCGGGCGCGGCCTGGAGCACGATGGCCATGAGGCGATCATCGACGAGCTGCAGCTCTCAGACACCGTGCAGCGCAGCCGCGAACAATCCAAACGTATCCACAACGCCGCCATCGAGAAGCGGGTGGCCGCGCTCGGCGAGCGCGATGCCAGGCGGGCCAGCGCATTCGCGGCCCGTCAGCGCAAACAGCAGGCCGCGCTGAGGCTTCCGGCGTTCCCCACCACGACCATCGGAAGCTTCCCGCAGACGCACGAGATCCGCGAGGCGCGCGCCAAGTTCAAGAAAGGCGATCTCACGGCCGCTGCTTACGAGAAGGCGATGAAGGCGGAGATCGAGCACGCCATCCGCGAGCAAGAGAAACTCGGGCTCGACGTGCTCGTGCATGGCGAAGCCGAGCGCAACGACATGGTGGAATACTTCGGCGAGCAGCTCTCCGGCTTCACCTTCACGCAGAACGGATGGGTGCAAAGCTACGGTTCACGTTACGTCAAGCCTCCCATCATCTTCGGTGACATCGAGCGGCCCAAGGCCATGACGGTGCCGTGGATCCGGTTTGCGCAGTCGCTCACCAGCCGACCCATGAAGGGCATGCTCACCGGTCCGGTGACGATTCTGCAGTGGTCGTTCGTACGCGACGATCAACCTCGCTCCGCGACGGCGATCCAGATCGCGCTTGCCATCCGCGACGAGGTCGCCGATCTGGAGAAAGCGGACATCCGGATCATCCAGATCGACGAGCCGGCGTTTCGCGAGGGGCTTCCCCTCAAGCGTAAGGCCTGGGCGTCCTATATCGACTGGGCGGCCAAAGCCTTTCGCGTCGCATCATCTCCGGTGGACGATGCGACGCAGATCCACACGCACATGTGCTATTCGGAATTCAACGACATCTTCGACGCGCTGGCGTTGCTGGACGCCGATGTCATCACCATCGAGTCCTCGCGCAGCGACATGGAGCTGCTCGATGCGTTCAAGCGGTTCCGCTACCCCAACGAGATCGGTCCCGGTGTCTACGACATCCATTCGCCTCGCATACCAAGCACCATCGAGATGCATTCGCTGCTCGAAAAGGCGGCAGGCTATCTCGCGCCCGAGCAGCTGTGGGTGAACCCTGACTGCGGGCTGAAGACGCGCCGCTGGGAAGAGGTTGTGCCAGCGCTGCGTAACATGGTCGATGCCGCCCGGCGCATGCGCGAGAAGGTCCCGGCCAAGGTCTGACCCCGAGCGGTCAAGCGCACCGTATGGCCGTGCTTGACCTTCTTGCTCTACCGGCGGGCGTTCCTCAAAGCGACCAGGTCGAAGATGGTATGTCGACGTTGAGCTTCACGTCCGTGTAGGTGACGTGCTTGACGAGGGTCGTGCCTTCATACTGATCGTACTCGACGGGCAGTGCATCCTTGCCCAGGATCACCACTTCTTTGGTGACGTCGTTGTCGGTCGTCGGATCGGCGACGGTCACCGTGAGCGTGGTGGAACCGCCGGTTGCGGCGGCGTCGATGGTCGAGCCCTTCTGCCCGGTGATGTGGTCGTACAGAGAGCCCCAATTGGCGTCGGCGATCGTCGTGCCGCGGATCGTGGTGGCGATGTGCGAGTGGATGTTGACGTTGAGCTTGATGGGCGAGAGAAAACCGCCCTGGTGTCCCTGCACGGTGTCACCGCCATGGTAGACGGCCGCTCCACCGCGCCCGTCACCGCCGGTGATGTTCATCCTCGTGTTGCTCGGTTTGGCGAAGTACATCGCGTAGACGCGGTCTTGGGTTTTGGAACCAAGGACTTCGTGCGCGGTGAGCGTGCAGGTGTAGGTGTTTACCTTGGCCCACGCGGCGGCGAACTGGCCGAGCGCATCGGTAGACGCGCTTGAGTCCGCCGCAGCCTTGCCTGCGGCGCACACGCAAACGAACACCGCGATGAGGGCCAGCCCTCGCATGCATGCTCGTGCCATCTCGTCATCTCCGTTCCGGCGTGACGTCCGATCGTCCGGCTTGCAGGCTAGCGGGCCCGGTCGATCGCCTCGAGAGAGGCCGGGTTCTCGAGCGCGGTCAGATCGCCCATATCCGCCAGCTTGAGATAGCGCGCGCGCGCGACGCGGCGCATGAGCTTGGCGTTGCGAGTGCGCGGCAGGTCGTCGACGAACTTGATCGCCTTTGGGGCAAGCGCTTTACCCATGCCGGTGATGACCGCCTGCATGAGATCTGCCCTGAGCTCCTCACTCCCCTGCCAACCGGGGCGCAGCACCGCCAGACAGACGACGGTGTCCCCCTTGCGCTCGTCTGGCACGGCGATGGCCGCAGCCTCGCGCACCGAACCATGGCCGACGAGCGCGCTTTCGTACTCCGCCGGACCGACCCGCTTACCGGCGATGTTGATCGTGTCATCCGAACGCCCTTGGATGAACCAAAAGCCGTCATCCGAGACGCTCGCCCAGTCGCCATGCACCCAGACGTCGGGGAAGCGTTTCCAGTAGGTCTGCAGATATCGCTCGTCGTCGTGCCAGAATCCGAGCGTCATCCCCGGCCACGGTTGCCGCACGACGAGTTCTCCGACCTTTCCGCGCACGGGTCGCCCCTCGTCGTCGACCACGTCCGCGTCCATGCCGGGGACGGGGCCGTGAAAGGCGCACGGCACGAGCGGTTTGATGGGGAAGCAACCCAAAATGCCGCCGCTGATCTCGGTGCCCCCAGAGTAGTTGATGATGGGCAACCTGCCACCGCCGATGACCTTCGAGAACCAGCGGTAGGGCTCTGGATTCCATGCTTCTCCCGTGGAGCCCAAGATGCGCAACGACGACAGGTCGTGCCGGCGCGGCAGCTCGTCCCCATGGACCATGAGCGAGCGGATGGCCGTCGGCGCGATGCCCAAGTGCGTCACCTTGTGGCGGGCGCAGACCTTCCAGAGCCGGCTGGGATCCGGGTAATCCGGAGTGCCGTCGTAGAGCACGGCAGCCGCACCGAGTCCCAACGCGCCGAGCACGAGAAACGGTCCCATCATCCAGCCCATGTCGGTGAACCAGAGCATGCGGTCGCCGGGCTGCACGTCGAAGCACAGGTACTGGTCGATCTGCACCTTGACGGGAAAGCCAGCATGTCCGTGCACGGCACCCTTGGGCTTGCCGGTGGATCCGGAGGTGTAGAGCAAGAGGTACGGGTCGTTAGCCGATGTCCGCTCGGCAGCGACGAAGTGGGGCTGCGAGTACGAAGCGCGCTGCCAGTCGATGTCGCGCTTGTCGTTCCAGTTGACCGGCGCATCTTGGTGGCGCAGCACGACGACGTGCTCGATGCTGGGCACAAGCGCGCACGCCGCATCCGCGACGCTCTTCATGTCGACGAATTTACCCCGGCGCTGGGTGCCGTCGGCGGTGAGCAGCACCTTGACGTTGGCGTCGGCCAGCCGGGTGGCCAGAGCGGTCGCGCCGTAGCCCGAGAACGCGGGCACCGCAATCGCCCCGATCCTGCCGACCGCTAAGAGCGCGACCGCTGCCTCCGCCACGAGCGGCATGTAGACGCCGACCGTGTCGCCGCGACTGACGCCCAGGTCGCTTAGCACGCCGCAGAGCTTGGAGACCTCGACGAGCAGCTGCTCGAAGGTCAGCGTGCGGCTGATCCCGCTTTCGGATTCCCAGATGATGGCCGGCTCGTGCGCTCGGCCTTGCGCCACGTGGCGGTCGATGCAGTTGTAGGACGCGTTGTACAGCCCGCCAACAAACCAGCGCGCGAACGGTATGCCGCGCGAACGGTCGAGCACGGCGCCATAGGTCTCGAACCAGGACAGTTTCAGGTGTTCGACGAGCAGACCGTAGAAGCCGGCGATGTCGCGCCGTGCGAGCTCCCACAGCGCCTCGAGCGAGTCGACGCCGGCGACGCGCATGAAGCGCGTGATGTTGGCGCGCTCGATCGTCTCCGGCGTCGGCTCCCAGGCGAAGGCGGCGCCGGTGGTGTTCTCCACCGTCATGCGCCGCGGTTATCTACTGCTGGCTCGTTCCCTGCGAGGCGTTGGCAGCACCGGTCGGCTTCGCGCCATCTCCCGTCGCCGGCTTGGTCGTGTCGGGCGTGCTCGCCGCAGCGATCCGCTCCTGGATATAGGATAGTGCGCGCTGCAGCTGCCCATCCGTCGCCGGTCTGCCGAAATCGTTCGGTTTGACGTCGCTGACCGCGATGTCGGGCTCTATACCGATAGAATTGATATCGCGGCCGTTGGGCGTCAGATAGCGAGCGGTGGTGATCTTGATGGCGCTGCCGTCGGGCAATGGGTAGATCGTCTGCACCACGCCTTTGCCGAAGGTACGGGTGCCGATGAGAATGCCGGCGCCCGAATCCTGGATCGCGCCCGAGGTGATCTCCGATGCGCTCGCGGTGAAGCCGTTGACGAGCACCGCCAGCGGCCGCGGGGTCACTGCGGTGTTCTCGGCGTCAAAGGTGGTCAGCGGCTTCGTGCGGCTGTCGATCGACACGATCGGTCCTTCCGGCACGAACAGCGAGGAGACGTCGATCGCGGCGTTGAGGTAGCCGCCACCGTTGTTGCGCAGGTCGAGGACGACGCCCTTGACGCCTTGGCGGTCGAGCTTCTGCATCGCCGACGCCAGCTCTTGACCGGTCGTCAGGCCGAAGACGAGCACTTGGACGTAGCCGATGTCGCCGTCGAGCACGCGGCTGCGCACGCTTGGCGCGTGGATCGTCTCGCGGGTGATGCTCACGATGATGGGCTTGGGCTCGCCGACGCGCTGCACGGTGAGCTGCACGGTCGTGCCGGCCTTGCCGCGGATGAGGGAGCTATCTTGTTCTGTGGTGAGCCCTTGCGTGCTCTTATCGTCGATGGACAAGATGATGTCGCCCGCTTGCAGGCCGGCTTTCTCGGCCGGACCCCCGTCGATCGTCTGGACGACGAGCAGCGACTTCGTCGCCGTGTCCACGTCGATGACGATGCCCACGCCTGCGAAATTCCCGCCATCCAACCCCTCGTTGAGACTGCGATATTCCTTAGGCGTCATGAACACGGTCCAGCGGTCGTGGAGCGACTGCATCATGCCGTCGATGGCCGCATAGGCCATATTGCGGTCCCCGACGCTCTGGCCGAATTCGCGGTCCGCGATGAGCAGCTCGTGGTTGAGGGCCGAGACATCGGCGCTATCGCTGCCCGCGTCGCGCAGGAGCGGGAGCTTATCCGCATCCCCACCGTGCGACTTGACGATGGCGCGCATCCCATCGACCGCGCCATCGAGCAGCGCTTGGTCGCTCGTCTTCTTGTAGAACTCCACCGAGGCGCGCTCGAACGAGTAGTCGAGCATCGAACGGCCGACGTCATCGCTGGCCGATGCCGAGGCGAGGGCGCAGAGTGAAAGCGTCAGGCTGAGCCCGACCGCGACACCGAGAGAACGTGCGATCATCCGTTGCAGGGGCGAAGTCATGCTATTCCTTTCAAGAGGCCGGCCTAGACGCTGTTCCTCGTCAGTGCGATCTGGCGTTTGAGATAGCGCAGCGCTGCTTGGAGCTGTACATCTTTGCCGGCGACGCCCACATCTCTATAGTCCATCGGCACTACTATGTTGGGCTCGATGCCCTTTTTGTTGATATCACGCCCGTTGGGGGTCACATACCGTTGGGTCGTGACTTTGATGGCGCTGCCGCCGGGCAAGTCATATATCGTCTGCACGACGCCTTTGCCGAAGGTCTTCTCCCCGAGCAGCACGCCGATCTTCGAATCCTGGATGGCGCCGGCCGTGATCTCGGATGCGCTGGCGGAGTACTGGTTGACGAGCACGACGAGCGGGTGCGGCGGGATCGCGTCTTGATCGGCGTCGTCCGTCTCGACATGACCATCGCGATCGATGCGCGAGACGATGGGACCATCAGCGATGAACTTGGATGAGATGTCGACCGCGGCATCGAGCAGTCCGCCGCCGTTGTCGCGCAGATCGAGGATGAACGCACGCGCTCCCGACTTGAGCAGCTGGTTGAGCGCATCCGTCACCTCGTCGGCCGAGCGCTCGCCGAAATCGTACAGCTGGATGTAGCCGATATCGCCGTCGATCATGCGCGAGTTCATGGAGGGCACCGTGATGACCTCACGCTCGATGGAGAAATCCCGGACCGGGGACTTAGCCCGGCTGATCTCAAGCGTCACGGTCGAACCGGCTTTGCCGCGGATCATCTGCATGACGAGGTCGAGATCGAGGCCTTTGGTCTGCTTCCCGTTCACTGAGAGGATGATGTCGCCGCGCTTGATGCCGGCGCGCGCCGCTGGAGTCCCATCGATCGGCTGGATGACGTTGATCTCGTGCGTCTTGGGATCTTTCCCGATGTAGATGCCGATGCCGCCGAAATCGCCGCCCTGGATGAACTCGGTCAGCGATGTCTTGTCGCGCGGGCTCAAAAAGACGGTGTACGGGTCGTTTAGGACCTCGAGCGAGCCCTCGATGGCCGCATAGGTGAGGTTGTCGGCTCCCGCCCGCTGGCCGTACTTGTCGATTGCCGCGGTGAGGAGCTGGTTTGCATCTTCCTCCACCTGCGCGTTCGAGGCGTCGGCCTGCGCGGCCGGCAAGGGCAGGCTCGCGTTCACGTGGCGGTATTTGAGGTATTGGAGCAGCCCATGCCGCTCGCCCGACAACAGCAGCGGCTCATCGACGGGCTTGTAGTATTCTTGATGGATCTTGTCGAGCGACATGTCGAGCATGTCGAGGCTGCGCTGCTCGTCTCCGGCAGATCCGTTGCCCGCATCCGATGCGACGTTGCCCAGATCCCAGGCCAGGATAGGATGGTGCTCGTGCACGCGCCAGGCGACGCTTGGCCGGTGCGCGACGACGATGAACGCGAGCAGCCCGACGATGACTGCGGCGAGGATGGCGAAATTTCTGAGGTTAGCGGACACGAATCGAGCGGTTCCTTTCAAAGTGTCGGTGGCGCGGGACGCCCCGGTGAATACTACCCTTGGGAGTGGAACGTTTCATTCGCCGCCCAGAGTTGCGATGCCCGCGGGGGAGCAGCTCCGGCGTGCGACCACGAGAGGAACCTTAAAGCCGCGACAGAGGGTCGACGGGGACGCCATTCACCCGTATCTCGAAGTGAAGGTGGGGCCCTGTCGCCCAACCGGTGGCCCCGACGGCGCCGATCACCTGACCGCGCTGTATGTACTGGTGTTCAGTCACATACATCGCCGAACAGTGGGCGTAGAGCGTCGAGAGTCCCGAGCCATGGTCTAGTATGATAGCGTTTCCGTACCCCCCATACCAGCCTGCGTATAATACTATTCCATCGGCTGAGGCTTGGATCGGGACGCCATAGCCGGCGCCGATGTCGATGCCTGAATGGAGCTGGTACCGTCCCGTCACAGGGTCCGTCCGCATCCCGAATGGGGAGGTGATCGGGCCGTGCACCGGCCAGGCGAAGGTGACAGGTCCCCCCTCTGGCCGCTCGACCGGTGGCGGCAGGCCGGCGGCGATGGCCGCCGCTCGCCTGGCCTGGGCGGCCGCGATGCGAGCGCGCAGCGCCGCGAGTTCTTCCTGCTGCTGGCGCTCGCGGATGAGCTCTTGCAGGCGGGCCTCTTCTGCCGCGGTGAGATTCTCAAGCTCGTCGACCTGTTGCGCGATCACCGAGCGCTGGCCCGCCGCCACGGCGAGCAAGCGTCTCCGTTCGTACGCCAGCACCCCGAGCTGGTCGTTGCGGCGCAGCTGGTCGTCCTTCTCGCCGAGCAGCGCGGCCTGAGTGCTCTCCAAGTCGTAGACGAGCGTCTGATAGCGAGCCTGCTCGCGGTTGACCGTGGCGATGAGCTGCGCGTCAGAGCGCAGGATGTAGCGCACGAAATCCCAGCGTTCGATGAAATCGACGAAGGACGTCGCGCTGAGCAACACGTCGAGGTACGACGTGCTCCCATATTCATACACGTCGACAAGTCTGGCGTTGAGGGCATCGCGGTGGCGGTTGTAGCTGGCTTGCGCTGCTTCGAGCTGAACGCGGCGGATGGCCAGGCGCAATTGGTTCTGGTGGATCACGCCGCGCAGATCGGTGAGATCCATGCGCACGCGGGCGATGCTGTTCTGCACGGAGTCCAACTGCTGGGAGATGGTCTGCTCTTTGAAGCGAGCCTCGTGCAGCTTGCGCCGGCTGAGCTCGAGCTTGGCTTGCGTCGCCTCGATGACCGCCTTCTTCTGGCGGATCTTCTCGGAGAGCGGCACGGGTGTCGCCGCGGACGCAGGTTGCGGCGGCTGGGCCGTTCCGGCAACCAGATTGAACGCCAGCATCACGCACGCGGCAGCGAGGGACGCCCGGCGCACCATGCGCGTCATGCGGTCTGGAGGTACCTGCTGACCGACAACAAGCTCGACAGCATACCGACGAGCACCCCCACGAGGACGAGCTCGAGCGCCAGATGGTGGAGCGGTACGCTTGCGATGTTGAACGGGATGAACGGCAGCGTCACGATGAGCTTGGTCGCGAACGACTTGTAGCCCACCTGCAGAGCGCACAGACCGAGCGCAGAGCCGAGCAGCCCGGAGAGGATGCCCTCGAAGATGAACGGCCAGCGCACCGCCCATCCGGTGGCGCCGACGAGTTGCATGATGCGGATCTCGCGCTGGCGCGCGAAGACGGTGAGCCGGATCGTGTTATACATGATGAGCGACGTCGAGAGCAGCAAGAGCGCGATGATCCCCGCCCCGATGGCGCTGAACATCGCCTCGGCGCGCAGCAGCCGCTCGGTCACGTCGCTGCCGTAGTTGACCACGGCGACGCCGGGCTTGTGCTGGAGCTCGCTCGCGATGATCGGGACATCGGCCGGCAGCTTGGTGTGGATGACAATCGTATTGGGCAGCGGATTCGTGCTGATGACGTTGAGGTTGAATTGACCACGCAGCGTCTTGCGCAAGTTCTTGAACGCCTGCTTCTTGCTGACGTAGCGAACGCTGTCGACCCGTGGGTCGGCCTTGGCGGATTGCATGAGCGCATCCACATCGGGTCCCTGCGCGTCGTCGCGCAGGTAGACGGCGACGGCCACCTGCCCGACAAAGTTCTGCATGACGATATCGAAGGACGTCCGTAGGAATAAGAAGACGCCCAGCAAGACGATCGCTATGCCGATCGTGCCGATGGCGGTCAGCGCCATGGTGATATTGCGGGTGAAATTCTGGGCGACCTCGGCCCAGAAGAAGCGGACCCTACCCCAGTCCCACATGATAGCGGCCGCGCTCCTCGTCGCGCGCGATGCGTCCGTTGACCAGGCGCACGACCCGACGGCGCATTCTGTCGACGATCGCTTGGTTGTGGGTGGCCACGATCATCGTGGTCCCCTTGGCGTTGATGCGGGCGAGCAGCGCCATGATCTCGCTCGAGGTTTCGGGGTCGAGGTTGCCGGTCGGTTCGTCGCATAAAAGGATGAGCGGGTTATTGACGAGCGAACGGGCGATCGCTGTCCGCTGCTGTTCGCCGCCCGACAGTTCGTGCGGGAACATCTTGCTCTTGTGTGCGATGCCCACGAGCTCGAGGGTGCGCGGCACCCGGCGCAACACGTCGCGCGAGCTCGCACCCGTGACCTGCAGGGCATAGGCGACGTTCTCCCACACCGTTTTTTGGTGCAGCAGTTTGAAGTCTTGGAAGACGACGCCGACCTTGCGCCGCAAAAAGGGGATGTCGCGGGCTTTGAGAGCCTTGAGGTCCTGGTCGTCCACGACGACGTCTCCCTCGGTGGGGCGGACCTCGCGGTTGATGCACTTGAGCAGGCTCGACTTGCCTTGGCCCGAGCTGCCCACCAGGAACAGGAACTCACCGCGCGCGACGGTGAGGCTGATCTCGGTGAGAGCGTGGACGCCGTTGGGGTAGACGAGGCTGACGTCTCGAAAGACGATCATGGCCGTCCCAACGCAAAGCCCGGAGTGCTGAAAATGGCCATCCTGTACCGATTTATTCGCCCGCCCGGCCGCAACGCCCTACAGGGTGGGGAACAGGCCCGCTTGGTGGCAAAGTGGGTCGCATGGATTTCGATCTGAGCACAGATCAGCTGGACGTCGCCAAGCTGTGCCGTGAATTCGCCGATGCCGAGATCGCCCCGCACGCGCAAGAGTGGGATGCCAAGTCGGAATTTCCGCTCGCGACCGTGCGCAAGATGGGCGAGCTGGGACTCCTGGGCTTGCCGTTCCCGGAGAAATACGGAGGGGCCGGCGCGGATACTGTTTCCTACGCGCTCGCCGTCATGGAGATCGGACGCGCCGACGCGTCGGTCGGCATCACCATGGCGGCACATGTGTCGCTCGGATCCCAGCCCTTCTTCCTTTTCGGCACCGAAGAGCAAAAGCAGCGCTATCTCGTGCCGCTGGCGCGCGGCGAGAAGCTCTGGGCGTTCGGGCTCACAGAAGCCCAGGCCGGCTCGGACGCGGGCGCGACCAAGACGAGCGCCGAGCTACGCGATGGACGTTGGGTCATCAACGGATCGAAATGCTTCATCACAAACGCAGGCACGCAGATGACCGGCGGGGTGACCATCACGGCCGTGACCGGGCAGGGCAACGGGGGCCGGCCCGAGATCAGCAACATCATCGTGCCGCAGGAGACGCCGGGTTACAAGCAGGCTGCCCCATACAAGAAGATGGGATGGCGCGCCTCGGATACGCGCGAGCTGTCCTTCGCCGACGCCCAGGTGCCTCAGGAGAACCTGCTCGGTGAACGTGGCCGCGGCTTCAAGCAGTTCCT
>DAINRU010000035.1:0-23795 GCA_036741695.1 Vulcanimicrobiota bacterium
GCACCGTTCTGAACCGAGAGCTCCCAGCGATACCCGTCCGGATCGTGAAACCACAGGCCCATATGCGGCGAGCCCGGCGATGTGGGGCCGATCTCGTCGCCCGGATCTTCCAGTTCTACGCCGTTTTTCTTCAGCATCTCGAGCGCTTCGTGTAGCGCGCGCATACTGTCGAGGTAAAACGACATGTGGTCAATCGTGTCCGGATGTGGTGTGCCTTTGAAGAACCCGATGACAATTGCGTCGTTCGTCAGCGCGATGGCTTCATCGGACCGGAACATTTCATGCAGATCGAAGTTCTTGGTCCAAAACTGCGCGCTCTTCTCCGGGTCTCTGACGGCAAGGCTGAAATGCCAGACCGCGCCAAGTTGTACTTTCACGTCCACACCTCTTTGTAACGCATCAAGTCGCAGCTTGTACGCGCGGATGATGCGAGCTTTCTGCACATTCGTCAGGCCCCGTCATTCCACCCCGCCAATATGTTGCGGTCCGGCCTTGCTGAAGGTCGAGTTATGTTTCGGCTTACATTCGCTGTGGGGCACCTTGTTTTCGCCGTATTCGGGCACAACTTTGCCGGTAGCTTTCGAATCACCGAACCACCCATTGAAGCTGCCCAATGGATCTGGCCCGTGCTGCGCGATACAACGTGGCCACCACGCGTCCCAATAGAAGACGTCGGAGGCGTGGAAGGTCTGCATCGCGCCCTAGGTGGACCGCCACCAGCTTGAACCTGACGTCATCCAGTGTTCAGGCTTGGCCAATTCGGGAACGCCTTAAGAACTGCACCTCCGAATTGCTGACCAAGTGCACCCGATAGGAGCCAATGCCCGCCCTCGACAACCAACTAGAGACGGGCGTTTCAGTCTCCCCGCTTCGGCTTCGGTTCCCCGATAAGTATGAGGTCCGAGGTTCGAATCCTCGATCGCCCACCATGTCTCGGCGTATGATTGAAACGAGAGAATCGGTATCAAGTGCCGACGAGCGATACTCAAGTGACGGGCGAGCGACAACCATGAAGAAAGCCACAACAACCATGAAGAAGGTGAAGAGCGGCTCGAAGGATGGAAAACGAGGCGACTCTCCCTCTCGGCTGATAGATGCGAGGATCAAGGAGCTGAGCGATTGGCGGGGCGAGACGCTCGCTCGGATCCGAACTCTCATCAAGCAGGTCGACCCCGACGTGGTCGAGGAGTGGAAGTGGCGAGGGGTTCCGGTGTGGTCGCACGCCGGAATGATCTGCACCGGTGAGACGTACAAGAATGTCGTGAAGATGACCTTCGCCAAGGGCGCCTCGTTGGAGGACCCTTCAGGCCTCTTCAACTCCAGCCTCGAAGGCAACACCAGGCGTGCTATCGATTTTCATGAGGGCGACAAGATCGATGAAAAGGCGTTAAAGGCGCTCATCCGCGCCGCCGTGGCGCTGAACACGTCCTAAAGCCGCCCAGGCCGGGGACGAGAGCATAGACGAACAACAAGGATGAGTCCGAGGTTCGAGTCCTCGATCGGCCACCATAGCCGCGCGTGACCGTGGCAACAGCACTAAAAACGGGAGGGAAAGCCTATGGCAACCCGCTTCTTGAAGATTGCGGTGATCTATCTTGTTCTTGGCGTGATCTTTGGCATCTGGATGGGCATCACGCAGCAGTTCCAGTTCGCGCCAGCCCACGCGCATCTGAACCTGCTCGGCTGGGCTTCGCTCGCGCTCATGGGCGTGATCTACCGCCTATTCCCGGCAGCTGCGAGGACCAAGCTCGCGCACTGGCATTTCTGGCTGTATAACATCGGCGCGGCCGGCTTCGTCATCTCGTTGACCTGCTTGTTGGCCGGCAACGAGCACTTCCGGCAGCCATTGATCGTCGCCTCGAACATCATCATCGTCGGCGTCATTGTGTTCGCGATCAACGTGTTCGCCAACGTGCACGAGGCGCCAGCCTCAGGATAAACGCGAAGAGCGGTCGCTGATCGACCGCTCCGCAATCGCACCCAAAGTCCGAGGCCGCACGAGTCTGGATGATTACTGGCCGCGGATGAGACCGATCCACTCCTTGGTGATCTTGTCGTCGATCTTGCGATCGGACATGTCGAGGTCCATGAGCAGCTCCCGCTCGCGCATGCGTTCCGAGCGCTCCTGGACTGCCTCGTTGAAGACCTCGCTGCGCTTGTCCATCACTTCCTGGTGCTGCAGCTCCTGAGCCTGGAGCATCAGCTGGTCCGTCTCATCCATGGTGATCATCGCCTGCTGGGCGGCATCGATGCCGTGCTGGGATATCATCTGAAATACTGTGCCAAGAGCCAGTGGGATGAAAGCCATGTCGCGCCTCCCGAACGGCCCCTAAAGGTCCGTTGCTTCAAACGTTTGTTGCGTCAAGGGTCGTTGTGAATGCGGCTTTTCTTCCCCACGCCTGGGCATGGCGTCTAGACCCTCCGGCAGCGCCATGTTATACTGGCCTTCGGCGCACGTGGCTGGTTGCGGGACAATCGTCGCCGAAGCACCAGCCGGGCAGCGACCGATGAGAGGCACCTAATTGAAAGAGAAGATCCACCCCAAGTGGTTTGAGGCCACGGTGGTATGTTCGTGCGGCAACACGTTCACCACGGGTTCAACGCGAGAGAAGCTCCACGTCGAGATATGCTCCGCCTGCCATCCGTTCTTCACCGGCAATCAGAAGTTCGTCGACACCGAGGGCCGTGTCGAGAAGTTCATGACCAAGTATGGCACTGTCACGAGCCAGAAGTCGAAGAAGGATCAAGCCAGAGCCGACAAGGCCAAGGCAGACGCTGAAGCCGCAAAGGCGGCCAAAGCCGCCGAAGATATCGCTCGAGCCGCCGCCGCGGAAGCGGCCGCTAAGGCCGCCGCTGACGAAGCGGCCAAGACCGCAGCGGCCGAAAAGGCTGCCGCAAGAGCAGCCGAGCGGGCCGCCAAGGCCGCGACGCAAGTTGCAAGCGAACCGACCGACAGCGAACCCTCAGCCCAGGGGCACGCCGTGCCGACGGCGAGTATCGAGGCTGCGCCCGTCGAGGCTGAAGCGAAAACCGCCAAGCCAAAGCGCGTTGCCAAGCCGCGGGTCAGAAAACCCAAGGCCAGCGCTGCGAAGGCCGCACCGGACGATGCCGCTCAAACCGCCTCTGCGCCGGCAGAAGAATAAAGCGCAATAGACCGCGAGCGGGCGCCCACATCGGCCCCGCTCGCCGCTCTTCCGGACATGGCAACCACTGACAACACCGCTTCGATCGAATCCCGGCTGAGCGCCATCCAAGCACGCTTTGCCGAGATCGAGACGAAGCTCGCGGCGATGGGCGCAGCCTACGATCCCCAACTCGCCAAGTCGCTGGCCATCGAGCGCTCGACGCTCGAGCCGATCGTCAGCGCCTACAAGCGGCAGCGCGATCTCGAAGCGGAGCTCAGCTCAGCCGAGTCACTGTTGCGAGAGAGCGATCCCGAATTGGCTGAGCTCGCGCGCGGTGAAGTACAGCGACTGCGCGCAGAGGTCATAGCAGGCACCGATGAGCTCAAGAAGCTGCTCGTGCCCAAGGATCCAAACGACGACAAAGACATCTTCCTTGAGATCCGGGCTGGCACGGGTGGCGATGAAGCCTCGCTCTTCGCCGGCGACCTCATGCGCATGTACTTGAAGTACGCCGATACGCACAAGCTCAAGACGGAGGTCATGAGCATGTCGGAGTCGCAGGCTGGCGGCTTCAAGGAAGTCGTCGTCGCCGTGAAAGGCAAGGGCGCCTACAGGCTGTTCAAGCACGAGAGCGGCGTCCACCGCGTGCAACGCGTCCCCCAGACTGAAGCGAGCGGTCGAATCCACACCTCGACCGCCACGGTGGCGGTCATGCCGGAAGTCGATGCGGTGGAGATCGACATCAATCCCGTCGACTTAGAGATCGGCACCTACCGTGCGCAAGGCGCGGGCGGTCAGCACGTCAACAAGACGGAGTCAGCCGTTCGCATCATCCATAAGCCCACGGGCATCATGGTCGCGTGCCAAGAGGAGCGCTCGCAGCTGCAAAACCGCGAGCGCGCGATGCAACTCTTGCGCGCGCATCTCTACGAAGCGAAGCTGCGCGAACAAGAAGAGGCTGCAGCATCGGCGCGGCGGGCCCAGGTCGGGACCGGCGACCGCAGCGAGAAGATCCGAACCTACAACTTCCCACAAGACCGCCTCACGGACCACCGCATCGGTTTTTCGACCGGAAACCTCAAGGGTATACTTGACGGCGACCTGGACGATGTGGTCGATGCGCTTCTCGCCGATGAAGAGCGCAAACGTCTCGCCGGCGATGCCGTCGCATAACCCGAAGACCATCGCAGAGGCGATCGACGCCTGCCGCGACCGGTTGCGCGGCGTTTCGCATACCCCATGGCTCGACGCGCGCCTGCTGGCACAGTATGTCACCGGTCTCGATGCTTCTGCGGTCATCGCCTACGGCGATGCGTCCTTGGACGCGCGCCGCCGGGCCCGGCTCTTCGAGCTTGCCGAGCGGCGAGCTGCCGGTGAGCCCATAGCGTATATCGTCGGCCGCAAGGCATTTTGCGGACTCGAGATCGCGGTTGACCGGCGGGCGCTTGTCCCTCGACCGGAGACTGAAGAGCTCGTGCTGGCCTGCGCGCAGGACTGGAGCGGCCACTCAGCCGCGATTGCCGACATAGGCACGGGCTGTGGAGCTATCGCGTGCGCGTTGGCACATCTGATCCCTGATGCGCGCATCAGCGCCAGCGACGCGAGCGAGCCCGCCCTCGAGCTCGCCGCCCATAACATCGAGGCGCTTGGGTTCGGCGAGCAAATCACGCTCGTCCAGGGCGACCTGTTTGCGGGGTTCCCAGACGAAGTTCGTTTTGACGCAGTCGTGGCGAACCTGCCCTATGTCGCCACCGACAATCTCGATGAGCTTGAGCAAAGCGTGCGCGATCACGAGCCGGGCCTTGCGCTCTTCGGCGGACCTGACGGCCTCGACATCTACCGGCGTCTTATCGCGCAGTTGCCGGAGCGGCTCGCGTCGCATGGAGCGGTGTATCTGGAGTGCGGACCGCGTAATGCGCGCGCTCTCGGCTCGCTGGTGAGCGCGGCGTTTCCCGGCGGGTCGACGGAGATCCGCAATGACGCTGCCGGCTTGGAGCGCATGGTGATCTGTCGGACGGGGGGCCTAGCGCAATGATGACCGGGGGCGCGGTTGGGACACGCGCGAGAGAGCTTTTCGAGGCGCAGCAGCCGGCGATCTGCGACGCCCTCTCGCGACTGGATGGGGCGGCAACCTTCGCTCTCGACCGCTGGGAACGCCCCGGCGGCGGCGGCGGCCTGAGCGCGGTGTTGGCAGAAGGCGCACTGTTCGAGCAGGCTGGGGTCAATACGTCCACGGTGTGGGGCGAGCTCGACGAGGCGGCATTGCGCAAGCTCGGCGGCGGGGTTCGCGAGTTTTTCGCCACCGGCATCTCGCTCGTGCTCCATCCGCGCAGCCCGATGCTGCCCACCATGCACGCGAACTTCCGCTTCCTCGCCCGGGGCACTACGGCATGGTTCGGCGGCGGCAGCGATCTGACACCCTCGTACCCGTGGCGGGAAGACGTGGTGAGTTTTCACCGCGCGTGGAAGCAGATCTGCGATCGGCACGATGCCGGCTACTACTCCCGTTTCAAAGCCTGGTGCGATGAGTACTTTTACATCCCGCATCGCAACGAGATGCGCGGGGTCGGTGGAATATTTTTCGACGAGCTCTCGGGTGACGTGGAGAAGATATTCGCTTTCGTCAGCGATTGCTGTCGCAACGTGCTGGCGCCGTACGTCCCCATCATCGAGCGGCGCCGCGCCGAACCGTATGGCGATCGCGAGCGCCAATTCCAACTCTTGCGGCGTGGGCGCTACGTGGAGTTCAACCTTGTCTACGATCGTGGCACGAGCTTTGGGCTTGCCACGAGGGGGCGGACGGAATCGATCCTCATGTCGCTGCCGCCGCTGGCCCGCTGGACGTATGCGTACGAGCCGGCGCCGGGGAGCGCCGAAGCGCAGGCCATGGCCTTTTTCCAGCCCCAGGATTGGCTCGCGAGCCCGTAGCGTATGGCTTCGTCGCAGCGTCGAGAGGAGTCGCTTCCGGCGCTGCGAACTTCGAAGTACATGAATCTTGTCATGTCGGCGATCACCGCGCTTATGCGATGAGCAATTTTATCTTTTTCACCGGTGGCGTGGTGTCGTCGCTCGGCAAAGGCATCGCGGCCGCGTCGCTGGGCCGGCTGCTGAAGGCACGCGGCGTGTCGGTGAGCATCCAGAAGCTCGATCCGTACATCAACACCGATGCCGGCACGATGAATCCGTATCAGCACGGCGAGGTGTTCGTGACCGAGGACGGCGCCGAGACCGATCTGGACCTGGGCCACTACGAGCGCTTCATCGACGAGAGCTTGACCAAGCTTCACAACGTCACAACCGGCCAGATCTACGGCTCGGTCATCGAACAGGAACGGCGCGGTGCGTATCTCGGCGGGACGGTCCAGGTCATCCCGCACATCACCAACGAGATCAAAGACCGCATCAAGCAAGTCGCCCTCGCCAGTTCGGCTGATGTCTGCATCATCGAGGTCGGCGGTACCGTCGGCGACATCGAGTCGCTGCCATTCCTCGAGGCCATTCGCCAGTTCAAGCATGACGTCGGGGACGATCACGTGATGTACATCCACCTCACGCTCGTGCCCCACCTCGGCGCTCCCGACGAGCTCAAGACCAAGCCCACCCAGCACTCGGTGCGCGAGCTGCGCGCGATCGGTATCTCGCCGGATGCCATCATCTGCCGCGCTGAGTACCCGCTCACCCAAGACATCAAAGAGAAGATCGCGCTCTTCTGCGACGTCAAGCGTTCGGCCGTCGTGCAGAGCCGCGATGCACAGAGCATCTACCAAGTGCCGCTCAACCTTGAGGCGGAGGGCCTCGCCGAACTCGTCTGCGAGAAATTCAAGTTCACCGATCGCCCGCTCGAGCTCGAGGACTGGCGCTCGATGGTGCGGCGCATCGCGCGACCGAAGGAGTCGATCCGCGTGGCGCTGGTCGGCAAGTACGTCGAGCTTAAGGACGCGTACATCTCCATCAATGAGGCGCTGTACCATGCTGGGGTCGCTCAGAACACTGCCGTCGAGATCGTGCGCATCGACTCCGAGGCGCTCGAAGAGCGCGGCGTCGAAGCGATCGCCGACGTCAGCGGGATCTTGGTCGCGCCTGGGTTCGGTGCGCGCGGCATCAAGGGCAAGCTTGCCGCCATCCGTCACGCGCGCGAGAACAATGTGCCGTTCCTCGGCATCTGCTATGGCATGCAGCTCGCCTGCGTCGAGTTCGCCCGCAATGTCTGCGGCCTCGAGAACGCGCACACGCGCGAGGTCGAGCCCGAGACGCCGCATCCGGTCATCGACTTCATGGAAAACCAGCGCAACCTCCAGGTGATGGGGGGCACGATGCGCCTCGGCGCATACCCGTGCACCCTCGAGGTGGGGTCGCTCGCGCACAAGACCTATGGCCAGACGGAGATCTCGGAGCGCCATCGCCACCGCTTTGAGTTCAATAACACCTATAAGGAGACGTTCGAGCGCAAGGGCATGGTGTTTTCGGGCCATTATCGCGCGGCCGATCTGGTGGAGATCATCGAGCTGCCCTCGCATCCATGGTTCGTCGGTACGCAGGCCCACCCCGAGTTCAAGTCGCGGCCGACCCGTCCGTCGCCGCTCTACGCCGGTTTCATCGAGGCGTGCATCGCGTATGCGCACGCGCGAGAGGCCGGCCGCGAGCTGACGCGCGAACGTAGCGCCTGACATAGCGACGGGGCCTCGGCGTGCGTAGCGCCGACATCACCTTCGTGATCATCACGAGGAACGAAGCCGCGAACATCGCGGCATGTCTGCAGACGCTCCCCAGCGATTCGCCCGTGCTCGTCTACGACGCTTTGTCGGACGACGCCACGATCGACATCGCGCGCGCACGAGGCGCCGTCGTCGTGCAGGCGCCCTGGGCAGGCTACCTGCAGTCGCGCGAGGATGCAGCCGCGCACGTTGCCACCACCTGGACGTTCATGCTCGATGCCGACGAGCGCCTAACACCAGACCTTGCGCGTGAGATCGCTTGCCTCGAACCACCGCCCGACGTGGTGGGATATTCCGTGCCCCGGCGCAACCATTTTTGCGGCCGTTGGATCCGTAGCGCGGGGTGGTGGCCGGACAGGCTCGTCCGGCTTTTCCGCAGCGGGAGGGCGTCCGTGACCGCGCGCGGCGCGGGAACCCATGCGGTGCATGAGACCTGGGCACTCAAAGGACGTTGCGATGACCTGCGCGCTCCGCTCGATCATTTCTCTTATGCGAACGTCGCCGAATACCGCCGTAAATTCGCCCTCTACACAGGCTTGGAGGCGCGCGCCGCACGGGTGCGTCCTGCAAGCTTGGCCGTCGCCTGGTTGCTTGTGGCACCGCGGCTGCTCTGGTATCTCCTGCGGCGCGGCGGCATCCTGGAGGGCTGGCGTGGTGCGTACGTGTGCGCCGGGAGCGCTCTCTACCCGGCTGTCGTGGCCGGTAAGAGCATGCTGCGCGGGAGCACGGATGGCGGAGACGCGTCGCCGTGAGCGGATCGCTCATCGCTCTTGACGCACGGCTGACACGCCAGATGTCGGTTGGTATGAAGACCTACGTGCGCGAGCTTGTCGCGCGGCTTCCGGTGGAGGCGCCGGATCTACGTTTTGTCGTGTTCAGCAACGAAGCGCTTGGCGCGGATGGCCCCAACGTCCGAATGGAACGGATCAGCCAGTTCACAGCCGTCAACGGTGCATTGGGCGAGCAGGTGGCGTACCCTTGGCGCCTGCGCCGCGGCGGCGCCGGTCTCGTCCACTTCATGAGCGTCTACGCCCCACGGCGATTCGGGCAAGCATACGTGTACACGATCCACGATCTCATCCATCTGCGCTTTCCAGAGTATTTCTCGTGGAAGGTGCCGCTCTATTACCGTCTGGTCGTCGGACCGGTGGCGCGCGCCGCACAGACGGTCATCACCGATGCCAACGCCACCGTGGCCGATCTTGGTCAGCTGCTCGGGCTGACGCCGAGTCGCGTCCGCGTGGTGCCGCTCGGCGTCTCGGAGCCATTCACGGTGGATGACGCCGAGCGGGCGCGGCGCGGCGCAACGGCTCGTGCACGTTTCGGGATCGAGCGTCCCTATTTCTTATATGCCGGTAATCACCGGCCGCATAAGAATCTGGCCACGCTGGTCCGCGCGTGGCGCGATGTCGAGATGGCCTGCGATCTCGTAGTGACGGAAGCAGGGCCTCTCGATCCTGATGCGAGCGAACTCGCGTCCGCGCGTAGGTCGAATGCATCGAACGGCAAACTTCATTTACCTGGGCATGTCGCGCTGGAGGATCTCATCTCGCTCTATGCAGGCTGTGTCGCAGCGGTTCAACCCTCGCTCTACGAAGGCTTTGGATTATCGGTGCTCGAGGCAATGGCGTGCGGTGCGCCGGTGATCGTGGCGCAGACACCCGCGCTGCTTGAAGTGGGTGGCGATGCGGCGGCGAGCTTTCCCGCGACCGACGCGGCCGCGCTCGCTCGGATCATGACCAGACTGCTGGCCGATGACGCCGAGCGCGCGAGACTACGATCGGCCGGCCGCGAGCGCGTGCGTGCATTCACCTGGAACGCCACCGCTCGAGCAACCGCCGCCATCTATCGAGAAGCGTTGTCATCATGAAGTGGCGTCTCGGACTTTTCGTGCTCCTCGCGCTATCGTTCGTGCCGTCGCATATCCATGCTTCGTCGATGGTGATCACGGTCGTCGTCAACGGGAAGGCTCTCGCGCCAGACGCCGTCGAGGTGAGGGGCGATACGGTGTACGTCGCCTTGCGCCCGCTCGCACGGGCCCTTGAGGCGGACATCTCGACGAACGCGCACGCGAACACGGTCACGATCACGACGCTCTTGCGCCAGGTCGTGTTTCATCTCGACGACCGCTGGGCTACGGTCAACGGCCAGCGCATCGCGCTGGCGGCACCGGCAACACGCAGTGGCAGTCGTATCGTGCTGCCGCTGCGCGCCGTCGGCGAGGCCTTTGGCGCGACGGTCGTCTACGACGCTCAGACCCATGAGGCCGTCATCTCCGCTGCGCTGCGAAGCACTCCCACCGGCCGCCCCACGCCTCCGGTCGGCTCGGCTCAGACCCTTTCCGGTAGCGTTGTGTCGGTCGCACCTGAGGTCAACCCGCCAGCGTTGCTCGTGCAAAGCGGTGGCACGAATTACACAATCACGGTCCCGCCGAACACAGAGATCGGCTTCCGCGACGTCCATGGGGCGGTCACGGGCACAGGTGTCCTCGCGCAGATACGTCCCGGTGATGCTCTGGTCGTCACCCTTGACGCAAACGGTCATCTCATCTCCATGACCGACATCTTCGCGAGCATCAACGGAACGATCGCCGCGGTCGCCGACCAGAGCATGGTCCTGGAAGGCGGCCGGGTGATCACAGCCGATCCGGCTCTCGTGACGATCAGCTTGGACGGCAAGGATGCGAGCTTCGCAGCGTTGCGCCCCGGTGACAAGGTCAGCGTACGCGCCGACCCGGTGAGCGGCAAGGTGCGCGATGTCGTCGCGCTGCGCCCAGGCGGATTCGCGACGTCGGCATCGTCCACGCCTGCGCCGGGAACGCCCGCCGGAGCCGTGGCTGGCGGCGGTCAGGTGCAGATCAGGGCAGTGCACGACAACGCGGCCGGAGCCTTTCGTGCGGGGCAGACCGTCGCGATCATGGCTGAGGGCACGCCGGGTGCTGGCGCAACGTTTGATCTCAGCAACATCGTGATAGACAATCCAATGCGCGAGACCCGCGCGGGCCACTACGAAGGACAGTACGAGGTCACCGTCGGCACGAATCTCACCGACGCGCCCATCCTCGTGCGGCTGCGCAAGGGCGGCGAGACCGCCGTGGCCGAGGCGCCAAACCCGCTCAATGTCGTGACGACCCCGCCGAGCGTGAAAGATGCCGCGCCGCTGAGCGGCGCCACCATCAACACGGCGCGACCGAGCATCTTTGCGACCTTTCTCACGGTGGGCAACAAGGGCATGGATCCATCGACTCTCCAACTGATCCTCAACGGCCACGACGTGACGGCCCAAGCGACGCGGACGGCATCCTTCATATCATACTACCCACCTTTCGATCTGAGCTCCAAGGCAGTGGAGGTCGAGGTCAAAGGCACCGATATTGCAGGTAACGCCCTCGATTATTCGTGGACGTTCTCGATCGCGGTCAGATGAGGTAGTTCGTGAAGAAAGCAGTTCTTTTCCGGTCCTTCGGCGCGGCTTTGGCGGCTGCGGCTCTGTCACTCTTGCTCGTCAGCTGCGGTGGCGGCGGTGGCTCTGGGCCCAACGGTTCGGGGACCGCGGTTGGGCCCAACACCCTTGTCTTCGGCCGCAATCAAGATGCCGTCCGCCTCGACCCGGCGATCGTCACCGACGGCATGTCGCTCAACGTCTCGCGCGTCACCATGGAAGGGCTGACGCAATACGCGCTCGGTAGTTTCGAGATCGAGCCGTGTTTGGCCACATCGTGGACGGTGAGCCCGGACGGCAAGACCTGGAGGTTCAAACTCCGCCATGGCGTGAGATTCCAGGACGGAACGCCGTTCAATGCGGACGCGGTGAAGTTCAACTTCGATCGCTGGCGGCTGCGAGACAACCCGTGGCATAAGCTCCTGCAAGGCAATTCAGAGTACTCGTATTACGAGAGCCAGTTCGGAGGATTCCCCGGCGCCATCACAGATGTCACCGTCGTCGCACCAGACGAGGTCGAGTTTAGGCTGTCCAAGTCGGTCGCGCCCATGCTCGCCAATCTCGCTATGCCCGCCTTTTCAATCTCCTCGCCCACGGCGATGAAGAAAGAGGGCGAAGATTATTTCCGCCAGCCCATCGGCACGGGGCCGTACACGGTCGCCGAGTGGGTGAAGGACGACCATATAACGCTCACCGCGTTTCCGGGCTATTGGGGAGCCAAGGCGAAGATCCCGACAGTGATCCTGCGCGATATTCCAGATGCCTCGACGAGCATGCTCGCACTCCAGAAAGGGGACATCGACGGCTGGGAATATCCGCGTCCGGATGACGTGCCGACGCTCACCGACGACCACAATCTCACCATCTACCACCAGCCCCCCAACAATCTGTTATACATCGCCATCAACACGCAAAGACCACCGTTCGACAACGTGCTCGTGCGCCGTGCGATCAACGAGGCCATCGATGCCAATGCGATCGTGAAGAACTTCTTCGACCCATCGGCCAAGGTCGCGACAGACTTCTTGCCGCTCGCCGTGTGGCCTCATCCGAACCAGACCTCGTATGACTACAACCCGGCTGCCGCGCGCCGCCTTTTGGTGCAGGCCGGTTTCCCCCACGGCTTTTCCACCACGCTGTGGTATATGACGCTCCCTCGTCCGTATGTTTCGGAGCCGCAGCGGGTGGCTGAGGCCATCCAGGCTGACCTGCGGGCGGTGGGCATCAATGCCACGCTTCAAGGTTTCGAATGGGGACCGTACCTCGACAAGACGCAGCGCGGCGACCACAGCCTGGCGCTGGCCGGATGGACAGGCGATAATGGCGATCCCGACAACTTCCTGTACGCTCTGCTCGACAAGGACAGCGCCATCCCGCCCGGCGCGCAGAACGTCTGCTTCTGGAAAGACGAGGATTTCCATCGGCTGATGATCGCTGCGCAACAGACCGTGGACCGATCGCAGCGGGCGAAGTACTATCTCCAAGCGCTGCAGATCGTGCACGATCAAGCGCCGACGGTGCCGCTCGTGCATACAGCGCCACCCATCGTCTTCAAACGCAGCGTGCTGGGCTACATCCCGAATCCTGACAACTCGGAGCCGTTCCAGTCGATGTCCATCATACCCGGAAACGAGTGATGGCCGAGACCTGCATCTTCTGCGACGTGGCGAACGGAAAGTCGGGGGCCACCTTGCTCTACGAGGATGAGGCGGTCGTCGCTTTCGCCGACATCAAACCGATCGCGCCCACGCACATCCTTGTTGTGCCCAAGGCGCACAAAGCGACGCTGCTCGATGCCGCGCAAGCCGGCGACGAAGCGCTCTTGGGGCGGCTGCTCGCCGTCGCCGGGAAACTGGCTCGCGAAGGCCTCGGGCCTGATGCTGGCTGCCGCATCGTCATCAACAACGGTTCGGCAGCGGGACAAACGGTGTACCACCTCCACCTCCACCTGCTTTCGGGACGCCATTTCGCCTGGCCACCCGGCTAGGCCGATACCCTAGTTATGCAGCGGACCACCTATGTAGCAACGGACCTTTAGGTCCGTTTGGGCGGAATCAGTCCTCGTCGGGGGGCGGCCCACCCGTGCCGTCGAACTGATGGCCGAAGCACAAGAATCAGATTTTCAAGCAACGGACCGTGAAGCAACAGATCTTCAGGTCCGTTTGGCCAGAGGAGGTGTCGCAGAGCATGGAAACGCGAGTCGGGGCGAACGAATCGATCGAAAGCGCCCTCAAGCGTTTTAAGAAGATGTGCCAGAAGTCGGGCGTCCTCGCCGAGGCCCGCCGTCACGAGCACTACGAAAAGCCCAGCGTACGTCGCAAGAAGAAGTCAGCTGCCGCACGCAAGCGCCGTTCGTAACTCCTCCGACAGCCACAGGCGGCGATCGTAGATCGTGAGCATCGTGGACCGGCTGAGCGCCGACCTCAAAACCGCCATGAAGGAACGTGACACGGAGCGTTTAGCGACGCTCCGTATGGCTATTTCCGCCATGAACTACCGGCGCATCGAGAAGAGCGGTCAGCTCGGCGACGACGAGCAGCTCGAGGTCATGCGCAAGCAGGTGAAGCAGCGCGAGGATTCCATCGCAGAGTTCGCCCGTGGCGGCCGCCAGGATCTCGTGGCGAAAGAGACCCGCGAGCGCGAGATTCTCAAGCACTACCTGCCGGCCGAGCTCGATGCCGCAAGTCTGACCCAAGCGGTCAGCGAGCTGCTCGCGCCCCTGGGACCGCAACCGCAATTCGGTGCCGCCATGAAAGCGGCGATGGCCGCCCTCAAAGACAAGGCCTCGGGCTCCGCAATCCAGCAGGCGGTCCGTACCGCGCTTGAAAAGAAGCCTTCGTGAGATTTCGTTTAGCGCTTTTCGTTTTCTTGACCATCGCCGGTGTCGTTGCGACCGCGGAGCGCGTCACGAGTTCCGTTCCCACGAGCTCGTTCGTGCAAGTCATCGACATCGACGACACGATAGATGCGGGGATGGCGCACCGCGTCCAGCGTGCCGTCGACCAAGCCCAGACCGATGGAGCAAGCGCGATCCTCGTCGTGCTCAAGACCAACGGCGGTGTCGTCGACGACGCTAATGACATCCGAGACGCGCTGCAATCCTCGGGCATCCCGACGATTGCCTATGTCAAGGAGCGCGCCTGGTCCGCCGGGGCGCTCATCGCGCTGGCCTGCGATAAGATCTACATGGCACCCGGCTCGAGCATCGGCGCGGCCGAGCCGATACCATCGACGCCGAAGTTCATCTCAGCGCTTCATGCCGAGTTCGTGTCCCTGGCGCAGGCGCATCACCGCAATCCGAATATCGCGGCGGCCATGACCGACCCTGAAGTCGTCATACCCGGACTCAAAGCGAAAGGGCAGATACTCTCGCTGTCGGCCAGCGACGCGCGCAAGTGGCACTTCATCGACGGGATCTCCGATACGGAGATCGGCGCCCTCACCCTGGCAGGGTACCATCAGCCGCGCTTGCGCGTCGCAACCCCCACCATCGGCGAGCGCATCGCGCAGTTCGTCGCTGACCCTATCGTCTCGGGTCTGCTGCTGACCATCGGTTTCTTGGGAATCCTCATCGAGATGCAAACCCTGCATCTCGTCGCCGGCATCATCGGCGTCGCAGCGCTGGCGCTTTTTTTCGGCGCGCACATCGTGGCAGGGTTCTCGAACTGGGTAGTGGTCGTGATCTTCGCATTGGGCGTGCTGGCGTTGCTTTTCGAGCTGCACGTGCTGCCTGGACATGGCATATCGGGGTTGGTCGGCGCTCTGCTCATCTTGACGAGCATCGTCTTGGCCTTCGGCACGTGGTTCGTGGGCGTCGTCGCGACAGGCTTGGCGCTCACCGCAGCCATCGCCGTGTTCTTCCTCGCCTTGCGCTGGCTGCCGGAGAGCGCTTTCATGCGCCGCTTCGCGTTCGCTGGAGCGCAGTCAGTGAGTGACGGCTACATCGCGGCCCGGCCGGTGCTCGGCTTGGACAACGCCGAGGGCGTCGCGCAGAGCTACCTGAGGCCCGCCGGCGTCGCTATGATCAACGCTAACCGCTATCAGGTGCAGACCGATGGAGAGTTCATCCCAGCGCAGACCCGTATTCGCGTCAAGCGGGTCGAAGGCGCTAAGATCATCGTGACTCGAGCCTAAAGGAGCATCTTTGTGGTTTCGCTCTTAGTCATCGTCATCGCGTTCGTCGCGATCATCCTGTTTTTCATGTTCCTGTATTACTTCCCGTTCGGCCAATGGATCAGAGCGCAAGCAGCCGGCGTGCACTTGGGCATCTTCAGCCTCGTGCGCATGCGGCTCATGCGCGTACCGCCGGGCGTCATCGTCGATGCCCTCGTCATGGCACGCAAGGCTGGAATCGACGTCACGGTCGACGAGATGCAATCGCAGTATCTGGCGGGTGGTCATATCGACGTGGTGACGCTGGCGCTGATAGCGGCGCAACGCGCGCAGATACCCTTGACCTGGGGCGGCGCTTGTGCGATCGATCTGGCCGGACGGAATCCGCAAGAAGCAGTGCAGATGTCAGTCAACCCGAAGGTGATCGAGACGCCGATCTTCCAAGGCGTGGCCAAGGACGGCATCCAGCTCAACGTCAAAGCACGCGTCACAGTGCGCGCGGCAATCGACCGGTATGTCGGCGGTGCCGGTGAGCCCACCGTCATCGCGCGCGTCGGCGAAGGCGTCGTCGCGGCCATCGGCAGCGATGATAGCTATAAAGAAGTGTTGGAGAACCCGGACCATATCAGCAAGACCGTGCTGGCCAAGGGTCTCGACGCGGGCACCGCGTTTGAGATCGTCTCCATCGATATCGCGGACGTCGACGTCGGCCGAAACGTCGGGGCGGACCTGCAGACCGCGCAGGCCGAAGCCGATCGCCGCGTCGCACAGGCCAAGGCCGCCGAGCGTCAGTATGCTGCGCTGGCCCAAGAGCAGGAGATGAAGGCGCAGACGCAAGCGATGCGCGCGAAGGTGGTCGAAGCCGAAGCGCTCGTCCCCGCGGCGATGGCGGAGGCGTTCCGCAGCGGACATCTCGGCGTTATGGATTACTATCGCATGCAGAACGTGCTCGGCGACACCGATATGCGCAATGCGATCGCGCAGCAGTCGGGCGGAGGTTCCACCCCCGCCACACCGCCGCCCACCCCGCCGTCGCCCTCATAAGAGCGATGGAGCATGCCACCACCCCGGTGATGAGGGAGGCGATGGATCCGATCGCGTTTTTCGTGATCGTGATCATCGTCTTCAACATCGTGTCCTCCATCGTCAAAGGACTCAAGAACGCGGCCGCGCGCGCGGCGAAGTCCCCAGACGCAGAGGCGTCACAGCGTCTGACGCAGTCGCTGCAACGCCAGCCCGCGGCGGCGCAAGCCGCCGCTGCCGCTCGCGCTGCGGAACTCGCGAGGCTGCGCAAGGCGCTCCTCGCCTCTGCAGGCGTGCCGGTTGCAGATGCCAGCGCGACGCAAGCCCAAACCTATGTCGCGTCTGCGCGACCGGCTCTCGTCATCGCAAGCGCAGCAAAAGGCCGGACATCTGCGCCCGCGGCGGGCCCGGTGTCCCCTATCGCCATGCCGCTGGTCGCGGCTTCCGACAACTGGTCGTTGCAAAGTCCCGGAACTCTCATGAGCCTTGAGTCAGCGACGACAGCCTTTGAGCGGCTTGCCGCGCCGGGCAGCGCGGCGGCGGCGGCGCAATCAGCAGCGGCGCAAGCATCGGCCACCCCGACGCAGCTGGCCGTCCTCCAGGGTTCTGACAGCGGCATGAATATGTTCATCGCCGCGGCCATCGTCGGCCCGTGTGCCGCGTTGCGGTCGCTTGGGCACACGCCCGGCGGCTGGTGAAGCGGTCGTCGCGGCCACGCGTCTTCGTGAACATCGCTCGAGGCCGAGGACGGGGCAAAGTGGCTTACCGTGGGCCGAGCGCGGCGCAGTTGCGGCGTATCGTGCTGCACACGCTCGCGCAGGCCGCGCCACAGGTGGCAGGTGACGTGACCGTCCTCGTCACCGGAGATTCGACGATGCGCGGGCTGAACCAGCGCTTCCGCGACAAAGACGCCGCGACCGACGTGCTGGCGTTTCCGCTTGGCGACGGTCTGGCTGCTGAGGAACCGTACGGCGACGTCGTGATCTCCTATGAGACTGCCCAACGCCAAGCCCGAAAGTTCGGCGCGCCGCTCGGCGACGAGATGAGCCGCCTGCTCATCCATGGCACGCTGCACCTGTGCGGTTACGATCACCACGAACGGGCTCAAGCCGCTCGCATGCACGCTCTCACGCGACGGCTGCTGCGCGAAGTGAGCGCGCATGCGTAGACGCTCGCTGCTCGCCGCGTTTGCCGACGCAGCCGACGGCATTTTTTACGCCTTCATCGACCAGCCGAACTTCCGCATCCAGCTCGGCATCGCGCTCGTCGCGGTCCTTGGCGCGGTTGCCCTTCGGTTTGACCAGATGCAGTGGGTCGCGCTCTTGCTCACCGTGGGTTTCGTGCTCGCCGCGGAGCTCTTCAACACCTGCCTCGAGCACGTCGTCGACCTGATCATGCCGGATACCCATCCGCTCGCTCGTTCGGCCAAGCATGCGGGCGCCGCAGCCGTGCTGGCCGCGAGCATCGCGGCGGCAGTGGTGGGCGCCGTCCTATACGGGCAGGCACTCGCGACGTGGCTCCGCGCGCGCGGCTAGCCGAGGTGGAGAAACGGTGATGCGGCGAGAACCCTTGTCGGGCGTGACAGCGCAAGCATGCAACTTAATCTGACTCTCGCGATCGTCGGTATCGCCTGCTTGGTCGTCCTGGCGAGCGTGTTCGCCGCCGCCGAAGCATCGCTACTGGCGCTTAGCCGCCTGCGCATCCTACAGCGCAACGGCAACGGGAATGGCAAGACCGCCAAGCTCGTCAAGCTCCTCGACGAACGCAACCAATATCTCACCACCATTCTCGTCGGCAATACCGTCGTGCTGCTCGCGGCGCAATCGGTCGCCACCTGGGCGGCGATCGAGTACGTTCCGTTTCGACCGGTGCTGACCGCCACCGTCGTCATGAGCTTCGTGCTGCTCATCTTCGGCGAGATCGTGCCCAAGATGGTCGTGGTGCAGGACGCAGCGCGTTGGGCCCCTCGCTTTGCGGGGTTGCTGCAACTGCTCTACGTCGCGCTGCGGCCGATCACGTGGACGATCGTGGCCATCACCTCCTGGCTCATCCGCCTCTTCGGTGGGGACCCCAGTTCGATCGGGCCGTACGTGACTGAAGACGATATCCGAACGCTGGTCAACGTCGGCGAGCAGCACGGGGCCATCGAAGAAGAAGAGAAGGAGATGATCCACTCCATCTTCGAGTTCGGCGACACCGTCGTCCGTGAGGTGATGACCCCGCGCACTGACATGGTTTGCGCCGACGCGAGCGAGCCCGTGAGCGAGGGCGTCGAAGTCGTCATCCGCGAGGGGTATTCGAAATTGCCGGTCTTCGAGGAGAACATCGACCATATCGTGGGCGTCGTCCACGACCGCGAGCTGCTCGGCGCCGTCTCGCGTGGCGAGCATAGCGCACCGCTGCGCAGTCTCATGCGCCCGATCAAGGCGATTCCCGAGAACAAGAAAGTCGACGAACTGCTGCGTGAGATGCAGGCGGAGAAGGTCTCGGTCGCGATCGTGGTCGACGAGTACGGCGGGACCGCCGGCCTCGTGACCATGGAAGACCTGCTCGAAGAGATCGTCGGCGAGATCATGGACGAATACGACCGCGAGGAGCATGACCGCCCGCCCGAGATCGCCCGGGCGGGAGACGGCGAATACGTCGTGGACGCCCGTATGAACATCGACGACGTCAACGAGCAGCTGGGCCTCCACCTGCCCACCGAGGACTTCGAAAGCATTGGTGGCTATACGTTCGGCCTGTTCGGGCGTGTCCCGGTGCCGGGCGAGCACGTCGTTATCGATGGCGGCGTTACTTTAGTTGTGGAAAAGACGGCCGGCAGAAGGTTGCTCTCGGTACGCATCAAGAATCCGCCAGGACCGGACCGGACAGGCGACGGCGTCACGGCACATCAGCCGGCAGAGCATTAGCCCGCGAGAAGATGGACGTTTTCGCGAGCGTCACGACAGGACGTGTGGGAGGGATTCTGTGCCTAGGCTAGATGACAAGCAGATAGAGTCACTGGTCAACCAAGCGTGGGACGCGCGGCTCAACGCATATGCACCCTACTCGCAGTTCCACGTCGGCGCAGCGCTGCTCGCAGCGGATGGCCGTGTCTTCACCGGAGCTAATGTCGAAAACGCGTCGCTCGGTCTGACCATGTGCGCCGAGCGTGTGGCGCTCGGCGCTGCAGCGGCAGCAGGCGCGCGGAGCATCGCAGCGGTGGCGGTGGCCGGCGCCGACGACGATGGCGTTTTCCCGTGCGGAGCATGCCGCCAAGTGCTCAGCGAATTCTCCCCCAAGATGCTCGTCATCCGCTGCCGCCCCGATGGTGCGCACAGCGTCACATCGCTCGGCGAACTGCTCTCATCGCCGTTCACGGGTGAGAGCGTCGAGAAGGGGAAGAACCCGTCCCGGGAGCCGGTCGGCGCGGTCTAGACCCGCTCGTCCAGCGGTTTATCCTTTGTGAAATCCTATTCGGTCGAGGCCGTCGTGCTTCGCTTGCGCGCATTGGGCGAAGCGGATCGGATCGTCACGCTTTTCTCGCGCGAGCGCGGCAAGCAGAGCGCAGTCGCACGCGGCGCACGTAAGATCCAAAGCAAGTTCGGTGCTCGGCTGGACTTTTTCAGTCGCGTCGCGCTCATGCTGCACGCCGGAAGATCGCTCGAGGTCATCACGTCCGTGCAAACGGTGAGCTCGATCTGGGAGCAGCTCGTGGATCCCGACGCCTACGCGGCGGCATCATACGTGGCGGAAAGTATTGACAGCCTGAGCGAGCCCGACCTGGCGGTTCCGGAGTTGTACGACGCGCTGTGCGAGTTTCAGACCGCACTCGCTGCGCGCGTCGACCGCGATGGGCTGCTGGCAGCGATGGACCTGCGCATGCTCAGCGCACTGGGTTTTGCTCCCGAACTCGACGCCTGCGCGCGCTGCGGTGCAGCGCTTGGGCGGCGACCGCTCGCGGGGGGACGCGCGCATCTCTCGACCCAGGCCGGCGGCCTTTTGTGCGCCGCGTGCGTCCGCGCGCTACGTGCAGACCCTCACAGCGCGGCGCAGGGAAGCATGTTCTCGCTGACGAGCGCGGAGTTCGAGCGGCTCCGTCGCTTGCGCGATATGCCGTTTGACCAGATCGCGGCGTTCGAGGGGCACGCCAGAGTTCATAAGGCCACGCAGGCCTTCGTCGAATATCAGATGGGACGCCGCTCGAAGTCGATGTCGGTGGCGGGTGCTGGGGCAAAATTGACGCGTCGGGCGGCGCGCAAGGCGTGAGCGAGGCCATCCTCGGTGTTGACCTTGGAGCGGCCAGGATCGGCATCGCCATCTGCGAGGGCAGCGGGCTACCCGTGGTTCCGCTGACGACGATCGCGCATACCAGCTGGAAGGATGACATCGCGGCAATCGTCCGGTTGGCCGGGCAGCGCGGTGTCCGTCGTATCGTGGTCGGCAATCCCATCCGCATGGATGGGAGCGCGGGCCCAGCGGTCGAGAAAGTGGGGGCGTTCGTGCGCGAGCTGCAGGCTGGTTTCGACGGAAGCGTGGTCGTCTGGGACGAGCGCTTCACGACGGCGATAGCGGCGAAGAAACTTCGCGACCTTGACCTCTCGGGCAGCAAGCGGCGCCGGCACGTCGACGAGATGGCGGCGGTCGAGATCCTCAGCGCGTACTTGGCGAGACAGAGCGCCTCCTAGTGCGTCGCATCGGGCTCGCGCTTGCCATCGTACTCATCGCAATCGCGTGCATCGCCGCGTATGTCGTCTGGTCGGTCTACGGCGACCGGCGCTATCCGGTGTCGCCTGCATCCGTCGACATCGCCCCCGGCTCGAGCATCGACGGCATCGTCGACCAGTTGCAGGACGAGGGGGTCGTGGCGTCTTCGAGCATGCTGCTGTTCTATCTGCGCGCGCACCATCTGACATCGGCGATCTTGGCTGCGGAATATGACTTTCCGGCGCACCAGAGCGTGGCTGACGTCGCGGCGATCCTCAAAGCGGGAGGTCATCCATCGGCCACGTGGGTCACCATCCCCGAAGGGTTCACCGCCGCGCAAATCGCCGATCGCCTCCAGCGGCTGGGACTCGTCGATGCACCGTACTTCCTGTTGCAGGTCGAGCAGACAAATCTGCAGTTCGACGGCGCGCGGACCAGGGGCCTCGAGGGGTATTTGTTCCCCGACACATACCTCGTGCCGCGCCACACCACACCAATGGCGATCGCGAGACTCATGGTCGATCAGTTCATGCGCGAGTTGCCGCCGCAACATGCCAGGCTCGCCCACCACCTCGGTTTCACCGTGCCGCAGATCGTGACCGTGGCGTCGATGGTCGAGCGCGAAGCGAAAGTCGACGTCGAGCGGCCCGTGATCGCAGGTGTGATCTACAACCGGCTGCGCCGCGGCATGCCGCTCGAGATCGATGCCACCATCGAATATGCGCTGCCGCATCACAAGACGCAGCTCTCGTTCGGCGATCTTGCGCTCGATAGCCCGTACAACACCTACAGGCATAGGGGGCTTCCACCCACGCCGATCGCCAATCCGGGCCGAAAATCTTTGCTTGCCGCGTTCCACCCGGCTACGGTAGACTATCTCTACTACGTGTACCGTGGGAACGGCCGCCATCAGTTCTCCCGAACCCTGGAAGAGCAACAAGCGGCTGAACGCAAGTACCTGCGGTGACCGCGACGATCCGAGCGCCGCGGGAAGAGAGGCGACCATGGAACACGAACACGATGAGCGCGCGCATAACGGCCGCTCGACGAGCCCGGAACGCGTCGAGATCGCAGATACGATCGTCTTCGAACGGAGTTCGATCGGGATCGAGACCCACGACGCTGACGAGAAGGAGTTCGAGGTCGTCGGCATCGTCGAGGACGCGGACTCGTCAGTGCGCTACGCGGTGTGCTACAGCGAATCGGAGGATGAATTCATCGTCACGGACGACGCCGGTGCGCTCCTTCCGGACGAGGCGCTCGCCCAGGAGATCCTGGAAGACTTCCTGGAGCAGGCGGCCGGTTCGACAGAGGAGGACAGCTAGATAGCCGTCGAGGTGAGTACGGTGCCCACTCGGTCGCGGGCGCGGTCACCGGTCGTTCTGTTCCTCTCCGCAAGCGTGGGAGAAGGTCACACCGCAGCTGCGCAGGCGGTGTGTTCCGCTCTGTCCGACCGCGTGCCCGGTGCTCTGTGCGAAGTCGTCGACTCGTACCGCTACGCCTCCAACGTCTTCCACCGCGTCGCCAGCAACGGCTACATCGGCATCGTCAAGCTGCTGCCCCAGTTGTACAAGTTCGCCTACGATCAGGCCGAACGCGCGACGAAGATCTCCGCGTTCAAGACCTGGCTGCATCGCTACACCGCGCTCAATCTGCGCCAGCTCGTCACCGATCTGCATCCTGACGTCGTCGTCTGCACGCATGCCTTCCCGTGCGGCGTCATGGCCGAGTATAAGCGTGAGTTCGCCGACGCTCCCCCGGTCGTCGGGATCGTCACCGATTTCGTGGTGCATCCATTTTGGATCCATCGTAACATCGACAAGTATGCGGTCGCGACCTCGGCGATGCGGCAGACGCTCGTCGCGCGTGGTGTCGCCACCCCACGCGTCCAGGTCACGGGCATCCCGATCGATTGCCGCTTCGCACAGGCGACGAGCAAGCGCCGCGCTCGCCAGCTCATCGGCGTCGCGCCGGATATGACAACGCTCCTGTTGATGGGGGGCGGTCTCGGCATCGGACCGCTGGAGAAAGCGTTGATCGCGATGGATGCGCTTGATGCGCAGGTGCAGATCGTCGTCGTCGTCGGCAAGAATCAAAGCCTTGAGAAACGCCTTCGAGATGTGGCCAGGAACCTGCGTCACCGCGTGAAGGTCGCGGGCTTCGTCCAAAACGTGTACGATTACATGCGCGCTGCCGACGTGCTCGTGAGCAAGCCCGGTGGGCTGACCAGTTCCGAGGCGCTCGTGGCAGAGCTGCCGATCATCATGTGGCGACCGTTGCCTGGGCAAGAAGAACGCAACACGCGCTATCTCGAGGAACGAGGCGTCGGCATACGCGTGGAGCGTTCGCGCGAGCTGACCGAAGCGCTCGACGAGCTGCTCGATTCGCCGGTGGCGCTCGAGAAGATGCGGCGCAATGCGCGCGGCCTGGCACATCCACAGTCGGCGCAAGCTGTCGCGTCGATCGTCGAGGGCCTCTGGGCCCGCCGCCGCCCGGTTTCGGCGGCCGACTAGCCCCTACCGCATGGCATTCGGCGCGACAAAAGTCGCGCCAGAGAAGAAGCAACACGGCGTAGGTTGAACCTAGTTCTGCCCTGTGATAAACTAGCGGTCGCCCGGGGAGAGATGGCCGAGTTGGCTGAAGGCGGCGGTTTGCTAAACCGTTATAGTGCTGTAAAGGCGCTATCGAG
>DAINRU010000036.1:0-20878 GCA_036741695.1 Vulcanimicrobiota bacterium
ATCATCGGGACCGCCGGGCACGTCGACCACGGCAAGAGCTCGCTCGTCATCGCGCTGACCGGCCACAACCCCGACCGCCTCATCGAGGAGCAGCGGCGCGGAATGACGCTCGACCTCGGCTTTGCACCCTTGCGCTACCCCGACGGCATCGAAGCCGGCATCATCGACGTCCCTGGCCACGAGCGCTTTTTGCATAACATGCTGGCCGGCGCAGCGGGCATGGAGCTGTTGCTGCTGGTCATCGACGCGAGCGAGGGGCCCAAGCCGCAGACCTTCGAGCATCTGCACATCCTCAACTTCCTCAACGTGGCGCGCGCTATCATCGTGCTCACCAAGGTCGACCTGGTCGATGCAGATGCTCGCGCGACCGCGGCCGAGCTCGCGCGCGACGCCGTCCGCGCAACCTTTGCGCAGGATGCTCCGCTGATCGAAGTGTCGACCGTGACCGGCGAGGGTATCGAATCGCTCAAGGCGGCCATCCATGACATCCTCGCAGCGCTGCCAGCGCGGCGGCCACAAGCGCCGGCTTATCTGCCAGTCGATCGCGTCTTCGCGCTCGCGGGTCACGGCACGATCGTCACCGGCACCCTCATGCAAGGCGTGATATCGTCCGGCGACACGCTCGCGTTGCAACCCTCCGGACTGCGCGCGCGGGTGAAGAGCCTGCAGATCTTCGGCCAGGGCGTGGCCCAGGCGAGCGGCGGATCGCGCGTCGCGGTCAATATCCCAAACGTCGAGGTGTCGCAGATCGGCCGCGGCGAGGCGCTCGTCGCGGTGCGCGAGTTTGAACCGGCGCGCGAACTCGAGGTGGATTTCTTCGCCTTGCCGTCGGCGATCTCACTGCTGCGCCGGAGAATGCCGGTTCGCGTGCATATCGGATCGGCCGAAATTCCGGGCCAGCTGCGCTTCGCGCACGCGCCGCCGATCGACGGCAGTGCATGCCGGGCGCAGGTGCTGCTCTGGCGTCCGGCCGTCTTTTATCCCGGGTTGCGTATCATCGTGCGCCGCATGAGCCCGAAGGATCTGCTCGGCGGCGCCGTCGTGCGCGGAGCTGTCACAGGGCAGGCGACGATGCGCAACGACGAGGCGTCGGCCACCGCCGATAAAGCCGCGGACGAGCTCCGTGCAGACATTGACTTCAGCGATGCGCCCACCGGCGCTGCGGAGGCGCTCGACGTCGTCAACGCCACGAGCCTCAACCCGCTGTCCGCGGCAAGGATCGCCGCTCGTGCAAACGTCGCGCAGTGGCTGGCTGAGGCCGCGCTTGCCTGGCTGCTCGAGCACGGCCGAATTGTCCGCGTGGAAAAGCCGCTGGAATACGTATCGCGCGAAGCGTTTGACGCGGCATTTGCAAGCGCCGACGCCGCGATGCGCGAGCGCCACGCGCAAAGCCCATGGCGCTTGGGGATCACCCCGAGCGAGGCAGCCGCAGCAGTGGACGTGCCCGAACCGCTCGCGCTACGCTTGCTGCATGCCTGGCGCGACGACGGCCGCGTGGCGGTGCGCGCCGGCCTGTGGCATGCGCCCGACTTCACGCCAAGCTTGAGCACAGCGCAGACGGCGTTCTTCTCAGCGCAGGTCGCGGTATCCGGCGACCTCCCCTTTCTTCCTCATTCGTACGAGGCTGTCGCTCAGGCAGCAGCCGCGCGTTCGCGCGACACAGCGGAAGCACTTGCATCGCTGCTCGCGGTGGGGGCGTTCGTGCGCGTGGGTGACGATCTGTATCGGCGTTCACAGATCGAGAAGGCGCAAAAAGCGATCGCGGCCGTCATCGCAGAGAAAGGCTCCGCGACCATGGCGCAGCTGCGGGATGTGCTCGGCACTTCGCGTAAGTACGCGTTACCGCTGATGGAACATTTCGACAGCATCGGATTCACTCTGCGCGACGGCGACCTGCGGCGGCTGCGCAGCACGGCGAAAGCTCGCGGATGACGCTGCTTCCCCTAAGCGACCTCGGCGAAGCATGTTGACGTTCGTCTGGCACTGGCTGTTCGCAGCGTTTGCGATGTTCTGGCAGGTCTTGTGGTCGCTGCTCGCCGGCTTCATCATCTCCGCGATGATCCAGGCCTACGTGCCCAAGGATGGGCTGAGCACAATCCTCGGCCGCCGCGGCGTGCGGGAGATCGGCCTGGCCACGGTGCTCGGCGCCGCGAGTTCCTCGTGCAGCTATGCCGCGGCCGCCACCGCCAAGTCGCTCTTCAAACGCGGCGCCGACTTCACAGTCGCCATGGTCTTCATGTTCGCCTCGACGAATCTCGTCGTCGAGCTCGGGCTTGTGCTGTGGCGACTCATGGGCTGGCCTTTCGTCGTCGCGGAATGGCTCGGCGGCCTCGTGCTCATCGCCGTCTTCGTGCTGCTCTCACGGCTGCTCATCCCGCGCGGCGCCATCGACGAGGGCCGCGCCCATGTCGAAGCGCCGAGCGGTGGGCACGAGCACGACCACGGCGAGATGCTGGCCCCCGGCGCTACATTGCTCGACAAGCTGCGCTCCGCTATCGGCTGGCGATACGTCGCCCACTACTTCGAGATGGACTGGTCGATGCTGCAGAACGACCTTGTGCTCGGCTTCCTCATTGCCGGGTTCCTCGCGGTCGCCGTCCCTGCAACGTGGTGGCAGCATCTCTTCGTCACGACTGCCTCCGCCCCGGTGCGCACGATCGAGAACGCGCTCGTCGGCCCCATCGTCGCCATCTTGAGCTTCGTCTGTTCGATCGGCAATGTGCCCTTGGCCGCCGTCCTGTGGAACGGAGGCAGCACCTTCGGCGGCGTCATCTCGTTCTTGTACGCAGACCTCATCGTCTTGCCGCTCATCGACGTCTACCGCAAATACTATGGCTGGGGACTCGCCTTGCGCATGGTCGGCGTCTTCTATCTCGCCATGGTCGCAGCCGGCTTGATCGTCGAGCTCGCCTTCGCGGCCTTGGGCGCGGTGCCGCATCCGAGCGGTGGCTTCCTCATGCAGATCGAGACGATCAACTTCAACTACACAGCAGTCCTCAATGTCGTCTTCATCGTGTTGGCGCTTATGCTTGTCTGGTGGGGCCGCCGGGCGGTGCCGGGCGATGAGGCGCATGCACACTGCCATTAGGCGCTGGCGCTAATGGGAGTCTTGCTCGGGCTGCTCTCGGGCATCACCTATGGCGCCGCGGATTTCATCGGCGGTCTGGCCAGCCGCCGCTCGTCCACGCTCTCGGTCGTCGTGATCTCGCAACTCGCCGGTCTCGTCGCGCTCATCTGTCTCGTGCTCATCCTCCCGCACGCCAGTCCCGCCCGCTCGGATCTGCTCTGGGGATGTGCCGCCGGTCTCGGCGGCGCGGCTGGCATCACGCTCTTGTATCGCGGGCTTGCCATCGGCCGCATGAGCCTAGTTTCCCCGATCACGGCAGTTGTCGCCGCGATCATCCCGCTGGTCGTCGGCCTGCTCTTGCACGAGCGCCCGTCGCCCTTCGCGCTTACCGGCGTCGCCATCGCGTTGCTCGCGGTCGTCTTGGTCTCGACGACGGACATGCCCGGCGAACCTGCCTCCAATGCTGCGCCCGGTCTTGTCGGCGCGCGTCAGTTGCAAGAACACGCCGCCGCCGTCCGGAACTGGGCGCTGCAGCCCGGCTTGAGCGAGGCGCTGTTGTCAGGGATCTCCATCGGCGCATTCTACGTCTGCATCGCGCAATCGCATGCGAACGCCGGCCTGTGGCCGCTCGTCTGCTCGCGCCTCGCGTCTGTGGGCGTGCTCGCCGTGCTGGCACTTGCGGTGGGCCGCTCGCTCGCGCCGCAGCCGGGAAGCTGGGTGATGATCATCGTTGCTGGGGTCATCGACATGTGCGCCAATGCGCTGTATCTGCTGGCCACGAGGTACGGGATGCTGTCCATCGTCGCCGTCCTGGCTTCGCTCTATCCGGCGAGCACGGTCCTGCTCGCCCGAGTCGTGCTGCGCGAGCGGCTCAACAGACTACAAATCGCCGGCGTCGCTTGCGCGCTCGTGGCGGTCGGGATGATCGCCACAGGAACGTCACACTGAAGGAAGACACATGAGCACACCCGCTCGTAGTCGCACCGTCACCTGGAAAGACCCCATGATCGTCGCCGACGCGGCCAAGACGCAGAGCGGGATCGACCGCCTGCGCGCCATCCTGCGCGGCGATGTGCCCGGCCCTCCCATGGCGCTCCTCGTCGGCCTCTCGATCGCCGAAGTCGAACAGGGCCGGGTCGTCTTCGAATGCGTCGCGGCGGAATACCATTACAACCTCGGCGGCGTGGCGCACGGCGGCCTTGCCTGCACGATACTCGATTCGGCGTTGGGGTGCGCGGTCACGTCCACGCTGCCCGCCGGGCGCAGCTGTGCGACGACGGATCTTCACGTCCGCTTCGTCCGGCCCATCACGCTTGAGAGCGGCAAGCTGCGCTGCGAAGCCACGATACTCCACGTCGGCAAGACGATCGGCACGGCGGAGGCCCGATTGACCGATGCCGCCGGCCGATTGTGCGCGCATGCGACCACCGCCTGCGCGATCTTGCGCGAGACAGACGACGAGTAGCCGCTCGCCTTACGCGGGAGCGGCTACTCCTGCTTCCTTGACGATCGGGACGTCGATGAGGTTGCCGTACTCGGTCCACGACCCATCGTAGTTGCGGACATTGTCGAAACCGAGCAGGTACTTCAGCACGAACCAGGTGTGCGACGAGCGCTCGCCGATGCGGCAATAGGCGATGATCTCTTTCTTATCGTCCACGCCCTTGCCGCCGTACAGCGTGGCGAGTTCGTCAGCGGGTTTGAACGTGCCGTCATCGCGCACGGCCTGGGCCCAGGGCACGTTGATCGCACCGGGGATGTGACCCGCGCGCTGCGCCGTCTCGGTCATGCCTGGCGGTGCGATGATCTCGCCCGTGAACTCCGGCGTGGAACGGACATCGACCAGGTGGTGCGACTTGTCTTCGACCGCCTCCAGCACGAGGTCGCGCTTGGCGCGCAGTTCCGGATTGACGGCGCTGACGCGATAATCGGCTTTGGGATATGACGGCACGTCTTTGCTCAGCGGCTTATTCTCCGCCAGCCACTTCTTGCGGCCGCCGTCGATGAGCAGGATCTTGTCGTGACCGTAATACTTGAGGATCCAGAACGCGAACGCGGCGAACCAATTGTTGTTGTCGCCGTACAGCACGATCGTCGTGTTGTTGCTGATGCCGCTTGTGGAGAGCAGGTCTTCGATCTCGTCGCTCGTCGGGATGTCGCGGCGCACCGGATCGTTGAGCTGCGTCTGCCAGTTGAAACCGATCGCACCGGGGATGTGGCCTTGGTCGTATGCCGTCGTGTCGACGTCCACTTCCACAAAACGCAGGCCGGGATCGTTCTGATGCGCTTGGGCCCAATCGGTCGTCACCAGGACTTCCGGATGGGCGTACTCTCGGGCCATATGATACAGGCTCCTTCGGGTGTTTGGTTGGAGGTTTTGTGCCGACTTCGGATACCCCGCCGGCGTCGCGCCGAAACTGGGGCAGGCTGTGTTCGTCGCTTGCCGGCCCACTCCTAGATAAAGAGAGGAAGGCGGTATCGCCTCGGTAACCTTCAGCTATGTTCTTCCGCCAGATCTACGATGAGGGCTTGGCACAAGCCTCATATGTCGTCGGCTGCGAGGCGACAGGCGAGGCCCTTGTCGTCGACCCGCGCCGAGATATAGACGTCTACAGGGATCTCGCCGCCGCCCACGACCTGCGCATCGTCGCGGTGGCTGAGACCCACATCCACGCCGATTATCTCTCCGGCGGCCGCGAGCTCGCTGCTGCCACCGGCGCGACCCTCTACCTCTCCGGTCACGGCGATGCTGAGTATGGATATCTCGCGGAGCAAGAGGGCGTCCGCGTCAAGCTCGTGCGCCACGGCGATGAGATCCGTGTCGGCAATATCCGCGCCCGCGTCCGCCACACCCCGGGCCACACGCCCGAGCATATCTGCTTTGAGATCTTCGACGGCGCGCAGGCACCGCAACCCATGCTGCTGCTCTCCGGCGATTTCTTCTTCGTCGGCGACCTCGGGCGGCCCGATCTGCTCGAAGAGGCGTTAGGCGCAGCCGGCACCGCGCGCTTGAGCGCGCATGTCATGTACGCGAGTCTGAAGTCCGCGCTTGCTGACCTCCCTGATTTCATCCAGATCTGGCCGGCGCACGGCGCGGGCTCAGCCTGTGGCAAGGCGCTCGGCGCAGTCCCCAGCACGACGCTCGGCTACGAGCGTCGTTTTTCGTGGTGGAGCGCGTTCGCCGACAAGGGCGACGAGGAGGGGTTCGTCACGGCGCTGCTCGAGGGGCAACCAGATGCACCAACCTATTTCGCGCGCATGAAGCACCTCAATCGCGGCCTCACGCCGCTGCTGCGCGGCTTGCCTTCGCCCAAGCAGCTCGATCCTAAACAGCTTGCGGCTGCTCTCGAGCGCGGCGCGCTCATCATCGACACGCGCTCGCGCGACGAGTTCTGCACGCTGCACGTCAGAGGCAGCGTGAGCGTGCCCGACAAGCCGTCCTTCTCCACTCGCAGCGCGTGGTTTGCGGCGCCCGACCGGCCCATCGTGCTCGTGGCAAAGCCCGGGCGCGTCGACGCGCTCGTGCGCAAGCTCGTCCGCGTCGGGCTCGACCAGATCGCAGGGTTCGTCTCAGACGTCGCCAGTTCAGGCCTTCCCACGGCATCACTGCCCAGCGTCACGCTCGACGAGGCCAAGCGGCGCTGGTCGGCGGGTGAAGCGGTCGTGCTCGACGTCCGTCAGCGCGGAGAGTTCGCCGAATCGCACATCCCGCACGCGCAGCACGTGAGCGCAGGCAAGCTCATCGCCAAGATCGCCGACGTCCCCACGAATCGGCCGCTGCTCGTCATGTGCGCGGGTGGTGACCGCTCGGTGGCAGCGGCAAGCGTGCTCAGCGCGTTTGGCTTCCGCGATGTCGTAAACGTGCCCGATGGATTCGATGGGTGGCGAGCGCAGGGGTTGCCGGTGGAATCGGGGCTCGTGCGGTCCTAGACCTCGGAGAACGAGGCGCCCATGGAGGCGAGCCGTTCGCGGGCGGTCGCGAGATCGATCGTCCCTGACGTCAGCCCGAGGAGCAGTTCGGCGCGTTCGCGCGCACGTATGGCGTACAGTTCCGCGCCAAGCTCGTGCGCGACATCGCGCAACATCTTGATCTCATCGGGCGCATAACTCTCGCCATTTGTGCGCCGGCCACACACGAGCGCCCCGACGAGCTGGCCGCGCACCGCAAGCGCGAACGCGATCCCATCCGAGCCAAGCGCGCTTGTGACATCGCCCAGATCCACCTGTGACAGGCGGGTGCGCAGCCGCACGAACGCCAGATCGTCGACGTCGACGCTTGGCGGCAGCGTCCCCAACCCGGCGTCAGCCACGAGGTGGTAACCCTCGTCGCGCCGCTCGTACACCGCAGCGCCGGCAGCGCCCATGGCCCGCGGGATCTCAGCCGTCACTCGCCGCAGGAGCGCAGCGGGGCTTTCGGTATAGGCGGCCTCGTCGGTGAGCTGTTGCAGCGCCACCGCCGCTTCGAACTTGCTGCGGAAAAGCGTGCGTTCGAGCGCGCCCTCGACGCGCTTATGGAGCGCGTTGAACGAGAGCCCCAGTGCGAGCGCCACAACGATCTCAACCGTCAGCCCGACGCCACGGCTCACCGCGACGGCATTGAGCACGTTCTCCAGCAAGACGAAGATGCCGACGACAAGCGTCGTGAGGATCGTGTAGATGAGCGTGCGGTTGAGCACGAAGTTGACGTCGATGATGCGATGGCGCAGGATCGCGTACGCGCAGCCCAGCGGGAAGATCATGACCGTCAGCCACTCGACGCCAGAAAGCTGGATCGGGTGCACCGCCAGGCGGTTGAAGAGGTTGAGCAGCACACCGAAGCGGCTGATGAGAAATGCCCAGAATATCCAGCGCACGCGCTGGCGCGCGAGACCGGTCGTGCGCAGGTAGCTGACGGCGAAGAAGCCGATGATGACGAGCTGCGATCCCACGAACGCGGCATTGACCATCCAGGGCGAAAGATCGACCGCCGCGCAACCGGTCTGCGCTTGCGCCGTCGCATTGAGGGTGCTGACGATGATGGCTGGCGCCACGAAAAGAAACATCAGCGTCCGCGCCACGAGCACGGCGCGCCGCGAGACGCCGGTTGCGATCGACTCCACCACCAGGTAGAGCATGAAGGGAGAGTAGGTCCACAGCGCTGCGCTCAAAGCGCTGCCCGCCTGTCGAGCGCCGAGGCCGAGCGCCCCCCACCAGTCGTCGGGCAACGCGACCGCCACCCCTAGACACCAAATGCCGAGCATGAGCGATGCGCGATCTCTTCCGCGCCAGAGCACGAAGATGCCGAGCACGAGGAGGAACAGCTTGAACCCCAACTGGGCGATGAAGCGCGCCGTCGAATCCGTGTGCCGAAGTCGATAGGGGATGACAAGCTGGCGGCCGCCACGTTGCACGACGAGCCCGATCACGTCGCCGGCGTGCCCTGCTTGGGTGGGCGAGAAGTGGTAGACGAGCACCGTCCGTGACGGCACATCCATCTGCGGCAGGAGCAGCTCGTCGCCTTCACGCAGGCCCGCTGCTCGGTCGGCGTCGTCGACGGCGCCGACGCGCAGAGAGCATCGCGTCCCCGTGGTCACAGCCGGCCCCCTGGCGCTTTGCGGCCATGAGATCACTTCGACGACCACAAGCGCAACCGCGACCAGCGTCAAAGCCGCCGCAGCGATGCTACGGGCGTTCATCGGTCGCACCGTTCTAGAGGCCGAGCATAAGTTCCTAACCGGCTCCCGATAGGTGTGGCCGGAGCTCAGTTGGAAGTGTGGCGTCTGTCCTTTGAGATCACCTTGTGCACGCAAAGGAGATTTTTGCATGTCTCTTTCGAGAAAGCATTTCATTTCCGCCGCCGCGCTGGCGGTGTCTGCTGCGGCCCTTGCGGAGACGAGCGCACCTGCTAAGGCTGACGCAACCATCAGCTTCCACATCTTGAAGCCGAATGAATTCGACAAGACCCTGATGATGCAGAAGCTCACCCTCAACGCCGAGCACAAACAGGTCTTCCATTCTTCTGCGCCGATCATCATCGCGCCGGGGGTGGCCAGCATCTACATCCACATGCAGAACTCGATGAACGCCTATCAGTACTCGCTGGGCTTGGGCAACCTCGCGACCCTCGGAGTGTTCTTAGGCATCTCCGTCTTTTTGGGGTTCAACGACGACATGTGGAAGAAATATCCCATCGGTAAAATCCTCGGTGCCGGGTCCAGCAAGCCGACGACCAACGTCTACTACAAGGCAACTTCGAACCTCGACCTGAGCGCAGACCCTGATGACCCGAAGGGCATCTATCAGGATTGGAGCGCGCAAGCAGTGCTCAAGCGCGGCGGTCAGTTCTTCATCTGCCACAATGCCACGACGGCGATGGCATACATCATCGGTCAGGCGATGGGGACCGATCCAAAAGCCATATTAGCAGATTTTGAGAAGAGTCTGTTGCCCGGATTCCAGTTCGTGCCCGCAGGCGTGGCCACGGTCCAGCAGGCGCAAGAGCTTGGGTGGAAGCCCTTCTCGATCATCTGATCGACGATGGCGGCTGTCATCCCGCTGTTGCTCTACGGACTGACAGTCGGCGTCTCTTTAGGACTCACAGGCGGCGGGGGATCGATCATCACGGTCCCCCTGCTCGTCTATCTCGTCGGCCAGCCCGTGCACGTCGCGATCCCGACGTCGCTCGTCATCGTCGGCGGCACGGCGCTGGCCGGCTACCTCGTGCGCGTGGCGGTGGCCGACACCCGCGGCGGGCTCATCTTCGGGCTCATCGGAATCTTCGGCGCCATCCCGGGTAGGTTCGTCGCGCATTTTTTCTCCGGGCCGCTGCTGCTCTTGCTCTTCTCGCTCATCATGGTCGTGGCGTCGTTCTTCATGTTCGCGTCGCGCACGTATGAGGCGCAGGCGCGCATCGAGCCTAATTGGATTGCGGTCGCGGCCGGGGGCATCGGCGTCGGTTTTCTGACCGGATTTCTCGGCGTGGGCGGAGGGTTTCTCATCGTGCCCTGCCTCGTGCTCATCCTAGGGATGCCGATGCGCGAAGCGATCCCCACCTCGTTGCTCGTCATCGCCATCAACTGCGCATCGAGCCTCGTCGGACCCGCGGTCTTCGGCCACGCCGAGCATTCGCTGGCCGCGATCGACTGGCGGGTGGCCGCGCTCTTCCTCGCCGGAGGCCTCGGCGGCAGTTGGATCGGCGGGTCGATCGCCCAGAAGCTCAACCAGCGCGCGCTTAAACGGGTCTTCGCCGTCTTCGTCTTTGCGGTCGGCCTGTTCATTGCGGCCAGCACCACGGGATTGATCCCTATCAGCGTGAAATGACCCACTGCGAACACTAGGCGGAGAACGTGACCGATGGCTGAACGAGGCGGTTTGCTCCACCCCGAGATTGAGGACTACACGGCGCAGCAGACCCAAGACGAAGTCGCTCGCGGTGCGCTGCTCGTCGACGTGCGCGAGCCCAACGAATGGGATGCGGGGCATTTGCCCGGCGCCGTGCACATCCCGATGGGTCAGATCCCAAGGCGCGTCGCCGAGCTCCCGCGCGATCGCAAGATCATCTTCACCTGTCGCTCCGGCAACCGCAGTGGGACCATCAAAGATTACATGATCGACGAGCACGGGTATGGCGACGTGCATAACCAGCTCGGCGGCATTTTGGCATGGCAAGTCGCGGGACTCCCGATCGTCAAATGAGGGGGACGCGCCGCAGTCTCATCCTCAGCGCGCTTGCGATCGTGTGCGTGATCGCCGTTGCCTTTGCGACGCAGCTGCGCGCGGATTCACCTGATGCAGCGCCGAGCGCCACAGTGGATCAGGCAGCGGTCAACGCAAGCGCGACCATACCACCCGGCCCGCAAGGCGAGCTTATCGCGGACGGCCGCGATCTCATCAACCAGACGCCGAAGTTCGCCGGATCCTACATCACATCGCGGATGTCGTGCGCGGCATGCCACCCGGGTGGCGGCACGCAGCCACATGCCGGGTCACTGCTCGGCGCGTACGCCACGTTTCCGCAGTGGAACAAGCGCGCCGGCCGGTTCATCGCATTGCAGGATCGCATCGCCGAGTGCTTCCTCTATAGCATGAACGGACATCCGCCGGCGTACTACAGCCACGAGATGCTTGCCATCACGGCCTACATCGCCTGGCTTTCACGCGGCGCGCCAACGGGCATCGGTTTCCCTGGCCAAGGTCCGGTCGACGTGAAGGCGCCGGGCGCCCCCAATCCGGCTAACGGCGCTGCCATCTACGCAGCGCGCTGCGCATCGTGTCACGCCGCCGACGGTAACGGTGCGGGCTTGACGATTCCACCGCTATGGGGACCGCAATCGTTCAACGACAAGGCCGGCATGAGCCGCATGGATCGCATCGCGCCCTTCGTCAAGTTCGCGATGCCGCTAGACGCACCAGGGACGCTGACCGATCAGGAGGCGACCGACGTCGCCGCGTACATCCTCTCGCAGCCGCGTCCGCACTTCGACAAGGATAAGATGATTGAGTTCCCACCTGAACATGCCGGCTACTTCTAACGCCCCGACGCGCGACGAAGCTTGGGCGCTTGTCTGCCAGCATGTGCAAAACCCGTCGCTACGCCGCCACATGCTCGCGGTCGAGACCGCCATGCGCGCCTATGCGCGCAAGCTCGATGCCGACGAAGAGCGATTCGGCATCGTCGGGCTACTGCACGATTTCGACTGGGAGATCCACCCAAGCGCGCAAGAGCATCCCGAGCTTGGCTGCCGCATGCTCGAGGAACTCACCTATCCGCAAGACATGGTCAAAGCCATCCGCGGCCACGCGACCTATCTCGGGGTGCCGCGCGACACCCAGATGGCCAAGGTGCTGTTCGCCTGCGACGAGCTGTGCGGATTCCTCACCGCCATGGCCTACGTGCGCCCCTCGAAGTCGATCCGCGACGTGCCGGTTGCCTCGGTCAAGAAAAAGCTCAAGGACAAGAGCTTCGCCGCCAACGTGAACCGCGCCGACATCATCCAGGGCGCGGAAGAGCTCGGCGTCCCCTTCGACGACCACATCGCCTTTGTGATAGCGGCGTTGAGTGACAACGCCGAGGAACTCGGCCTCTAAAGTCGCAAGCCAGTCTCATCCGACCGACGCGCACGAGCCGTAGACAATAGTGAAGAGTACACGATAGGAGATCGTACCATGGAACAAGCGACATTCGGAGCCGGCTGCTTCTGGGGCGTGGAGTCGGCGTTTCGGCAGATCCCAGGCGTCACCGACGTCAAGGTCGGCTTTGCGGGCGGCACGACTGCCAATCCAAGCTATAAAGATGTGTGTACGGGCAGAACCGGACATGCTGAGGTGGCGCAGGTGACGTTCGATCCGGCAGTCGTCTCATACGATAGACTGCTCGACGCGTTTTGGAACATGCACGACCCGACCACGCTCAATCGCCAGGGTCCCGATGCGGGCACGCAATACCGCTCGGTGATCTTTGTCCATTCACCAGAGCAAGAGGCTGCCGCCAAAGCATCACTCGCCGGACTCGCATCCTCAGGCCGCTTCAAGCGACCTATCGTCACGCAGATCGCGCCGGCTGGCGCCTTCTACCCGGCCGAGGAATACCACCAGCGCTATTTCGAGAAGCAGGGCATCGAACCGACCTGCCACATCTAAAACGCTAGACGTTGCGGTGCTCGAGTCCGGTGATGCGCGTTTCGTGATCGTCCAGGCGTTGCCTGATCGTGAGATCTTCCAAGCCGGGCAGCCGGTCATCGATGCGGATGAGGCGACGCTCCATTCCATCCATGCGCAATTCCAGCCGTCCCATGCGCTGCTCCAGCGCATCCATGCGGTGCTCCATCGCGTCCATGCGCCCCTCCAGCGCACCCAGACGCTGCTCTATCCCCTCGAAGCGGCGCTCCATGTCGGATGACATCGTAGTGAGCTGCGATTCCATGCGCGCAAAGCCCGATTCAGTCACCTGCTTCAGGCCTACGAGGAAGTCCCACATCTCCGTCGGGGTTGGCACGTATTCTTCAGTCACTCCCCGGATATCACGACGTTTCGACGCCTGGTCAAGCCGCGCCCTCGTTCACTCCCTGATGATAAGCGAGGACGTGCTCGTGCGCCCGAATTCCTCAGGCGCGTATTGCAGATGCACGTCGGCACCGGGCCATAGATACGTCCCCGGTGTCACCGAGCGCACCAGATAATGCATGCTGTAGACGCCCGCTTCCAGCCGCTGCCCGTAGGCGACCACGCGGTCCTTATAGATCGTCTGATAGTCGATCTCCCAGCTATCGTCCATCGCCTCGAAGTATTGCGTTGACGTCTTGAAACTCGTATCCACGGCTTCCAACCCCGCGGGCAGTTCGTCCGTGATGACGACGTGATCCACCGGATGGTCGGTGATGATCTCAAGGCCGATGTCAAAGATCTGGCCGGCACCCAGCGTCAGCGGATCCTGCGGCGCATTGAGCCCCATCTTCGCCAGCACTTGGTCTTTGTTCGCGGGCCGGATGAAGCGCGTGATGCGTAGCCCGTTGAGAGAGCCCGGTTGGTTGCCGGCCAAGCGATAGCTATACGCGACAAGGTAATGCAGCTGGCCCTGGCCCGACTTGGACAAGACAATATCGCTCTTGTTGCGCGGCAGGCTAGCCATGGGCACGTTGCTCTGGCTGCTCGTCACCTTGTAACCGCTGAACGTCACCGAAGACAGCGTGTTCGCGCCGAGCTTTGCGGTCGCCGAGAAGTTCGGTGGTTCGGGCTGCAACGCGCCATAGGCGATGAGCGCCCCGAGCGCTTGCGCGTTCTCGTACGAGTCGGACCACACACCGTTTTGCCGCAGCGCGAGCAGGCTGGACACGAGCTTGTCCAGGAGCTCAGGATCCGCACGACGCGCGACGTAGAGCCGCAGCACCTGCGCTCGCATGACGGCCGGTGATTGGAGCCAGCCCCACTCTTCTGGATAGTTGATCGTCGCGTAGCGTCCGGTGATGTTGACGATCTCCAACAGCTTGTCGGCCATCGCGTTGGCTTCCGTGCGCCAGGCCGGGAAACGGAACAAATAGCGGGCGAGTTCCACCTGCCCGAGCAAATCGAAGCTGTCGCGTCGTGCGTAGATGTCCGACAGATAATCGTCGCGCGGCTCGCCCAGGTCGGCGAGCGCCATGAGGATGTCAAGCCGCAACCGGCTCGTGCACGGCTCGATGCCGCAGGCGCCGGGATCCGCGAGGCGACGCACAAGATACGCCTTGACGTTTGCGATCATAGCCGGATCGACGCTGACCCCCGATGCTTGCGCCGTGGCAAGCGACGCCGCCGCGTATGGCGTGATGAAGACGTCGGATTCGTGGAGCTGCGGGATCCAGGCGAACCCGCCGTCGGCTTGCTGCAGTTTCTTGAGTTGCGCGAGGGCATCAGCAGCTGTTTGGCGGGCGTCGAATGGGCCCAGCGACTGATCGTAGCGCTGTGCGAGCACCAGAAGGTCCGCGCTTGCCTGCAGGCGGCTTGCGGCCGGCTCGAGGAAGGGCAGGTCATTCTCGCTGACCGTACGCATCGCCGGAACGACGAGCTCCGGCAAGAGCGTGCTGGCGAGATCGACCTCCAGGCCCCCGCTGTCATCGACCACGTTCGGGGCGACATTGAGGGGAATCGTCACGGAGTCTGCGGTGACGCCCGATTCGACGACCTGCTCCATGACGGACTGCGGCACACGCACGTCCAGCGGGACCTCAAAGGCATCACCCTGCGATCCGAGGCTGCTCCGGAAGGTGACGTGGGCCGTGCCAGCGCCCGTGGCCACCATCGGGAATCGAAACGCTTGCGTCTGCGTTCCAAGCGAGGCGGAAAGTCTCGTGGTCGTCGCTTGTGACCCATTGCCGGTGAAGGCGAGCGGCCCGGCGAGCGAGCCTGCGATGTCGAGATTGCCGGCGGCACCCGACAGGTTCGTCGCTATCAAGCCCGCTTGCATCGTATCGCCCGGCCGCACGAATTGCGGCAAGAGCGCGTTTGTGACCAGCGGCTTTGAGACCACAAAGGTCGTATCGGCAAGGCCAAAGCGGAAATCGTTGCCCGTCGCGTTGCCGCCGGCAGCGACGGCGACCGCCATCACCCGCCAGGTCGTGAGATCGTCGGGCGTCGTGAATGTGAACTGCGCGTTGCCCGAAGCATCCGTATGCAGCGCACCATTGTAGTAGGCCAGCGGCTGGAAATTCGTGCGCACGCGCGTGCTCGCAGCACCTGCCTCGAAACCGCCGCCATAGCCCCAGCCCTTCTGCAGCGGCGACGGGATCTGTTGCAGGACGACGTCAGGCCGGTTGTCGGTGAAGGCGGTCGGTATTGGCTGTTGCGCGTACACGGTCTGCACGAGATCCGGAGGACGATATCCCGTCAGCTGCAGCACCGTCTCGTTGACGACCATGACCGCCACCTCACCAGCCGTGGCTTCGCCCCGTGCATCGCGCAACGTCAAGCGCACGGTTTGACGAGCGCCGGGTTGCAGCTTGGCGTGCAGCGGCGAAAGGGATACCTTCAAGTACTTGTCATCGACGTTGACGGAAAACGGCGCGAAACCGGCGCGCGCCAGGCTGTCGAGGGAGCCCGGCTGCACATGGCGCAGCGGCGGGCCCTGGCGGACGAGCACGGCTTGCACCGCGGCATTGGGCAGCATGTCGGCCGTGACGCGGAAGTGGACTTCGGGCGCGCTGCCGCTGACGGTCGTGATCTCGTGATAGAGCACCTTGTTGCGGATGACCGCGACGTACAGCTCGGCTCTTGGATACGGCGATTGGATGAGCGCCGTCGCCGTGTCACCGATGCGATAGGTCGCCTTGTCGAGCTTGAGCTGCAAGACATTGCGGTCGAACGCTCCCCAGTCGACCTCACCCGGCCCCGTCACCCACACGGCGGAATCCGTCGCCGCCGCCTCATCCCGCGCACCCACGAAATTCGCCTGGATCCGATACGGCCCAGGCCGCGACGCCGTGAGCGACACGGTCAGCGGGCTGCCGATCGAGTCGACGTCCGCCGTGGCCACCGTTGTGTACTGGACGCTGTCCTGCTGGGTCTCGCCACCCTCGACCAGCTGCGCGGCGCTTGCGTACACCATCTGCTGGAGCTCCAGCCTGACCTCGCGCCGGCGAAGCGGTGCGCCTTGCGCGTCGGTCACGATGACCTTGATAGGAAGGGCCACGCCCGCTTTGGTCACCCAGGTGTTCTGCAACCCGATGAGCGCATCCGATGGCAGCACCGTGAACGATTTCGAGTCGGCAACCGAGAGATTGGAGACATCGACCACCTGAGCATCGACGCGATAGGTCATGGGAAATGGGATATCTGAGCCGACCTTGACCGTCTGAGCGATCGTGCCGCTCGCGCCGAGCGTGTGCGCGGCCTGCAGCACGTCGCTCGTCGTCGAGGGCGGTTGCTCGGGCCAATACCACGAGCGGCCGAAGCTGAAGTCATCCCAGCCTTTGGGCGAGTACGATGTCTGCGCACGCGTCACGTAGTAGCTCGCCTGGCCGCCCTCCACCGGCGAACCGAAAAGGTACTCCGCGGCTGCTCGAGCGTCGACGCTGTCCCCCGGATAGGCGATGTCTTTGTCCAGCGTCAGCGTCACCTTGAAGTTGGGCGGCTTGAACTGCGCGACGCGGAAACCACCGACGATCTCGACACCGTTGTGGGACTTGGCGCTGATCGTGTAGTACCCGAGCGCCTGGTCTCCTTTGAGCGCGAGCTCAAGTGAGAACATGCCCAGCGCGTCGGTCGTGTGCACGCCGAGGTCGTGCTTGTCGCCATTGGGCCCTTCGAGCGACACGCGGTAGCGTGCTCCGCGATCTTGATGCAGCACACCATTTTGCAGATAATATGCGGCGCCCGTAAACCAGGCTTTCTCCCCAGGCTGGTAGAGCGCTCGATCCGAGTAGAGGGCACCGCGTGATTGCGGGCCACCGGTATCCCAGCTGACATCGATGCCATACCCCGAGCCGCTGAAGCTCTGCGTGCGCGCAAACGCCCAGTCCTGTCCCTCGCGAGCGATGGCGAGCAACGTCGGTCCGCCATAGCTGCCGACGTTGCCCTGGATGCATCTGCCCATCGCACCCGCATCGAGCCAAAACGTTCCGGTCGCATCGGTCGTGCCGGTCGCACACGGTGATTGCGGCGGACCGCTTGCGTAGATCTTGGACGGATAGATCTCAACCGTCGCTCCCGCGACACGTGACCCATCGGAAAGATGCTGCACACGCACCAGTCCCTGCGTCGGGAACCACTGCGCGAAGACCCCGAGATTGGTGAGTTGGATGAGCCCGTAGTATTCCTGCGTCGGCGAATTTTCGGTCTGGTTGGTCCGTGCGACCGCACCGTAGGCGAGCATGCCGGTTGTGGCGCCGAGTTTGTCGCGCAGCCCGACCACCGAGGTAGTCACTTGGTTGCGTGCGGCGTTGACCTGGACGGTCGGCCACGAGCTCTGCGCCGGCAGGAGCCCCGTGCCCGAGTTGCCGGGATACGCTGAATCCCAGTACACGAGATCTTGCGGCTGCACGGTCTTGTATACCACGGAGTACTGCTTGCCGGGCAGATTGACGGACGCGATGTCGAGCTGCAGGTCGTCGTCAGCCGGGAAGATGTTCAATCCATCAGGCATCCAGAAGTTCGGCGTGAAGTCGCCGGTCGATAGCGTCGTCTGCACCTGTTTGCCCAGTGTCTGACCGAAGACGTCTTTGACCCCTGGGCCGATGGTGATCGTGTAGGTGGTCGCCGGCCGCAGCCACGATTGACTGACATAGACGTCCGTACTCGCGTCATCTGCTTGCCACAGGCCGGCCGTGCTCTGCGGTGTTGGCGAGATGCTCAAGTTCGACTGCACCGAATCCGCTACGAGCGGATTGTTGAAGGTGAGGCTCATCGAACCGCCGACGAAACGGCTGACGACTCTCGCGTCGCGCGCGAGACCGGCAAATGCGAGCGGCGCGTAGGTGCGGAAGACGCCCACGAATTTCTGGTTGCTCGGTATGTTACCGCGAGCGGGCCGCAGCCCCGGCGTGATGACCAGATGATATAGCGTGGCCTTGGCCAGCGTCTGTTTGGGGACGATCCTGTACGGCCATCTCCGAGTCGATGCGTCATAGCTGAACTGCGGTTGGTCTTCATCGTCGGGTGGCGGCGTTTGCGATGCACCAACCGCGACCGACAGCGGCACCGATACGTTTGTGTCCTGCGCGACAAGCGACACGTGATCTTGAAGCGACTGGAGATCCAGCTCGACGTTGGAGCGGAAACTCAGCGCCGGGATCAGTTGGAGCGGTGTGCCGCCGTCAGTGGGTAAGTCTGTGATGTCAATAGGTGCCGTCGTGAACGTCCAAGCCAAGTCGTGGGCCAGCGTGTGACCGGCGAGATCGGTAAGTCCGGCTTTGACCGTCACGCGCACGCGAGTCGCAAGCGGCAGCGCCGCATCCTGTTGGAAGCCCACCATGCGCGGGGTGAGAAAGCGGAATCGCCCGGGCAGCTGCGGATCGATGACGAACTGCGCAAGCTTGGCTTGCTGCGCCGGATCTTCGATCGCTTGCAGCGGGATGAGCGGATCGCGGAAGATGATGCGGATCTGCGCGAGCGTCTTGACTTCGCCTCGCGGGCTGATCTGCACGATCCAGTTCTGCACGGTGGGCGAGGGAAGCGGCGAGACGTCGGGCAAGGCCGTCGGCACGGTGCCGCCCTTGCCGATGCCGCAGCCGGAGGCGACGCAGATCGTGGCTGCGACAAACGAGAAATACAGCAGTGCCAGAGCTGCCCGCTGCACGAGTCGCATTCCTTGCCTCCTGCGACTCGCTTTTTGCACGTTTGAAGCAGCGGACCTTTGAAGCAACGGACCTTTAGGTCCGTTTGCATGAACCCGCCCCACGTGCCCGAACTTCCCGCCATGACGCACTTGCGCCGCAGCGCGCTCGCCCTCACCGCACTGGCCGCGGTTGTCGTAGCTGTGCGCCTGGCGCCCTACCTAGCGCCCATCCGCGCGGCCGATCTCGTCCAGCACCAACAGGCGGTGGAATTCACCGACCGCAATGGCCTGCCGCTTGGGACGCTGCTCACTCGCGATCAGGAGCACACGGTCGCCGTGCCGCTCTCGGCCGTGGCGCCCTGCTTTGTGCAGGCGATCGTCGCGGCCGAAGACAGCCGCTTCGCACGGCACGGGCCCGTCGATTATCTCGCCATGGCACGAGCCGGTTGGCAGGCGGTTCGCTCGCGCCACGTGGTCAGCGGCGCCTCCACCATCAGCATGCAGCTGGCGCGGATGGTCCGCCCGTCCCCGAGCACGATCGCCGGCAAGCTCATCCAGATCTGGACGGCCTGGCGCATCGCAGCGGGCATGGATCGCGACGAGATCCTGGCCGCGTACGTCAATCGAATCCCCATGGGCAGCAACATCTATGGGGTGGAGGCGGCCTCTCGCACTTATCTCGGCGTGCCGGCGGCCGAGCTTGACCTTGCGCAAGCCAGCCTGCTCGCCGGCATCCCTAACGACCCGACCGGGCTTTACCCCTACGAACGCTGGAGTGCCTTGAAAGACCGTCAGCGCTACGTGCTCGCGCGCATGCGCAAAGACGGCTACATCACAGCCGGCCAGGCGAGGCGGGCTGCTGCCGAAGAGATAAGCCTGCGGCCGCGCAGCCAAGGCATCATCGCCGCCCCGCATTTCCTCTTCTGGCTTGCGGACCAGCTGCCCGATGGCACGGCCCAGGTCCGGACGACGATCGACCGCGGCTTGCAGCAGTTCGTGCAGGCGCAGGTCGTCCAGGTCGTGAGCTCGCTTGCAGCGCGTAACGTCCGCCACGCCGCAGTCCTCGTCGTCGATAACCACACAGGCCAGGTCCTTGCCTACGTCGGGTCGCCCGACTACTTCTCCGAAGCGCACTTGGGCAGAAACGACGGCGTTCAAGCACTACGACAGCCGGGATCGGCTCTCAAGCCCTTCCTCTATGAGCTCGCGCTTGAGAACCGCACGATCCAGCCGAACACCATCCTCGCCGACGTGCCCGCGCACTACGCGATTCCGGGCGGACTGCTCTATAGCCCGGTCGACTATAACGGGAGCTACCAAGGCCCGGTGCGCGTGCGCCTCGCGCTGGCTGATTCGCTCAACGTGCCCGCGGTGCGCGTCCTCTCGATGGTGGGTGTGGGGCAGTTTCTCAACCGCCTCCACACGCTTGGCTTCACCCACCTCACGCACCAACCCGACTATTACGGGCTTGGTCTCACGCTCGGCGGAGGCGAGGTCAGTCTGTGGGAACTGACGCGCGCCTACGTGGCACTTGCGCGTGGCGGACACTCGATCGATCTCGCACCGATCATTGGCGCTCCGCAACCTCCAGGCGATGGAGCTGTTGGGCCCGACCGCTTCGTCGGGGAGCCTGTGGCATGGGAACTCGTCACGGACATCCTGAGCGACTCCCATGCGCGGGCCAAAGCGTTCGGCATCGGCTCGCTCTTGGATCTGCCGTTCCCGGCTGCGGTGAAGACAGGTACCTCGTCGGATTTCAGAGACACGTGGACCGTCGGTTTCTCAAGCGACTACACGGTCGGGGTGTGGGTCGGCAATTTCAATGGTGACCCCATGCGCTCTGTCTCAGGAGTGACGGGTGCAGCTCCCATCTGGAACCGCATCATGCTCCATCTGCACGAAGACCACGAACCGCGGCCCTTCCCGCCGCCACGCGGCTTGCAACTGGAACCGATCTGCTCGACGACGGGCCTGCGTCCGGACGCCAGTTGCTCTAGCGTCGTCTACGAGTATCTGTATCCGCAAGATATGGCCGCTTACCTGGAACCCCAATCGCGCGGGGCTCTGCCGCGCGAGTACGACGAGTGGGT
>DAINRU010000037.1:0-19654 GCA_036741695.1 Vulcanimicrobiota bacterium
GTGCACTCGGTCGTGGGTTTGATCGTCAATTTCAGCGCCCTGGCTGTGCTCTACTTGACCTTGAATGCCGAGTTCTTGGCCATGATCCAGATCATCATCTACGCGGGCGCCATCCTCGTGCTGTTCCTGTTCGTGATCACGCTGCTCACCATCGGCTTGGCGCCCATCGAGGGAGAGGTCAATCGTTTGCGTTTTCAGGCCATCCCCTCGATCGTCGCCGGTTTGGCCGCGCTCGCACTGCTCGCCATCGGCGTCAACGGCGCGCAAGCTCCCGCGCCGCCGAGCGCGCCGCCGGAGTTCGGCCTGGTGGGCACGTTCGGCATGGCGCTGCTCACCACGCATCTCTTCGCGTTCGAGGTGACAGGATTCGTGCTGCTCATCGCGGTGCTCGGCGTCGTGCTCATGGCGGCGCGCAAAGAGGTGCGCTTCTAACATGCCGCAGGTGCCGCTCGGCGATTACCTGGCTGTCTCGGCTGCGCTCTTCGTGGTCGGCGTGCTTGGCTTTTTGATGCGCCGCAATCCCATCACCATGCTCATGGCCATCGAGCTCATGTGGAACGCGGGTAACCTTGCGTTCGCTGCGTTTGCACGGACCTTCGCGGACATGTCGGGTCAGATATTCGTCTTCATCGTGGTCACGGTCGCAGCGGCGGAAGCGGCGATCGCGCTGGCCATCGTCGTCATGGTGTTCCGCCGGCGGCGTGTGGTCGACGTGGACGACGTCGCGGAGCTGCGCGGCTGATGGACGGATTCTTGGCCACGGCGCCCTTCACCATACTCTTCCTGCCGCTCTTCGGCACGATCGTCATCGCGCTCGCCGGACCGCGCGTGCATCGTTCGGGCGCTGCAATCGTCGGCAACCTGGCCGTGCTCGGCGCCTTTGTGCTCACCGCCATCCTCGCATGGGCGGTCTGGCATATGCCGGTCGACCAGCAGGTGCTGACGGTGAAATACCCCCCGGCCTGGGCCGCGCACCCTGCATATTGGGCGCATATCCCGCCGCTCACCATATCGTTCGAGCTGCGCATCGATCCACTGGCGCTAGTGTGGATGCTCATCGTCACGGGCGTGGGCTTTCTCATCCATCTCTACTCGGTCGGATACATGGCGCAGTCGCACGGCTATCGCACGTTCTTCGCCTACATGAACCTGTTCGTCTTCGCCATGCTCATGCTCGTCATGGCGGGGAATTTCTTGTGGCTGCTCGTCGGCTGGGGCGGCGTGGGACTGGCCTCCTATCTGCTCATCGGATTTGATTCCCAGCGTGTGGCGGCCGTCGTGGCCGCCCGCAAGGCGCTCATCATGAACGTCATCGGTGACGTCGGCATCATGATCGCCATCTTCCTTATGTACGCGCATTTCGGCAGTCTATCGTACAAGGAGGTCTTCGGGAACGTCACGAGCGCGAGCACGAGCGCGCTCGACTGGATCGGCATCTGGCTGCTCGTCGGCGCCGTCGCCAAGTCCGCGCAGCTGCCGCTGCACACCTGGTTGCCCGATGCCATGGAGGGGCCTACGCCGGTGAGCGCGCTGATCCACGCCGCCACCATGGTGACCGCCGGCGTCTATCTCATCGCACGCGCACACCCGATCTACGACCATGCGCCGGCTGCGGCGATGACCGTCGCCATCGTCGGCTGTGCGTCGGCGGTGTTCGCGGCGACCATCGGCATGGCGCAGTATGACATCAAGCGCGTGCTCGCATATTCGACCATGAGCCAGATCGGCTACATGGTGTTGGCTGTCGGCGTGGGCGCGTATGCGGCGGGCACCTTCCACTTCGTCGCCCATGCGTTCTTCAAGGCCTTGCTCTTCATGGCGGCCGGCATCATCATCCACAACCTCGGTGGCGAACAGGACATCCGCAAGATGGGCGGATTGGCGCGACGCATGCCCTTCGCGTTTTGGACGTTTCTCATCGGCACGCTCGCGATCTCAGGCATCGTCCCCTTCGCGGGCTTTTTCTCCAAGGACGACATCCTCGACGAGCTGACCCTGCTCCATCATCCGTTGCTCTTCGGCTTCGCGGCGTTCGCCGCGCTCATGACGGCGTTCTACATGTTCCGCCTGCTCTTTTTGGTGTTCTTCACCGGCAACTATCGCGGCGATCACGACGTGCACGCCGATTCCTCCGCCACCATGACGGTGCCCGTCTTCATCTTGGCCGTGTTCTCGACGATCGGCGGATGGTTCGTCTTGCCCGGACATGATGAGATCTCAAAAGCGCTTCAGGGCGCGTTCATCGACGCGGGCCGGCTGCCCGCGATGGGTGAGTTCAACTGGCCCATCACGGCTGTGGCGACCGGCGCCGCGCTTGCCGGCATCGCGCTTGCCTACTGGCTCTACGAGCGCGCTCCGGCCGTGCGTGAGCGGCTCAGCGGTGTGCTTGCGCCCGTGCGCAGGCTGCTCTTCAACGCCTATTACGTCGACACTATCTACCACTGGCTATTCGAAGTCCCGGCGCTGACGCTCGCATCCGATGTCGCCACCTATGTCGATCCCGACGGAGTGGGTGGCGTGACTGCCGGTATCGCTCGTGCGACTCGAGGCGTCGGCGACGCGATGAGCGGTTGGGAGACGGGCTATCTGCGCCGTTACGGCTTGACCATGGTCATCGGTTTGGTGCTCGTGCTCGCGTATTATCTGCTCGTCGTGCGCGGCGGGATGCCGGTGGGGATATGAGCGGCATGATCAACCTCATCGACACCGTCATCTTTCTCCCGCTCTTCACCGGCATCGTGCTGCTCTTCGTGCCGCGCTCAGCGACGCGTGTGCTGAAAGGGATCGCGCTCGCCGGGGCCCTTGCGACCTTCGCCCTATCGCTGGCGTTCTTGCCGCTTGGCACCGCGTCGGCCGCCGACCAATCAGTGCCGTGGATCTCGGGACCATTTACCGCTGCGTACCATATCCGCGTCGACGCGCTGCGCTTGTTCTTCGTGTTGCTGACGACGCTCGTCGGGGCGGGGAGCATCTGGGCAGCATTTTCCTACGCGCACGTCGAGCGGCTGCGTGGGTTTATGTTCCTGCTCTTAGCCTTTGAGACCACGCTGCTCGGGCTGTTCACCGCAGCCGATCTCTTGCTGTTCTACATCTACTGGGATCTCATGCTCATCCCGGTCTTCTTGCTGCTGAGCGGCTACGCGGATTCGCAGGCAGCCCGGCGCGCCGCCTGGGGCTACCTCATCTACAATGGGGCAGGCGGTCTCGTGCTGCTGCTCGGCGTCATCGCGCTCGTCAGCCAGGTCCACACCTTTGAGGTCAGCGGTCTGTTGGTGAATCTGAGCCAGTCGCTGCAGTGGTGGATCTTCGCTGCCTTCGCCATCGCGTTCCTCATCAAGACGCCGGCCTTCCCCTTCCACAGCTGGATGCCGCCGACATATACCCAGTCGCCCCCACCGCTCGTCGCCATGGTGTCGGGCGTGCAGAGCAAGGCGGGCTTGTTCGGCCTGCTCGCATTCGGCCTGCCGCTCTTCCCAGCCGCGGCACACGCCTGGGCGCCGCTCTTGCTCGTGCTGGCCGTGGCCAGCATCCTCTACGGCGCGATCGCGGCCATGGGCGAGCGCGATGCCAAGACGCTTGTCGCCTTCTCGTCGCTCTCGCATTTGGGTTTCGTCTGGCTGGCGCTGTTCGCGTTCTCCATCACCGCGGTCTCTGGCTCCATCCTCATGCTCATCAGCCACGGGCTCATCGCGGCAGCGCTGTTCTTGCTGCTCGGGTTCGTTGAGGAACGAGCCGGCACGCGCGATCTTTCATCGTTCGGCGGCTTGAGCCAGTCGGCGCCGCGCCTGGGCGTGTTCATGCTCATCGCCGCTATGGCCGCGCTCGGTCTGCCCGGGCTGTCTGGCTTCGCGGGTGAGTTCCTCATCCTCATCGGCACGTGGCAGACGCAGCCGCTCTATGCGTCGCTCGCGCTTATCGCCGTGGTGCTGGCGAGCGTGTACATGCTCAAGCTCTACCAAAGCACGATGCACGGCCCCGAGCGGCTCCCGCATGGCGGGGTGGCGCTCGACCTGCGCGCGCGCGAGATGTGGCTTGTCGCACCTCTGCTCGCCGCCATCATCTTTCTCGGCGTCTGGCCAGGCTGGTTGAACGACCGCACGCCCACTGCGGTCGAACCCAGTGCGAACATCGGTCTCTCGACATCGAACGCCCGCGTCCCCGCGGCGCCCGCTCCAGCGCGAGTATCGCTCGGAGCGCACCTATGAGCTTCCCCGGCGTGACCATCGACTGGCAGGTCCTGGCACCCATCCTCGCCTTGGCCGCAGGTGGGCTTTTGCTCATGATCGTCGACCTCGTGAGCCGCTCGGCTCCGCGGGCCGTGCTGTTCGGCATCGGCATCCTGACCTGTGTGGCCGCCTTCGTCACCATGCTTCCGCTCTACGGGCAAGAGACCGTCACGCTCAATGGCGCGTTCGCATCCGATCGCTTCTCCTGGACCTTTGACGCGCTGCTGCTCGTGACGCTGGCCGTCACCTTCGTGCTCTCGTCGCTGCGCCGTTCAGAAGATGGCGGTAGCGCCGGGGCCTACGGCGCGCTGCTGATCTTCTGCACGATCGGCGGCATGGTGATGGCCGGGGCGAACAACTTGATCATCATCTTCTTAGGTATAGAGCAGCTCTCGCTCGCGCTCTACGTGTTGGCGGGCACGGGGTTCCCGCGCGAAGCCTCACAAGAGGCCGCGCTGAAGTATGTGCTGCTCGGATCGCTCGCGTCCGGCTTTTTGATCTTTGGATCCGCTTTGCTCTACGGGTTCTCCGGCAGCATCCAACTCGACGCATTCGTCCGCCTCGCCGGCCATTTCAACGGCTTGTTCTACGCGGGTTTCGCCTTGTTGCTGGTAGGGCTTGCGTTCAAGCTCGGGCTGGCACCGTTCCACACCTGGGTGCCGGACGTGTACGAGGGGTCGCCGCTTGCCGTCACCGGATTCATGGCGGTCGCCGTGAAGGTCGCCGCGTTCGCCGTGTTGGCTCGCCTCGCGTTTACGATATTCGGACCGGCCATGACCGTCGCCGGGCCGCTGACGGCGGGCGCCTCACTCGCCATGACCCCGTTGTGGATTCTCGCGATCCTCTCGATGCTGGTGGGCAACCTTGGCGCGATCCGTCAGCGCAACCTCAAACGGCTTTTGGGCTACTCGAGCATCGCGCAGGCGGGATATATCGTCGTGTCGCTCGTAGCCGCCGATTTCGGCGGGTTCGGCGGCGGCTTGATGACGATGCTCTTCTACCTGACCGCCTATGCGTTTACCACGCTCGGCGCGTTCGCGGTGATGGCGCTGCTCGGCGATGGCTCGGATTCCTACGCCGATCTTGACGCCTATCGTGGACTGCATTTCCGGCAGCCCTGGCCGGCTGCCGCGATGGCGCTTTTCTTCTTCTCGCTCGCCGGCATCCCGGCCACCGCAGGCTTCTACGGCAAGATCCTGCTGTTGGAGCAGGCATTCGCGGGCGGGCCATGGGGCCTCGCCATGGCTGTCGCGCTCGTCTTCGGCACGCTCGTCTCGTTCTACGTGTACGGCAAGGTCGTGTGGGATATGTACGCGTACTCCGAGGACGAGGCGGTGCTGCCCACGGGCCACGCCTTCGCGCCGTGGGTGGCAGTCGCCGCGGGAGCCGCCGGCACGCTCGTCTTCGGCATCGCGCCGCAGCTCTTTTACGCGAGCCAGCCCTTCCTCCTCATGGTCCCTCCCGCGAAATAGGTCCAGGATCGCACAGCGGGGCAGCGAGTTCGTTCGCGACGGGGATCCTTTAGCGCCCGGACGAGGTTACGTTTGAGACTGCGCGTCGTCGCCGCCACACTTGTCCTGGTCGCCTTTGCGTCGTGCTCGCCACGAGGACCAAGCGGCGGCGCCACGCCCTCGCCGCTGCCGATCGCGACAGGGGACTTCCCCATGCAAGGCCATGCGGCCGACTTCTCGTGGGTCTCCGGCAGAATCGAGAGAGACCTCTCGTGCACGTATCTCTTGTTTGGGGATCGGCGTCGCTCGCCGTGGGGCGGACGGATCGTGCTTGCCGCATCGGTCGATCAACTGTCTGAATTGCGTGGTGGAGATGCAGTCGTGGTCAAAGGCGAGCTGACGCGGTTAGCCTACGGCTCGTGCGGCGCGCCCTCGTACGTGGTCGAAAGCATCGAAGAGCATTGAAGCGCGCCAGCCACATGTCAAAGGCGCGAGGGAACTCGCGCCTTTGACGTTGTCACTTAGTTGCCGCCGTTCGACGAGCTTGTCTGCCGGTGGTGCCTCCCGCCCGAGCTCGACGTGGAATTGCTCGAGTTTGACATGTCCATCGAGTTCGACATCGAGCCGCTCGAATTCGTCATGCCACCAGTGGAACTGCTCGAGTGCCGCGTGCCGGCGAGGTGATAGCCCGCGGCGTTGGCGGCGGCTTTGCACATGTACTCGCCATGCTTGGTCCGCCCGAAGTACGGATCTCCCGATTCGTGATAGGATTTCTTGGCCGTGTTCACCCACACCACGTCGCCCTTGCAATTGAGGCCGCGTGGGATGGGGGCTTGTTGTGAGAGCGGCAGGGCGGCGATCTCTTTTTGGACCTCGGTCATCGGGCTCGCCGGCGGCGCGACCGTGGCGTTGTTCTGTGGCGCCGATTGGTTGCCGCCGCAACCCGCGATTGTCACGGCGACGACGAGCGTGAGGGTCGCCTGCGTAGCCGCGCGAAAATATCGAAGGAGCATGCGTCTGTCCTTTCTCGATTTAGGGATTGGCCGCTCGTTTGCGCTGCGCGCATAAAACCCTGGGCTCGCATGAGCTGTGAAGAGGCCACGACAAAAGTCGGCCGCTGTCATCCTCATCGCGGGGATGCGTTTCTGGCGTGTGATAAGGCTCACGAGGCACACGCCGAACGGCCGCAGCGCTGCGACTTTGCGTGTCCCGCGATGGAAGAAAGCCAGGGGAGCTCCGCACACATCTATAACTTGTCATCAGGGCGCTTACGAAAGCGACCGATTTTCACCATGCCGTCATTTCTTCCACCCGTCCTAGCTCAAGGAGCCCTTGGCCTTTAGTGTTGATGCTTGCGATTTTAGCCGCCGGTCTTGTCGCGCTGCAGTCTGCCGTCGCTGACGGCTCAGGCCCGAGCCCCACGCCCGCGCCGCAGGCGCGCTACGTGGGTGAGACCCTCTCCTATAGCTTGAGCGCAGTGATGTCGCAGTCCATCGCGGGCAGCGACGCGTTCGGCAAGGCTGTCAATCAGACGTCCGCGCCGACCAACGTCAAACTACACGAGAGCATCGATATCACCAAGGCGACCCCGCAGGACCTGAGCATGCACCGCACCGGCACGATCACAGCTGTGGTCGTTGGCGCCAAGCCCGTGTCGAAGACCGGTCAGGGTTGGACCACGGTGACAAGCGCCGGGCAGATCGTCCACGACTCAGGCAAACTCGGCGGCCTGTTCTTGTTGCCGCTGCCTTTCCTCGCCGATGCGGCGATGAAGTCGGGTGGCGACCTCTCGGTCGGCGACCGTTGGTCGGGTAAGCTCGGCACGAAGCTCTACGGCATGACCGCTCAGCCGCGTCTCGTCTTCACGGTCACCGCTGAAAGCGTCGTGTCCGGTTCGAAGGTCTACAGCATCGAAGCGACCGGCAGCGTGCCGATGAAAGAACCGGTCATGACGGCATCGGGCGAGCCGCTCGGCTACGCCAAAGGCACAGCCGAGATCAGCGCCCACTTCGAATACGATCGCGACAACCGCCGCCTCGTGTTCATGCGCGCCGAACTGAGCGACACACTTCATTACTCGGGGCCGACCAAGCACGTTAGCGGCCGGGTGAAGGACCATCAGCAGTGCGAGGTATCGCTCGACCAGGCGTCGCTTGCAGGACACGACGAGCCCGGCATGGACCCATCGTCGGGGCCGCTGCCCTAAACGGACCACGATTCCCCTTGTTCAAACGCCCTTAGCGTTGGCCGCTGCCGCCGCCTTGCGTTCCTCGCTATGCCGGTATCCGTACAAGAAATAGATGGCAAGCCCGATTGCGAGCCAGGCGGCGAAAAAGATCCAGGTGATGATCTGCGATCCTAAGAGCATGAGAAAAAGCGACGTCACCACTCCCAAGATCGGCACGGCGGGGACCAGCGGCGTACGGAACGAGCGCGGCCGGTCGGGTTGGGTGCGGCGCAGCACGAGCACCCCGATGCAGACCAGCACGAACGCGCTGAGCGTGCCCAAGTTCACAAGCGCCAGCAACTGGCCGAGCGGCACGAACCCGGCGATGACACCGATGACGATGCCGACGATCATGGTCATGCGCGCGGGCGTCCTGAAACGCGGGTGGATCTTGGCGACGCCCTTGGGCAGCAGCCCATCACGCGCCATCACGAAGAAAATGCGGCTTTGTCCGAGCAAGCCTGTCAAGATGACTGACGAGGTTCCGATGATCGCTCCCGCGATCAGGAGCGGCGCCCAGCCGCCGCGATGCACCGCCTGCAGAGCGACCGGCAGTGGCGCGCCGACGTCGATCGCCGAGGCCGGCTGCATGCCGGTGAGCACGATGGCGATCGCGACGTAGAAAAAAGTACCAAGCGCTAGCGCGCCCAGCACTCCTTTGGGAACGTCCTTCTGCGGATCGTGCGCCTCTTCAGCAGCGGTGGTCACAGCATCGAACCCGACGAATGCGAAGAACACGATGAACGCGCCGGGGATGACGCCAGCCTTCGCCGCCATGATAGCGCTGATGATGCTCCCATTGCCTCCGTACTCGATCCAACCGTGCGGGGAAAACGGATGCCAGTTGGCTGGGTTGACGAAAGGCAGACCGATGATGATGAACGCCAACAGCACGCCCATCTTCAGGATCACGAGCAGCGAGTTCGTCCCCGCCGACTCGCGGATGCCAATCGCGAGCAAGGCTGAAAAGCCGACCACGGCGATAAAGGCGATCACGTCGAAATACGTGTGGGCGTGCGCATCGTATGCCGACGTCGCCCAGACCGGCAAGTGGATGCCGATGCTCGTGAGGAACTGCTGGATGTTCGACGAGAACGTGCTAGCCACTGGCGCTGACGCCATGCCGTATTCCCATATCAGGTTCCAGCCGATGATCCAGGCGATGAGCTCGCCCACCGTCGCGTAGGTATAGGTGTAGGCGCTGCCGGCGACCCGCACCATAGAGGCGATCTCCGCGTAGCACAGCGCAGCGAACGCGCTGATGATAGCGGCGATGAGGAACGACAGCGTGACCGCGGGGCCGGCGAGGTTGTGCGCACCGTCGCCAATCGTCGCGAATATCCCGGCACCCACCATGTTGCCCAGGCCGATCGCGACAAGTGCCCAGGGACCGAGGGCACGCCGCAGCGTCGGACCGTGCGCCTGATGCTCTTCCTCGGCCAGAGCGCTCATCGAGCGCGTGATGAACAGTCCGGTGTTCTTGGCTCTGGCGACTGCCATATGGTCCTTTCTACGCCGCGGCGTCTTTGGGCGAGAGGATCGGCTCGCCCTCGATCGGCCAAGCGATGCCGACCGCCGGATCGCGCCAGCTCACGACCCCCTCGTGTGCCGGATCGTACTCGGCGCTCATCTTGTAATGCACGATGACGTCCTCGCTTTGGGCGAGAAATCCGTGGGCGAATCCCTTAGGCACGTAGAGCTGATGGTGGTTGTCGGCGCTGAGCTCGAAGCCTTGCCAGCGCTTGTAGCTGGGCGAGCCTTCGCGCACGTCCACGATGACGTCGAAGATCTTTCCCAGCAGCACCTGGACGAACTTGGCCATGCGCATGTCGTAGTGCATGCCGCGGATGACATTGCGCTTCGAGCGCGAAACGCTATCCTGCACCCAGACGTCATGGAGACCGAGCGTTGCGTACTTGCTCCTCGAAAAACTCTCCTTGAAATAGCCGCGCGCGTCTGTGAAGACGTCGGGAATGAAGAGTTTCGCCTCGGCAAAATCCGTGTCGCGGACCTGGAGCATGTCGCGCCAGATTCGCAGAATCAGGCAGCTTTCCCGCATGGCTGGAGAGGTTCTCGCATATGTTGTTTCTCAATGAGCGCGAGGTCGCATCGCTGCTGCCGATCGGCGACGTCTTGACGACGTTGGAGAGCGCGTTCCGCGCTCAGGCCGCAGGTCGCATCCGCATGCCGGTGCGCACGATGGCGGCGACGGACGACGGGATATTAGGCGCGATGCCGGCCGCGATCGCCGGGGAGCCGGCGGCGCTCGGTGCCAAACTTGTCACCTTCTTCCCCGGCAACGCCTCCGTGGGTATCCACACGCATCAGGCGCTCGTCGCGCTCTTCGACCATCGCTCGGGGCAGCCACTGGCGATCATGGATGGGCGCCTCGTCACCGAGATCCGCACCGCGGCGACGTCTGCGCTCGCCACCCGCGCGTTGGCGCGACCGGACGCTCACGTGGTGGCGATTTTGGGCACGGGCGTGCAGGCGCGAGCGCACGTCGACGCGCTCGCCGAAGTCATGCACATCGAGGAACTCCGCGTGTGGGGACGCACACAGACGAAGGCGGCTGAGTTGGCGGATCTCGCCCGCAAGCACGGGCTGCATGCGCGAGTCGCCACGACGCCGACCGACGCATGCCGTGGCGCAGGCGTCGTCTGCACGGTGACCTCGGCGCGCGATCCTATTCTCGCGGCGCTCGATATCGAACCCGGTACGCACCTCAACGCGGTGGGTATGGGCGGTCCGACTGCGCGAGAGCTGCCAGGCGACCTTATGGAGCGCGCGACGATCGTGGTGGATTCGCTGGACGGCGCGCTCAGCGAGAGCGCTAACATCATCCTCGCTATACGCGAGAGCCGGCTGCCGGCGAAACCCACCCTGACGTTGCTCTGCGATGTCATCGCCGGCAAAGCAGCCGGCCGCCGCCGCTCCGATGAGATCACGATCTTCGACTCGCTTGGCATCGCGATCGAGGACGTCGCCTGCGCTCGGCTGATCTACGACCGGGCGAGCGCAGGCGGCGTTGGAACGACGATCGAGCTATAAGTCAGTACGTTTGAAGCGACGGACCTTTAGGTCCGTTCGTCTTATGGCGTCAGCACCTCAACCGCATTCGCGTTGTCGTCATTGAAGTAGAGCTTCGTGTCATCGAGATCCCGGCCCGTCGCCACCATGCCGAAGATCGCCCCCGCCACGCCAGTGTCGACGTTCTTCACGTCGAGCACGCGGCCGCACGGAGCGATCTCGACCATGAGGTTCTTGCCGTTGGGATCGAGCGTGTTCCCTAGTGCCAGATGCCCGTTGCTGAACAACGCGGAACTGATCGGGCCGTTGAGCGGGGCGCCGGAGAAGATCAGCCGCACGCGGCGGTGGAACGGTCCGGAGAACGTGGTACCGCCGCCGCTGATTGTGATGCCGCCGGCCGGAATGGTGGAGACATGACGGAAGGCGTAGAGCGCGTTGTTCGTGCCGTCGACGATGTAGAGCCGATCGTGCTTCTCATCGTACTGCAACCCTGACGGCCCGAGAATACTGCCGGGGACGCCGTTGTTCACGGGAAAGCCGGTCGCGATGACGTCGAACGTGAACGTCGGTCCGGGATTGATATTGATGCGGACGATGCTACCATCGGACGCATTGCTCTCGTAGAACGAGGCGCTGCCGAAAGGCGTCGCGTGCGGCGCGAAGGTTTGTCCGAACGGACCGTGCCACGGACCGCCCGGAAGCGTCGTCAATACCACGCCACCCGGCGAGACGAGCGGATTGTCGTTCGCCGCGAACGCGGAAGCCCAGATGACGTCATTCGGGCTGAGCGCGACTTCCGTGCAACCGAGCAGCGAGGGGTCTTGCGCGACGAGCAGCGACGTCGAACCGGGGTGCGGATGGAGCGCGACGATCGTCGTGCCCGTCCCTTGGACGTTGGCGCTGTCGTTGAAGTTGCAGACGACGAGATCGCCACGCTGAATCTTGCCGGCCGTTGCCTTCGCCACGTCGAGCCCGTATGGGTTCTGGTCGCCGTTGGCAGGGACGGTCGAGCCGATCGTCTTTTGGTCGTCCAACCGCCGGAGCACCGAATCGCCGTCGTCGCGATCGAAATCGCTGTCGGTCGTTGTGTCGCTGTCAACGCTGGACAGCGCTTGCCGGCCGACAGATTGTCCGGTCACAGGCGGCAGCATGCCCGATCCCGTGCCGTTGCCGCCCCCGCAACCGCAGACAAGCAGCAGTGCGACCGTTGCCGCGAGGTATGTTGCGCCAAGGCTAGAGGCTCTCATGAGAAGCACCCCGTGAAAAAAGAGAAGCGCCCGTGAGGCTCAGCCTACCCGGACGCCCTGAAAGAACGCTGAAAAATCGGAAAGCGAGTTCGAGACGTTCAACCGACCGGCGGCGGGCTGCGGCCGGTCGCGCTGACTAGTGTGAGTAGACGGCGGCTCCGTTGCCGACGAAGGGGCTTTGACCGAAGGGCGAGTTGGTGAACGGGCTCGATCCAGACCCAGTATTGCTCCAAGGGCCACCGCTGAACGGGTAGATGGAGGGTATGCCGCCTTCGGGTGCGCCTGAGTACGGGTTGGCATACGGCAAATTCGTGAACTCGGGGCCGGTCCCAGGGAACGTTGTGAAGGGGCCGTTGCTGTGGAATTCACCGTCGTTCTCGAAGAGGTTGAAGGACATCGGATCGTATGAGAAGTTGTCGTACGTGAAGCTCGCGTTCTGGAATCGATCGATATAAAACCCGCTATCACCGCTCGAGTTATAGGCGGCGTTGTAGTCGTAGCCCTCGCCTTTATAGGTTTCTCCGCCGCCGTAGGTGACCATCGTTCGCTTGCGATAGGCCTGCACGTAGATCGCATGCTGAATCGTCGTCGCATCGAGCAAGATGCGCACGGCCTTGGGGTCGGTCACGCAGGTCAGCGCGGGGCTGTGTTTGCCGTTCCAGGTGATGATGACCGCTGCATTTACTTCGACAGTCGTCGCGTCGGCATTTGCCGTCGAGGAGCAATCCCCGGCGGGAAGTTTGTCCAAAGGACCCGCTGCTGCGAGGTCGGCGAAGAACTTTTGGGTGACGTCAGATTGCAATTCGCTCGAGTCACGCCCGGCGCCGTCCACTGCCGTCGCCATGCCGCTGGGATCGACCACGATGCGATAGCCGACGAAATCGCCGTTGCCCGGATTGTAGATCATGGCGGCGTTGTGCCCCATCGGCAGGTTAGGCACGACCAGCGGACCGGCGCTATAGGCTCCCATCAGCGAGAGCGCAACGGCTGACGCGGCGAGCAAAGATGCGGTCTTGAAATAGCTATGCAAGAGTGCGGTCCCCCGAAGCATCATAGGTGATTTTTAGAGGGGGTGCAAGGTCGGAAGGGCCCGTTGCCGCACGCGAGCGTTCCGTAGTAGTAGTAACGGCCCATGTCCGACTGGGCGGTACGAATCACTGTGGTGCGCAGGCGAGGAAGGCTCGTGAAGCCATCAGAAGGCGCAAAGTATGGCCCCCGCTCTAGCTGGGCCGGACACCACAGCCCCCGCGACGCAGGTCTTGCCGTCCGGTACCATCACTTTTCTCTTCACTGATATCGAAGGTTCGACCAAGCGCTGGGAGTCGCACGGCGACCAGATGCGCGCCGCCGTCGAGAGCCATGATGCGGTGCTGCGCGCCATTTTCGAGAGCCACCGAGGCTACGTCTTCAAGACGGTCGGCGACGCGTTTTGCGTCGCCTTCTTCTCTGCACCCGAGGGGGTCACGGCGGCGCTGGAAGCCCAGCTCGCGCTCGCCAAAGAAGATCATTCCAGCGTCGGCGGCATCCAGGTGCGAATGGGGCTGCACACGGGCAATGCCGACGAGCGCAGCGGCGATTATTTCGGTCCGACCGTCAATCGCGTCGCACGCCTCATGTCCGTCGGTCACGGCGGCCAGATCTTGCTGTCGGATTCTACCCGCATGCTCGTGCGCGGCGAACTGCCGGCGGACGTCAGCCTGATCGACCTCGGCTCGCATCGTCTCAAGGACCTGGCACAGCCCGAGCATGTGTGGATGCTCGCCGCCACCGGTCTGCCCAGCCAGTTCCCGTCCCTCACCTCGCTCGACGCATTTCCCAACAATCTCCCCATCCAGATCACGAGCTTCCGCGGACGCGAACAGGACCTCGTGGACCTCAAGACGCTGCTCGACGAGCACCGCTTGGTCACGCTGCATGGCCCAGGTGGCATGGGCAAGACCCGTCTCGGCGTGCAGGCGGGCGCAGACGTGCTCGAACAGTTTCCCGATGGTGTGTGGCTTGTGGATCTCGCGGCGCTGCGCTACCCCGAGCTCGCCTCGAGCGTCGTGTCGAAGGCGCTGTCCATCAATCAACCCCAGGATCGCACGGTTGATGAGGCGATCGTCTTAGCGCTCAAACGCAAGAAGGCGCTGCTCATCTTCGATAACTGCGAGCATGTCATCGAAGACGCCGCCAAACTCGTCGACAGCATCCTCAAACAGTGCCCGGACATCCACATCCTCGCCACCTCACGCCAAGCGCTCTCCCTCACCGGCGAAGAGGTGGTCCGTCTGCAGCCGCTGGGCGTTCCCGAGCCCAAAGCGGTCGTGACCGCCCAAAACGCCATGGCCTACTCGGCCATCGCGCTCTTCGTCGACCGCGCTCTGGCCGTGAACAAGTCGTTCGCGCTCGATGATGACGGCGCACATACGGTGGGGGAGATCTGCCGCCATCTCGACGGCTTGCCGCTGGCCATCGAGCTTGCCGCCGCCCGCGTCAAGGTGCTCAGCCTCGAGAGCCTGGCGCAGCGGCTCGACCGGCGCTTCAGCCTGCTCACCGGCGGCGACCGCACGGCGCTCGCCCGTCAGCGCACCTTAGGCGCGCTCATCGACTGGAGCTTCGAGCTCCTCACCCCGCAGGAGCAGACGCTGTTCTGTCGCGCGTCGATCTTCGCCGGTGGTTTCACGCTCGATGCTGCCGAGGCGATCTGCGCCGGCGAGGGCATCGAAGACGTCGAGATGCTGGATCTGTTGGCGTCGCTAGCCGACAAGTCGCTCGCCATCGCCGAGACGTCGCAGCGCAGCGAGCGCTACCGCCTGCTCGAATCGATCCGCGCGTACGGTTGGGAGAAACTCCAGGCGTCTGGCGACCTCGAGCGGCTCACCCGTCTGCACGCGGAGTACTACCACGGCGTGGCGGTGGCGGCGGATCGATCGTTCGGCACCAAGCCCGATGCGGCGTGGCTTGAGACGCTCGAGCCCGAGGTGGACAATTTCCGTGCGCTGCTCGAGTGGTCGTTCGGGCCCGGCAACGAAGCCGCGCTCGGCGGCGCGGTCGCAGGCTCCCTCGAGCGTCTGTGGCGAGAAGGCGGGCTCGAGGCTGAAGGCCGCGGCTGGATCCGTAATGCGCAGGGTCGCATCGATGAAGAGAAAGATCCCGCCGTCGCCGCCAGGTTGTGGCGCGCGCTGGCCTGGCTCACCTCTGGCACCCAGTGTCTGGAGGCAGCGGAGAAGGCTTGCGCGCTCTACGAGAAGCTCGGCGATGGACGCGGCTTGGCCCACGCGTTGAACGTGCTCGCCTGGGCGCTGTTCCATGTCGGGCGTCCGGCCGACGCTGCTGTCGCCAACGACCGCGCACTTGGATGGTTCAGAGAATATTCGGACAAGCGCAATGTGGCGGCTTGTCTGCGCCAGCAGGCCAACATCGCCGAGGAGCAAGGCGACGCAGTCGCGGCGCGCGATCTTTACAAACAGGCGCTCACCCTCTTCAAGGCGCTCGGGGTGCAGAGCAGCGTGGCCATCATCCAGGCCAGCATCGCCGAACTCGAATTCAAGGAAGGCAACACTGCTGACGCGTTGCGCTACGTGACGGAAGCGCTCGAGCTTGGGGCCTGGGGCAAGAACGCGACGCACTTGGCTATTTATCATGCGAACTGCGCCGCCTACCGGATCGCGCTGGCCACGTTGGGCACCGCACGCGATGCGGCGCGTGATGCCGTGCATTGGGCGATCGAGGCCAAGAACGATCTCATCCTCGCCGATGCGATTCAGCATCTGGCGCTCATCGCCGCGCAGAGCGGCGACATACAGCGGGCAGCGCAACTCGGCGGGTACGCCGACGCGCAGTATAAGGAGCTTGGAGAGCCGCGCGAGTCGACCGAGGCGTGGAGCTACGACAAGCTCATGGAAGCGCTGCGCGACACGCTCGACCCGGCCGCTGCGCAAACGCTCGCCGCCGAAGGTGCCGCGTGGACGTCGGAGCAGGCCGTGGCCGACGCGCTCAAGGTCTAGAAAAAGCGATTTCAACGCGGCGACTGTTTCGAGCAGGCGCAAGGACTCATGTGGTGCCGGCCGAAGGCGCGCATGCAGCGCTGTGATCGTATTGACGTGCCGAAGAACGTTGTCCTCATCGCCTGCTGCGCTCCTCGGCGGAGCGCTGCTTGTGCTTTTGTGTGTGCTCTGTTGTCCACGCCTCGCCGCAGCCGACGCGTCTCAGGCGCCCGCGCCCGCCGCGACGGCCCCGATCTCGACCCCTGATGAGGGTACCGCGCAGAATACGACCGATCCGTTGACGCCGAGCCTTTGGTACTCGCTCGAAGACGAATTCGCACCGAACTTCGAGGACGCCTCAGGTTCGAGCAACCAGCTCAACCTGCGTGCGCAACTGCCCCTCGGCCGGTACTACAAGATGCCTGCCATATTCTCGGCCGGACACGCGCTGAATCTTATCAAATTCAAACTACCCTTCGTCACCTCGTCGCCATCGGACGCAGGGTCCGAGGTGATCACAGGCGCGGGCGACATGACGGTCGCGTCGCTCGCGCTTTTTGGATCCCTACAAGAGCGCTGGGCGGCGGGTCCGGCGTTCAAATTTCCTACCGCGTCACAATCCGATCTCGGCTCCGGAAAATGGTCGATCGGGCCTGCGCTTGGGTATACCTACGAGCCCGGACCGCACTGGACGTTCGGCATCTACACGGCGAGCTATTTTTCGTATGCTGGTCCGAAGTCTCGCCCACCCGTGCAGCAGACCCAGATCACCCCGACGATCTCGTATGCCCTCGCCCACGGCTGGAGCGTGGGCAATTCAGAGATGCAATACACCTACAACTACAATCTCGGGGCGTTCACGAATGCCCCATTGGGAATCCGGGTCGCCAAGCAATTCAAGAGCGGCAGCAAGAAACTCGACGTGGGATTCGAAGGCGAGAAGAACCTTGCACATGTCAATGGCGCTGCAGCCTGGGTGATGCGGCTGCAGCTCAAATGGGTCCTGCCGCGGCAGTAGACATTCTGGAGGGAGTGACGCTAATGGTACGACGCAGTCTTGTAACGGCGCTGATCTTTGTAGCGGCCTGCATGTTCTTCGGCTGTCTTGCAACATCTGTGGCTCGGGGAGATTCCACGCCTGCGCCTATGAACATGAACGATATGCAGCCCAGCCAGACTATGCAAAACCCCGAGAGCTTACCAGCATCGCCTGTGTCCGGCACACAGTGGTCGGTGTTTAACCACCGGGGCGCGGGCTTTTTCATCTTGTTGTGGGGGCTGACGGCGCTCATCGCCGGCTTGCAGTGGCCGCGCCGCACGTGGGTACGCTTCGTGCCACCGCTAGCGTTGTTGGGTTTAGTGGAGTTCCTCATCCTCCGTAACGACCCGAAGGCGTGGCCGATCGGTCCGTACGGATTTTGGATCAGCTTTCGGGACCCCTCGGTGGTAGAGCACCGTGTCTTCGTTCTTCTTCTGTTCGTCATTGCTATCGTCGAATTGCTGCGTTCCGCGGATCGCTTGCCATGGTTTTTGCGAGTGTTCGCTGTGCCAGGCCTGGCCGTCTTCGGCGGCGTCTATCTCTTCTTCCACCACCACGGTGCGCTCGCGACACAGCACATGATGGAGCATGTGTCCGATCCGGGTATGGCCTCCAGCCCTGTTATGAAGAGCATGATGGTGTCGATGAACTTGATCAAACACGAGCATCTTTGGATATCCATGATTGGTTTCGGATTCGCAGCCGCCAAGCTTCTGGCCGACGGTGGAGTGCTCAAGGGTCGTCTGGGGGCGACCTTGTGGACCTTGTTCGCCATCGCCATCGGGATTTATTTGCTGGGGTACGCCGAGTGAGCTGTCCTACGGCAGTTCGAGGTAGAACACTCCGGGCTGAGCGCCGAGCTCGTCGTCAACCACGTGCATATTGAAAGGGAAGCCGCCGTCGCTGTTCGTGAACGAGACCACACCGCGTCCGCTGCGCAGATCCCCGAACATCACCGACTTGAAACCCGGGTTGGAGCCCGTGTGAAAGAACCCACTGACGCCGTCGTCTTTCTGGAGTGAAAGCCCGAGCCCACGCCAGATGTAGTCGCTGACCTGAACGACTGGTTGCAGCATCGGGCTTTTGGGTTGTCGCAATAATCCTTGCATGAATCGCGCATAGTCATGCGCGGTCGTCAGCAGCGACCATGCCGCGTTAGGCATCGCGTTGTGCGGCACCGCCGCAAGCGGGGGATGAAGTCGGGGTAGTGCTGCGAGAGACTGCGCTGTTCTCCACGTCGCAAGCGGTTGGCCCACCGCTTTGCCCATGGCGATGAGCTGTTGGCCCATCGTCGCCGTGTCGTGCGAAAGCGCCTTACCGTCTTGCCCATACGGCAGCGCGCAGTTGGCGAGGTCGCTGGCGCGCCAGATGTAGCTGCTGGCTTCCATGCCGAGCTCATCGAGGGTTGCCCGCATGAACTCCTCGGTGGACGTACTCGTGATATGCTCGACGACCGTCTGCAAGAAGAAATACCCTTCGCCGGAATACAGGTACTGCGATCCCGGCGTGAATTGGAGCTTCAGCGGTCCTTTGTCCCCAGGGCGCCAGTTCGGCAATCCGCTTGTATGGGTGAGCACCTGTCTTGCGGTGATCTGCGAGCCGCGCGAATCGTCGATTGGATAGGGACTCGGTAAGTACGAATCCAGTGGACGCTCGAGGTCGAGATGCCCTGCGTGCACCAAGCCCAATACCGCATAGGCAAAAACCGGCTTTGAGAGCGACGCTGCTTCAAAGAGCGTGGCCTGCGTTACCGGCAGGCGCGCTGCGACGTCGCGTAAGCCAAAGGACGCACTGTCGATGGACGTCGCGCTGAGGGTCGCAAGAGACGCGCCCGGCACGCCGGCCCAGCGCATTTGTTCGGCGACACGTCCGAATGGAGTGGCGTGGGCGCGAACCACGAGCGGCCATAACGCAGAACCCAGCGCCGTCAGTGCGACGAATCGCTGCCGGGTCAGCCGGCTTCTTATAGCAACGCCTCCCTTCGCTTCTCGCAGGTTACTGTGCGGTCGTGTCCGTTTCATGCCGATGTTAGTAGATGAGAGCAGAGGCACTCGAATGCGACGCATTTTACTGTGGACCATCACCGTCTTGGGCGCGCTGGCCATCGCCGGCTGCGCCAATAGCTGCTCGAGCCCGAGCGACGTCATCGCCGGACCGACACCGACACATGAGACAACCCCGACGCCTCCCGCAGTCGCGTATGTGGCCGAATGCGGCACCGCATGTGGCGGCGCCAATCCGACGACGGTGACAGCCTATGATGCTCAAGGCAATCTCGTCGCGCTCAGCGGCGGCTTTCCCGGCATCAAAGGTGCGAACGGCCTCGCCTACGCGCCGACGAATGGCCGTATCTACGTCGCCGATTGCGGCACGTGCTATGCAACCGGCGCGACGACGATATTGGCGTTCGATCTGCGTGGTAACCCCGTCAGCTTGAGTCCCGGCACGTTTGCCGGTCTGCAGCAA
>DAINRU010000038.1:0-19437 GCA_036741695.1 Vulcanimicrobiota bacterium
GCATCAAGGTGCAGGACGGTGAGGTCCTCGACTTCGTCATGAACGACAAGTGCGCCGCCGGCACCGGACGGTTCTTGGCGACGGCAGCCGAAGCGCTATCGGTGCCGCTCGGCGACCTCGGCCCACTCTCGCTGCAAGCCAAAAACCCGGTGCGCCTGTCCACCGTGTGCACGGTCTTCGTCGAATCGGACATCATGGCGTATCTCGCCCAGGGCAAGAAAGTGCCCGACATACTCGGCGGCATCCACGCCGCGATCGCCGCGCGGACGGTCGCCCTCGTGCGCCGTGTCGGCCTCGAACCGGAGATCACGTTCACCGGCGGCGTCTCGCGCAACCTGGGCATGGTGCGTGCTCTCGAAGAGAAGCTCGGGATGCGTCTCAACGTCTGCGATGACTCGCACTACATGGGTGCGATCGGCGCTGCCGCGTTCGCGCTCGAACGTGCCCTCGCGCAGGTCGCATGAAGGAGTCTGTGATAGGCCTTATCGCTGGGATCGACATCGGATCGCGCGCGACCAAGGTCGCCCTGATCGACCGCGCCGGGACGCTGCGAGCGGCGCACGCGACGCGCACCAAGCCGCCGTTTGACGACCTCGTCAACGAGGCGCTGGCCCAGGCGCTGGCGAGCATTGAGGCTCCTCGGTCGGAGGTGAGCTACATCATCACCACCGGCTTCGGGCGTTCCAGCGTCGCCGAGCGCGACAACCAGGTCACCGACATCACGGCGGGCGCGTACGGCGCATGCGTGCTTTTCCCGAACACCCGCTGCGTCATCGATATCGGATCGCAGAGCTCGCGCGCCATCCACGTCGACCAGACCGGGCGGGTCGCAGAGTTCAAGTCGAACGACAAATGCGCCGCGGGTGCCGGCGGATTTGTGGAGCGCGCCGCCCGCTATCTCGAGATCGGGCTGACGGAGGTCGGCGACCTCGCGCTATCAGCGAAAGACCCAGTGACCATCTCGAGCGTATGCGCCGTGCTGGCGGAATCGGAGATCATCAATCACGTCAGCCAAGGATGCTCGGTCGAAGATATTCTGCGTGGCATCCATAACTCGCTCGCCGAGCGGGCCATCGCGCTGCTCAAGCGGGTGGGGATCGAGCCCGAGGTCACCCTCGTCGGCGGCATGGCGCGCCAACGCGGTATGGTGCAGGCGCTCTCGCACATGCTGGCGATGCCGGTCAACGTGCCTGAAAATCCCGAGATCGTCAACGCGCTCGGCGCGGCGCTCCTCGCCAAGCGCCGGCTCGAGCGGATGGCTGCGTGATGCGGGCGCTGGACGAACTCCGCCACGAGCACGACGTGATCTTGGACGCGATCGGCTTGATGGAACGTGCAGCGGTCCTGCCCGAGACGCAAGATATCGACACGGCATTGTTCGGCAAGTTGGTGCTCTTCCTACGCGAATACGCGGATCGCAGCCATCACGGCAAGGAAGAAGATGTCCTCTTCCCCATCATGCGCAAGAACCAGATGCTGGCCAGGTTAGCCGACATGCTGGTCGAGGAACACGCTCTTGGTCGCAAGCTCGTGGCGGCGATAGAGGCAGCGCTGACCCAGCCGGTCGGACGCGAGCGCTTGCGAAATGCCGTGCTCGACTACGCGCAGTTCATCCGCGATCACGTCGCCAAGGAGAACGAGATCGTCTTCGAAGCAGCCGAGCATGACTTGGACGAGAAGGAGATAGAGGAGCTGCGGCGTGGCTTGGCCGCGTATGCGCGCGCTTAAGAGCGCCCTATAAGGCCTCGTCCGCTATCGGATTTCCGCCCGTGTGAGGAAGCTCACTATGTGCGCCTGTGAGGACTAGGCTCCGCCGACCCTGTCAATTTACCAGGTGGGGAGCGCGGACCAGGATGGAAGTTTCGCGCTCTTTCCTTTTGTGCTCTCGGGCGCGACCCTAGTCGCTCACGGAAATGCTTGTCACCCGGCCGTCGCCCGTGCCGTACACCCAGTGCACCTGCGCAGCCGGCCCGTAGACGTAGTCGTGATGGGCGTCGATCGAGGTTGGCTGGCCACGCTTGCTCGTCAGGCGCCCGATGGAATCCGCAAGCCTGATCCCATAGGGATCGACGATGTCCGAGCTTCGCGTGCCATAGCGTGAGATGGTGATGCTCTTGATCCTCGTGTCGAAGCTGAGCGCAAGCAGCGCCTTGCCGTAGTCGGCGAGCGCGACGCGGTATTCGGCTTGGGGTTGCGGCGAACCCGACGCCGCCGCGTGAAAGCGCGACGGTGCGAGCCCTAAGTCTGTGAGAGCGTAGGAGGCATTCTCCCCGATCGAGACGCCATAGAGGGTGCGGGCCTGCATCGTCGCCGACCAGGCAGACAGCGCCTGCAGAGGCGGTACGAACAACGATATAGCCAAAGCCATCGCAGCGATGCATCGACCGATCATGTCACGACCGCCCATGTTACAAAAGACCTGAAGCCTTCAGGTCCGTTCGCGCGCCGCTAGCGCCTAGCTGGTGCAGGCGGATTGTTGGCCGCGAACCTGACGTACTTGTCGACATCGCTCAGCATCGCCCCGATCGTCGCGTCAAGCGGCTCGAACGCCCAGATGCCGGAGAAGATCGCGGTGTCGCCGATGCTGCTGCGCAGCACGAATGCCGGCCGTTGATCGATCTGGAACGCCGCGAACTCCGCATCGCTCTGCCTGACGCGCTCTATGACTTTTTCATCGTCCATCAGCGCCAGAATCTTCTCCGGTTCGACACCTGTGACGGCTGCCACGACGTCCGCGGCGATGGCCTTGTGATAGACGGGCATGCCCTGCACGAGGGCCGCACGTGCCAGCGCCAGGCGCGCGCGGTCATCGTTGAAGCCGAGCTCTCTGGCTGCTTCGGCGGCCAGGTTGGCGTCGAGGCTCGTGTACGACCCCTGGCACCAGTCCGGGTTGAGATGCATGCCGGAGACAGAGCCAGAGCGCTTGTAATACCAATCCACCTGTTCGCGGCCAACCGGTAGATCGCGCACGAGCGAGATGCGCCAGTCGTACGACAGCCGCGTCCCATACTTCGCACGCAGGCGCTCGAGATGCGGCTCCGCATAGAAACACCACGACGACATGACGTCGAGATAGTAGAATAGCTTGACCATGGGCGGCACCTCTATACCGTCGGTATGGTGCATGTTATCCACACTTGCGAGAACTCTTTTTCCAGGAGCTCGAGGTCGCGGAGCAAAAACGTGCATGCCATCACAGCAACGCCAAACAGCGGCCGGAGGCACCGGCCGATCGAGGAAATAACAGTGCGGGTTTCTATCGCCGTCGCGATGTTCGCGCTCGCGACGCTTGTCCCACTCGGTGCGCAGGCGCGCACTTTTGCCATCTCCGACGTGCGCCGCGTCGACCAGGTCACGAGTCCCAGTATTTCGCCCGACGGCAAGCGCATCGTCTTTCTTGTCACCAGATCCGATTACGCCGACAACGACTACCGCTCAGACGTGGTGCTGGTCGACGTTGCGACCGGTGCGCAGCGCGTCCTCACCCGCAATGGTCGAGACGTCTCGACGCCGCAGTGGTCGCCGGTCGGCGACCGGATCGCTTTTATCGCCCGAGAGAGCGATGACGACACGGCACAGGACCAGATCTTCGTCATAGCGCTGGGCGGCGGCACTTCGCATCGGATCACGAACGCCCAAAACGGCGTCGAGGTGTTCTCCTGGCGGCCGGATGGGAAAGCGATCGCCTACGTGTCGGCGGACGAGGCATGGAATCAGGCCGCCATCGACCAGGGGCACGATTACTTCCAAGTCGGCAACGACCCATATCTGACCACTGCCGCGCCGACGCCGTTCCACCTCTGGCTCGTCCCTGCCGGCGGCGGCACTGCGCGCAAGATCACCTCGGGGACGTGGAGCATCGCAGCGCCGGACGTGCCCTTGCCGCTCTCCTGGTCGCCCGACGGGCGGGAAATATCCATCACCCGCGTGCCTACCCCGCACACGGGCGACGGCGAATACTCGACGATCAACGTGGTCGACGTGGCTACGGGGCACTTGCGCAAGCTGACTGACCATACTCGCTTTGAAGACTATTCGATGTTCTCGCCCGACGGATCCAAGATCGCCTACTGGTATTCTCTGAACGGCGACGACATGAACGAGAATAACGTCTTCGTCGCTCCCGCGACTGGCGGCGACGGGATCAATATCCAGGGGAATCTCGACCGTGACGTCAACGGTGCGCTGTGGATGCCGGACGGCTCCGCGGTGCTCATCGGAGCGCCCGATGGCACGCGCACCTCGCTCTGGGTGCAGCCGCTTTCTGGGCCAGCGCGCAAGCTCGATCTCGGGCAGGTCGACCCTTCCAACGACAATGGGATCGACATGGTGGTCGGCAAGGACGGCGCGATCGCCTTCTCCGGTTACGAGTCCAAACGTCCGACCGAGCTTTATTACATGAGCTCGTCCAACGCGGCTCCGCGGCGGCTGACGGACTTCAACCACGACATAGCTGCGCTCGACCTCGGCGACAGCGAGAGCATCACCTGGCAGGGTCCCGACGGCTTCACCGAAGACGGCGTGCTGACGTACCCGCCAGGCTACGTGAAAGGCAAGACGTACCCACTCGTGCTGCGCATCCACGGCGGGCCCAACGAAGGCTCGAACACCGAGTTCTGGGATTACATCCAGCTCGTCGCCGCCCACGGATACATCGTCTTCCAGCCGAACTATCGCGGCAGCGATAACCTCGGCAACGCGTTCATGTATGCCACCAAAAATGACGGCGGCGACGGGCCGGGGCGCGACATCATGTCGGGGCTAGAGGCGGTAGAGAAGATGGGCATCGTCGACACCTCGCGCATCGGTGTCGGCGGCTGGTCCAACGGCGGCTACATGACCTCCTGGGTCATCGGGCACTACCAGGTCTGGAAGGCCGCGGTCCTAGGCGCGGCCTACAGCGACTGTCTTGAGGACTACGATCTCTCCGACTCCAACGTCTCGGACCGCTGGTACTTCAAAGGGTCGCCCTGGGTGGACGACAACATGGCGGCCTGCCGGGAACAGTCGTCGATCACCTACTGGAAGAACATCAAGACGCCGACGCTCATCCTCTCGAACACCGGCGACGTCCGCGTGCCCATCACGCAGTCATACGCGATGTATCACGCGTTGACAGACAATCACGTGCCGGTGAAATTCATCGCCTGGCCGGAGTCTGGTCACGAGGTCGCCGGACCCGTACGCATCGAGGACATGTACCACATCTGGCTGGATTGGCTCGACCACTACCTCAAGTGAGTTACGGCGCGTAGCGTCCGATCTTATTCGCCGCCGACTCCACAAACCACAGATGGCTGTCGGGTCCGAGCGTTATGCCGATGGGCTGGCTGTCCTGCGACGGCAACGCCAGCTCTGCGATCCGCCCCGTCGTCACATTGACCTTGCCGACTTGCCCGACGTTGGTCTCTGTGAACCAAATATTGCCGTCGGGACCCACGGCGATGCCGCTTGCGCTGCTGTGGCGGGTCGGGATCAGGTAGTGCGTGGCGGCGCCGGCCGGCGTCATGCGCCCGATCCTGCCCGTGCCCACTTCGGTGAACCAGAGGTTCCCGTCCGGGCCTTTGGTGATGCTGTTGAGATAGTTGTTGTCGCCCCCGAGCGGGTACTCGGTGATCGTACCGTCCGCGGTGATGCGGCCGATCGCGTTGCCCTTTTGCTCGGTGAACCACAAATTGGAGTCAGGTCCGACCGTGATCTCGAAGGGGCCGCGGGGCAAAGGCGTCGCGACCGATGTGGTGGCATTCGTCAGCTTTGGTTGCGGGGCGAGTGGAAATTCCGTGACCTTGCCGTCGGGGGTGATGCGGCCGATCGCGTCGGTCACGAACTCCGTGAACCAGATGTTGCCATCGGGCCCCGCGACGATGCCGACCGGGCCCGAATAGTTGATCGGCAGCCTGAACTCTTTCACGGTGCCTGTCGGCGTCATCATGCCGATGAGGCCAGCCGAGGTCTCGGTGAACCAGAGATTCCCATTAGGTCCTGTTGTGATGCCATTGGGATACGATCCGCCACGCACGGGAAACTCCGTCATGGTCCCATCTGTCGCGATGCGCCCGATCTTGCTCGCATCGGCTTCCGTGAACCACAGCGCTCCATCCGGGCCATTCGTGATATAGCGGGCGTTGCTTTGCGCGGTCTTGATGGGGTACTCGTTCAATGCCGAGGCCGGCACCGGGCTCACCGTCGTGTCGGCGAACGGGGCGGCTGCGCTCGCCAGAATGAACGCGCAACACAGGGCATAAGCGACTGCAACTCGTGGCATAGATGAGCCTCCGGCGTCTACCTTTATGGGAGCCGCGTCCGGATGCCTTGTGCGTCGGGCGGAAATGACGTGGCTCTCACGAACCGGCCCCTATGGCCGACAAACCATTGACGTTCGCCGCATTCGCCGGCAGCTTGCGAACGGGTTCGTACAACGGCATGCTGCTGGCCGAGCTCGTCCGGCGTGCCCCGCGCGGCATCCGCCTCGAGGTCCTCGACCTCCAGGAGATGCCGCTCTTCAATATGGACATGGAGAAAAACCCGCCCGCCGCGGTCACCCGCATGCGCGAAGCCATCCGTAAAGCCGACGGCCTGATCATCGTCTCGCCCGAACACAACGGCATCATCCCGGCCGTGACCAAGACGGTTATCGAATGGGCGTCGCGTCCGCCAGAGGATTCGGTGCTCGAGGGCAAACCGGCCGGGATCTTGGGGGCGTCGACCGGCGGTTTCGGCACGGTGAAAGCGCAGCTGAACATACGGCAGATAGCCACCGCGGAGGGCGTCTACTTCCTGCAAGACCCCGAGGTACGCGTGGCTCGCGTGCAGACCAAGTTCAACGACAAGGGCGAGCTGATCGACGACGAGCTCGGCGCGCAACTCGTCGAGTTCCTCGAAGCTCTTGTGCGCTGGACCCGTTTGATCAAGGGCTGATGTTCACCCAGGCTGAGGCATACGAGCGCTTCATGGGGCGCTGGAGCCAGATGCTTGCGGAGCGGTTCTTGGCGTTCGTCGATCTGGCTGGCGCGGCCAGGGTGCTCGACGTCGGATCGGGAACCGGCTCGCTTGCTCGCGCCATCGTGGGTTCATCGCCGCTCGTTGAGGTGGTGGGGATCGACCCGTCGCCTGCGTTCGTCGACTATGCGCGGGCGCGGATATCGCAGCGCGCCCATTTCGAGGTAGGCGATGCGCAGCAACTACCTTTTGACGACAGCTCGTTCGACGCGTGCTACGCGCTTTTAGTGCTCAACTTCATCCCCGATCAACGCGCGGCGCTGGCAGAGATGTGCCGCGTGGTGAGGCCCGGCGGCACGATCGAAGCTGCCGTCTGGGACCACGCGCAAGGCATGAACATGTTGCGCATCTTCTGGGAGGTCGCGGACGCGGTGGACAAGGACAAGCATCTCATCGAGGAGCCTCATCCTCTGCTCGACCGAGATGGCCTGAGCGCCCTGTGGGAAGAGGCAGCTCTCGGGGAGATCGTCAGTGCGCCGCTTGATTTCGATATGCGGTTCTTGTCCTTCGCTGATTACTGGGAACCGTTCGGGTTTACCCAGGGCCCGGCCGGAGCATACCTGCGCAGCGTGTCTGCACGAGTCCGCGACGAGATCGAGCGGGAGCTGCGCTCGAAGCTGCTGGCCGGGAAGCCCGACAGCCCATTCACGCTCTCCGCACGTGCCTGGGCGATCCGTGGCCGCAAGCAGGTCTGACGCTGCGGGGGATTGACGTGTCGCAGGCGCGTACACCCTTAGACAACACGGCCGTCGAACCGCACTGGAGTAGGAGTTCGTGGACGAACTTATCGGGCATTTGGCCGACCAAGCAGCGCTGTACATCGACTTCGGCGCCGTGCTCCTCGTCATACTTGCGTCGCTTGACGCGCTGGTTCGAGCGCTGCTCGCGTTTTCCAAAGGCCCGACGCCGCATGCATATAGCCCAATCCGCTGGCTTTTGGCCCGACGCCTCACCTTGGGGCTTGAGCTCATGATCGCGAGCGACATCATCCGCACGGCGATCGCGCCGAGCTGGCAAGAGCTCGGTCAGCTTGCTGCCATCGTCGCGCTGCGCGAGCTGCTCAACGTCACCCTCGAACGCGATATGCGCCTCGCGTCCGCGGGAATGCAACAGCAAGGAGTCCCCGGATGAGACCGGCACATGTCTTGTCGCTCGAGGAGATCGTCATCCGCTTGGCGGTGGGCGCAGTGCTTGGCGTGTGCATCGGTGTGGAGCGCCAGTGGCGCGGTGCAGCCGCAGGCATCCAGACGAGCAGTCTCGTCTGCACCGGTGCGACATTGTACGCCACCATAGGGCCCGCACTGGGTAGCGACGACATCCGCATCATCGCTGGTATCGTGACCGGCTGCGGCTTTTTGGCAGGTGGCGTGATCCTGAGAGAAGGGCTCAACGTGAGCGGGCTCAACACGGCCGCCACCATCTGGTCTACTGCAGCCATCGGTGCTCTGTGCGGCGCCGGTTTGCTCTATGAAGCCACGATCGCGACGGTCGTGATCGTCGCGCTCAATACGACATTCCTTCCCCTCATCAACTGGATGGATAAGCAAGTCATGGCTCGCCGTGCACCGCGTACCGCCGCGAGCGACAAGACCGCACCGTAGCGGCGTGAACTGATGCTGCTTTTGCGGCATCTGCGAACTGAAAATCGATGACCCTGCCGCAAGATATCCCTTTTTGAAAGGGGTTCGTTCCCACGCCTCCAAGTAAGGTCGGCCCCTTCGCTCGCCATGATGTAGGAGACGTGCTTGATGTCTGACTTCGGCCCTGAAATCCAACGTGAGATTCTGCCCATTCCAGACCCGCAGCACGTCGGCCTCACGACGTACGACGCGAAAGATCCCGACACCAAGTTCCCGCCGATCGAACCGCTGCGTCCGCCCAAAGGGGCGCCCAACGTGCTCATCGTGCTCATCGACGACGCGGGTTATGGTTCTTCAAGCGCGTTCGGCGGCGTCATCAACACGCCGACATTCGAACGGCTGGCAAAGGGCGGACTGCGGTATACTCGTTTCCACACGACCGCGCTGTGCTCGCCGACGCGCCAAGCACTGCTCACCGGGCGCAACCATCACGCGGTCGGCATGGGCGCCATCACCGAGCTTGCGACGTCGGCGCCAGGATATAACTCCATTCGTCCCAAGGCGGCGGCGCCGCTCGCAGAAATCCTCACCCTCAACGGCTACTCGACCGCGCAGTTCGGTAAATGCCACGAAGTGCCGGTGTGGGAGACAAGCCCCATGGGTCCGTTCCACCAGTGGCCCACCGGCAGCGGCTTCGAGCACTTCTACGGGTTCATCGGCGGTGAGACCAATCAGTGGGCTCCCGCCTTGTACAAGGACACCGTGCCTATCGAGCCGCCGGACGATCCCAACTATCATTTCACCGTCGACATGACGGATCACGCGATCGACTGGATCGGCCAGCAGCGCGTCCTCATGCCGGACAAACCGTTCTTCGTCTACTTCGCGCCGGGCGCGACCCACGCACCGCATCACGTGCCGAAGGAATGGGCCGACAAGTACAAGGGCAAGTTCGATCAAGGCTGGGACAAACTGCGCGAGGAGATATTCGCGCGGCAGAAGCAGCTCGGCGCGATCCCCAAGGATGCCGAGCTGACCAAGCGGCCGGCAGAGATACCCGCATGGGACGGAATCGACCCTAAGCTCAAACCGGTGCTCGCCCGCGAGATGGAAGTATACGCGGGTTTCATGGAGCACACCGATCACAACGTCGGGCGGTTGATCGACGTGCTGGAAAAACTGCAAGTCATCGACAACACGCTTATCTATTGCATCGTCGGGGATAACGGCGCGTCTGCTGAAGGCACGATCAATGGCACATTCAACGAGCTGTTCATGCTGAACGGCGTCACGGGGGTTGAGACTCCACAATACCTGACGGAGCATATCGGGGAGTTCGGCGGCCCGAAGGCCTACAACCACTACGCAGTGGGCTGGGCCCACGCCATGGACACGCCCTATCAATGGACCAAGCAGGTCGCCTCGCACTGGGGCGGCACGCGCAACGGCGCCATCGTGCACTGGCCGAAAGGCTTTCGCTCCAAAGGCGAGACCCGCATGCAGTTCCACCACGTGATCGACGTGGCAGCGACGGTCCTCGAGGCGGCAAAACTCCCGCAACCCGCGATCGTGAACGGCATCGCGCAGATGCCGCTGCACGGGGTTTCGATGGCGTACTCGTTCGACGATGCAAAGGCGGCGGACCGGCGCGAGACCCAGTACTTCGAGATGTTCGTCAATCGAGGCATCTATCACAAAGGCTGGACCGCGGTGACCCGACACAGCACACCCTGGGTCGTGGCGCCCTTGCCGCCCTACGACGACGACGTGTGGGAGCTCTACGGTCCAGACGACTGGACGCAATCGAGGAACATCGCCAAAGAGAACCCCGACAAACTGCGCGATCTGCAACGTTTGTTCCTCATCGAGGCGACGAAGTACAATGTGCTGCCGCTCGACGATCGCCGAGTCGAACGCTTCAACCCGGATATGGCCGGACGTCCAACGCTCATCAAGGGCGACAGCCAAATCCTCTTCGGCGGCATGGGGAGGCTCAGCGAGAACTCGATCGTCAACATCAAGAACAAATCGCACTCGGTGACCGCGCAGATCGTCGTGCCCGATAGCGGCGCGAGCGGCGTGATCGTGGCGCAAGGCGGGGCGTTCGGCGGCTGGAGCCTGTACGCCAAAGACGGGAAACTCTCGTATTGCTACAACTGTTTCGGGTACAAATCGTTCTTCGTGCGAGCAGACGCGTCGCTCCCCGCGGGGAACCACCAAGTACGCATGGAGTTCGCCTACGACGGTGGCGGTCTCGGAAAGGGCGGGGCGGTTACGCTCTACCTCGACGGGAAGAAGGCTGGCGAAGGCCGGGTGGAGATGACCGTCCCCATGATGTTCTCCGCAGACGAGACCTGCGACGTCGGCAACGACACGGGCACGCTGGTCAGCAGCGAGATGACCGCCGCAGATGCCGCGTTCAACGGAAAGGTGTTAGGCGTCCAGATCGACGCAGGCACATCCGATGCGGACCGCTTCATCTCGGCGGAGGATCGCCTGCGCATCGCGATGGCGCGCCAGTAGAAGATCAACGGACCTCAAGGTCCGTTGCCACAAAGGTTCTGCCGTTGCAACGATTAGCTCAGGACGTTGATCGCACGCGCAGCGACGATGACGATGGTGACGAGCGAGATGCAGCTCTGCGCCATCATCAACATCTTCGCGCGCGCGGTCAATGGCAGCGTATCGGTCGGACTGAAGGCCGTCGACGTGTTGAAACCCAAGAACAGATAGTCGGCAAAGGTCGGCCGCCAGTCAGCCGGTATGCCATCTGACGGGTTCCCCTGGGTGAACGTCAGGTCCGCCCGGCCATTCCACCCGCGAACTCTTCCATCGGGTCCGCCGCGATCCAGTTGCCAGTAGACGAACGAGAATATGAGCACGTTCGTGACCCAGACCGCGACGGACGTGGTCAGCAGCGTGATAGCCGCGAGCTCCCGCTTATGGAAGATGATGTCGCCGATCAGGTCCTTCAGGATCACAAGCTCGGCCGCTGTACCGACGAGCACAAACAGCCAGACGGCCCAGCGCTCGACCCGGACCCACATGGAGCCAGGTCGTGTCACGCCTGCCGCGATCAGCGCCAGGACCAAAACGCCGCCCAAAACGTAGACAACTGCCGGCGGTAATAGAACGTAACGGCTGGGCAAGAGCTGGATCAGGGCGACGAGCGCGAGGATCGTCAGTCCAGGCAGCAGGCGCGACTCCACAGCTAGCCGCTCAGCCATAGACCTCACGCATCCGTGCCTCGAGCGCAGCGGTGTCGCCCTTGATGGAGTGATTGTCAGGACCGAGCAACGATCGCTGCACTGAATACGGCAAGTGGTTGAACTCCGGCGCCTGGATGAAATAGGCGGTCGGCGAGATGCCGATGAGCGGATAGTCACCGGTCAGCACGGGTTCGCCAGCCTCCGACCCGATGATCCAGAAGTTCGAAGCGCCGCCGGCGACGCAGCGCGCTTTGACCCCGCGCAGGGTCAGCGTCGGCGCGTCGGCCGGAGGACGCGGTTGCTCCGTGGTCAGCAGGCGCTTTGCCGTCTCCTTGGACGTGCGCCCCATGTGCATGTTGACCCAGTCCTCACGCTGATCTTTAGGCTTCGTCTTTTCGTCGTCGTTCATGTCTGTCCTTAACGGACCTAAAGGTCCGTTGGTTCAAAGGTCCGTTGCTTCAAGATCCGTTGCGCGGTTCACGAGTGTTTGAAGTCGAGGGCGATGTCGGCGCAGGGCGCGCTATGGGTCAGCGCCCCGACCGAGATGACGTCGACGCCCGCCTGCGCGATCTCGCGCACGTTGCCGATATTGATACCGCCGGATGCCTCGGTGACGGCGCGCCCGCGAGCGAGTGCGACCGCCTCTCGCAACTTCGGCAGCGCCATGTTGTCGAGCAGCACGGCATCTGCTCCTGCATCGAGCGAGGCCTTCACCTGCTCGAGCGAATCGCACTCGACCTCGATGATGAAGTCCGCAGGTGCGTTCGCGCGGGCAGCGGCGACGGCCTTCGCCACAGACCCCGCCGCGACCAGATGATTATCCTTGATGAGCACGGCGTCCGACAGGTTGAAGCGATGGTTGTAGCCGCCGCCTGCGCGGACGGCGTAGCGCTCGAACGCGCGTAAGCCCGGCGTCGTCTTGCGCGTATCGCAGATGCGGACTGGGAATCCTTGGACCGCATCGACAAACGCGCGAGTCAGCGTGGCAATGCCGCTCAAGCGTCCGGCGAAGTTGAGCGCCACGCGTTCGCCGGCCAGCAGGCCTCGTGCGGCCCCGCTGATGGTCGCGATCGACGACCCGGCGTGCACGCGGTCGCCATCCGTGGCGGCGGCGTCACAACGGATCGCAGGATCGACGATCGAGAAGGTGAGCGCGGCGAGCGACAGACCTGCAACGACACCGCCCGAGCGGAACACCATCTCGGCGATCGCTGTTTCATTCGCGCCGATGATGGACGCAGAGGTGACGTCCGCGTTCGCTGCGTCCTCGGCCAGGGCCGCGACCACCGCTGCTCGGTATTGGGCCGCCCCTTCCAGCGTGAGCGGTTGGAATGGGGGCTGGAGCAGCGCGGGATGGCGCATCCTCGAGCCTTACGTCGCCGCCGGCGCCGCGATCGGTTCGACGACGTAGCCGTCCGCATTCCAGACGATGCGGGCGAGCCAATGCTCGTCGTCGCGCTCGGGAAAGTCCGTGCGGTAGTGGGCTCCACGGCTCTCCTCGCGGATGAGCGCGGCATGCGTGATGTAGCGCGCCGCGGTGAGCAACGCGCGTGATTCCAAAGCGGCGCGCGAGATCGGCCACTCGGCGAGAGGCCAGTGTTCGAGCCGATCCAGCAACCGTCGCAGATCGTCGCCGGTGCGCACCACGCTTGCGCCCTCCCACATGAGGGCACGCAAGGGCTCGACCCGGTCCATGCTGCTGACGCTGCGCGGCTCGTCGCTGCCCGTTACGCTCCCGCCGGCTGGCACAGCACCACCGATATCATCTGCGGCCCGGCATGCGAAGACCAGACATTCGGCGAGCGAGTTACCCGCCAGGCGGTTGGCGCCGTGCAAGCCCGTGCAGGCGCACTCGCCCACGGCATACAGCGAGCCGACGGTCGTCCGGCCGAAGAGGTCTGTGAGCACGCCGCCCATGTGATAGTGCGCCGCGGGCCCGACAGGGATCGGCTCCGTGCCGATGTCGACGCCGAAGCGAGCGCACGCTGCGGCGATATTGGGGAAGCGCGTGCGGATGTGCTTGGGCGTCCCTATCGGCCGCAGATCCAGCCAGACTCCCGCGCCGCTGCGCTGCATCTCGCGGTAGATCGCCCGGGCGACGACGTCGCGCGGAGCGAGCTCACCGCGCGGATCTGCGTCGAAGCAGAAGCGCTTGCCATCCTTGTTGACGAGGATGCCGCCTTCGCCGCGCGCCGCTTCGGAGACGAGCAAGGCCGGTGCGCCGGCGACGGCAAGCGCCGTCGGGTGGAACTGGACGAATTCGACGTCGGCCAATGCAGCACCGGCGTCATGAGCCAGAGCCAAGCCATCGGCGGTCGCTCCCGGCGGGTTCGTCGTCCGTTCGTAGACCTGACCGACGCCGCCTGTGGCAAGCGCGGTGGCAGCCGATGCGATGATCGGCCGTTGCCTGCCGTCGGCGAACACCCAGGCGCCGCGGCAGCGCGCATCCTCGACGATGAGCGACACAGCCGTCGCTCGTTCCACCACTGTGACCTTGGGGTGATGCAGTGCCTTACGCGCAAGCGTCGTGGAGATCGCCTTGCCGGTCGCGTCTTCGGAGAACACCGTGCGGGCATGGCTATGCGCCGCTTCGCGCGTCAACGCGAGCTCGCCCGTGACCGCGAGGTTGAAGGCGACGCCCAGCTCGCGCAGCTCCTCGACGCGCGTAGGCGCTTCAGCGGCCACGAGCGCCGCCGCCGCTTCGTTGCACAGACCGGCGCCGGCGGCGAGCGTGTCGGCGAGGTGTGCAGCGGCTGAGTCTTCTTCGAGGTCGAGCGAGGCGGCGACCCCGCCTTGGGCCCAGGCGGTATTGGATTCCTCGATCGTGCGCTTGGTGGCGATCGTGACGGACAGACCTTTTTCGGCGGCGTGCAGCGCGAGCAGCAACCCGGCTGCACCCGATCCGACGACGAGGACGTCTGTGCGTATCATGCTTGAAGACGCTGCAACATATATGTAGCAACGGACCTTTAGGTCCGTTTCACCTTCATGAAACCGCCATCATGCGCTCGATGCTGCGGCGCGCGCGGATCATGATGTCGGTCGGGATCTCGATGGGATTGAGGTCGCCTTCCAAACAGGCTGCGACCTTCTCGAGCTCGACGAACTTCATGTACGGGCAATGTGGGCACGGCGCGATCGAATGGAAGCGCTTGTGCGGATGGAGAGCCTTGAGCCGCAGGAGCAGACCGGCTTCGGTCAAGATGATGAATTCGCGCGCTGCGCTCTTGCCCGCATAATCCATGATCCCCTGAGTGCTGCCGACGTAGTCGGCGAGCTCGAGCACCTCAGGCGAACATTCGGGATGCGCCAAGACGAGCGCGTCGGGGTTAAGCTTCTTGCGCGCGATGACCATCTCGGGCTTGATGACGAAGTGCGTCGGGCAATACCCGTTCCAGCTGATGATCTTTCGCTCGGGCAGCCGCTTTTGTACCCAACCCCCGAGATACATGTCGGGCGCGAAGAGGATCTCTTTGTCCGGCAGGGAGCGCACGATGTCGGCGGCATTGGTCGACGTGCAGCAGATGTCCGACTCGGCCTTGACCTCGGCATAGGTGTTGACGTATGAGACGAGCGGCAGCCCGGGGTGCAGGGCGCGGAAAGCGCGCGCTTGGTCGCCCGTGATCATGTCGGCCATGCCGCAGCCTGCTTTCATGTCGGGCAGCAGCACGAGCTTATTGGGTGAGAGCAGCTTGGCCGTCTCGGCCATGAAATGGACGCCGCAGAAGACGATGACGTCCGCCTTCGTCCGAGCCGCCTCGCGGCTGAGGTTGAGGCTATCGCCGATGAAGTCGGATACTTCCTGGATCTCGAGACGCTGGTAGATGTGGGAGATGACGACCGCGTTGCGCCGCTTGGCCAGCGCGCGGATGTGCGATTGGAGCTTCTCGAGCTCGGGGGTGTGCGGCCGAACGGTGGTTCCGTTGTCGACCGGCATCGCAACGGCGGGCATAGTATATGAGGCTTCTGTGCGGCTGGGCTAATTCTTGCGCCGCAGCGGCCAGCCCAAGACCTCTGTAGCAACGGAGCTTTGCAGCAACGGACCCTTGGTCTGTTTCCCTCTCCCCCGTCTCACCCCGTCCACTCGCGCTTGGGTCCCGTGTCCAGGTGCACCCAGCCTTCGGGGTAGTAGCCCACGCCGCCGCTGATCGGACACGCGGCGCAGACCCCGGCCAGATCGGCGAGCGGCACGCCGGGCACGTGGAAGTCGACAGCCTTGCCCCACATATGGAGCGAGAGACGAGCGGCGCCTTCGATCTGTGCGTTGGTCTGCGGCGTGCGATAGCCGCTATGCACGATGATCGGTTCGCGGATCCCGTCGCGCGCCAGGTACTGCTGTACCGCCCATAACGCTTCGATCGTGCGGACGTCGATCTGCACGTATCCGTATTTCGGCGCGACGTGCTCGTCGCGCAAGACCGCGCACAGTTTCTTATACCCGGGCCAGTAAACTGACGTGCCGTCGATCGTGAAGGGCTCGGCGGCATATTCGCCCGTGTCCATGCGCTCGATGAACAAAGTGTAATGGCGAGACGGTGAGGCCTGCGCGATGGCGCGCAGCGGCAGGCAGCCGGCGGCGGCCAGGGCCAAGCCGCCAGCGAGAAATCCGCGACGACCTATAGATGATTCGCGCTGGCGATCGGTGCGGGAGCAGCCACAATCCAGACACATATATAATAGTATCGGCGTAAAGCTCTGCGTAGTCTATATCACACAGCACACCTTGGCCGCTTCGTGCTTCCCTACCGTGACGCTGCGTGCTACAATCCTTCTCGTGGCCGACAGAAGCGCAGCCTCTGGACCCACGGTGTATCGCGATCGGTTTGCTGATGCATTTGTTGCGCGCGTAACGATTTTAGGTGCCGCCGCCCTCGGGTTTCTCGTCACCTTCATCTTGCTCGATCACGAGATCCGCGCATTCAAAGACGTCGTGCTGCCACTGCTCGTCATCTTACCGGCCTACCTGTTGTTGACGTCGCTGAACATGTGGTGGGCCGCTCAGGCGACTGCCGAGCTCGGCCGGCCGGCGAGCGCGCTCAGCGATGAGGGCGCGCGACGGTCACGCGCCGCCGACGTGGTCAAGGCGTGTTGCGGACTGGCCCTGGGCATCATCGTGGCGCTGTTGTACGTCCACGGCGTGTCGAGATGAGCCCAATCTCCTCGCGCAGCAGATGACGCTGATCGCCGCCGTAGCGACCATCCCAGCCCCGGCGGACGCGTTCCCTCATTATAGTGAGCCATCGTGAGCCTAGCAGGAGTCTCATCGGGCGATAGCCGCGTGTCGGGCCGCGCCAAACGGGTCCGACCGCCTCGGGAGAAGGACGGCGCCGGAACATACCTCAATAGGCTCTAGCGTACGAGATGTTCTGTGCAGCCTAGAGGACCACTGCGGGTCTGGCCTATCGCGCTGATCGCCGCTCTGTTGGCCGGTCTGGTCGCCTGCGCCCCGAGGCAGGAGAGCGAGACCGCGAGGGTAGCGCCGACCAATCCGGCCGGCGTCACGGATCTGCTCAGCGAGATCCGCAAGCGCGGCAAGCTGCTCATCTCGTGCGACGCCAACTACCAGCCGCTCAGTTTCAGGACCAGCGATGGCGTGTGGCAGGGTTTCGACATCGACGTTGGCCGTGAGATCGCCCGCCGTCTGGGCGTACATCCCGAATTCTTGGACATCAGCTGGGACGCGATCACCGGTGGGAACTGGAACGGACGCTGGGATCTCAACGTCAACTCCATGACGATCACCCACGATCGGCAGCGCGTGCTGTATTTCACCGAGCCGTATTACTATATCCCCGGATCCTTCTTCGTGTATAAGACGAGCGCGTACAGGTCCATCGAAGAGCTCGATGGCAGGCGGGTCGGCGTCGGCGAGGCGACCACCTACCAAGCGTACCTGGAAGGTCATCTGACGCTGACCGGAGAGAACATCCTCGTGCCCGCTCCAGCTGCGCGCGCCATCCCCTACGCGACGGACCAACTGGCGATGCGCGATCTCGCGCTCGGCGACGGCGTGCGTCTCGACGCGGTGCTCACCTCGGAGCCCTTCGCGCTGTTCCAGATCAAACACGGAGCGCCGTTCCGAGCGCTGGGCGGCCCCGTGTTTTTCGAGGACGCTGCGATCGCCGTCGACAAGAATAGTCCGCTCGACCCGAAAAGCTTCTATACGGCGGTCGAACAGGCCGTGGTGGACATGCATCGCGATGGCACCTTGAGCAGACTCTCGAAGCAGTATTTCGGTACCGATCTGACCCGTAAGTAGCGATCGGCCGTGATGGCCCAGCAGAGGTAACGATCAATGCCAGCTCGCAAGCGCCGGCGCCGCACCCCTCGCGACAGCGCCCCTGACATCTTCAAGCGCAAGTGTCCCCATTGCCTCAAGGCAGTGCGCTTCCGCGCTCGCCCGGAGCGCGCCGGCGGTGAGCTCACCATCTGGACGGTAGCCTGCACCTCATGCGGCGTCGTCATCGGCGTCGTGCCGCAGCTGGCGAAATTCCCGCAGCGCCGCGAGGTCGAGTCGATCGTGCGTGGGGTCGTGAAGCAGCACGTGAACAAAGCGATCAAGACCCTTCGCAAATCGGTGCGCAGCCGGCGCTAGCCCCAGAGGTCGCGAACCAGGAGCCGGCCCGCACAGGAAGGCGGGCAGCGGCGCACGTAGCCTAGGGCCGGGCGGAGGAGTTCGCCCGGCTGTCGCCCGCTCGCGACGCCAAACCGCCGACTTGCGGCCGATGACTCCTGAACGCGTACTGGTTCAGGAGTGACTGGCATGCATCCACTGTTCGACGTCTCCACGCTGCAGAACACCTGGCTGATCGCCGCTATCTGGATGAGCGTGGCTTTCGTCGCCGCCCTCGTCTCCATACGCCTGCGCATCGCGGCTGCGCTCGTCGAGATCGGGCTCGGCATGATCGCGGGCAACCTCATCGCGCTTGCGACCAACACCTGGATCGACTTCATCGCAGGTTTTGGCGCCATCATGCTGACCTATCTGGCCGGATCGGAGATCAATCCGCAGGTGCTGCGCCGGCAATGGCGGCCAGCCGTGCTCGTTGGTGCGCTGTCATTTGCACTGCCGTTTGCGGGCGCGATGGGGTATGCGTTCTTCATCGCGCACTGGTCGGTATCCGCGGCGAAGATCGCCGGAGTGGCCATGTCGACGACGTCGGTGGCGGTGGTCTATGCCGTCATGCTCGAATCAGGCTTGGCGAAAAAGGATTTCGGGCAGATGATCTTGGCCGCGTGTTTCATCACCGACCTCGGGACTGTGATCGCGCTCGGTCTGCTCTTCGCCAACTTCAATCCTTGGCTCGCGCTCTTTTTGACGGCGTCAGCGGCGGCGGTCGCGATCGTGCCGCGCTTCTTGCCCGTGGCGTTCACCAGGCTTGGCGATCGGGTGAGCGAACCCGGGGCACGCCTGCTCTTCGCCATCATCTTCGCGCTGGCTGGCCTCGCCACGCTCGCCAGAAGCGAAGGCGTGCTCCCTGCCTACGTTTTAGGCTTCGCCTCAGCCGGCTTTCTCCTGTCGCACATCGAGTTCGCACGCCGCCTGCGGACGGCCACCATGAGCCTGTTGGCACCGTTTTATTTCATCAAGGCCGGCACGTATGTCTCGTTGGCCCAGGTCGTCGCGGGTGCCAAGACCATCGCGGCGC
>DAINRU010000039.1:0-18537 GCA_036741695.1 Vulcanimicrobiota bacterium
CGAGCGGTTTCATCGGCGCCCACGTCGCGCGCGAATTCATCGCTTCGGGCTACGGTGTCCGAGCCCTCGCGCACGCGCCCCATGGAGTACCTCGTGACGCGCCTCCCAGCATCGAGTGGGTCGAGGGTGATGTGTGCCGTGCGAGTGATGTCATCGCCTCGATGCAAGGCTGCCGCTACCTGGTACACTGCGCGGCGCTGTATTCCTTTGCGTCGCGAGATCGCGCTGCGATACGCAGCGTCAACGTCGCCGGAACCGCGAGTGTCCTGGAAGCAGCCCGCACTGCTGGCGTCGAGCGCGCAGTGGTGACTTCAAGTGCGGCGACTGTCGGCCCCGCACACGACGGTGTGCCGGCCACGGAAGCGGACACGTTGTCAGGCGCTCACGCTTCTACCTATCACCGCTCTAAGCTTGAGCAGGAACAAGCTGCTATCGCCGCAGATCTTCCGGCAGTGCTGGTGCTGCCAACGGCGCCCGTCGGCCCAGGAGATCACAAACCGACGCCAACCGGCCGCCTGGTCCTCGACTTCGCGCGCGGCCGGATCGGCGCGCGACCAAGCACTGGCGGCTTCAACCTTGTCGCCGTCGAGGACGTGGCGCGCGCACATGTCGCTGCGATTGAGCACGGCAAACCCAGAGAACGCTACATCATCGGTGGCGAAAACTTGTCGTTCGATCGGGTGTGGGACCTGCTCGCGGAGGTCACGCAACGACCGGCGCCGCGCTGGCGCGTGCCATATGGACTGACTGTCTTGGCCGCGTACGCCGACGAACTTCGTTGCCGGCTGCAACCGCATGCGGTGCCATTCGTGCCACTCGAGGGCGTGCGGATGTCGCGAGAGTTCCAATTCGTCGACGCGAGCAAGGCCATCCGCGAGTTGGGGTTCCACGCGGGACCGGTCCGCGACGCGCTCGCGCGAGCCGTCAACTGGTACCGAGCACACGGCTACATCACCTGACCCCTGGGCAGGACCCATGAGTTGAACGTTTTGTCTTTCGGAGGCATTCCAAGTTCTCCCACATCGGCCGGATTCACAGCTTGGAACCTACAATCGCTTGAGCGAGACTTCATAGTTCAACGGCGGTGTGTTCCATTGGCTACTGCCACTCTCCATCAATGTACCGTCGATCGTGCCGCCTCTTATCGTACCATCAAAAGCGACCCCATAATGCACTGGCCCTGTCGGTTGGGATGTGGTCATGATCAAGGAGAGATGGTGCCCGTGCAGCTTGCCGACAATCGGGCCCGAAATACCCACCACTTTCATGCTGCCGGCGACGTTGCCGGCAGCATCCACATCCGTGATATCGAGCCGCACGAACTTGCCGGCGGTCACCGAGATCCCCGCCGGCATGATCGCTGGCGTTCCAGACCATTCTCCAACCACGTACGGACTGCGGCCCACGTACGGAGATATCGAAGCGATGAAGATCAGCGCCAGGCATGCAACAAATGTCCCCTCGAGCCAGCTGAACGGCTCTTTGCGGCCAGTTCCGTATGTAGGCTTTGCATCCATCAGATTAGCGGGCGGCGTAGGCCCGGCGGGCGTACGCGTAGCATAAGAGCGCAAACCCTAATATTGCGCAGTAGAAGCCTTCCGCAAACGTCCGTCCGAACAGCGCGTTTTGAAAAAAGATGCCGAGCAGCATGCCCAAGACGAGTGACGCACAACCGAAGCCGACGAGCGACACGGCACGCGTCGGAAGCGTGATGAGCGGCCCGACGCCGAGCGCGATCGAGGCACAAATGACGATCGCGCCAATCCTGCCCACATGCACGAGAGACGACGATGGTTGCTGCATCTGTGCAGGGTCGACGGCACCGATAAACATAGGAAGGTTAACGTGATAGAAGGGCAGCAGCGCGCCGAGTAGACCGAAGACTCCCCCGACGATGGCCAATAGTTTTTCGGGGCCGAGCGTTTGCACGACGTTGTGCGCGCGTTCGCCGGCCTTGCGAATTGCCATCTCGGCCTGCAGCGTGAGGATGCGCTGGCCCGTCGGGGTCTGAGATCCGGCCGTGGGGGCCAGCGCGGCGCCGCACGAGCCGCAAAAAGCAGCCCCTGGGGCCGGCCGCGCACCGCAGGACGGACAACTCATCACGCTCGCGCCTTCTACTTGTTGCAGCCGATCGTGGAGATGACTGCGCCGCTGCGCACTGTTTGAACGGTTATGGCGGTGTTTGAATTTTTCGTGATGGTCTGCTGCATTGGTTTCGAGCTGCCGTGACTTGTATACGTTCCAGTGAACGTGAGGTGTTGACCCTTCCACCCCGGAGATGTCATGCTCCAAAATCCGCCATCACTGTCGATGCCGACACGCCAATGGCTCCCCGTGCCCGAATCAATCGCGCCATACGACTGCACCGTTTTGGTTTGAAAGCTCATCCACGGTCCAAGCGATGGGGTCACATTCAAGGTGTCCCCATTATTGCAACGCCAATATCCCTTGAAGAACGGCTGGTTGTCGGCCGCCGAGGTCGGCGCTACCCATGTCAAGCCGACGATCACGGCAAACAAGAGCGCTAGGCTCATCACACGATACATGTGGTCTCTCCTCCTTAGTCGGGGGCGACTGTCTGTTGGTTTTACGCTCGATAGCGCGAGGTCCCGCTCAGACCATCTTCACTCGCATGAGAGCCTTATACTACGGAGCCTTCGAATGAACGGGGCGAGGCATATTCGGCCTCGTCAACTTCAACGTATCGTACTCCTCGACGAGGAACACTTCGCCGCCCCGATCGACCACTTCGCCGTCCTGACCTTCGTAGACGAGGAACACCGGATGCGGCCACGGCGACTTCACTAAGACCAGCTTCGATGCCGGGAGCGTGACGTTGGCGCCTCCTCGGAGTTCTCGCATCGGAATCGATCGGATATCTGACGTCACTCGCACGCGATACCGCTTGCCGTTGCCGACGTCATCGATCAGCAGCGGGTATTTCCCCGGTTGGAACCCGCTGATCGCGACTTTGTGGTGAGAATCGTAGCTCAGCGTGAGCTCGATATTGCCTGCGCCGTCAGGTGGGCTGGCGTGAACGACATAGCGCGAATAGGGGATGAGAAAATACGTGCCGCCTTTCATCTTGTCGGCGATTCCGTGCGCGTTGATCGTCGTCGGATCGAGGACCGGCGCCTGTGCGTTTGGCGTCAGATCGCTCGCGAACTCCGTGAATTCAAGAAAATCGGGGCTCGACGGCTGGGATGGATCCTTCGAGTTCGGCTGAAGCTTGTCTGCCCAGCGACGATACTGCCACTGAAGCTGATTGATCGGCCTCTTACCCTTCAAGAATTGACCCGCATGGATCTCCTTGAAGATCGCTGCGCGGCCGCGCACCCCGACGCCGGGTGGAAGATTGGCCAACGCGGCATTCATGATGGTGGTCAGCGACGTTATGTAGCAGCCATTGCCGGCAAGGTTCTGCGCGAAATCGCTCGGCGCGTAGGGCGTCGGCCCGATCGGCGGTGAGAACTGCGGTTCCGACCAGACGATCTTGCCCTTGTTCGGGCCGTTCTTGAGTTCGTATCGGGCAGCATACGAGATGAGCGGCGCTTGCAGCTCCGGATTCAGCTGCCACAAGAGCGGCATATGGTCGACGAGGCAATCGTCAAGCGCCCTGCTCCTGCAGATGAGATCGCCTGATTTGACCGGCCACGACCCCGTCTGCACGTGCGGCATCGCGAAGTTCGCCGTGGTGGGCAGGTAGCGGATGGTCACCGTGACTTGGTTGACGTGGAACTGAACGGTCGATGCAGGCTGCGCCGCGAAAACTGCCGGCTGCACACATAGGAGCAGGGCGGCGACGGACACGAGAAGTGCCCGCGACGACCACGAGTTCACTTCGCGCCGAGCGCGTGGCACGCGGCCGGCTCGCCGGATTTGTCGTCAGGACTGAACGCCATACCTTTCTGAAGATGATACCCATATTCTGGTCTGTCCGTGTACCAGGGGCCGATCTGCTTCCACTCAGGTGTGGACGGGATCTTGAAGATGTTGTCGCTGGCAGTGATCCCGGTCCAACTGAAGAGCGGCAGCTGCGCCGTCCAGCAGTTGCTCCAGAAGAACAAATCGACGCACAACTGCGCCTGGATGCCCATTTGCCCTGAGAGCGCGGTGAACTTGTCGTCGAGACCAAGCTGATACTGGAAATAGAGCTTGCAACCGATGATGTTGGACGTCTTCTTGCGCTTGCCGCTGTATTCTGCCGGCACCCACGTCGTGCCCGTCGCCGAGAACTCCAGCCCGAACTTGGCGATGGTCACCGTGCCGTAGACTCCGACATTGATGGAGAGGATGACGATGCCGATGCCGATGTTGGCGCTAAAGGTGGCAGAGACGCTCACGAACGGCTCGACGAAGAACCCCGAGCTGTGGAGGGCCAGACTCATCCCGTACTGGAAGCCGAAACTGCCCTGCGCGGATGCCTCGAGCGTGACTTGGAACCACAGAAAACTGATGGGGATCTGGAACTGGAAGAACGTCTGGTTGAAGGTCTGGTTGCCTTTGAATTTCAGCGAGCCGTGCGGGTTCCAAACCGTTTTCCCGAGGATCTCGACGTCGATCGACCCTTGCTTGCCTTTTGCGCTTGCCTTGGCGGATGCGACGGAGTAGGGCCCTTGCCCCAGCAGATACGCCCCAGCCGAAGCTGAAGCTTCGATGTCGATGCCCTTCTTGGTGGCGTCGCCGCCGATGTTCAGGCTCGAACCGAGGGTGAATTCCGCGGTGCTCTTGGCGCCAAGACTTGTGGACCAGGGTTTTGCGGCCGACACCAATCCGTCGTGAAGCTCTGCCTTCTTCGGCATGTGGCACAGATGTGGTAGCTTGACGGACTTGTCTTTGATGCCATCGGGGACGAGCGTTGCCCAGTACCAATAGCTACTATACCAGCTGTTGGGGAACCACGCAGGGCCGACGCACTTGTGCGGTTTGGGGCTCGGCCCGACGGCGATCTTGCAGCCCGCGCACGTCGCTGGAACCATGGCGACGAGCGTCGGCGGTGGCTTCGGGGATGGACCTGTGGCTGGGATCGCCTGGATCTCCTTGGTCGCGGCGAGAAACTGGTCTTCTTGCGAAAGCGTCGCCGGACTCACCATCGCGTCGAGCCGCGAGAGCTGGTTGATGACATTGGGCTGCAGGAACGGGTGACCGGGGTTGGCGGGGACATAGTGGACGGTGGTCAGCATTTCTGCTTGCTGCGACCCCGCCAGGCGCGCGTACAGCGCCGCGGACGTGCACGACGCAGTCACGGAGGTGCACAGCGTCGGAGCGGCCTTGCTGCGCAACGTGTAGCCCATCTTGTTCATGCTCTGTTCAAGCAGGTTCACGTCTTTGTAGTACTTGCCGGCATTGACCGAACGGTGTTCGTGCGGCAGATAGATCGTCGAGCTCGGTGAGACCGGCTTGCCTGTTGATGGATCCACGACGTCAAACGGATGGAACGCCAGGGCCGTCACGTGTGGAGCGACCAAGTATGAAGGCGGAAGCTGTGGGACCCTACCTGAGTTGATCGGTCGAACCACAGACGACGTGGCGGTGGTCGCCGACGGTCGCATGGCGTTCGCGACCTGCAAAGGATCGATGGCTTGGACCGTGGCAACTTGCCCGGCGGCTGAAGGCACGGGCACATTGGTGAGCAGGATTGCGACGATGAGCGTCGCTGCGACGGGACGGCGCAATCGGCGGATCATACCGAACACCCTCCGGCAAATGGGAAAAAACCCTGGCTCGGGAGGACGTCTACTGCTCCTCGGATTCAAGGCGCGTCTGGCGACAACCCTTTCGACCCTCCTAGAACAGTGCCGACGTCCGGTGGAACGGGGCGCTCCTCTGGCCCGGCCGGCGCGGCGAGCACGAATTCCACGGCAGACCTGACGCCTCTATCGGGGTCATTTCCAGCTGCCCGCACTGCAGCCTCGGCCTGAGGAAATGCCGCCCGTGCGTTCCATACCGCGCTGACCGCTTGCGCTCGGACGTCGGCGCTTTGATCTTGATGCATCGCCACCATCAGGACTGCGAACGACTGCAGGCTTGGGATCCGGCGCTCGAAGGCAGACGCAGCGGCGACGCGCACGTCTGCTTGCGGGTCTTGGAGAAGGGCGCGCAGTGCGTCGTCTGCGCCTGGGCTTTCGATGTCACGGAGCGCGGTGGCAACTGCCGCGCGGACGTCGCTGGATGGGTCGCTCGCAAAGGTGAGGATCGCTTGCAGACTCCCAAGCGCATGAGCATTCCCAAGCGCAAGAAGTTCTGTGCGCCGGGTGTCGTCTTCCCTGGCCGTCAACAGCCGTGCTTGGATGCGCGTGACGATGGCGTCCGCTCGTCCATCGTCGACGCCGGCGAGGACGCCGGCGACCGATCCCAGGGCGAGTTGGGCTGAATCCGCTGCGTCTGGCTCGCCGTGATCCGAGACGAATTCAAGCGCTCGATCCACGCGCGGGATGGGATGGCGTAGGAACCCCATGCCGATCACAAGCGACTCACCCGCGTGCGGCTCTCGCGCGCGCACCTCCGCCACCTGCGCAAGCACCGACTGTGCGGGCGGAGTGGCGGCCTGCTGGTACGCGGCGGCAAGGACATCGAAGGGGATGCTATCCGAACGCGCACGGCGCAGCACCGGTGCGAAGTCCGCGACCGCGTGCGGGTGGAAATAGAACAGCGCTGCGAATTTCTGCGCGAGGGTCGCGGTGTCGGCGTTCGCCTTGCGTCTGGTCGTATCGATCAGCCGCTCCGATAGCGATCGCTCGTCATCGGATCCCAACACGTTCGTGAACGCGCTGCGCGCGACGTCTGCATCGGATGGTTCGACGTGAAGCCCGGTCGCAGCGGTGGATGCCAGGCGCTGCTGCGCGTAGGCACGCGATGCCGCCACCTTTGTCGGATCCAGCGTGGCCGAAGCCTCAAGCTCGATCTCCAACGCTGACTGCGAACGAGCGATCAAGGTCGAGCCGTAGTACGTGTTCCGAGCATCGGTCGATACGAGCGAGTCAACCGAGCCGCCAAGACGCCACATGCCGCGGTCCTCTCCTGCTCCCAAAATATCGGGGCGGTGGAACGGCGATGCCGTCGGAAAGGTCACCGTCAGGTTCGTCGAGCGTGCGAAGTCGGCGGTCGCCGCACCGAATGGACCGGAGAGCCAGCGGCTCAGCGTGTACGTGCTCATCCTCGAGCCATCGGTGTCGGGCTCCGCGACCATCCACGAACGACCGAAGAGCGACGGTGAATCGGGTGCGACGAATTGAATCCTGCCCAGCACCGTCCGCATGAACTGCACTCCCAGCTGGCTTGCGTCGGGGCTGCCGGCCACCAACCTGATACGGCCGTCGCTTGCGATGCGTGTCGCGTAGGGAAGCTCGAGGTCGGAACGCAACTGCGCCGCGAGGATCGAGTCCACCGACGAGCCGGCGATGTAACGCACTTGCGGATCCACGACGTTCCACACGACCGTGGCACCGGTCGCATCCTGCGCTACGGTCGTCTCGACAAGCGTCCCCGCGACCGCTGTATACACGCGTTGCGGCGGTCTCATCGAACCGTTCGCCGAAAACAAAGCCGCAGGCTGATACACGCCTTCACCACGGTAGACGAACCGGTAGAGCGCCTGGTGACCGACCTCCCAACGCGGATGGATCCTCGCGCTGCACGAAAGCATCACAAACGCAGCCGCGCCTGCGATCACAGCGAGAATCGCCAAGCCGGCAATGGCCAGACGAACGCTACTGCTCAATGCGGTGCTGCGCCACATTGCGGTCGGGTCGTGCGATCGCCTCGTAGACGGCGCCGATACCCACGATAATCGCCATGACGAGCAGCGTCACCCAGCCGTAATTGAAGATCGCGCGCCCGCTTGTCAGTGCGCTTGGCCAGACGATGTTCAGCAGCATCAGCAGCAAGTACAGGGCGCCGCCGATCGTGACCGCCATGCCCCACTTACCCAGCGTGAACGTGCCGCTCGGCTTCCAGCCGCGGCGCCGGGCGAGAAACGCTCCGAAGACCGTGAGGAAAAAGGCGAGGTAGATACCTGAGGTGGCGAACGACACGAGGGCGTAGAGCGCGTTGACGTTTGCCGGGTAATCGAACCACACAATGTGAACGGGTTTGCTCGGGTTCACGAGCACCAGCAACAAGAAAAGGAACGGAACGATCGTTCCGACGAGTATGGCATTGACTGGTGTATGATGGCGCTTTGAGATCTGCTTGATCTTGCCGCTGAACGGCAGTGCTCCGTCCCGAGCGAGCGCGAACGCCACGCGAGCTCCGGCTCCCTGAACGGCGGTCCCGCAGCTGAAGAACGCGATGATGACCATGACGAGGAAGAAGTCCTGAAGCCACCACGGCAACGTCGAGAGAATGGTGTTGATGCCGCCGGACACGACGCCGCCAATCCCCGACGCCGGCGTCGCAAGCAGCAAGCCGAGCACCAAGACGAACGATGCGATACCACCGTACAACAGCGCGTTGCTCATCGCCTTGGGGACCTGGCGCTGCGCGTCCACGGTCTCTTCGGAGATATCGCCGGCCGATTCGAATCCGTAGAAGATGTAGACGTTGGCGAGGACTGCGACGAGCGCTGCACCCGTCCACCAGTCCCCACCGAAGTTCACGCCCAGCGGATTGCTCGTGGCGAACTCGACCTTCTGCGACGAGAAGACGAACCCCAGACCCTGATGGAAGCCGAATATCGCCAGCGCGATGAAAACGCCGAACGTGCCGATCGTCTCCACGTACACGCCGAAGCGCGCCACCTGACCCATGATCTTGGCGCCGACTGAGTTCAAGATCGCCGAGAGAACGATGATGCCGCCGGCGATGGCGAAGATCGTCACGTGTTTAGCGGGGTCGAGGTGCGTCTTGAACCATATATTTGAGAGCGACGCGACGTACCCCACGGCGCCGGAATCGACCGACGCCACCGTCGCAAGCAATGCGAACCCATAGATCCAGCCGATAAACCAGCCATAGCGCGCCCCGACGTTGTATTTACCATATTGATAGAGCGCGCCGGAGAGCGGATACTCGCTGGAAAGCTCGCCGAAGACCAATGCGACGAGCATCATGAGGCCGACGACGAGCGGGATCGTCCAGATGTAGCGCGGCCCGCCCGTGCCCAAACCCAACGTATATAAGGAATAGATCCCGACCATTGGGCTCAAGTAGCTGAAGGCCACGGCGAAGTTGTCGAAGAGCGAGAGCACTCTCGACAGTTCTTGCCGGTAACCGAGTGCGGCGAGACGATCGCCGTCAGGCTGGGCCTTCGTGTCTAGTGCTTCGCCCACGCCCAGCCCGTTATGCGCCAGCCGGCCGCGATCTTCTTCAGCGCCACGGTGAGGACCGAGCCAGACTCCGTCATCGGTTTTCCGTGTTGTTTGTACGTGTAGGTCACTGGAGTGACGACGTAGGCACGATCGCCGGCCACGTCGACATGCCAGGGTGTGCCTAGCGTGACGATCCCGTCGGTGATCCCGTTCTTTTTGGCGTCGGCGTCATAGGCGTTCGACCAATCCACGCACGCCGTTGGGCCGTGCCACTCGTGTGGCGAGATGTCGTCGATGATTGACGCCGGCGAGGCACACGCCGCGAGCGCCGACTTTGCATCGCCTTTGTTGAATCCGTCAATGAATTGATGCACTGTGGCCAGCACGTTGGTCTGCTCGGACGCGACGGCGGATACCGGCACGCACAAGAGGATGAGTCCGGCGGTCAACGCCAACGGGACGAATCGTCTGAAATCCATGCTTCCTCCCTTATGGTACGTAGAATGGTTCGCAAGAACATCGCTTGTCCGTCAGACCTTCAGCGCTTCGTCGACCGCCTGATATTCTGCCGACCGGCTAGGCGCGCCTACCGAGCTCAGCCCTAACGATGCTGGACGTCATCGAGTTTCATGCAGCGTTGACGATCAGCGATCGAACCAACGATACTGTAACGTCAACCCGATGGTGTTGAACTTCGTGCCGACCTGCCCGTTCAGCCATCGCGACCACGCCAATTTTGTTGAGAATCCGTTCGCGAGCGGCGTGGCGAGCGTCAGCCCGTAGCGCGAATTCGCCAGGACGTCGTGCGTGGCCACACCGTTCACGCTCACCCTGCCGCCGCTATAGTAGGTCGCGTCTGCCGCCAACCACATACCGGGGCGGAAATTGTAACCACCGTGGACTTGATAACCTGACAGGGGTGTTTCAGCCTGGGTCTTTCCATTGAGGTAGTCTGTGTTGTCGGTGAACAGCCAGAGACCCGCCGATCCATCGACAAACCATTTTCCCATCGGTTGCTCGGCGCCGACCTCCGGCCTGAACGCCAACCGGTTCGAACCGATGTTGATGAGGTGCGACGGGTCGTAACTGCCAGTGGGCGCGACGATCACGACGCTCGCACCGACCGTCGTCGTCGGTTTACGCCGTGCGAACTGTTTTGGCGTGAGCGCCGGGTTCCCGATGAAATTCCACGCAAAGCGTGCGCTGAGATCGGCGAGCCCCGACCGCGAGACCTCCTCGCTTTGCGTTCCGACCAGCCCTGAGAGATCGCCGTGGACGTAGGGCACAATAAACGAGACGCTGGCCATGCGTCCACCAAGAGCAAAGGTGTGTTCGTATCCGAGGTCGCCCGCACTGATCAACGCCTGTACGTCGGTGATGGGAAGCGAGAGATCGATCGAAACGCCGCCGGTCGTGCGCGAGTATCCAAGTATCAGAAAGTTCGTGCCGATCGGGGAGGGCGAGTAGCTGCGCGGCTCCATCTCCTCGGCGCGCGCCAACCCGCTGTTCGACAGGACGGCGATTGATACGAAAAGGATCGCCGATGAGGCGATCCGCTGTAGCTGGCTTCGCACTCCTGGGAGTACCGTCTCGAGACGATCATTACCTACGGGTGTGCACCGCTGCCCAGATCAAGGCGACCCAAGACCTAGGGTCCGGCGGGCGGGCGGTTGAAGCTTCGACCTAATGCCGCGCGCGACTGGCGCCAAGTCCAAGTCGAAAAAACCCGTGCCGCTTCCCAGCGGCACGGTCAGTTTTCTCTTCACCGACATCGAGGGCAGCACGCGACGCTGGGAGTCCCATCGCGCCCAGATGGAACACGCCGTTGCGCGGCATGACAAACTCCTGCGTACGGCAAGCGCGAAGCACAGCGGCGTGGTGTTCAAGACCATCGGTGACGCGTTCTGCGTAGCGTTCCGCCGGCCTGAGGACGCTCTCGGCGCCGCGCTTGAGGCGCAGCGAGCGCTCGGGGAAGAAGATTTCTCAGACGTCGAAGGTTTGCGCGCTCGCATGGCGATCCACACGGGGACCGCAGACGAGCGCGACGGCGACTATTTCGGACCGACGGTGAACCGTGTCGCGCGCCTACTGGCGGTCGGCCACGGCGGTCAGGTACTCGTCTCGGGGACGTCCGCAGATTTGCTGCAAGGATCGATGCCGGTGCGCACGAGCCTGCGCGATCTCGGGGAGCATCTGCTGCGCGACCTCACCCGGCCCGAGCAGGTGTATCAGCTGGTCTCGCCGGGATTGCCCGAGATCTTCCCCGCGCTGCGCTCGCTCGGCGCGCTCCCCAACAATCTGCCACGGCAAGCGACGACCTTCATCGGCCGCGACGAAGAGCTCGCTGAGATCAAGACGCTCGTCCACAAATCGCAGCTCGTGACGCTTGTGGGTACGGGAGGCGTCGGCAAGACCCGGGCGGCCTTGCAAGTGGGTGCGGACTTGCTGGATGGTTCGGGTGATGGCGTGTGGTTCGTCGACCTCGCGCAGGTCGCCGGACCGTCATATGTCATCCCTGAGATCGCTCGCGTCTTCAGCATCCAACCGCAGGCCGACCACGACTTTCTCGATGATCTGCGCTTCTATTTGAAGAGCAAGCATCTGCTGCTCATCGTCGATAACTGCGAGCACGTGGTCGCTGAAGCCTCGCGGGTGATCGCCGAATTGATCAAAACGTGTCCACGTGTCTATGTGCTTGCCACAAGCCGCGAAGGTCTCAACGTGCACGGCGAACATGTCTATCGCATGCCATCGCTGTCCGTGCCCGCGGCCACGGAGAAGCCGGACGCGGAGGCGGCCCTGCGCTATGGGGCGGTGGCGCTCTTCGTCGCGCGTGCCTCTGCGCTGGACTCGCAGTTCACGTTTGGCGACGAGAAGGTCCCGATCGTCGCCGACATATGCCGACGGCTCGACGGCATCGCACTCGCCATCGAGCTCGCGGCGGCGCGGGTGACGATTCTTAGCCTCAAGCAGCTGTCGCAGCGCCTTGACGAGCGCTTCCGCCTGCTCACGGGCGGTGACCGCACCGCGCTCCCGCGTCAGCAGACGATGCGCGCCGCCATCGATTGGAGCTACGAGCTGCTCTCGGAGACGGAACAGACGGTCTTCCGCCGGCTCTCCATCTTCCAGGGCGGATGGACGCTCGAGGCCGCATCCACGGTTTGTTCGGATGATTTGCTTGACGAGTTCGCCATCTTCGACACGCTCTCGCTCTTGGTCAACAAGTCCTTGGTGGTGGTGGAGTTCAGCGGCGAGACGCAGCGTTATCGTCTGCTCGAGTCTCTGCGGCAATACGGCCTGGAGAGGCTCAAGCAGCGCGCCGAGATCGACATCACCGCTCGCCGCCACGCGCAATACTTCGCGGAGTTCGGCCGGCGCATCGGTGAGAAGTGGCAGACGATGGCAGATGTGATCTGGCTGGCGACCGTCGACGAGGAGATCGACAACATCCGCGCGGCGATCGGCTGGAGCCTTGAGGAAGGACACGATCCGATGCTGGGCGCGCGGCTGGCAGAGCAGCTATGGGTTTTCTGGTTTGGCCGCAGCCCTCACGAGGGCCGGCGCTGGATTGAAGCCGCCCGGGCGGCGGTGGATGCCGCGCCCGACCCTGCCTTGAGCGTTGACGTCGACCTGGCGCTGACGCGCTTGCGTGTCGGACGTGCGCGGGAAGAGACGCTCATGCTGTGCGAGCGTGCACTCCATGGGGCACGATCGCTTGGGGATGAGCGCAGACTCGCCAGAGCCGTCTTCTACTGGGGTGAAACGCTGGTCTTGGAAAATCGATTGGCCGAAGCTGAAGAGGCGTTGACCGAGGCGCTCGAGCACTCGCGGCGCGTCGGCGACCAATATCGCGCGACGGCCGCTCTCCAGTTGCTCGGCAAGGCGTACTCCCGGATGGGTCGACTCGATGAGGCGCGTAAGCGCTTCAGCGAGGTAATGCGGTACTATGCATCGCGTTCGGCAGAACGGAATCACGCGCTGGCCCTCATCGACATGGCGAATCTGGAACGGCTGAGCGGGAGCGAGCAACGCGCGGCTGCGTTGACGCTCGAGGCGCGAAAGATCGCGCAGATCCTGCGCGATCGCAACCTCGAGATCGTCGCAGAAGCCGCCTCTTGTTGGCACTCATTGCTTTCCGGGCAGTTCGACGCTGCGCGGGCGACCGCTCGGCGATATCTGACCATCAGCATCGAGGAGCGTTTCGAATTCGGCGTGGTGAGCGCCGTCCAATCGCTCGGTGGCGTTGCCTATCACAATGGGGACTTCGAGCGGGCCGCCTTACTCCTCGGATATTCTGAAGCCAATACGTCGCGATTCTTCGCAAAAAACCCATGGGTAGATTTTGACGTCGAATCGATCTTGGGGCCGTTGCGCGAGCGGTTCGGAGAGGAGGCGCTTACCGCGCTCTTGGCCGAGGGCGCCACGTTGTCGCCAGAGCGGGTCGTCGAAGAGGCCCTCAAGGTTTAGGAATTTCCGCTCGCGCCGCTGAAGGGTGCCTAATGCAGACCCAAGCCCCGTCGATCTCCGAGATATTCGGACCCGCCGGCTGGCAGGAGGGGCGGCGCGACGTCGCCCTCCATCTGGCGGATCAGATGCTGACCCACCACTGGCACGTCGATCAGCTATCGTGGAGCACGCTGCCGCCCTTGCCCATACCGGTCGACGGTGGCGACACGCGCAAGCTCGTGCGCTTCTATAAGTCAGTGGTCGCCGTGCAGACGAGAGCAGAGGAGATCGCAGTCTCGATCGCTCGACGCCTGCTCGTCTATGCCAACGAGGGGCAGCTTGACGTGTCGTTCCGCCGCGCGCTCGGGGCGCTGCTCAACGACGAAGCGTCGCACGTCGCGACTATGATCAAGCTTGAGATGGTCTCCGACGCCACGTACCCCGGCGTGTCGCCGCGATCCGACGAGAGCCCGCTGTTCGAGGCGCTCATGCCTGCCATCGAGACCCTCGAACCGGCCGTGCTCGCCATCTTCATGGCCTCCTACGAGGCCTCCGTCGCGATCCGCTCGTACCAAGAGCAGCAGACCTACCGCATGCCGTCCATACTCGCCGAGATGGGCGCGCACGCCGCCGAAGACGATGGCCGGCACGCCAAGACCTTGCGCATTATCGCGCACGAATTCTTGCAGGTCTTCCGCTCGCGCTATGGCGACGACGAACGGGGCACCTCGGCGCAGTGGCGCGCGCGCATCCTCGAACCGTTCAGCCGCTTCTGGTCGTTGATGCCGGCGCACGAATTCTACCTCGCTGGCAGCGACCGGCGGCAACTGCGCCACGTGCGCCAGCTCGTCGACCATGACGTCGCGATCATGACGCGCATCCTCAACTTCCTCGGGGTGTCAGCTGAGGCGCAAGTGTACGCCCAGGTTGCCGCGATCGCCGATCTCGTGCCGGCTTAGCCCGACTGCGCCGCTCTCATCCGGTGCGCATGCGCCCCGCGAGACGTCCGCTCCAGCGGTAGAGGCCAAAGATCACGACTGCGAAGACAACTCCGCCCAGCCACATCGCCGTCGGTTGGAACGCGTCTCCGACGACGGCGAACGGGTTGGCGTTGCCGGTCGCGACGATGACGCCAGCGAGCAAAACGCCGAAGAGACTCTCGCCGACGATCGAGCCAGACGCGACGAGCACGCCCATGCGCTTGGCTACGTCCGCGTTCGGGCGTTTCGCCGTCCAGCGGTTGTAGATCCAGCCGACCACAGCACCGAGGACCGCCGCCGACGTCGTCGCCGCGGGCAGATACATGCCGAGACCGACGGCGAGCGGCGGGAGCTGGAAGCGCGTGCGGGCGCGCAGCACCTCATCGATAGCGATCATGGCCATGCCGATCAACGCGCCGTAGCCGATCAAGTCCCAGCGGATCTGTCCTTGGATGACACCCTTGGCTAGTGCGGAGATGAGCGTCGCCTGCGGTGCGGGCAGGGCGCGCGGCCCACCGCTGAAACCGTAGGCCTTGTTGAGGAGGTCCAATATCGGCGGGATCACGATCGACCCGAAGATCACGCCTGCGATGAGCGACACTTGCTGACGCCACGGTGTCGCATCCACGAGCTGCCCGGTCTTCAGATCTTGCAGATTGTCGTTTGAGATCGTGGCCACGTTGAGCAGCACCGCGGTGATAAAGAGCGCGTAGGCCACGAGCGCCGGCGCTCCGCTCACTCCAGCGCTCTTAGCGACGGCAAGCAGGAGCAGCGCTGCGCCGATCACGCTCAGGATGCCGAGCCCGGACACGGGGCTATTCGACGCACCGATGAGGCCGGCCATATATCCGCACGCGGCCGCGACCAAGAAGCCGGCGAAGACCACATACAGCACACCCGCGACGACGAGCGGCACGGTCAATGTCGCGACGTTCGTGCCATGGAGGAAGATGGTGAACAAGAACGCGAGCGGCACAAAGCAGGCCAGACTGACGAGCGCGACGGTCGTGATGGGCAGATCGCGTTCCGTGCGCGGAAGCGCGCTCAAGTCGCCATGCTCGGCTCGATGCCGCGACGCGGCGATCGAGGATGCGATCCCCGTGTAGACCGGTCGCACGAGTCTGCCCAGCGTCCAGATCGCGGCGATCCCAATCGTGCCTGCTCCGATGAAGCGGACTTGGTGCGCCCAGACGGCGATGGCGACATCGGCTGCTGGCCCGGCAGTTGGATGCAACGCGGTGAGAAGCGGCGTCAGAATGCCCCAGGCGATCACAAGGCCCGCGAGAATGGCAATACCCACGGATAGCCCGATGAGATATCCCGCGCCGACGAGCGCGAGCGACATCCCGACGCCGAAACCGGTCGCCCCCGCGCCGACGCGGAAATAGCCGACCACGCTATCGGTGAAGAGGCGGGCTGCGACGAGCAACGCGTAGCCCGCGGACACGAGCGAGCCAACCGAGAGGGCTAGGAGACCGCGTCTATTCTCCTCGACCGATTCCGCCGTCTCGCCGCGCGCACCAACCCCGACCTTGAGCACCTCTGCGGCAGCGACGCCTTCGGGATATGGCAGCGTCGATTGCGTGACGAGCGCGCGCCGCAGCGGTACGCTGTACATCACGCCGAGGATCCCGCCGATCGCGCAAATCGCGAACGACTGCCAGTAGGGAAAGCCGGTCCACCAGCCGACCATGACGAGACCGGGGAGCACGAAGATGATAGCGGACAGCGTGCCGGCAGCCGAAGCCACGGTTTGCACGATGTTGTTCTCGAAGATCGTCGCATTCTTGAACGCGCGCAGCACTGCCATGGAGATCACGGCGGCGGGGATCGACGTTGCGAAGGTGAGGCCCACCTTGAGCCCGAGATAGATGTTGGCGGCGGTGAACACGAGAGTGATCGCGGCGCCGAGCAGGATCCCGCGCCAGGTCAGCTCGAGACGGAAATCATCGGTCGTGTTGGCCTTGGTGGTCGAGGCCACGTGCGGATTCTCCCGGCAAGAACAAAGATGAAGCAACGGACCTTTAGGTCCGTTCCATCCCACGGCGTCCAACGCCGCGCGACAGATGGCTCCCTTGCCCGAGGCGCCGCGCGAAGCCTCCTCCGGCGCGATACTCTTCGCCGCGCGCATCTGCATGGAGTGGTGCTGTTAGTAGTCCGTCAGATCGCCGAGCGGGAAGGCCACGCGCAAGGCGTTGAGCACCGCCGCGATGTCGATGAACTCTTGCGTGATGGCTCCGGCGATGGGCGGCAAGAACCCGGCCACCGCCGCGAGCATGCCGATCACCGAAAGCGCCATCCCGCCGATCGCGCTCTGCAAGGCGATGACGCGCATGCGGCGGCCGATGTGGATCAGTTCGTCGACTTTGCCGAGCATCGGCTCCATGATCACCGCATCTGCGGCTTCTGACGTGATCTCACTCGCCTGCCCAAAGGCGAGACCGACGGTCGCTGCTTGCATGGCCGGCGCGTCGTTGATCCCGTCACCGACGAAGAGCGTCGGCGCGAGTTTCGTCTGCGCCGCGACGATCTCGACCTTTTCCTCGGGAGTCTTGCCCGAGTGGACTTCGGCGATGCCGACGCGCCGCGCGAGATAGCTGACTTCGACATCACGATCGCCCGACAGCACCATCACCCGGCTGACGTGATGCCGCGGCGTCAGGTGACGGACGAAGGTGTGGCTGTCCGCACGAGGTTCGTCGCGGAAGCGGAGCAGGGCGGCGAAACGGCCGTCGATGTAGATAAGCGATTCGAGCCCTGCGGTGGCCGGCTGCAGGTCGGCGGGAGCCCCTCTCCCTGCTCTTGCGATCGCGTCGCGGCCTGTGATCTCGACGGATCGCCCTTCGATGAGGCCGCGCAACCCCTCACCTGGGCTTTCGCTGATCTGAGCGGCCGGCAACAGCGCCAAGCCTCGAGCGCGTGCCGCCGCAAGCACCGCGACGGCAAGTGGATGTTTGGAATACTGCTCGAGGCATGCCGCGGCTTGGATGACCTCATCCTCGGAGAAGCCCGCCGCGTACGCGACCTCCGTCAGCGATGGCTGCCCGTACGTGAGGGTACCTGTCTTGTCGAAGATCACGGTGCGGCAGGTGTCGATGCGTTCGAGCATGACCGGGTTTTTGATGATGACGCCGCGACGGGCGGCGAGTGAGATCGCGCCGATCACCGCCACCGGGATGGCGAGGAGCAAGGGGCATGGCGTCGCGATGACCACGACCGCCAGAAAACGTTCCGCCTGTCCGCTGACAAGCCAGCCGGTCGTCGCGAGGGCGAGTGCGAGGGGCGTGTACCACGCGCCGAGCATGTCGCCCAGCCGTCGCAATTGCGGACGGCGTGCTTGTGCCTCTTCCATGACCCGCATGATCCGCGCGTAGCGCGAATCGATCGGCAGCCTCGTCGCCTCGATGGTGAGCGCGGCATCGCCGTTGATCGCTCCCGACAGCACCTGGGCGCCGCGCGCTTTCGGCATTTTGTACGGCTCGCCGGACAGATACGACTCATCCATCCAACCGTGGCCTTCCGTCACGATACCGTCGACCGGAGCCAGCTCATGCGGAAGGACGACGAGCGTCTCGCCGATCGCGATGTCGTCGAGCGCGATGTCAGCGATGCCGGATCCAAACTTTCGATGCGCGACGTTGGGCATGCGCCGTGACAGCGCCTCGAGGATCGACGACGCGCGGCGGGTGGCGAACTGCTCGAGCGCTTCGCCGCCGGACAGCATCAAGATCACGATGCAGGCGACGACGTATTGCCCGAGGATGGCCGCGGTCACGATCGATATGCCGGCCAGCAAGTCGGATCCAAACTCGCGCGCGAGTAGCTTGCGAGTGAGGTCGATGAGCAGCGGCACGCCCGTGCCG
>DAINRU010000040.1:0-16535 GCA_036741695.1 Vulcanimicrobiota bacterium
CGTTGAGGAGGGACATCACAGCGACGAAGGCTGCCGTGAGCCAATGCTTGCCGTTTTCCGCCATACGTTGGTGTTCGCGGGCACTATGACGGGGCCCCGCCGTTTTTTTCAGGTCTAGTGGATGATGGCGCCAGTTTGGACGACCTCGAACGCGCTCGCCGGCACCGTCTTAAGCTGATCGAGGTCGGTATCGTTCCAATTCGTGTTGGTCTCACCCGTGATATACCAGTCCGAGCCATTGTCCGCGACCATCATGCCATACTTCTTCAGGGCCACGAGCACGACGCGCGATTCACCGGTGAAATGCGAGATGTCATAGCTCGCCTTGAGGCGGACACGCAGTCCCATGGGGGGATATCCTAGATCGGTCAAGCTGCTCGCGTAATGGGTTGCTGGGTGGATGAAACCTTTTTGCGTATTCTTGACGGTGAAACGCAAGGCATGGTCAATTGCGCCCTGCTGCACTTCGTAATAGCGCACGAGGCCCGCGAAGATCGGTAGACCGGCCGCATCCGCAGAGGTCCAGTAATCAGGCCGGAGCGCGTTCGAATTCAGATGGAATATCGCACCTGAGCCAGCCGTCCATCCCGGCCCGACGTAATAGGACGACCATGTCTCATATAGCACGCAGTTGTCCTTGTCGATGACGATGACGTGCCTGTCACCGGTCGACGATGAGCCACCTTCGATCGGCGCGTTCGACGGGAACGGATATGGCCCCGGATCGCTCTCGCTGGCGTAGGTGAACGTCATGGGGACCGTCGGTTGCGTGCCCGGCACAGTGATGTAGGGGATGCCATACGTGGGGTTGGATCCGAAATCAGGATGCAGATTCGTCGTGGCTGCGTTCATGTGGGCGAGGTAGTTCGCCGAGTTTGGATCGACGGGATAATTCGAGATGTCGGTGTTCCATGGGTTGTCCGCTGGGAAGACCTGGCAGCTGTCGATCATCGGAACCGCAGGCGGTGACCCAAGCGGACTGGGCGCGGGGCTCGAAGCGGGTGGCGGCGTCGGGACAAGGTTGCCGCCAACCGACGGCCCAGGCCCAAAAGCGGATCCTCCGCCCGCGCACGCCACGATTCCCAGAACGGCAAGGCCGACCGCCCATGCGCCCATCGTCTTCATATATATGCTTGGGTCGGACGTTTGCGTCCAGCGTCCTTCAGCCGCGCCCCAAGTTTGACGGCGGACACAGCGAGGGCCGCGACAATTCGCGGCCCTTCATTAGAAGAGACGTAATTAGAACGGACCTAAAGGTCCGTTGCTTCAAAAGGCAGCTACAGGTGGGCCGTGACGCGCTCGGGCAGGGGCGCAGCCTCCTCCTCTTCCTCCTCGTCTTCTTCTGCCAGCTGGGCGAGCCGGCGCTGTTCGCGGCGGTCGTGGAAGCGCTCGAGTGCGCCGATCATCCCGACGTAGATGACCGGGATCAGGAAAAGCGTCAGCAGCAAGGAGCTCATCAGGCCGCCGATGATCACGGTACCAATGGACTTGCGGAACTCCGCGCCTTCGGTGATGCCAAGCGCGAGCGGCAGCATACCGAAGATCATCGAGGCGGTCGTCATGATGATCGGACGGAAGCGGATGGCCGCGGATTCATGCATCGCCTCGACAAGGGGCATGCCGCGCTTGCGCAGTGTGTTCGCATAGTCCACGAGCAAGATGCCGTTCTTCGCCACGAGACCCGTGAGCATGACGATGCCGAGCATCGAGAAGATGTTGAGTGACTGCCCCTGGAGATAGCGTATCCCCGACAGCGCAGGCACATCGTGCAGCAGATTGATGACGGTGAGCAGGAACGACACGCCGATAAAGGCCAGCGGTACCGAGAACATGATGATGAAGGGCGACAGATAGTTGCGGTACAGCACCACGAGCAACATGTAGATGAGGACGAACGAGGTCAGCAGTGCAATGCCGATCTTCTGCACGGTCTCGGTGAGCAGCTGGCTGTCGCTGCCCTCTTCCACCTTGATGCTCACGCCGGCAGGCAGGAAATTCGAATCCTTCAGTAGCGCGTCGGCCTTGCTCTGGACCTTGCTGATCGGGGCCCCGTTCTTCGTGAACGCGCTCACCGTGACGATGCGCTGACGGTCCTCTCGGGAGAGCTGGGTGGGCTCATGCATCCAGGTGAAGCTCGCGATCTCACCAAGCGGTACAAGGTTGCCGTTGTCCGCGCGCACCATGACGGCGCGCAGTTGCGCCTCGTCGTTGCGGGTCTGAGGCGGCAACTGCACCACGGCGTTGATGAGACCCTCGGGCATGCGGACCTTGGTCGCGATGACACCGCCGATGGCGGCTCTCGCAGTCGTAGCCGCGGCTTCTGGTGAGACGCCGAGTAGCGCGGCCCGCGGGCGGTCGACGTCAATCTCAAGGCGCGGACCCGCGATCTGCGTGCTCGTCTCGACGTTGTCGGCATCCGGCATCGCCGCGATGGCAGCTTTGAGCTTCTCCGCTCCTGCCTCGACCGCTTCGCTTGACGCGCCGCTCAAGTTGTATCTGATCGGTGCCTCGCCGCCCGTATCGCCATGCGCTGCTTCGATGCGGCCGCCTGGGACGAGGTAGCCGAGCTTCTTGACGGCCTCGATGACCTGATCTTCGTTGTGCCGCTTCTTCTGATCGAGATTGACGTTGAGCTCGGCAACGTATCCACCGCGCGTGCCTGCCTTGTGGCCGGCAGTGCCGTTGATACTCTCCACGCCGTCCATCTTCAGGATAGCGTCTTCAAGCCGCTCGACGCCCGCGGCGGTCACCGCGATGGGCGTGCCCGGGGCGTACGTCAGATAGACGATCGCGAAGCCCCAGTCGGTCTGCGGCTGGAATTCAAAGGGCACGATCTGCGTGGCGATTGGGACGAATGAGGCGATCACGAGGCCAAGGCAGCCCAGGATGACAAACCACGGCCGCTTCATCGCCCAGGGCAAGGCGACATCGTGATACGACTTGCGGAGCCGCTCGAACCAGTCGGCAAACGCGTTAAGCACGCCTTGCCAGCCGGTCGTCTGCGTGGCATGGAGCGAACGTGGACGCTTGACGAGCGCCCAGTGCGCCGCGAGCAGCGGCGTCAGCGTGAACGAGACGAGCAGCGAGAACATCGTCGCCACGACGATGACCAGCGCGAACTCGCGCAGGAACTGACCGACGATCCCCGACATGAAGGCGATCGGCGCGAACACGACGACGTCGACCAGCGTGATGGCGATGGCCGCATTGCCGATCTCAGTGCGGCCATCGATCGCCGCCTCCTCGGGCGCCTTCCCCATCAATCGATGGCGCGTTATGTTTTCAAGAACGACAATGGAGTCGTCGACCAAAATACCGACGATGAGCGATAACCCCATGAGCGAGAGCAGGTCGATCGTCATGTTCGTCATCCACATGACGAAGAACGTCGCGAAAATCGAGGCGGGAATCGCGATCATCACGACGAGCGCGCTGCGCCAGACGTGAAGGAAGAACAGCAGCACGATCGCCGTGAGCAGTATCCCTTCGAAGAGGTTTTGCTGAACGCCGCTGATCGAGTCATGCATGAAGTCGGAGTTGGCCACGAGCTCGCGGAAATGGATCTTGGGAAACTTTTGAGCCAGATCTTTGAATTCGCTGCGAACCGCTACCGTCGTGTTCTTTGTGTCGCTATTCGCATCGCGCACGACTTCAAGGATGACGCCGGGCTTGCCGTCCAGGCTCGAGATGATGCGCTGGTCGGCGAAACCGTCCTGCACGCTTGACACATCGCCGACTTTGGTCAGCCCGGCCGGCGTGCCTGGGATGGTCAACGGCAGCGCAGCGATCTCATCGGCGTTTCGGATGTCAGCGCGAACGCCAACCGTGGACTCCTGCCCCGGCTGATTCATCAGACCACCCGGGAGGCTCACGTTGCCGTTACCAACCGCGTTCGTGACGTCGAGGAGCGTTGCGCCAAGCGCGCTCAGCTTCCCGGAGTCCGGCTGGATATTGATCTGACGCGTATAGAGTCCGCCGGCGTCCGCACCTCCGACGCCCTTGACGTTTCGCAGATCGGGGATGATCTCGTTATTGACGATGTTGGACAGGTCGATAGGCGTGAGGGTGGGCGAGGATATCGCTTCGATGATGATCGGGTCGCCTGAGGTGTCGTTTTTGGAGACGTCGGGCGGATCGAGGTCCGTGGGCAGGTAGGCGCGCGCCTGATCCACGGCTTGCTGCACGTCCGTCGCCGCGAAGTTGACGTCGGTCCCGATATTGAAGGAAACGGTGATGTCGACGAATCCATCTTCAATCGTCGTGTAGATGTGCTGCACGTGGTTGATGTTTTGGAGCTGGTCTTCGATGGGCTTGGCGACGAGCCGCTCCATCTCGTCGGGGCTCGCACCCGGGTAGAACGAGTCGACGCTGACGAACGGCAGGGTGACGTTCGGGTTGATGTTCTGGCCCATCATCTTGTAGCCGATGAGCCCGAACAAGGCCACCGCCAGGAAGAACAGCGTGATGACCGTGGGGTTCTTAATAGCGAAGCGCGTCAGCCACATATACCGGATTATAGCAAGCGAAGGGTGAAATTGTTACGCCGGCTCCCGGGTTTGGCGCATGGAGCCGGATACTTCTAGAGAACTTCGCGGCGTAGCGGTTGCTTTCTTGTCCGTTTCGAGAGTCGCAGATTGTCATTTACTGACGATTTCAAGCCGGTGAAGGCAGGGTTGTACGGCGCCGGCGCCTTCGGCACGTATGTCGCAGGGGCGCTTGCCGGCAGCCTGTCCGTGCGCGTTGTGGCCGTGGCCAGCCGAACCCCCGCCCGAGCCTCCGCGCTGGCTCGAGATGAGGGCGTTTCGCGGACCCATGAGTCCTACGAGCGCCTGCTCGCCGACCCCGAGATCGAGCTCATCATCCTCGCCACCCCGCCGGGCGAGCATGGACCGCAAGCTCTCGCAGCGCTGCAGGCCGGCAAGCATGTCTTCGTGGAGAAGCCGCTCGCGACGTCGCTCGATATGGCCGAGGCCATCATCCGCGAGGCCAAGGCTCACAACCTGATCGTGGCCGTCGACTATCCCATGCTCTATACACCGCTGGTGGAGGCCGCAGTGCTTTTCAACAGCTCTCGTCTCGTCGGGCCGCTCTTGCGAATCTCGGTCGAGAACATCGCCAGCTGTCAAGGACTCGACGACGCCCATTGGTTCTGGGATAAGGATCTGTCCGGGGGCATTTTCGTCGAACACGGGGTGCACTTCTTCGACTGGTGCGGTAGGCTCGCCGGCGACGCTCGTCAGGTCGTCGCGCTCGCGAGCACCCATGGCGTGCGCGAAGATCAGGTCGTGGCGCTGGTGCAGCATGCCGGCGACGTAGTGGCGTCCTATCATCATTCCTTCGTCACGCGCCCGGAGAACGAGCGCACGCAAACCGTCCTTTCGTATGAAGGCGTCGATGTTGTGCTTGACGGCTGGATCCCGACGCGCTTGCACATGCGCGGGCCGTCGGCGGCGATCGCCACGACGACCGTCCGGCGCATGCTGCATCGCTCGGTGGAGAGCATCCCCGATGCACGAGTCGGCTTCTTCTTCGACGCGGGCCGCAAGGCGACTGTCTACGCGAGCGGCGTACGGGCCGCAGCCGAAGACACGGCGCGAGCGATACGTGTCTCCGGCCATGTCGCCCGCAATGACGCGCAGCGCACGCTGCCAAGTCTACGAGTCGCCGTCGCGGCGCGCGAGGCGGCTTCGACCGGTGTCGCCGTCGAACTTGGAGCTACGAGAAGCGAAGCGCGGCCTTGACCTCGGTTGGTGATGGTTTGGTCAGCAGCAGTTGCGGGAGCTCGTCAAGCGAGACACGCTGCGACACGATCTCGCCCACCTTGACTTTACCCTCGGCCAAGAGCGTCACCGCCTTCGCCATGGTGTGAGGATTGATGTTGGAGGCGACAAGGCGTAACTCTTTGCGGTACAGCTCGTATGGCTCGATCGCGACCTTGGCCCCCACCGGCGCGACGCCGAAGAGGAGGATGTCAGCACCGCGACGGGCGAGGCGGATCGCAGTCGTGACGGCGGTCGGGCTGCCGCTGCAGTCGATGACAAGGTCGTAGCCATCGGTGTGGCTGTCGTGCTCGATCATGTCGGGCGTATAGACTTCGTCTGCGCCGAGCGCCTCAGCCAGGTCGCGCCGGACGGCCACTGGCTCCGAGACGACGACTGACCCGGCGCCCGCATCGCGCACCGCTTGCTGCGTCAACAGTCCGATGCAACCGGCCCCCAAGATCACGACCACGCCTCCCTGCGGGACCGTCGTCCGCTGCAATCCATGGATGACGCACGAGAGCGGTTCGGCGAATGCCGCGTCGGCCAGCGACAGTGTATCGGGAATTTTGTAGAGCTGCGTCTGCGGCGTAAGGACGTGGGGCGCCATCCCACCAGGTCGTGTCACGCCGATCGCGCTCAGCCGCTCGCACAGGTGCACGTCACCCCTGCGGCAGGGCACGCATTCGCGGCACGCGATGTTGGGGTCGATGGCGACGCGATCGCCCACTTTTGCCTGCGTGACCGCCTCGCCGACGGCCCGCACCGTTCCCGCGATCTCGTGGCCAAGCACGTTGGGATATGTCGCCGGATACGACCCGTCTGCGATGTGGCGGTCTGTGCCGCAGACACCGCACGCGGCGACGTCCACGACCGCGTCGTCCGGGCCGGGCACGGGGTCTTCCCACTCCGCTACGGTGACGTTCTTCGGCTTGTGTACGACGAGTGCTCTCACGCATGCGGGTTTAGCCCGGATTCGTGCGCTGACCTGTCAACTGAGCGCGCGCACAAGGCCCAACGCCTTGCCCCCCACGAAGCCACAAGCGTGCAGCGATTGACACTCCGCGACGGCTGTTTTCGCGATGCCTCTGGGACCCCCGTGTACCTGCTCGGCGCCAATTTCTGGCCCAAGCACACCGGGCCGTGGATGTATCGCGATCCGTGGAATCCCCAAGCTGTGGCAGCGGACCTGGCTGAGGTCGCTGCTCTCGGCACAAACGTCGTCCGCATCTTCTGCTTCACGCCCGATTTCATGCCGGCGGCAGACGTCGTCAGTACGGATGCGCTCGATCGTCTCGAGCAGACGGTCGAGCTCGCTGCCCGCGTCGGCCTGTGGTCGATTCCGACGTTCCTCGTCGGTCACATGTCGGGTGAGAACTGGGACACGCCGTGGAGCCGCGGTCGCGATTGGTACACAGACCCATTGCTGCTCGACGCGAGCGAGCTGCTCATCGGAACCGTGGCCTCGCATTTCGCCCGCGATCCACGCATCGCCGCATGGCTGCTCACCAACGAGTGGCCGCTCTTCGCGGGGCGCACATCTAATGAAGCGGGATTTCGCTGGGCCAAGCGGTTGTGCGGCACGCTGCGCGCCGCGGACCCGGGCTGCAGCGTGTCGCTGGGCGACGGCAGCTGGGACGTGATCAACGGCCAGCACAGCGGGCTCCCCTCGAGCGACTTACGCGGGGTCGTTGATTTCTTCGGCCCTCATTTCTACCCGAAAGAGACCGATGCGCTGCGACACTCGGCTTTCCCGAGCTTCGCGATGCGGATGCTGCAGCCGTTGCACCACCCGGTGCTGCTCGAGGAGTTCGGGTGTTCGTCGGATCAGGCCGACGATGACTATGCAGCGGCCTACTATCGCACCGCGCTCTGGTCGTGCTTTGGTGCCGGTAATTGCGGGACGCTTTTTTGGAACTCGCACGACTTCACGGTGGCCGATCGCCCGCCATATTCGCACCACCCCTACGAGTTGCACTTCGGCGTCATCCGCAGCGACGGGTCGCGCAAGCCGCAGGCAGACGAGGTCGCCCGCTTTGCCGCCTTTCTCGCCAGGCACGACAGCGACGAGTGGCAGCGTGAAACACCTGCGCTCGCCATCGGACGAACGTCATACTATCTGCAAGAATTTCCGTTCGATTGGGGATGGAGCAAGCCCGAGCTGCGCGACCTCTACCTGCAGACGTTCACCTCGTCCCTGGCGGCTGGACTCGACGCCGGGTTTGCCGATCTTTCATATCCTGTCGCGCCCAGCGTGAAGCTGCTCGTCGTCCCGTGTCTGCAGCAAGTCACGACGCAGGATGCCCGGCACCTTGAGAACTTCGTACGCGATGGTGGCATGCTCTACATGTCGTATGGCGGCGAGCCATGGTTTCCGGACTTAGGAGGCTTCATCGGCGCGCGGCCACGCATCCACTATGGCCTCGTCGAGTCCACGCTCGATTCCTTGCGACTTACCGTGGCGCGCGATTTCGGCGACCTCGCGCGCGGCAGCGAGTTGCGCTTCACCGTCCGCGGCGAGCAGCGACGGCGCGCGCCGCTTGTGTGCGAGCCACGCGAAGCGAAGGTGCTCGCGACCGATCAGAGCGGCCGCCCGGCATTGCTCGAGCGCCAGCTCGGTGCGGGGCGCGTGATCTTCTCCACCTACCCGTTGGAGTACTATGCCCTACATGGTCTACACGCCAACACTACCGATGAGACCCGCGTGGTGTATCAGGCGCTCGCCCGTGCGGCCCGGCTGCCTGGCGCACTCGCCGACGGCCCGTTCGTGCAATCGTTCGCGTGGCATGCTGTGTCGGCCGCGCGGCGCCGGATCCTTCTCGTCAATCATGCATGGCAGCCCACCGATGCAGCCGTGCGCGTCTCCGGAGAGATCACCGATGTCGAGTCAGGCGAGCGTAGCGCGCCCACCATCCGACTTGGTCCAAAAGAAATCAGGATCGTCGACGTCGCGCTCGATCGAGGCGGGAAAGCTACTTGAGCTTGAACTCCTCGACGTTATTGAGGTCTTGCAGAAAAAGGATCTCTCCGACGCCCGGTGGCGCCGACGCCGTCTTGTCGGCGTCCGCCCGCAGAAGCTCCCAGCACTGACCTGTGAGGTCGCGTTGCAACATGCCGACGGACTTGTGGCCATCCTTGAAGGTCACGCGAACGCGCTTTCCCTCAAAGACCACAAGGTCTTTGTCGTGGATCACGCGTGCATGCTTCGGCTGAAGCGCTCGCCTTCCCCCATGGAGACGCGGCGAAAAGGTCCGCCGTCCTAGCGCGGCTTCCTAATACAGGTCAACTCCGATGCGCCGGTATTCCACGAGGTTGAGAATGTCGCCCATGAGGATGCCGTTGTCAAACACGAGAGCCGGTTTGGCGATGTTCGCCGGCACGTCGAAAACAGCTTGGAACGACGCGCTCTGGCCGGCAGGTATCGTGTAGCGCGGTTTGATGGCTGCGTCGAGTGCGGCTTGCCCTTCCGGCGATTTGTCGTAACGGCCGCCCTGGGAATCGACGATGTGCGGGATCCGTTCGTCCCATTTGAAGTCGACTCGCTTCGCGTCGTTGTCCACTCGGATGGTCACGATGTAGAACATTCCGTTGGCGTGAGCGGTCGCTACCTTGTTGGCGATCTCATGTGACCGGCCGACGCCGGTGACGACGTAGACGAAATCGTCTTGCTGGATCGGCGTTCCCAGCGCTACGAAATGTTGGGGCGTCGAGAATGTGTACAAGCCGGCGATCGCCAGGGCGAAGACCACGAGCACGGCCACGACTGCAACGCCGGTGATTCGCAAGCCCCTCACGATGTACTTCATATCGCAAAGTGAGATGATTGTCAAGAAAACAGGCGAGCCGAGGGCCCGCCTGTTTCGAGGATAGGTATGGCGTCACTTCGCCGCGCTGATCGTATCGATCTGTATCCCCGTAATCCCGTGGCCCGTGAGTTCGGTCCCGGTGACAGTAACCTTCTGTTCCACGAACGGCGCGATCTTATCCGCGTAGCTCGCGCCCGGCCCGTTGCCGAGGATAGTGACGATGTTCCCGTCGGAGGTCTGGATGCCAAAGGGCTGCCCTTTGAGCAAACAGGCCTTTGCACATGACGCGTGCGAGGCGCCGTGAGCGCCAGACCCAAGATAACACGACAAGTCCACGACGTTGCCGGTGAGCGTCACCTTCTTGCTGGCCATGGCGCCGGCGCTGCCCATGTTGCCCATATCGTCTGCTAGTGCAGCGCTGCCCAGCGCGAGCACCATAACCCCTGCGGCCAACGCCGCCGTCAATCGATTCATAACTTCCTCCCTTGGAACGCGCATGTGACCGAGCATTCGTGTCGATCGCAATTGAGTACGCGCGCCGTCGCACCTTGGATTACTCAGTGATCACGGCCTGTCGTGCGTATCGCATCGGGCGAAGTGATTCGCACTGGTCTTCCAGAACTGTGCCCCTGTCTGGAGGTCCGTATCTCATGGCCGTCCATAGGTCGCTGTGGCTGCAAGAGAGCTTGCCCGGTCAGATGGATGCACCACCGCTTGTCGGTCGTGCTCGAGCCGACGTCGCCATCATCGGCGGCGGCTACGTCGGGTTGTGGGCTGCGCTGCGCATCAAACAGCTCGAGCCCGGCTGCGACGTCGTAGTTCTCGAACGCGACATCTGCGGAGGTGGCGCGTCCGGCCGTAATGGCGGCTTCGCGTTGACGTGGTGGCCGAAGTTCCCGTCCATGGCAAAGGCGTTCGGGGAGAGCGAGGCGCTGCGCCTCACGAAAGCGTCGCAGTCCGCCATCGGCGAGATCGGCGGCTTCTGCACCGACAACCACATCGACGCCGCATTCACGCAAGCAGGCTGGTTGTGGACGGCGACCAGCAGCGTGCAGATGAACGCCTGGGAATCAGTTGTCAGCGCGAGCGAAAAGCTCGGCCTTGAGGTGTTTCAGCGCCTAACGCCCGTCGAAGTCGGGCGCCGCAGCGGCTCGCCCGTCCACCGAGCTGGTGTATTGGAGCGTCAAGCTGCGACCGTTCAACCCGCTGCGCTCGTGCGTGGCATGCGCGAGGTCGCCCTGCGCCGAGGCGTGCGGATCTACGAGGGAACGCAGGTGACGGGGTTCACCCGTGGGCGGCCGGTCGTCGTCACGACCCGCCAAGGCGAACTCACAGCCGACCGGGCGGTGATCGCCATGAACGCTTGGGCCGTGGGCTTGCCCGAGCTCAGTCGCTCGATAGCCGTGATCTCAAGCGATATCATCGCGACGGATCCCATCCCCGATCGTCTGGCGCAGATCGGCTGGACCGGTGGCGAGTGCATCACGGACTCTCAGATGATGGTGTGCTACTATCGCACGACCTATGACGGCCGCATCGCCTTCGGCAAGGGCGGGTGGGGTATCGTCTACGGCGACCACATCGGACCGGATCTGGATCGCAACGCCGATCGTGCGCATCTGGTCGAGGGGGATTTCCGCCGATACTATCCGAGCTTGGTCGATGTCAAGATCACGCACGACTGGTGCGGGCCGATCGACCGGACGATGGACGGACTTCCGCTCATCGGCCGGCTCGGGGGCCGCGAAAATATCTTCTACGGTATTGGCTGGAGCGGCAACGGCGTCGGGCCGAGCTTTGTGGGCGGGCGCATCCTGGCGAGTCTCGCCCTGGGACGCACAGATGAATGGTCGCAATGCGCGCTTGTCGATCGCGCGCAGCGGCTTTTCCCTCCGGAACCGATCCGTTTTATCGGTGGTCAGGTCGTGCGCGAGGCGGTCATCCGCAAGGAACGGGCCGAGGGCGCTGACCGGCGGGCATCGTGGCTCGCCGTGCAGTTGGCGAAGCTTGCGCCGTCGGGCTTGGAAGACAAAGAATGAGCCGGCTACTCGTGGCGTAGCGCTTCGATAGGATTGAGCAGCGCCGCGCGGCGAGCAGGGTAATAGCCGAAGATGACGCCGATGAGCGCCGAGAACCCAAACGACAGGATGACCGACTGTGGCGAGACGATGACGTTCCAGCCGCCAAACGCCGACGCCGAGAGCGAGGCGATTACTCCGAGGATGATGCCGATGGTGCCGCCGATGCACGAGAGCGTCAGTGCTTCGATGAGGAATTGCGTCAGGATGTGGCGCGCTTTCGCGCCGACTGCCAAGCGGATGCCGATCTCGCGCGTCCGCTCGGTGACCGAGACGAGCATGATGTTCATGATGCCGATCCCGCCGACGATGAGCGAGATCGTGGCGACGCTGGCGAGCAGCAGCGACATGATGCGCGAGGTTTGACTGAAGGCTTGCTGGACGTTGGAGATGTTGCGCACGCTGAAATCGCTCGGATCTTTGGTGGTGAGATGATGGCGCAAGCGCAGCAGACTTGTCGTGGTATCGACGACCGGCTGGGTCATGTCGGTCGATGTCGCGGAGATGATGATCGCTCCCAACCAGTCGTTGCCCGTGATGCGTGTCTGCAGTGAGGTGATGGGGATGACGACTTGGTCGTCTTGGTCCCTGCCAAAACCGCTCTGCCCTTTTGCTTGGAGCACGCCGATGACCGTGAAGGGCACGTTGTGCGCGACCACGATCTTGCCAATCTCATCACCCGCTGGGAAAAGGTTCGTGGCGACGGTGTTGCCGAGCACCGCCACTTTGGCGGCGTCTTGCTGTTCCTGGGCTGTGAAGAAACGGCCCTTCGCGATCGTCCAGTTTTGCACCGTCGGCCAGCTTGAACTGACGCCGAGCACCGTTGTTGCCCAGTTCTGGTTCCCGGCGATGACTTGCGCCGAGGTGCCCGACTGGGGCGAAACGCCGGCGACGCCTGGTACCAGCCGCGCGATCGCCGTAGCGTCGCCGAGCTTGAGCGATTCGCTCGCTCCGGCGCCAAGCGCCACACCGCCAGTGGTTGTGCTACCGGGGACTACGATGACGAGGTTGCTTCCCAGGCTCTGGAGTTGAGCTGCGACGGCCGCGCGCACGCCCGTGCCGATAGCCATCGCCGTGATCACCGCACCCACGCCGATGATGATCCCGAGCATGGTCAAAAGCGATCGCGCCGCGTTGCGTGCGAGCGCGTCCCAGGCCACGCGAAATAGGGATGTGAGGCTCACGCGGTCGCCTCCTTCGGGGCCGGATGCGGCGTAGGCCTATCTTGAACGATCTTTCCATCGCGGAACTCGACGATGCGCCGTGACCACGTCGCCACGTTGGCGTCATGGGTGACGGTGATGATAGTAATGCCACGCTCGGCATTGAGCTGCGTGAAGAGCGTCATGATCTCGGCACTGCTGCGACTGTCGAGATTACCGGTCGGTTCGTCCGCCAAGATGAGCACCGGGTCGTTGACGAGCGCGCGAGCGATCGCCACGCGTTGCTGCTGGCCTCCTGAGAGCTCGCTCGGCCGGTGATGCAGCCGGTCGCCCAAGCCGACAGAGGTCAACGCGGCCTGCGCGCGCTGCGTGCGCTCTTCAGCGGGAACCGCCGCATACAGCAACGGCAGCTCGACGTTTTCGAGCGCAGTCGTGCGCGACAGCAGGTTGAAGCCTTGGAAGACGAAGCCGATGAACTTGCTGCGCACGTCCGCGAGCTCGTCCAACGAGAGCGCCGAGACATCTCTTCCCGCGAGCAGATACGAACCGCTCGTGGGGCGGTCGAGGCATCCTAACATGTTCATGAAGGTGGATTTTCCCGACCCCGATGGCCCCATGATCGCGACAAACTCAGCACGTTGCACCGTCACCGACACGTCGTTGACCGCGATGAGGTCGTCAGCACCCGTATGGTAGATCTTGGTGAGATCGCGCGTCTGGACGATCGATTGGCCACGTGCTGTCGGATCGATGGCCATGATGGATCGCTTTAGCGTCCTCCGAACATGCTCGGACGCGCTGTTTGCGTCTGACCACTCGCCAAACGCGCTTCGATAAGCTGATCGCCCTCGTGGATGCCACCGGAGGCGATTTCGACGTTTTGATTGTCGCTGAAACCAATGGTGACGTTCACGGCTTGCGCTTTGTTCTTGCGCAGCACCCACAGTGTGGCAGTCGAACCCGGTGCTCCGCCCGTGTTCGTTGGCGCTGTGCCTGCGTTTTGCGGGCGATAGAGCAACGCCGCCGCAGGCACGGTCAAGACGTGGATCCGCGACGCGACGTTGATGGCGATGTTCGCGGTCATGCCCGGTATAAGCCGCCCCGTCTCATCGTGAATCGTGATGACGGTGTCATACGTGACGACGTTGTTGGTGACGATCGGATTCACCCGAATTTGCAGCACCGTGCCTGGGAAGATCACATTTGGGTAGGCGGGCACCGAGATCTGCGCAGTTTGACCGACTTTGAGTTGTCCGACGTCGGCTTCGTCAACCGAGGCGTCCACCTGCATGTCGTTGAGGTTCGTGGCGATGATGAAGAGCGTCGGCGTCTGAAACGACGCGGCGACGGTCTGGCCCACGCTCACGTTGCGCGAGACGACGATGCCGTCGATCGGGCTGCGGATGATCGCGCGCGTGAGGTTGTAATCGGCGCTTTGCACTTGCCCCTGCGCCGCAGCCGCCTGCGCCAGTGCCGCCTTCGTCTGACCACCCGCGCCACGGTATTGCGCTTCGCTCGCCGCGAGCAGATGCTGTGCAGCGGAGACCGCCGTGAGGTCTGACGTCGCCGTGGTGGCGTCGGCGTCCATCTGGCTTTGCGCGATGTAGCCTTGGGCAAGTAGGCTCTTGTCGCGCGCGACGGTGATCTGACTCAGCTTGGACTGCGCGATCGCCTTGTCGAGATTGGCTTGCGCGGCTTGCACGTTGGCATAGGCTGTGTCTGCGGCATTGGCCGCCGCCGCAGCGTTGGCTTGCGCTGCGGCGTAGCCGGCATTTGCTTGCGTGACGGCAGCCGAGAAGAGCGTCGGATCGATAACAGCGAGGACCTCGTTCTTCTTGACCTTCGAGTTGTAGTCGACGGAGAGCGATTCGATCGTGCCCGACACTTGCGTGCCGACGTTGACCTCATTCACCGGATTCACTGTACCGGTCTCATTGATGGCGGCGTGGATGTCGGCGTATTGCGCAGGCGCGGTCACATACCCGGGCGCCCCATGCGAAGACGAGCACCGCGCGATCACCAGCACGATGATCGCGATGATGACGATGCCAGCCAGAATCCAGGTGACGCGGTGTCTCAGCACGTTCGGCTCTCCTCAAGCCCCACGATAAGAATACGAGCAAGCTGCCTCAAACGTTATGAAGGGAGTGTGAGGATGATGGTTTCTTCTGCCCTTCCAATGGAAAGACCCGCATCACGCAAGCGTGAGCGCCACTACGTGCGGCGATTTTCCCAGGCTATTCTAAGATGCGCACTGGAACGCTCACAGCGCTGCTTTGAGTTGCTCGGCCGAGATGTTCGCGCCGCAGATGACGACGACCACCGTTTTTCCGCGCACCTGCTCTGTAGCGTCGAGCAAGCCGGCGATGGCGACCGCTGCCGCCCCTTCGCAGAGCATATGCTGCGACTCGATGAAGAGGCGTAGCGCCGCCGCGATCTGTTCTTCGGAGACTTCGATGAATTCGTCGACGAGGCTCCGGCAGAGGTCAAACGTGATCGCACCGGGCTCAAGACCGCCGGCTGTTCCGTCGGAGAGCGTCGGCAGATGTTCGGTTTCGACGATGTGGCCGGCGCGCACCGACGCGGCCATGGCCATCGAATGGCGGGGCGAGACACCAATGGCGCGCACTGACGGGTGACGTGCTTTGAGGTATCCTGCCGAGCCTGCGATCAAGCCGCCGCCCCCAACCGATGTGATGAGAACGTCCGCGCTGGGCACCTGGCGCGCGAGCTCGACGCCGATCGTGCCTTGCCCGGCGATCACCAACGGGTCGTTGTAGGGCGAGACGTAGGTCATGCCTTGCTTGTCGGCATAGGCGCGCGCGTGCACTTCAGTCGCGCCACCTTCTTTCCCAAACGTGCGCACGTCGCCGCCAAGCCTGCGGATGTTGTCCATCTTCAGCGGCGACGCCGTCTCCGGCACGAAGATGATGCCGCCGATGCCAAGCGTCCGCGCCGCGTAGGCCATGGCCGCTCCGTGGTTGCCTGAGGAGGCCGCGACAAAGCCGCGCCTTCGTTCTTGGTCAGACAAGGCGAGCAGCCGGTTGAATGCGCCGCGTGCTTTGAAGGATCCGGTGACTTGGAGATTCTCGAGTTTGAGATGCACGGTCGCGCCGGTAAAGTCGCTCAAGACGGGCGAGAACTCGAGCGGTGTTTCGTGCACGTAAGCACGCAGGCGAGCGGCCGCCGCCTCTACCTGCCCTGTGACCCGCATCAATATACGAAACCTCTCCCCGCTCCGATAAAAATATGTGGGGCTGGTTGGCACCCGCCTATGACGTACAATGCCACAGAATGGAGTTTCGTGCAAATGGCTTCGAAAGTATTGAAAAAGTTCGGCTTGGTTCCGCTATTCTTAGCGGGGGTTATCTTCGGTTCGGCGCTCACCGGAACTGCGTTTGCCTATCAGGGTCACATGTGGGGCGCTCTCCACGCCCTGCAAAATGCCCAGGCACAACTAGATTCCGCAGAGCACGATAAGGACGGCCACCGCGAGGCCGCACTCGATCTGGTCAACCAGGCTATCGGACAAGTGAATCAGGGCATCCAAGACGGCTCGAGGTAGCCGTCCACCTATTTACGAGAAATACCATGGCGGCACGCGTGGCGTGCCGTCCTTCTTTTTCCCCTAGTTCTTTCGGCCTAGAGTGTCGTTGGTGGGCGAAGTAGGTTTCGAACCTACGACCCCTCGCGTGTGAAGCGAGTGCTCTACCGCTGAGCTATTCGCCC
>DAINRU010000041.1:0-16496 GCA_036741695.1 Vulcanimicrobiota bacterium
GGTGGCGACGGCCGGATTCGCGGGCGAGATGCGCAGCTCGTCGACCGTGGGGACGACCCCGATGACGGTCCGAGCTTGCGTGCCGCTCGCTGTGACGGTTACCTGCACGCTCCCGGGGCTCACGGCTTTGAGCGTCCCTGTCCGGTCGATGGTTGCCACCGTCGCCGGATCGGCGGAGAACGTCACATCAGCAGCGTTCACCGGCAGGGGTTGCTCGTTTGCGTCCACCGCTCGCACGTCGATGCCGAGCTTGCTGCCCACCAGCACCTGGCTGGCCGCCGCTTTCAAGATGAGCGTGGTGATCGGACCGCGCGCTGCCGTGTTGAGCACGAACAACCCATCGGCGATCGAGCGCTCTCGGCCATCCGAGGGCACATTTGCGACCGCGCTCGTCAGGTCGCCGGCATGCCGGACGACCATCTCGCTCGAGCCGCCGCTGTCGAACGCCATCGCCGTCGTCGCCCCGAGCGCGACGAAGAGCGCGGCCAGTTGTGGGCGCGTCAGACCGATGGAGAGGGCGGGCCTGCGGCCATCGACCACCACGAACCACAGTGTCGCGCCGTCGCGCGAGAGCCCCGCTCCCGTCACCGGGTTGCGCACGTCGGTCTCCTCCGGTGCGGGTGCGGCGGGATCGGCGACCGGCTGTCCATCGCGCACGAGCAATGGTCCCCCACCGACACCGAGGCGTACGCCGTCGAGTTGCGGATCGCTCTGCTCGGTGACGCTGAGCACGTCCCCGGGGTGGAATTGACGCTCGAGAAAAAGCGCTTGCGCACCGCGGGCCACGATGCCGACGTCGCCCGGCGCGAGCGCGTCGAAAGCGTTGAGATCCGCATCGATGCGGCTCACGCGGTAGGCTCCTTGCGGCGCTGAAGGCGACAGCACCATTTCCGTCGCGCCTGCCGCGCTTGCTGCGCCGAGCTCCGGCGTGATGAGGGCGAGATCGACTGATGGTGACCACTCGTTGACCGCGCTGACGTCTAACGCCGCACCCGACGGGCCGGTGATATGCATCTGCCAGGCATACGGACCCATCTGGATCTTGCCTTGACCGTCCACCACGAATGTCGCCGCTCGATCGGGCTGATGGAGGATGCGTCCGTTTCGCGCGACGAGGTTGAGCGGGCTTCCCGATTCGCTGATGTCGAAATAGTCGGCATTGATACCGAGCTCGGCATCTATGCGATCCGCCATCGAGCTCAAGCGTTCATCTTTGCCGATGATGACACCGCCGTGCGTCGCGACGGCAAGGGCCACGGACGGATCGCGCACGTCGATTGTGGCGAGCGCAACGACGAGTGGACCTGCGTCGGTCGCAAGCAGCCAGCGCTCGTAACGAACGCCCGGACCCAGCATCTCGGCGCTCACCGTGGCGCTGTGCACGCGTGGCCAGCCCGCCGGTTGCACGAACGCGGGCGAAAGTGATGCGATCGGGGAAGCGGGCGGACCTGTCGCGTCGGCAAATGCGGGGCGTTGGCTGCCGTGTGATGCAAGGTCGGCGCCCAGGAAAATCAGGGCCGCGATCCAGGCGGTGATGGCACGGCTTTCGCGGAATGACACGGCGCTCGTGTTTCTGGAGGGACGTTGCTTTTGCCTTACCTGACACCAAAAACCGCGAACCGCCTGCTTCCATTCGCTCTCGTGAGCTGCGTCGTGACTATGACGGCGCCGCAGCCTGCCGCCGCCGACCAGGCGCAGCTTGTCTGGCGAGCGCCGGCGAAAGGAAGCCAGTATAATGGCATCTCGAGCGTTCAGCACGACATAACGTTTCAGATGAGCGCAGTGCTGAAAGGCATGGCCGGTCACCGTGCCGATCCCATCTATGTCGTGGAAGACCGGACCCGCACGTATACAACGCCGCATGGCGACAGTGACGTGTACGTCAACGACGCGTTCGCGCGGCACCACGGTGGTCCCAATAACACCGACACGACGGTGAAGCGCCGCACGCGCAAACAGATCGTGCCTTTCGATCCGACGGGGAGGTACAGTTTCGAGCCGTACTTATGCAAGAACGAGCCCCCGCTTGACGACTCCAACCCCGATCCAAAATCGTATAAACAATGCCCGCCGACCGACGCATCAGGTGACCACGCGTACGAGGACCCGGGCGATGCGGCGCTCTCCCAGATGCCGGCCGGACCCATCGATATCGGCGAGTCGTGGACGTTCTCGAAGGCCGTGGTCGTCGGACGCGAGGAGGGCTCCGGCACGCTCGACTACGTCGTGACGCTGCAGCGCGTCGACGAGCGGGGCAAGCAACGCATCGCGGTCTTCGACGTCACTGCGTCGGGGCGCATCAACCCATCCGGCGACCTCCAAGCGCGTGGCTTTCACACGTCGACTATGACGTTCTCGGGTTCAGCCGAGTTCGATATCAACGCGGGCATACCAGGGGTCCAGCACTACACAGGTCACGTGGAATTCCACGCGAGCATCATGGGCGCGAACATCGGGTACGCCTTTGACGAGATCTACGATGGGACGCCCTGGACCATATCCCCGGCGCAATGAAGACAAGCGATGCGCAGACCGCGCAGGATGATGCTCTCGACAGCATGCTCGCCGACGCCGTCCGTCAGGCTGAGAGAACATGCGCGGGCGTCGTGCGCCACGCATCTGCATACCTGACTGATCTGCAGACCATGCGCCATGGAGAGGCGAACGCAGACGCGGACGTCTATCCGGCGAGCGTGATCAAAGTTCCCATCATGGCCGAGGCCTTTCATCAGTGCGCGAGCGGCACGCTGCGACTCGATGACGGCGTCACGGTATCAGCGTGGAATCAGACCCCGACGTCAGGCCCGGCGCCCTTTGTGCCGGGCTACGTTGCATCCATCGCGGAGCTCGTCGAGTTGATGATCGTCCACTCGGACAACGTGGCCACCAACCAACTCATCGACGTGCTGCGGCGCGAAAACGTGACTGCCTTCATGCACGAGCTCGGCCTGCAAACGTTCCTCTTGGGCCGCAAGCTCTCGGGCGCCGAGCCCCTCATCGACGACCGGGAGATGATCGGCCGCAACCGTCTGCCCGCCGCGGAGATCGGACGGCTGCTGACGCTCATCGCCGAGGATGCGATAGCCGGAAGCGGCCAGCAGCGCGACATCATGCGGCGCTGCGCGGATGACGGCAAACTCGTGGCCGGTCTTTTGTCAGGCGACGTCTTCATGCACAAGACCGGCGAGACATCCGACGTCAGTCACGATGCCGGCATCCTCTTGACGGCCTCGGGCACGTGCTACGTCGTGGTGCTCTACTGCGACGTCGTGCCGAAGGCTGACCGGTCGGATGCGGATCACGCCAATCCGTTCATGGCGAGCTGGATGCGCGCCCTCCGCTCGCACCTATGACCACGATCGACCTGAGCGGGACGGTCGTGCTGCTCACCGGCGGGTCGAGCGGCATCGGCGCCGCTGCGGTGCGCAGCATGCACGCAAGCGGCGCCTCCATCTTCTTCACCTATCTGACGCATGAGTCGCGCGCCGCAGCGCTGGCTCGCGAGCTCGGCGACCGGGTCGCCTACCAGCGGTGCGATATTTCAGAGCACGACGCTCTCCCGCCCCTGGTTCATGCATGCGTCGCACGTTTCGGGCGCATCGACGTGCTGGTCAACAACGCGGCGATTTTTGCGGAGAACCCGTTCACCGGTCGCGACTATGCCGCGTGGCGCCGCGGCTGGCAACGAACCTTTGACGTCAACATCTTCGGCGCGGCGCATCTGGCCTGGCTCGTCATGCACCAGATGCGTTCGCAAGGCGGCACAGGCAAGATCATCAACGTGGCTTCCCGCGCGGGCCACCGAGGTGAGCTCACGTTTCCCGACTATGGGGCGAGCAAGGCCGCGCTCATCAACCTGACCAAATCCATCGCGCGCTCGTGCGCGCACGATGGGATCGTGGCGATGGCCGTCGCCCCGGGCTTCATCGAAACCGACATGGCCGCGCCCGATCTCGCCACGCGCCGCGCCGAGATCGAAGGCGAGATCCCCCTCGGATACGTCGGCAGCGCCGACGATGTGGCACACGTCATAACGTTTCTCGCTTCTCCGCTCGCGACGTATGCGAACGGTGCGACAATAGACGTCAACGGCGGCTCGTACGTCCGCTAGAATGCCGCGGCCGAGCGCGGCGGCGAGTGCCGTCAGATGCACTCGTGCCAGGGCGGCGTTCGGCGGGCGCTGAAGCGAGAGCCGCGTGCGAACAGTGATCGACGTCGTCCTCCCCGAGATGGGGGAGTCAGTATCAGAAGGCTCGGTGACGAGCTGGCGCAAGAAGCCTGGCGATCGCGTGGCGGCGGGCGAACCGCTGGTCGACGTCACGACCGATAAGGTCGACGTCGAGGTGCCGTCGCCGGCCGCCGGCACGGTCACGAAGATCCTGGTCGAGGAGGGCAAGACCGTCAAGGTGGGCGCAAAGCTCGCCGAGATCGACACGGGCGCGAGCGGCGACGGCAAGCCACAGGCCTCGTCGGGCACGCTCCCACAGCCGGCGCCGGCTTCGGGCGATCGAGGTACCGATGCGGGTGCGCCTGCTGCCGGTGCAACGCAGCTCCCGCCGGCCTCGCGGAGTAGCGTCGACGCGTCGCCGCTCGCACGCCGCATGGCAGCCTTGCGCGGCGTCGACCTCGAGCACGTGCAGCCGACGTATGCGGGCGAACCCGTACGCCGCGCCGACGTGGCGCGAAGCCTCGAAGCAGGTGATGCCGCTTTGGGCTCGCAGGCCGCGAGCGCAGCGCCTGCCGACGCCGCAGATGCAAAGGTCACAAAGCTCAAGGGTGCCGCCGCATCGCTCGTCGACCATATGGAACGAAGCCTTTCCATCCCGACGGCGACAAGTTTCCGCACCATCTCCGTGGATGTCCTCGACGCGCGCCGGCGCGATCTCAACGCTGCGCTACGCTCGGCGGGACGCAGCGAGAAGGTTTCGTTCACGCATATCGTGGCGTATGCGCTCGCGCGAGCCACGCCGGCGGTGCCCGCCATGACCGCGAGCTTCCGTCGTAGCGCGACAGGCCCCGAGCGGGTCGAGCGCGGCGTGCAGCTCGGTCTGGCAGTCGACGTCAAGCGGCCGGACGGTTCCCGCATGCTCGTCGTGCCGGTCGTGCGTGATGCCGACGCTCTCGACTTCGCCGCGTTCCACCGCGCCTACGAGGCGCTGGTCGAGAAGGCGCGAGCCGGGACGCTCGCCCTGCCTGAGATGTCGGGCGCCACCTTGACCCTGACCAATCCGGGCGGGATCGGCACCATCGCCTCTGTGCCACGGCTCATGCAAGGCCAGGGAGCGATCATCGCCGCCGGCGCCATCGACTTTCCTTCCGGGCTCGGCTCCGTGCCCGAACCGACGCTGCGCAACTTGGGCGTTTCCAAAGTCATGACGCTGACGAGCACGTACGACCATCGCATCATTCAGGGCGCGCAATCCGGTGAGTTCCTCCGCCGCGTGGATCAACTGCTCGGGGGTGCCGACGGCTTCTACGAGGCGATCTATTCGGCGCTTGGCCTAGGGCCTCCGAGCGCGCTCCCCAAGCTCGCCGCGATAGCGCCTACAGCGCTCGCCGAACCCGGCGCCGCCGATGTCGCGCGTGCTGCAGCAGCCGGCATGGGCCTTGTCATGCGCTACCGGACGCACGGTGTGAACGCCGCGCATCTCGACCCGCTCTCCGACACGTCGCCACTCGACCCCGCGCTGGAACCCACAAGCCTCGGGCTCGACCATGCGATCATGGAGAAGGTTCCTGCGACCGTGCTGCGCGTCTACGCGCCCGGCCAGACGCTCGCCGACATCCTCAACCGCCTGCGCGACACGTATTGCTCGACCATCGCCTACGAGGTGGAGCACATCAGCCGGCACGAGCAGCGCTCGTGGCTTCGCCAGCAGATCGAATCCGGCGCGCACCGCACGCCGCTTTCCCGCGAACGTAAGCTCGAGCTGCTCGAACGGCTCACCCGTGTCGAGTCGTTCGAGCGCTATTTGCGCAAAGCGTTCTTGGGCCAGAAGACCTTCTCGATCGAGGGTCTCGACGCGATGGTGCCGGTGCTCGAGGAGATGCTCCACATGCTCGCCGACGAGGGGACCGCTGAGGTCCGCTTAGGGATGGCGCACCGCGGCCGTCTGGCGGTGATCACGCACGTCGTCGACCGGCCATACGAAGAAGTCTTGCTGGAATTCGAACAGGCCCAAGAGCGCGGTCTCGTGCATCGCGAGGGTGACGTCACGGGGGACGTCAAGTATCATCAAGGCGCGAGCGGCACGTACGAGACGGAGAGCGGGAAGAAGATCCGCGTCGTCCTCGCCAACAACCCAAGCCACCTCGAAGCGGTCGACAGCGTGGTCGAAGGCCAGACCCGCGCGGTGCAGACCGAGCGCCGCGAGAACATCGCCAAGCTCGACGTCTCGCGCGCCTGCGCGATCCTCATCCATGGCGACGCAGCGTTCGCCGGGCAGGGCGTGGTCGCCGAGGTCTTCAACATGCAAGGCCTCGCGGGGTACACGACCGGCGGCACGCTGCACGTCATCGCCAACAACCAGATCGGATTTACCACCCTGCCGCGAGACGGCCGCTCCACGCGCTACGCGAGCGACTTGGCGAAAGGCTTCGACGTCCCCATCATCCACGTCAACGCCGACGACATCGAAGCCGGCATCGCAGCCGTCCATCTCGCAGTCGAGTACCGCCGGCGTTTCCATCGCGACGCGCTCATCGACCTCATCGGCTACCGGCGCTTCGGCCACAATGAGGCGGACGAACCGGCCTACACGCAGCCTGATATGTACGCTCGTATCGCCGCCCATCCGACGGCGCGCGAGATCTTCGCGCGGCGTCTCGTCGAGGAGGGAACCCTCACCGAGGACGACGTGAAGCGCAGCCTCGAGCGGGCGCAAAAGCGAGTGGAGGAAGCGCATGCCGCCGTCAAGGCGCGCACCAAAAATGGGCCGGCCAAAGAGCAAAAACCCCGGTCGGCGGAAGCGGACGATGACGCGGTGGCCGAGACGAGCGTTCCTTTAGATGTGCTGCGCCGGCTCAACGCAGAGCTGGTCAAGACGCCCGACGGCTTCGCCGTGCATCCCAAGCTCGCGCGCCAGCTCGAACGCCGCCACGACGCGCTGGCGCCCAAGGGCGAGGTCGATTGGGGGCTAGGCGAGGCGCTCGCGTTTGCGAGCCTGCTTCGTGAAGGGGTTCCCATCCGGGTGACCGGTCAGGACACAGAGCGCGGCACGTTTAGCCATCGCCATCTCGTCCTCCACGATGTGAAGACGGGCGACCCGTGGACCCCGATGCAGCACCTGACCGACGCCACGGCATCATTTGAGATCTACAACAGCCCACTCTCGGAATATGCCGCGATGGGCTTCGAATATGGCTACAGCGCAGAGGCTCCGAGCGCGCTCGTCCTCTGGGAAGCTCAGTTCGGCGACTTCAGCAACGGCGGACAGATCATCATCGATCAGTTCATGGCCGCCGGGCGGGCGAAGTGGCAGCAGACGTCGCGGCTGTGTCTTCTTCTCCCGCACGGGTACGAGGGCGCCGGCCCCGAGCACTCCAGCGCACGGCTCGAGCGCTTTCTGCTCTTGGCCGCCGAAGGCAATTTCCGTATCGCCAATCCGACCACGCCGGCGCAGTACTTCCATCTGCTGCGCGATCAAGCCAAAGGTCCGAAGGCGCGTCCGCTCGTCATCATGACCCCTAAGAGCCTACTGCGCCTGCGCGCGGCGAGCTCGACGGTCGACGACCTCATCAAGGGCACCTTCGCGGCGGTCCTCGATGACCCGCATGCTCCGAAGCGCAGCGCCGTCAAACGCCTCGCGCTGTGCAGCGGTAAAGTGTATTACGATCTCGACGCCGGTGCCCGCCGTTCCGACGGCGGAGATCTGGCCATCGCCCGCGTCGAGCTGCTCGAACCATTCCCCTACGATCAGGTCATGGCGCTTGTGGTCTCCTACCCAAATGTCAAACGCGTGACGTGGGTGCAAGAGGAGCCAAAGAACATGGGCGCCCGTGCGTTCGTGTCGCGCCGCATCCGCGAGAAGCTGACCCCGCTCGGTATCATCTTCGATTACATCGGGCGCCCGGACCGGGCAAGTCCAAGCGAAGGCTATCCGGGCGCACACGCAGTCGAGCAGGAGCGCATCGTCGCCGAGGTCGCGGCTGGCGACACACGAGGCCGCTCGTGAAGCAGCGGGTGGTGGTGCTCGGCGGCGGCCCGGCGGGTGACGTCGCTGCCCTGCGTGCGGCGCAGCTCGGAGCGCAGGTGACGCTCGTCGAGCGGGCGCAGCTCGGCGGCACGTGCCTTAACTGGGGCTGCATCCCCACCAAATCGCTGCTCGCCGGCGCAGATCTGTTGCGCCGCATGCGGCATGCTGCGGATTTCGGCATCGAGATCAACGAACCGAAGATCAACTTCCCGCGCATGATGGAGCGCAAGGAAGAGATCGTGGTCAAGCAACGCAATGGCGTTGAGGCGGCGGTCAAGCGCAAGAAGGTGGCGCTCGTGCGCGGCCAGGGCACGGTGCAGGGCGACGCGGTCGTCGTGCTCGACACGAAATACGAGTTCGACACGCTCATCGTCGCGGTGGGCACCGAGCCCGCCGAGCTGCCCGGCATTGATATGAAGCACGCCAACGTCCTGACCTCGAACGGCGTGCTGCGCTTAGCTGAGTTGCCGCGCAGCATCATCGTGTTGGGCGGTGGCGTCATCGGCGCGGAGTATGCGAGCTTTTTCGCCGCGCTCGGCACCAAGGTCACGATCGTCGAGATTCTGCCGCGCATCCTCACGCCGCTCGACGAACGCGCGGCCTCGTTCTTCCAGAAGATTTTGGAGAAAGACGGCGTCGTCGTCATGGCGGGCCGCAAGCTCGACGCGATCGTCGACTACGGCAGCGCGACCGCCAAGCTCACCGCCCGCCTCGACGACGGCACGTTGCTGTATGCGGACAAGCTCTTGATCTCGATCGGCCGCACGCCCCAGACGCGTGGTATCGGACTCGAGGCGGCGGGGGTCGTCATCGATGCGCGTGGCTTCATCCAGGTCGACGACTACCTGCGCACCGCCAATCCTAAGATCTATGCGGTAGGCGATTGCGCCGGCGGGCTCCAGCTTGCGCACAAAGCATCGGCCGAGGGACATCGCGCCGCTGAGAATGCGTTAGGGCCTCATCCCGCGCCCATGGATGCGACCGTCGTGCCGAGCTGTATCTACACCCACCCCGAGATCGCGACGGTCGGCCTCAACGTGGATGCCGCCAAGGCCGCAGGTCACGAGGTCAAGACGGGGCAGGCGCGCTTCATCGGCTCAGGTAAGGCGCTCGGCGAGGGTGAGACGGACGGCTACGCGCAGATCGTCGCCGACGCAAAGACGGACCGCATCCTCGGTGCGACCATCATCGGCATCCACGCGGTTGAGATGATCCACGAGATCGCGGTCGCCATGGCTGATGCGCTCACCATGGATGAGCTCGGTTCTGTCATCCACGCTCATCCCACAGTGAGCGAGATGGTCATGGACGCCGCCCAAGCGGGCGAAGGCGTGGCTCCATATCTTTCGTAGCCGCAATGCGCGGATGTTTGAAGCAACGGACCTTTAGGTCCGTTTCATACGGGCAAGTATTCACCCGCCCTGTGTCGTACTCCAGCAGTCCTCGGTGCGTAAGGAGTCCTCGATGCATTGGCGTCCTATCGTCGCGACGGCCCTCGCCAGCGTTGCCCTCCTCTCGTGCAGCAGCAAGAAGACGATCCAGACCCAGCAAGGCACGACAACCGTCGAGACCAACGTGCTGCATAACACATACAAGTACTCCAATAAGGAAGGCACGGCGATCATCGGCAAGGGCGCGGTCGACGAAGCCGCACTCGGCCTGCCCTTCTATCCCGGCGCGATACAATCACAGACCGGCGCCATGGCCGCAAACACCACGCATGGCATTTCTCGGCAGGTCTCGCTGACGACCAAGAATCCGTTCAACCAGGTCTACGAGTGGTACAAGCGACGCATGCCGGCCGGCTCAGAGCAGGTCCACATGGAGACCACCGGCGGTTCGATCGCGACCTTCCTCGTCGGCAAGCCCAGCGACAGCGAGCAGAAGTCCGTCGAGATCCAGGCGTCCGGAGATACGACGACGATCCTGCTCTCGCACTTCCGCAACAACGGCTAGCCGCTGACCGTTGCCGCCTTGGGCTCCGTCTTCTTCGACGGTTTCCTCTTGGTGAAGGCGATCTCGCCGTTTTGCACGTCGGCCACCACCGCGTCACCAGGGACGAAATCCCCGCCGAGGATACGCACCGCCAGCGGATCGATGATCTCCTTTTGGATCGTTCGCTTGAGCGGCCGTGCGCCGTAGACCGGATCGAAGCCGCGGTTGGCGACGTATTCCTTGGCTGGATCGGTGAGGTTGAGTTCGATGCCACGTTCGGCGAGGCGCTTGCTCAAGGATCGCAACTGGATATCGACGATGCGCTTGATATCGGCGAGCTGGAGGCTCTGGAAGATGATGATCTCGTCGATGCGGTTGAGAAACTCGGGGCGGAATTGCTGGCGAAGCGCCTCCATCACCTGCGCGCGCATGCGCTCGTCGTTCCCGGCGGATTCGCTGATGGCCGCCGACCCGACATTGCTCGTCATGATCAGAACCGTGTTCTTGAAGTCCACCGTGCGGCCCTGACCATCCGTGAGGCGCCCGTCTTCGAGGATCTGCAGCAGCACGTTGAAGACGTCCGGGTGCGCCTTTTCGATCTCATCGAAGAGCACGACCGCGTACGGGCGCCGGCGCACCGCCTCGGTGAGCTGGCCGCCTTCTTCGTAGCCGACATAGCCCGGCGGAGCTCCGATGAGGCGTGCGACGCTGTGCTTCTCCATGTACTCGGACATATCGATGCGGATCATCGCGCGTTCGTCGTCGAAGAGGAACTCGGCAAGCGCGCGGGCCAGCTCGGTCTTGCCGACACCCGTGGGCCCAAGGAAGATGAACGACCCGAGCGGTCGATTGGGGTCCTGCAGACCAGCCCGGGCTCGCCGCACGGCGCTTGAGACCGCGCGGACGGCGTCATCCTGGCCGACGACGCGCAGATGCAGCCGTTCCTCCATCTTGAGAAGCTTTTGCGTCTCCGCTTCGAGCAGCTTGGTCACCGGGATGCGCGTCCACTTGGAGACCACCTCCGCGATGTCGTGCTCGTCGACTTCGTCTTTGAACAGCTTCGTGGCCGACGCCGCGCCGTCGCGTCCCTCGATGGCCTGCGCCTTCTTCTCAAGTTCGGGCAGCTCTTTATATTTGATGCGGGAGACCTCTTCCCAGTCGACGTTGGGTTCGTAGCCTTGCTCGGCGCGCGTGACACGCTCTTTGAGTTTCTCGATCTGCTCCTTGATCGTGCTGACCTCACCGACGGCCTTCTTCTCCGACTCCCATAAGGCGCGCAGGCGCAGCGCCTCAGCGTCGAGCTCGGCGATCTCTTTCTCGATGTCGGCGAGCCGCTTGCGCGAGCCGGCGTCGGTCTCTTTACGCAATGCTTCGCGCTCGATCTTGAGCTGGTTGGCGCGGCGTTCGACCTCATCGAGCTCGACCGGGCGCGAGTCCATCTCCATGCGGATCTTGGAAGCTGCTTCATCGACCAGATCGATCGCCTTGTCCGGCAGAAAGCGATCGGTGATGTAGCGGTTGGAGAGCACGGCGGCAGCCACGAGGGCCGAATCTTTGATCCGCACGTGATGGTGAGACTCGTAGCGATCGCGCAGGCCGCGCAAGATCGAGATGGTGTCCTCGACCGTCGGCTCGCCGACCATGATCGGCTGGAAGCGCCGTTCGAGCGCTGCATCCTTTTCGATGTACTTGCGGTATTCGTTGAGGGTCGTGGCACCGACGGTATGCAGCTCACCGCGCGCGAGCATGGGTTTGAGCAGGTTCGACGCATCCATCGAACCCTCAGCCGCTCCTGCGCCCACGACCGTATGCAGCTCGTCGATGAACAGGATGATCTCGCCTTGGCTCTGCGAGATCTCCTTGAGCACAGCTTTAAGCCGGTCTTCGAACTCGCCGCGGTACTTGGCGCCGGCGATGAGCGCGCCTAAGTCCAACGCGATGATGCGGCGGTCGCGCAGCCCCTCGGGCACGTCGCCGCGCACGATGCGATGAGCTAGCCCCTCCACGATGGCGGTCTTGCCGACGCCCGGCTCGCCGATGAGCACGGGGTTGTTCTTGGTACGGCGTGAGAGCACTTGCACGACGCGGCGTATCTCCTCGTCGCGACCGATCACGGGGTCGATCTTGTTCTCTCTGGCCAGTTCGGTCAGGTCGCGGCCGTAGCGTTCCAGTGCCTGATATTTCGCTTCAGGGTTTTGATCGGTGACTCGCTGGCTGCCACGCACCGCAGTCAGCGCCTTGAGAATGGCATCGCGCGTCGCGCCAGCCTGTTTGAGAAGGTCGGCTGCCTCGGACTTAGCACGTGTGTCGGCGATGGCGAGCAGCAGGTGTTCCGTCGAGATGTACTCATCCTTGAAATTCTGGGCTTCCTGTCCCGCGCGCGTCAAAATGTCACGCAGGTCGCGACCAAGACTCGGCTCGCTTGCGCCGTAGACCTTGGAGCGTTGCGCGAGGAGCGCAGACAGCTTGCGCCGCAGCGAGGCGACGTCCGCGCCCAGCTGGCGCAGCACGAGGACGGGGACGCCCTCGTCGTCTTCCAGCAGCGCCGAGAGCAGGTGCTCCGGGTCGATCTCGCTCGCGCTGTGCTCTCTTGCGATGCTCTGCGCGCGGACAATGGCCTGCTGGGCTTTCTCGGTCAGTTTATTGAAATTATCCATGAGGCCTCACACCGGGGTTATGGGCTGCCGCTTCGTCTATTCGCTCAGCCATCGGGACTTTTCTTCCTTAGCTCCTTGTCGCGTGTGCGCTTACGCGTGATAGTCCACGCCAAGCCCAGGCTTCGCCCTCTAGCGTGCGTCTGTTCGCGTTGACGAAGGCCCACTCGTGGAGGTACCATTGGCCAAAGCGCGCCGGCCCCGGGCGGAAACGACATTGCGACATTTCACTCCGGCGTTTTTCCTCATTGGCGCAGCTCTCATGACGCTCGCCAGCGTCCGCGCGGGCGCGGGTCCCGCACCGCTCCCGGCCGCGGTCGCGCAGATCGCATCATTCCACGGCCGCCTCACCTACGAGGCTCGCTCCGTCGAGAACCCAGACCTTCGCGTGAATGGGTCGCTCGTCGTCAACCAAGACGGGTGGTCGCTCGACGAGCGATCCACAAGCTCGGAGGTCTTCGCCTCAAATCAGGCCTCGTGGATCCGCAGCGGGGCGCAGACGCTCGTTTTCGACGATCCGTTCGACGTCGATGCGCTTGCCAATTCATGGGCGGTGCTGCTGGCACGAGGGTCCCAGGCGCAGTTCGTCCCAGACCCCGGCGGCTCGTCGTGGACGTCGGACGACGGCATACGCATCTTCATGGATGCGGATCGCAGTGAGGTCATTGGCGCCGCCGACACGAAAAATGCCGCCTCGTTTGCCTATGCGGACTGGGTTGAGATCAGCGGGCTGCGCCTCCCACAATCGATCGTGCGTCTGCGAGACGGGGTCACCGTCGCCGCGTTCACGGTCGACGGCTACAGAGTCGGCTGGGCTCCGGCCGAGGCTTTGGCTCCTCGCGCGCAGAGCGCGCAGCAGGTCGAGGGGCCCACGCCCGCGTCACCCTTCCAGCCGGTCGTCTCAGCGCCCGTGTGGCGGCGCTTCAGCATCGTGTTCGCGCTCTTGGTCATTGCGCTGGGCATTGTCGCCTGGACACGGCGCGACGCGCTTGCGGAACGTCTTGCTAGGCGTCTCTCAAGCGATCCCCGTGCGTGGCGGACCGTGGGCGAGACCGTCTTCGTCTCACCCGAGGGCATCTTGTCGTACGAGGGGCGTTCCTATCGGGTTGGTGCGGTCTTCCACAATCGCGTCGCGCGCATCCAATCCTCGCCGCTCTTCATCCGGGTGAGCGCACCAGGCGTCCCACGAGCGATGGTCCTCGCGCGCAAGTTCCCTCGCACGGCACCGTTGGCACCGGCCGCTCGCCGCTCCGCCGGCGGATTCACGCTCGTCGAGGCGCTGACGGCGTGTGCGCTGTTCGCCTCGGTCATCGTGGCGGCTGTCTTCCCAGCATTGGTCGTGCTCGCTCACGCAGATCACCTTGCCGCGCAGCGACAGACGGCATTGCGGATCGCGGCGAACGCGCTGGCCGATGAGCAAGCCGCGCTGGCATATGGATATTCGATCGAAGAGAATTCGACGGTCTCGAAAGTGGACGGGATGACGCTGAGGGAGACGGTGAGCCCATCGCCGGTCGGCGGGCTTTTCGACCTCACAGTCGACGTCACAGGTCCAAGCGGCCAGACGCTGGCCCGCATCGTCACGCAACTCGGCCCGCCCGTCCCCCCGCCCGGCGCGCATGCGCCCACCCCCGCTCCCTCGGGTTCGCCGCGATGACGCTGAGATGTATGAGGGGAGCGCGGCGCGGCATCGTGCTGGTCACGACGCTGCTTGCGGTCGTTCTCATCATGGCGCTGCTCGCGGTCATGGTCGATATCGATACCGCCGGTCTGCGCGCAACGGTCGAAGAGTCACGCTCCGCTCAGGCTCTCGCCGCGGCCGATGCTGGCGCGCAGTGGGTGCGCGCCTTGCTCCAGCAACATGATGGAGATCTCAGCGCGGTGCTGACGGACCTCGCAAAGGCGCACAGCACGACGACGCTAGCTATCGATGCGGATACGAGCGCGCAGGTGCTCGTCGGTCTTCAGGCCCCCGGTGCAAGCCGCAGTCCCGACCACATCGACCTGAACGTCGAGGCTAACCCGCAGATCGCAGAAGCTCCGCTACAGGTCGTGTCGACCGCCATCATCACCACCGGTGGAACTGTTGTCGCGTCGAGGACGGTCACCACCTTGTTGCGCTGCTTCCATCACGTTCCGCCATATTCTGAGGTCGTCGGCGTTATCGACGATGGCGGGCCCTCGTCGATCTTCAGCCCTGGAGACCCGGCTGGCCAGGTCGGCTCGACCTATGCCACCGACCTGCGCATCCACGTGTCGACGGAGGTCGGTAGCGCATCGCCCGTGCCCGCAAGCACCTTCAAGGACGACTCGTGGTCGGACGGCAACCCGGGAGCGCCTGGTCTCCTCCCATGACGCAGCGCGGCATCTCATACCTAGAGGCTCTCGTCGTGGTGGCAGTGGTCGCCGTGCTCGCGGCGACGGTGGTCGTCCCGGCGTATCGCAGCTACCTTCACTCCCGGGCACCACGCGACGCGGCGACCACGCTTGCGCAAGATCTCGGTCTCTTGGAACGTGCGGCGCGCAATGGCGCGCGAGACGAGGGCGCGTCGCTCATCATCGTCTCCGCGGACCCCCTCGTCTATCGCTGCTATCGCGGCCGACCTAGCGGGGTAGATCCCAATTCATCTCTGCGCGCCCTGCTCGTCGAACGGAGATTCCCAGACGTCGCGCTCGGCGCGGGCCCGATCGATGCCGCGACGCCGCTGCTCTATGCAAGCAATGGCAGCGCACAATATGTCGAGGGCGGGACCGTCGCCGACCAGCACAGCACGATTGCATTCTCGCTGCAACAGCGGCCGCGGGGCACGACTGCGGCTGTCTCCCTCGACTTGTTCACAGGCGCCGTCTCGTTGCCATAACGCGGTTGCGTTCCAGATCACACGATCGACCGTAGAAACGTCTCCTGCGGCGCATTGACGCGGGCCCACAGCCTGCCGATAACAAAAGCGGAGAGTGATCCGTCATGATAAAGCTTGCGATCGTCGCCGTGGCCGCCTACGTCGCCTGGCGCTATTACGGTTGGCATGGCGCCGCAGCGGTGGTTGGCGTCTATTTGCTGTTCTCGATCGTCAGCTGGATGCTGACGAAGGCCAGCGCGAATGCCGCGCGCCAAGAAGCAGCCCGGCACATGAGCCGCAAACTCTCGGAGGACGAGAAAGCCCATCTGGCCGCGACTCACGAGCATCAGCGGGCGATGCACGATCATAAGGCCCAGTTCGATCCCGAGCTGCGCAAGCGCGGACTGTAGTCGAGGGAAAAGGCGCGAGGTGACTCGCGCCTTCGCTTTAGTCCTCTTGGAGCTTGTCGGGGCCTGGATCCCCGCCAGCCGCCGCGATCTCGAGCCGGCCGAGGAAATACTCCCAACCTTTTGCGTGCTGTTCCGCTGACTCCGGCGTCGGCAGATCGCGATGCACGAGCCGCAGGAGCGTTCCCGCTCCGTCTGGGCGCAAGGTGAACTCGAGCGTGCTCGAACCGGGTTTGGTGATCGCATCGTCGCCATCCCAGCCCCAGGTCATTACCAGGCGCTCCGGAGGCCGGACCTCCACGAAGGTCCCCACCGCGATGTCTTCTTTGGTCATCTCCAAACGGAAGGGATTGCCCGGCTTGGGATCCCAGCTGCCGCCGATGCTCATCCAGCGGCGCAGCTTGGCTTGCTCGATCAAGAACGCGAAGACCGTCTCCGGCCTAGCGTTGATCCGTATCTCTTGCT
>DAINRU010000042.1:0-13694 GCA_036741695.1 Vulcanimicrobiota bacterium
GGACGCTGGCACGTGCCGCTGGCCGGATCGGGGACGCACGCCGTCGGCACGCCATTGCGCATGGGGATGCCGTCCACCCCGGGATACGTGCCGAAATAGCTGTCGAACGAGCGGTTTTCTTGCATGATGATGACGATGTGCTTGATCTTGTGGATCGGATCCGAAGCACTGGCAAGCACGAGGTTGTTCTGTGCGACCGTGCCGGTCCGCGATCCGATGGTGCACACGAGCGCAGCGAGTGCTGCGGCGGCCATGCGAGGCCACAGGTGGGCGAAGCGCGTCATCATCCTCTCATTATATCGGGCGGTTGGCCCGCAAGGCTTGAGAGCCGCGTGAGAATGCCAGCGATCAGGGGGACCTGCGTCACAGCGGGTTGCCTATGACTCACGGGTGGCGATCTTCAGCAGCAGCTGGTCGTCCGGTAATGCGGCAAGTTCGGCACGCAGTTTCGGTCTCACGGCCGCGGCGATCTTGGCCGCCGCCTCGCGGGCCGCGTTCGGATCCAGACTCGTCCTACGCCCCACATAGTTGTCGACGAGCGCAAGCTCGTCGCGGCTAAGCCCGGCGAGCTCCGCGCTCAGGTCGGAACCGGTGTCGTTCGCGTTGGGCCGCAGCCACTGCTTGGGATCGCGAACTTCGAACCCTCGGTCGCGCACGACAATCGTGCCGGCCGCGTAATCACCCAGGCGTTTGTTCTCCGATGAAGCCAGCATGCTGATGACCGAGACGAGGTAGAAGCCCACGAAGAGCTCGATCACGCGGACGAGATTGCGGATGGTCGAGCCCACGAGCTCGACGGGATAGCCTCCGTCGCGGACGACTCTGATGCCTAAGAGGCGCTTACCGGGCGTCTGCCCGTTCCACAGCTTCTCGAAGGCGATGAAATAGCCGAAGAACAGGGTGAAGAACGAGAAGATGCCCACGGCCAACACGATGGAGAACGTCTCTTTGGCGCTCAGGTGCAGGGCGTTTGCGAGCGAGGCCGCGCGCGTGGTTCCCTCGGCGGCGATAATCAGGAGTGTGATCGCCGCGACGGCTTGGATGATCATGTCGATGCAGAGAGCCAAAAACCGGCTGCCCAGTCCGGCCAGCTCGTAGTAGAAGGCGATCGCCTCCGGTGTCCGCACGGTCACCGACCGTTCCACTACGATCCTCCTCCGTCACAAAGCTGCTACCTATACCATCGGAACCCTACCGGCCACGCGCGAGGCGAGCGACAGCAAAGGCGGCCTCGCCATGGCGTGAGAAGTTGAACCCATGCGGCAGGCCACCTTTGTCGAAAAGCGCCAAGCCGGTTGGCGGCGGCTCGAAGAGCTGCTCGATCGGGCTGAGCGATCGGGCCTGCGCACGCTCACGCCGGATGAGGTCGCCGAGGTGGGCACGCTCTACCGTTGGGTGACCTCAGACCTGGCGTTTGCGACAGGCCGCAAGTACGACCCCACGCTGCAAGCGTTTCTCAACCGGCTGACGGCGCGCGCTCACGCGGTGGTCTACGCCGGTTCCTCCGAGGGCGGTTGGCAACGGGTGGTGCGCTTTTACACGAGCCTGTTTCCCCGCGAGGTCTGGAATTCGCGCTGGCCCATATTGCTCAGCGTCGCGTTCTTCTTGGGCCCGGCCGCGCTTGCGTACTATCTCATCCACGCGCAGCCGCTCAACGCGTACGTGCTCCTACCGCCATCGATGATCGAACCCATTCATAAAGGTCTGCATGCATCCAACTTTGAGACGAGCGAGGCCGCGCTTGGGTCGCCTGCGTTGGCCAGCGCCATCATGTGGAACAACATCGCCTTGGCGTTTGTGGTCTTCGCCGGGGGCATCACGCTCGGCATCGAGACGGTCAAGCATTTGGTCGAAAATGGTCTCATCCTCGGCGGCATGGCTGCCATGTACGTCGATGCGGGATTTGGCCGCGACTTCTGGGCTACGATCGCACCGCACGGTATCATCGAGCTGACCGCCGTGCAGATCGCAGGCGGCGCCGGCTTTCTCATCGCAGCCGCAATCCTCGCACCGGGAAGGTTGCGCCGGCGCGACGCCTTGAAGCGCAACGGGCGCAGGGCGGCAATTCTGATCCTCGGCGTCGCCTCGATGCTCGTGGTGGCAGGGACGATCGAAGGGTTCTTCTCGCCGCTCAAGACGCCGCAGGATGTACGCCTCATGGTCGGGGGGATCACGGCAGTCCTCATGCTGATCTATTTCGTGGTGCCAAATGTGGTGAGAAAACGGATCTAAAGATCCGTTGCTTCAAAAGTTAACCAACTGACCTAAAGGTCCGTTGCTACAAACGTTTCTATTTACAGCAAGCTCTTGGATTTGATCTCGACGTAGGCGTTGATGAGCGACACGGTCAGATCCTTGGCCGGCACGTCGATGACCACGATGCCGCGCTGCATGAGGATGGCCGCCGCCTTCTGGCGTTCCATCTTCAGTGTCGAGGCAACGCTGGCCGCATAGGCCTGCTCGCGCGTCTGGGGCTCGGCCTCGAGCGCCTGCTGCACCGCCTCGTCGTTCATCAAAACGCAGACCGCCAGGTGACGCGGCGTCAACAGCGCCAGATTGCTGAGCGTCGCCGCTGAGGCGACCGGATCGAACATGTCGGTGAAGAAGATCACGAGACTGCGTTTGGGCTGGCGCCGGCGTAAATAGGTGAACGCGCGGCCGTAATCGGCTTCCTCGAAACGCGGCTGCAGATCGTAGACCCGCTGCGTCATGCCGGCGCTATGCGCCGCACCCGAGCGCGGTGCGATGTGCTCTAAGATGTCGCCGGCGAAGGCGATGAGCCCGACCTTATCGTCGACGAGCGCGGCGATGTACGCGACCGAGAGCGCCGCCGTGATCGCGTAGTCGAACTTGCGCTGATCGCCGAGACGCGGCGTCATGAGCCGTCCGGCGTCGAGCGCGAGCATCACCGTCTGACTGCGCTCGATGTCATACTGGGCGACCATCAGTTTCGCACGCCGCGCGCTGGCCTTCCAATCGATCGAGCGGAACTCGTCATCGGGCGTCCATTCGCGCAAACTGTCGAACTCGCCACCCCCGCCGCGGCGGCGCAGCTTTCGAAAACCTGCCTCGACCAGACGGCCACGCCGGGCAAGCTCGCCATAGCGCTCGACCGCCGAGAGATCGGGATAGATGCGGATATCGGTCTCGGCATCGAGGCGCCAGCGTCGTACGAGCAAACCGATCGGATTGCACGCCGTCACGTAGAGCGTCTTCAAGGTGGCGGGGCCGCGCAAGCGCGGCATGACGGGCAGTTCGGCGACCTTGCGCATGCCCGCACCGACGACGCCCATGACGGGAGCCTCGGGCTGATCGATCGCATCGATCGGCGTGTCGACGATCGAGTAGTGCACGCTGACGCGGCTGCGGTTGGTGATCGCGTAGCGAAGATGGGCGGGTGAGCGCAGCGCGAGGTGCTCGACCGGCTCGCGCTCTACGTCAAGCGCGTTGCGCGCAGGTCCGAGCGCGATATCGGCGAGCAGCAGGCCTGCGACGATCGCGCTTGCCACGACGGCGAGCACGAGCGCCTCGCGGAAGAAGGTGCCGACCACCACGAGGACCCCGATGGCGACGAGCGACCACATGAAGCGCAGCGTGACCCAGGGAAACGCGGGTGTGAGACCCGCGACGCCGATGCGGGGCATGCTAGACAGGCGGTGGCTGCGGCTGTACCGCGTCTTTGGGCACGGGGACGGACTCAAGCACGCGCCGCAACACGACCTCGGCGGTGACGCCCTCGACTTCAGCCTCGGGTCGCACGATCAAGCGGTGTGCCAGCACGAACGGCGCGGCCGTTTTCACATCATCCGGCGTCGCGAAGTCGCGCCCGTCCATCGCCGCGCCGGCCTGCGCGGCCACGAGCAGGTGAAGTCCGGCGCGCGGGCTGGCCCCGAGCCCGAGATCGCCGGAGGAACGGGTGCGCGACACGATGTCGTAGACGTACTGCAAGAGGCCCGGCGATACATGGACTGCGCGCACCTCGCCGCGCGCGGCGGCGACCTCGTCGCCCGAAACGACGGCACCGATGCCCATACGATCCAAGTAGCGCGCATCGAAGCCGGCCGCTCCGCGGCCGAGCAGCTCGAGCTCTTGGGCGCTCGTTGGATAAATCGTGTTCGATTTCACCATGAAGCGGTCGATCTGCGCCTCGGGCAGCGGATAGGTCCCTTCGTATTCGATGGGGTTCTGCGTCGCGCAGACCATGAACAGCGGCGGCAGCGGGAACGAGACGCCATCGATCGTGACTTGCCGTTCCTCCATGCCCTCGAGCAGTGCGGCCTGCGTCTTGGGCGGCGTCCGGTTGATCTCATCGGCGAGCAGCAGGTTGGTGAAGATCGGACCGCGCCGTGTCGTGAACTCGCCGCTGCGCGGGTTGAAGATGGTCGTGCCGACAACGTCGGAGGGCATGAGATCGGGGGTGAACTGGATGCGGCGGAAATCAGCGCCGAGCAACATCGCGAGCGCCCGTATGAGCAGCGTCTTGGCCGTGCCTGGCACGCCCTCGATGAGCGCGTGTCCTTCGCCGAACAGGGCGAGCAGCAGGGCGAAGATCGTGTCGTCTTGGCCGACGACGACCTTATGCAGATCGTCGCGCAGCCGAGCGGCGAGGCTGGATGTGCTGGAAGCCATCGAGACTGAGGTCCTTTCGTAGCGTGTGCGAGAGCTGGGCGGCCTGGATGAGTTCAGCCGGTGACGGATGCTCGTATCCGGTCAACCGCTCGAGAGTGATGAGGTCGTGTGCGCGGCGATCGCCGGCCTCGCTGCCGCGTAATCGCGTCGCGATGAGCGATGCCGGCGCCGAATCCGGCAACCCCACCGACCGGGCGGCCGCATGCAGTGCGATTTGCCCCAGATCGTGGATGGCCTTGCGCGCGGCACGGCCGCGGTCGAGCAGCATGGCCATCGAGGTGACATACTCCTCAGAGGTGCGCTCGGTGTTGTCCGGTAGTTTCGCGGCCTGGCCGAAGCGCCAGACCGCTCCGAGCAGCGCAAGCGCGAGCGCCGAGAAAATCACGCTGAGTCCCAAGCGCATCGGCCAGGGCGTGACCGACCACCACGTGTCGCCTGTCTGATAGCCGTGCGTCCACTCCTCGAATGCGACCATGTCGCCAGGCGCCAGGCCGAATGCAGCGAGATTGTACGCGAGTCGCGCGTTGTCAGCTTTGGCGATCCGTCCGTTCTCGAACAAGGTCTCATCGGTGACGATGACGACGCTGCCTCTCCCGAGCGCATACCAGGCGACGACGGATCCTCTGTCATCGGCGAATAGCGGCGTCATCTCGGGATCGGCGTCGAAAGGGATGCGCAGCCCGCTCGTCCCCGACAGCGTCGCGACGCCGTCGGTGAGCGGCGAAGGGACGATGGGGATGGCTGCGTCGCTCGACGTGCCGGATTGAGAGACCAATGGGAGACGTAAGCTCCCGTGCGAGTGAAGGCCGAAAAGCTTGCGCAGGCGCTGCTTGGTCTCATCGTCTGTGGCGGTCGCTTGGTCGACCAGCCATACGAGCCGGCCACCCGCGACCACCCAGTCGTGGAGCTTGACGAGGTCGCTTGTGGCATACTGGCCAGTCGGCAGTTGCTCCTTCGCGCGCAGTTGCGTATCGAAGTCGTTGGTCGCGACGATGAGCGTCGCCACGGAATCGTTGAGATAAGCGGGCCGGCGCTCGTAGCGGGCGACGTGGATGCCCTCGCGCCGAAGCAGGTCGAACCAGGCGTGGTATCCACCACGCTGAAAATCGTAGCTCGAATACGACTCGACGGTCTCGACCGCGCGCCTGCGCATCTCGTAATTGGACCAACCGAGGAGCACGAACAATACGAGCGCCGCGCTCGCGATCACGACTTCGATGCGCAGCAAGCGCATGTGTCAGCCGACCACGAGCGGGCGCAGCGAGCGATACGCGGCATCGGTCGCCTGGAACTCATCTGCCGAGACCGGCCGCTCCGCAAATGCCGCCAGCACGAAGGCGCGCGCGATCTCGTCGAAGTAGGGAGCCGCGGCATCGACCGTGCGGCGCACGGCACGCCGATACTCTCCGGCGGTAAGCGACCCGTCGTAGGGCAGCTTGCCGGACCGGTCAAGCGCCGCCAGGCTCGCCTGGAAGAGCAGCGATACGGCTTGCGCATAGCGGCCATGGCTTGCGGCGGTCAGCCCGAGCTCGTATAAGACATCGGGATCGGCGCGTTGCAAAAGCGGCGTCCCTTCGTCGACGTCCACGCGTCTGCGCCGGCGCAGGTAGAACACGACCAGGAGGTAGACGAGGTAGGCGGCGAGACCGGCGACGAGGGCCACGTAGAGCGCCGCCACGATCTGGCCGATGACCGGCGTCGACATGGTGGCCCCGAAGACACGCTTGATGAGCTCCCCCAATAGCCTGCCTATATAATCAACGATTCGCTGAACGATACTCTCGTGCGCTGCCGGTACCGGCTTGGGAGGCCTGAGGTCGTAGGAATTTCCAGCCAAGATCGCGGCGACTGCCGGGCCCGGTTCTTGCGCGGGTGAATGGCCAGCTCCTGACTGCGCTGCGCGCCGCAGCGATGCGGCGATGTCGCTCAGGCTTTGCGCCCGAGCATTGGCCGATGTCTGAGCGCCGACGCGCTTCATCTGTGCCTGGAGCCAGCGATCGAGCGAAAGGCCGGATGAAATCGGCATTTCGAGCGGTGCAGGCGGCAGCGCTGTGCGCGGCACGGGGCCGAGGTGCTTCGGGGTCGCGCGCGCTGTCACTGCTGCCGCATCGAGCTGGTCCGCGGTGCGCTCGAGCGCCTGGTCGAAGGAGGCTATTGTGTGCACGCTCGTTTGATCTGCACTCGCCCCAACGTCGAGGGGCCGGACGAGCAACGCTAAGGCGAAAAGCGCGTACGCGGCGCCACGCCTGAAGGTCATACGCCCGGCGCAGCCGGCGGTGGCGGGCTCGCGAAGCGATCGGCGAGCATCTGCAGATCGTAGCCCTCCCGGCGGATGCGGACGTCATAGTAGAAAACAGCTGCCGTGATGACTGCGAAGGGCCCGAAGAACAGCGAAATGAGACCGACGGAGATGAGATACAGCGCCGGCGATTTCAGATAGAACGCGAGGAGGCCGCCACCAAGCGACGCGACCAGCGAGGCGCCGAGGTAGATACCGGTGAGCGCGAGCGCGAGCAGGAAACCCCGCCAGAATTGATTCGCTGAGAACATGCGCGCGAACGCTCCAAAAAAAGCCTTGAAAGGATCGACCCCTTCGATGACGACCGCGATGAACGACATCGCCGACGTCAGATACATCATGACTGCCATGCCCAGGCCGGCGATGAGCAAGCCGATCATGAGGATGACAAGCGATATGCCGAAGAACGCATTCCTGCCCAGGCCTGCGCCAAGCAGGGCGACGACGCCACCGGCGATCGCGGCGACGATGGCGAAAGCGATGATGAGCATCAACCCTGCGATGAACCACCCGAAGACCAAGATGAGGATGGCGAGCCAGCGGCGCAACGCAAAACGGTAGCAGTCGGCGAAGAGCACGGGGAGGCCGAGATACGCGCGCGAGACGCCCGCCACGACGGCTCCGTAGGCGAACGGCGCACCGAGGAACACGAGCGCGAACTGGACGCCCTGCCACGCGTCGTTGGGCATGAGCGAGTTGATCTTGCTCAGATCGGGTGTCGAGTTCGGGGACGTGATCGCATGTTGGATCGTGTCGACGTAGAAGTCGAGCAAGCCCCGCGTCTGGAAGTACGAGATGATGCTGCTCGGCACGATGACGACCGCCACCAGCGCGGTGAACGCGGCGACGTGCTTGAAATAGAGATTGAACGCTCGGTCGAGCAGTTCGCCAAGCGACAGCGGACGCAGGTTGAGCGCTCCCAGCGCGTCTGCGTCCGGAGGTGGTGTCGATGGCAACGAGTCGTATGGCGTCACTGTGATATGCCGATCGTGACGGAGCGGATTGCGAGCCGTCATTCTTGGGGGTCCTGACCGCCTCCTGGAAGAACCGCGGCAGCGTGGCACGCGAATTGCAACCATTCGAATGCGGCGATCGCGCCGCGGTGATCGTGACGCGCGGCACGCTCGTCGAGAGCCAGCACTACGTCTGCTACGCGGTGGCCGACGCTGACGGGCGCGTGCTGCAGTCGCGGGGTGACATCGACCGTCTTGTCTACATGCGCTCGAGCGCTAAACCACTCATCGCCACCGCCGTGGTGGCGAGCGGCGCGGCCGAGCGCTTCGCCTTCACGGATGAGGAAGTGGCGCTCTCCGCGGCCTCGCACAGCGGCGAGCCCAAGCACGTCGCGACGGTGTTGCAGATGTTGGCCAAGATCGGCCTCGGCGAGGATGCCCTGCTCTGCGGTGCGCACGCCCCCGTCCACGAGCCGAGCGCGGATGCGCTCTGCGCCGCAGGCGAGCGCCCGCGCGCCGTCCACAACAACTGCTCGGGCAAGCACGCCGGGATCCTCGCGCTCACCGTCCATCGCGGGGCGGACCCTGCGGGCTATCTCGCCGCCGACCATCCGGCGCAAGCCGAGATCCTCGACGTCTGCGCGCAACTGCTCCGGATACCGCTCGACCGGATGGCCATCGGAGTGGATGGATGCGGCATCCCGGTCATCGCCGTGCCGTTGCGGGCCGCGGCGCATTTCTTCGCCAAGCTCTCCGATCCGCAACGCTTCCCCAAGCAGTTCGCGCCAGCGCTGTCGCGGGTCGTCGACGCAATGATCGCCCACCCTGAGTACGTGGCGGGCGCCGGTCGCTTCGATACCGACCTGATGACCGTCGCCCGGCCCGACGTGCTTGCCAAAGGCGGTGCCGAAGGATATCATGCGAGCGCCGCCCTGAGAAAGGGCCTTGGCATGACGGTCAAGGTCGCCGACGGGAATTATCGGGCGGTGGCGCCGTTTGCGATCGATCGCATGGGCAGCCTTGGCGTTCTCGATGAGGCGCGGCTACAGGCGCTCGAGCGCTACCGTGCTCCAGCAGTGCGCAACCACGCGGGCAAGGTGGTCGGCGAGATCCGCGTCGTGCCCTAGGCCACGAGGTGAAGCTTCCCTGCTCCGCTATTGCGTGACGTAGACGACCTCGCCACCGCTGTACTCGGCCTTGTAGGTGATGCCGCCATACTGGAAGACCGAGCTGCCGTTGCTCGACTCCGTCGTCGCGCCTTGCGGGAGATACGGAACCATCACGCCGGCAGGCGGCCGCACGACAACATACCCACCGGTCGACACGCTGCCGTAAAAGTATCCATTGTAATAGAAGTACTTCGTGCTCGAGCCTTGCGCGGACACTGTGGTGTATCCGGTCGGGAGACCGGGAACGGTCGCACCGGTCGGCGGCGCGGCGACGACATAACCGCCGCCACTGCTCGCGGGAGCATAGAACGTTCCGTTGTTGTAAGAGTATGGGACCTGGTCGACGACGATCGTCGTTGACGCGGGCGGGGGAGCCGCAAGCGCGGCGCCGATCGCCATGCCGCCGACCATACCTGCCGCCGCCGCGCCCCAGCCGCAGCTGCCGCAGCCGCCGACGCCGTAGTACCCGCCATAGGAGCCATCGCCATAATAATCGTGGCTATTGTTCTGCAGGCTTGAGGCCTCACCCGTCCGGTTCTGCTGCAGTGAGGCTTCTTGGTGCTGGGCGTTCTGCTGCATGGCGGCCTGGTGCTGCTGCTGGCTCGACTGCGCGCTCGACGCCGAGCTCTGCCTCGTGCTCTCATTCGACGACACGGAACTCTGCCGCTGGCTTTGGTTCGTGGTCGTGTTCGGATGCGAACCGCTTGCGGTCGACGTGGATCCCGTGCTCGTCGGATGCGACCCTGTGCTCGTAGGGTGGGATCCCGTGTTTTGCGGATGCGATCCGGTGCTCTGCGGGTGCGATGCTGTGCTTGCGCCCGCTGGATGGCTGAAGCCGGACGATCCCGCATGCGACACCGAGCCCTGTCCGCGGAAATCCCCGCCGAAGCCGCCGCGATTGAAACCACCTGAACCGCCGCCATGGAAGCCACCGCCGCCAAAGCTGCCGCCACGGGCGTGCGCCGGCGCAACTGGGGTCGTCGCGCACAGTGCGATGACGAGCGCGCTCGCGAAAATGGCCTTAAACGGACCTAAAGGTCCGTTGCTGCAAGGTCTGTTGCTAGGAGAGCGACTGAGCATCATATCCATCTGATTCAAATCCTTTGTGCACGCGCAGCGATGCGGTCTTACGGCTGGACCGCGACGAAGTCGATGAGAACGGCCCCTTTGGGCGGAGTGAAGGTGAACACCGATGCATCGACCGGCGCGACCTTCCAATCGGTCAGGGTGGCCATGTATTCAGGCTGACCAGGCAAGTTCTTGTAGGTGATCTCAAGCTCGCGTATGAGCGGCGTCGACCCGGCGTCGACCCAGAGCTGCCAGTCGATGTCTTTCTGTATGAAAAGCAAGTGATGCGTGGTGAAGCCGCCGACGATGCTCACGCCGAGGTCGTATGCGCCCTGCACCTTGCTTCCTAGCGCCTTGTATGGGTCGTTCGAGACCAAATCCGCGAGCGGCACGCTGAAGTCATACTTGTCCAAGATCGCGTTGAGGGTGGCATCGATGTCGTTTTGGGCTTGCAGGACGCCGTAGGTGTTGCGCGCCTTGTCGTAGAGCACGAAGGTCTTGCCGTCGATGTAGAAGCTCGCCTGCCGGCGGTCGCTCGCGTAATCGACGCGCAGCTCTCCGGGCCGCGTGATCATGTATTGCGCGCTGGCGTGGAACTGCACCTTGATGTCGGGCGGCTGCACGTCTTCGTGTATGATGTCCGCGCTGAAGGCGAACGACGGCTGCTCTTTGAGATACGCAGCGGCTGCTTGCAGGATGCTCTGCGCGCCCGGCTCGATGGTCGGCCCAGAAGTCGTCGCGGCGAGGCTGGGTCTGGCGAACGCGACGACGGCGAGTAACGCGAAAATGGCGGTGCGCCTGCGGCTTGATGCAACCACGGATAGGCTCCTTGTAGCGCGTGAAGGGGATGGCAGTGCGGCCAGAGTTGGAGTCGTCCCCGGCGGAATCCTGGCGTCAGTTGTTGGCGTAGACGAGCCTCCCTGCGATGAAGGCGTGAGTGACTTGATGGCGCGCATCCCAGACGACGAAATCGGCGCGCAAACCCGGTGCGAGCGTGCCGACCTCGCGCTCGATGCCCATGGCCCGGGCGGGGGCCCAGGTCGCGCACTGGACCGCCTCCGCCAGCGTGATGCCGGTGGCGGCGATGAGGTTGCGCACGGCTTGGTCGAGCGAAAGCCGGCTGCCCGCGATCACGCCGTCTTTGGTGCGGGCCACGCCGCCTTCTTCGACCAGTCCGTCGACGAGCGGCATGGCATCCGTCGTCAGGACCAAGTTGAGCCCCTTGAGCCTGTAGAGCAGCGCCAGATGTTCGGCGGAGACGTGGACGCCATCGGCAATGACCTCGCAGAACGCCGTCGGGTCGAGCAGAAAGGCGGTCAAGATCGACGAGACACGATGATGCAACGGCGGCATCGCATTGAACGTATGGGTGAGTATCTGGTATCCGCACTCGATGGCGGAGTTGCCGATCGCGTAGGTGGCAGCGGTGTGCCCAGCGGCGAGCGCCACGCCGTGACGATGCAGCTCGGCGGCGGCGCGCGGCGCTTCATCGATCTCGGGCGCCATCGTGACGCGCAGTCTGCCCGCCTTCCACGTGCCGAGCAACGCTTCGATGCGCGCCGGCGTCGGCGTTAGCAAGAACTCGCGCGGGTGCACGCGCCGGTATTCGGGATTGAGAAACGGACCCTCGAAATGGACGCCGATGGCGCGCGCGCCGTCCGTCGGGGCGTTGATGCGGTCGGAGATGGCACGCGATGCATGGAGCATCTGCTCCCACGATCCGGTCATGATGGACGGGAGAAACGAGGTCACCCCGTGGGCCGGCGCGTCGGCCGCCATGGCGCCAAGCGTCTCCACCGGTTCGCGATTGAACCAGAACCTGCCGGTGCCGTTCGTGTGCAGATCGATGAGACCGGGCGTGACCGTGCTGCCCGCAGGCAGGCTGCGGTCGGCTCGAGCGGCACGGTCGTCGATGGCGGCAATGCGGCCGTCCTCAAGGCGCAGGCAGCCGGGCTGCGTGGTTCCGTCGCCGATGGCCAGCATGGCCGGGCCGACGATGTGACTGGCCATACGGTCAGCTCCGGATCAGTGCGAGGACCTCGTCGCGTTTGCGCGCGAGCAGCTCTGCGGAATCCGCTTCCACGTTGAGCCGCAGTAACGGTTCGGTGTTCGATGGCCGGACGTTGAACCACCATGCGTCGTATTGGATCGTGACGCCGTCGAGGTGGTCGATCTCGCGAGCATCCGCGTAGTGCTGCTCGAGCTCCGCGAGCTTGGCGGCGATATCGGCCACCCGGCTATTGATCTCGCCCGAGCGGAAACGCCGGTCGAGCGGCCGCAAGAGCTCGCTCACCGGCTTGCCTTCTTGCGAGATAAGCTCGAGCACCACGAGCAGCGCGATGAGACCGGAGTCGGCGTAGTAGTGATCGCGGAAGTAGAAATGGCCGGAGTGTTCGCCGCCGAATATGGCGTTGTGCTCGCGCATGACCTGCTTGATGATCGAGTGACCGACGCGCGTGCGAACGGCGCGTCCGCCCTCGGCCGCGATGAGCTCGGGAACGCTGCGCGAGCAGATGAGGTTGTAGAGGATGGTCGAGCCGGGATGCTTGCGCAACAGCATCTTGGCGACGAGCGCGGTCACCATGTCGCCGCCGACGAGCTCACCGTGTTCGTCCGTGATGAAGACGCGGTCCGCATCACCGTCGAACGCGGCGCCCAGGTCCGCCTTGTGCGTGCGGACGGCGGCCTGCAGATCGGCCATGTTCTCGGGTTCGATGGGGCTGGCCGGGTGATTGGGGAACGTGCCGTCGAGTTCGAAGTAGAGCGGGATGACCTCGAGCGGCAGCCGCTTGAACACCGCGGGGACAATGAGCCCGCCCATGCCGTTGCCCGCGTCGACGACGATGCGTAGCGGTTTGATGTTCTTGCTCTCCACGAACGACAGGCAGTGCTCGACGAAGTCGGGCAGCACGTCGCGCGCGTGGACCCGTCCGGGCGCGCCGGCGGACGAGAACTCGCCTCGTGCGACGAGGTCGCGGATGGCGAAGACGCCGGTGTCGGCGGACAGCGCGATCGCCTGCTCGCGGCAGAGCTTGAAACCGTTGTAGTCTTTGGGATTGTGCGAGGCGGTGATCATCGCACCGGCCGGATAGCCGAACTTGCCGACCGAGAAGTAGAGCTCATCGGTCGACGTGAGGCCGAGGTCGATGACGTCGGCGCCTTGGCGGGTCACACCGCGGGCGAAAGCCTCGAACAACGGCTGCGAGCTCATCCGCATGTCGCGTCCGACGGCGACGGTCGTCGCGCCGAGGAAGTCGACAAAGGCGCGGCCGATCGCTTCAGCCGTCGCCTCGTCCAGCTCAGCCGGATAGATGCCGCGGATATCGTAGCTCTTGAAGATGTCGAGGTTCACGGCTGCGCGCATGGGTCCTAATGCGGGCTATTGAGCGAGGCGTAACGCTGGAGCCAGAGGATGGCTGCGATGACCGCCCCGAGCATGACGAGAAGCCGCCACAGTTGGGGAGGCTGAGGCGATTGTTGCCACTTCCCAAAGGCCATGCGCATGGGTTCGTCCCAAACGTGGCGGCGGACCTGTGTCTTCGGACTGGATATTGGGCTTTGCGACGCGACGCGGCG
>DAINRU010000043.1:0-13684 GCA_036741695.1 Vulcanimicrobiota bacterium
GTCTTCGATGGGACGCACGATATTGTCGCGCATCTCGGTCGGCGACGCGCCGGTGTAGTTCACCTCCACCGTCACGGTCGGAAGGTCCACGTTGGGGAACTGCTGCTGCGTGAGGTTGACGTACGCGATAATGCCGGCCACGGCGACGAACGCGATCATCACGAAGACGAGCGGGGGCCGGTTGACGAAGAGCCTGGTCAGCCACATATTAGAGGGACGCCACCACCTTTTGGCCGTCGGTCACGTTGGTCGAACCGTTGGTGACGACCTGGGCATTGGCCGGCAGGCCGGTGACCACCGCGTAGTGCGAATCCTCGATCACCTCGTTGACGTTCGCGATGTGCGCGGTATCGCCATCGACCGTCATGACCGTCTGGTGCGTGTCATCAAGAAAGGCCGTTACCGGCACGGTGACGCCGGTCTGCGGAGGCAGCCCGACGTTTCCGGTCACGTTCATACCAGGCCGCAGCGCGCCATCGCCGTTGGGGACCACCACTTTGACGACGAACCCGGACGTCGAGGGCGTGCTAGGCGAAAGAATGGAGTAGACGGTGCCGGTGAAGGTGCGGTGCGGCACGGCTGGTGCTACAAGCGTAGCGCGGCTTCCCGCGCGGATGCCTGCGATCTGAGCGCCGTAGGCGTTGAGCTCGGCGTAGACTTGCGACACTTGTTGCAGCGTGAATAGCTGACGGGTGCCCGGATACTCGCCGGGGTTGAGGTTGCGGTTGACGACGATGCCGTCGACGGGCGAGGTGATGGCGGCCTTTGCGATCTGCGCCTGCAGTTGCTGGACGGCTGCTGCTGCCTGTTCGATATTCGCTTGCTGCAGGCCGGCATTTTTCGTGCCGTTGGCTTGGGCGTTCTCCTTGGCTTGGGCGAGCGCAGTCTGCGCCACCGTCGTGTCGGTGCGCTGCTGCTCGACGGTCTGTATGGAGATGTAACCCTGCTTGAGCAATTGTTCGTCACGCTGCAGGTTCGCGCGGGCGTTGTCCAGCGCCGCTTGTGCGGCGACGACCTGGTCGTTCCCCTGACTTAAGGCAAGCGTTGCTTGATAGCGCGTCTGCTCGAGGTGTGCTTGGGCTTGGGAGAGACTGGCGCTCAGATCCGCCGTGTTCAGCTTGGCGAGCAGCTGGCCGCGATGCACTGCATCGCCTTCGTTCACGTAGACTGCATCTGCGGGTTCTTGCAGTTCGGTTGACAGAGCGACGTTTTGCAGCGGAGCGATGAGGCCTGAAAGGTTGAGTCCCGGGTGCACCGTGCGGACGGTGGCTGCCGTCACCTGGACCGGCTGCGGCGGGGCGGTCGCCGCTTGCTTCTTGGCGCATCCCGACAGCATGACCAGGCAAACACCAACCAGGCACCGGCTGAGCGATCTCGTTCTATTCATGGCTGTTAGTGGGACAGTATATCACGTCGGGCTGAGAAGACCTTGGGACCGAAAAGCGATGTATGACGGGCTTACGACGGGTTCTGTGAACGGACCTGAAGGTCCGTTGCTTCAAGGACCCTTTGCGCAATGGCGGTCCATTTTCAGGCTCAATTTGAGGCACTACCTGAGGCCGATGGTGGTTGCTGGCGGCGTTGTATGTACAGACCCAGGGCCGGAGCGTAGTTGAGCGACGGCATCTGGCCCGCGCCGAAGCCGGTCGCTTTGATCTCGTCCGGTGTACCTGAAGCGACACGCGCGCAGTTGAGCAGTGCTGGTATGGCCGCCGGCGCCTGCGGCTGCAGCTCGAGCCAGTAGCCTTTCGTCACCACATGCGGGATCACAGTCCACCCCGCAGGCTGCGCGGGCGTGGCCTGACCTGCCTCTTTGGCGCTCACATACGCGCCCAGCGACGCCAGTAGCTGTTGCGCGACCGGCTTGAGATCGCTCGTGCAGCGATCCGAGTCGACGAGCTGTAGCGGATGCGGCGGCGGCGACGTGGGCAGCTTGTAGACACGGAACTGCTCTTGACCCGGCGGGGGCGGTTGGCGCACGATGTACAACCCCGCGGCGGGCGTGTAGGCGAGCGGCGTGCGGAAGAACGTGCTCGCTTGCGGCACGTAGAGATGGAGCGCGTCAGCTTGATCTTTGGTACCGACGTGGATGGTCGCGCATCCGAAGAAGCCGCGCATGCCGGTGAAGGTCTGCGGCGTGAAGGTGAGCGCGTAGGTGCCGGGCAGCTGATGGTATGCGACTGTGAAGCCCGGCACGTCCGGCGGCTGGCCGACGAGCGTCGCCGGATATCCCGCCGCCGTCTTTTGCGCCTCCACCGCATCCGCGTAGGCCTTCATGGCCGCGAGCGTCTGCGTCGCCTGTGGCGCCGCTTGCGCGCTGCAGCTGGGTCGGTTCGTATCTGCCGCGAACGGAGCCGTGGGAGGCGTCTGCGGAAGGCTCGGAGCGTTTGCGAAGATGCCGCGAGCGCCGCCCGGACCCTGGGGCCCGCCCGATCCCGGCGGCCCGCCGGGCCCAGGTTGCGCCGCACCCCCGCGCGCAGCACCCGGCGCACCCACAACCGACGTCTGACCTTGCCCGTATCCGATCTTCACAGAGTACGTCACGGTCAGCTGCCGTGGTGCGAGCGGCCGCGCGATCTGCGGCAGAGGACCCGCGTCGACCGTCGGCGGCCCCACCGCATACGATGACGACGCGAATTCGTATCCGAACTTGTTGAAGATGTTGCTCTCAGCGACGGTGAGCGATCCGTGCGTGAAGTCCATCGCGAGCCCAACGTCGGCTGTGACGTACCCGGGCAGATAGTTGCGGTTGCCGGGGCTGACGTATCGTGCGTCCGCGAGCCACTCGAGCGGCGAATGCATCGGCCGCAGGTCGAAGGTCAGCCCGGCCTGATGCAACGGCACGCCGGGGAGCTGCTGACCTGAGATGATCGGCGAATACGGATTGTCGAAGACAGGATCGCTTGAGACTGGTTTTGTGACCTGGGTGACGTATGACGGCTCGACGGCGAGACTGCGCGTCAGGTTGAAATCTCCGGTCAGCTGGATCCCTTCATAGACCATGGTGACGCCACCCACCGGCACGTTGAGATAGAGGTTTTGCGGTCCGAACGCGGCGCTCGGATTGCCGCACACGCTGTCGGACTGGAAGACCTCCTGCGCCGCCGCAAGGTAGCCAGGTGGGAAATATCCCGGCGGGAACGCGGTGCCGTTGACAAGCGCGTTCAACAAGGTGTCGTCCTGTCGCTGGCTATAGACGGCGCCGGTCAGTTCTCCGGCGGCACCGAAGCGATGCTGCCAGGTCGCACGGGCGGTGAGCCCGGTCTGGTTCCCCGGACTGTCGCCCGGACCCGAGCCGAATCCCGCGGGACCGCTGCATTCGAACTGCAGCGACGCCGGATCCGAGAGCACGCCGAAACGTGCCGGACCCGAGCCGTTGCTCCCGTAGTCGAGGTTACCGGCGAACGCATCGGTCGTCGTTGGCGTCCACTGCGCGTTGATGCCGGCCAGCCCATTGGCGCCCATGCGGTTGGAGCTGGCGACGCCGACGTGCTCGCCCATGGTGAGACGGTCGTTCGATCGGATGCTATCCGCGACCGAGAACGACGAGTACGATGTCGAGCTCGATCCAGTCGCGAACAGGGCCGAGCTCGGCACGAGCGGCGTGGCTTGACTATTGGCCGACGTTTCGTTCAGCTGAAATGAGATCGTGTGCCGTTCGCGTGAGGGCAACTGCATGGAGAACGCTGCGCCGCTGGTGTTTCCGCTCGTCGCCTGTCCGTATGGGGAATACACCTGGTCGATGTAGCGGTTGAGCAGGTCGCGGTCCGCGCTTGTCTGAGAGCCGAACAACGAGACCTGCATCGTCGTCATGCCGACGAGTGCGGTGTCGGAGATCGACTCGAGTGCTGTGTGGCGATAGTTGGAGTTACCCGGGCCGTAGCCGCAGGGCACGACGCCATTGAACACCGTGCACAACGCGTCGTTGTAGCCGTTGGACGAGATGTACATCGCAGACAGCGACTGGGTGCCTCCGATCAGCGTGCGCAGCTTGACGAGATCGCCGCCCGTCTGGTTCGCCCCCTGGTGGATGTAGTCAAAGCCGCTCGCATCCAGAAACTGCTGACCGGCGAGCAGATTGTCGCTGCCGCGGATCGCGTGGACGTAGGCCAGCCCGACGTCGCCGATCGACCCCTGCATGGAAAGTATGGTCGAGGCGGCGCTCAGGCTGCCGAAGCTCTGGTTGATGCCGAACTGCCACGCCCGGGTCGGCTCGAGCGTGCGGTAGTTGACCGATCCGCCGAGCGCGCCGGCCACCGGGTTGAAGCTCACCGAAGCACCCGAGAACAGATCCGAGGAGATGGAGCGCAGATCGCCCGCGACGCCGGGCGTCGTGAGCGGAATGCCGTCGAGCGTGACCTGCGTCTGCGACGGATCGTGACCTTCGAGCGAAATGGTCTCGGCTGCATCGTCGCTCGTGCTGTCGGCGCCGACGGAGACGCCCGCCACTTTGTTGAGGGCGTCGTTGAGCGTCGGCGAGAGCTTGCGGATGGCGCTGTCCTGCGAGACCGTCGTCGTGGTGATGCTCGCCTGTGACTTGACCGTCACGGTGCCGAGCGACTTGACGCCGGATGCGACGACGGCGAGCTGCACGTCCACCTGGACCGCGTTGCCGTCGACGAGCTCGAATGCGGCGGTGGTGACGGCCTGATAGCCCGACTTGCCGACGCGGGCGGTGTACACGCCGGCCGGCACGTCGCGGAAGACGACCTTGCCGTCCGACGTCGTCACTTCGCTCGTCATGATGGGACCGTCGAGCAGCACGCGCGCCAGCGCGATCGGCTTGGTCGTCACGGCGTCGACGACGGCGATCGTGATCTGGCCCGATTCGTCTTGCGCCAAGGCCGTGGCCGGCGCGACGGCGATGCTCAAGCCGGCGCAGACGAGCGACAGTGCGATTTTCAGCGCGATGATGCGGCGCACGATGAGACGCATTCGACGACCCATACTGCTTCTCTCCAGGGCACATCGTATCACGCGTCTAGTCTACTCGGGACGCCTTGGACCGCCCTGAGAAAACGCTTGTCAGGCGCCGTCTGCACGTGAGTATTGCATGAGGATCGGCGCATCGCCGGGGACCGTTTTTTGAGGGTTGCTTAAGGTCGACCGCGTATACTACTCGTATAATGCCGCAGCAATCGAAGATACTCGTCGTGGACGACGAGCGCTCCATGCGCGACATGCTCCGCCTCGGGCTCGAGCAGCAGGGGTATGCGGTGCGCGATCTGCCTGATGGCCGCGGGCTCGAAGAGGCCGTGGTCCAGTGGCAGCCGGACGCGATCGTCCTCGACGTCATGATGCCCTTCGCGGACGGCTTCACGCTCTTGCCGCTCATCCGCCGGATGACGCAAGCCCCGGTGATCATGCTCTCGGCCAAGGGCGATGTCGGCGATCGCGTCACCGGCCTCACACTGGGTGCCGACGATTACGTGCCCAAGCCCTTCGCCTTTCCCGAGCTCGTCAGCCGCATCGAGGCGGCGTTGCGCCGGCCGCACATCTCGGCGCCGGAATTCCTGCGCTACATGGACCTGTCCGTCAATTTGCGCACCCGTGAGGTCGAGCGCGGCGGCCGCAGGATCCAGCTCACCAATAAAGAGTTCACCCTGCTGGTCACCCTCATGCGCGAACCGCGGCGCGTGTTCGGCAAAGAAGATCTGCTCGCGCAGGTGTGGGGCGAAGATTTTGAAGGAGAGATCGGCAACGTCGAGACCTACATCTCGTACCTGCGGGCCAAGGTGGACGCCGATGCATCCAACCGCCTGATCCACACGATCCGCGGCGCCGGATATTCGTTGCGCGGAGAGCAGTAAGCGTTTAGATCTGGACGATGACGATGCGCGCGTGGCGCGCGAGACCGGTGAGCTCGAGCAGCCCGACGAGCCGCTCGCCGGCCACCACCGTCACCGCGTGACCGTTGCGCTTGAGATCGCGAACGATCTTGACGAGCGTCCCCCAGGGGGCAGATGCGGTGCTTCGAGTCCGACGAAGGTCGATCGCCGCTGCGCAGTGCGGTGCGCGCCGAGCGCGTTTCTGAAAGCGCCGCATCGCATTACAGCTGGCGGCGTCGAGCACTTCGTCGAGCACGAGCGTTTCAGATGTCGATGTGTGGGCGTCGTAGGGAGTCTTCATTGTGTCCATGTGAGCCAGATGGGTGGGCGGCGAATCGGTGTCATTCGCCGCCACAGTTGCAGTCTACACCCAAAATCTCAAACGGAACTGAGAAACAGGTGAGGATACGGGGAAAGCGTTCTAGTTCTGGGAGAGATGCTGCCAAGCAGGCAGGCGTAACTCGACCGTCGTTCCCTTGCCGAGCGCTGTCTCCAAGGATACCGACCCGCCGGCGCGCTCGACTGCGCGTTCCACGATGGCGAGACCCAGTCCCGAGCCCGTGATCGATCCGCCCATCTCGCCGCGCGAGAAGCGCTCGAATGCGCGTGCCCGCACGTCGGGCGTCATGCCGGGTCCATTGTCTGAGACCGCGATGAGCACCGAGTCGCCTTTCGATCTGACGCGCGCCTCGATGCGAGCGCCAGGCGCGTACTTGAGCGCATTGTCGATGAGGTTGCCGACCGCTTCGTAGAGCTCCGACTCCGATACTTGCACGAACGAATCGCGCTGCGCATCGATCGACAGCACCGAGCCGTTGGCGAGCGGCCTGAACGAGTCCATCACGCTCGTCGCCACATCGGCGGCATCGAGTATCTTGACGTCGCTCGGCTCCTGGCTCTCCAACCGGGTGAGCAGCAGCAGCTTTTGGATAAGCGTGCTCATGCGCTTGCCCTGATCGTCGATCTCAGTGAAGACGCGCGCTGACATGGCGTCGTTTGATTGCCCGCTCTGGCGCAGCAGCTGGACGTATCCCATGATGACGGCGAGCGGCGTGCGCAGCTCGTGCCCGGCGTCGGCCACGAATTGCCGGATCTTCGTCTCGATCTCGGTGCGCTGCTTTGTGACCGTTTCCACCTGGGCCGCGGCGGCGTTGTAGGCCTGGACGAGATCGGCGGCGACGTCGTCACGCGCGCTGAACGTCTCAAAGCGCGCGTAGTCGCCGAGCGACAGCCGCATGAGCGCGCTGCCCACCCGCTCGAGCGGCCGGATGCTGCCGGCGAGCAGGCGCGCGGCGAAGAACCACACGAGCAGGAACGTCACCACGACGATGGCGATGACGATGCGGCGCTCGAGCTGCTGGATCGAGGTCAGCGCATCGCGCGGCGGGGCGAAGATGACCGAAGCTCCATCGATGCGCACGAAGGACGTCGGCGAGGCGATGGCGGTGAAGGGCCAGCGCACGAACGCGATATCGTGCGAGACCGGCGGATGCAACTCGTAGATGAAACCGCGAAACTCGCCCGAGCGCGAGCGGCCGGCGTCCGGCGGCGGCAAGGGTGGCATCCCGACAGGGCGCCCAGCCGTCGGGCCTCCGTTGGCGAGGTCGGCGTTGCCGGCGATGAGCTTGCCGGTGTCGTCGATGACGGCGGCCGTGTAGCCTGACGTCTCGCTCACCCGCTGCACGAGCGCCTGGGCGATCTGCGCGCGCGACTCGTGCGAGGCCTGGAGGCTTTGGGCAGTGTGCTGGATGTCGTCGGCGATGCGCGCGCGGTTGTTGGCGTCGAACCACACATTCGGCGCGGCGATGGAGAGAGCCCAGGCAGCCACGATGTAGACGGCAAAGGCGCCTGCCGCAGCCAGCACGGCGATGCCCAAACCGGCGAGCCAAGTCCGACGAATCACGTCTATTATCGTTCTTGCTCAGGCCGCCGATTCTTGCGCCCGCAAGTTGAGAATTGGCTGAGAAGACCGCGCTAGTGGTAGAAAAGCCCGATAATCCGCTGGATGAGGTCGACCTTGCCGCCCCAATCGAAGGTATCGGTGTTGGTGACCATGACGACGGCGAATCGCTCGTCCGGGAGGGTGGCGTTTTCGCCCGTGAACCCGGTCCAGCCACCCGTGTGTGCGACCTCGCGGTGTCCGGCGACCGAGTCGAGGCCTACACCGAGCGCGTAACCGCCCGGCCAGTCCGAACGTCGGCCCGAAGGCGTGAACATGAGCTTGAGCATCGCCGGATCGATGACCCGACCGCTATCCAGGGCGTAGTCCCACTTGATGAGGTCGAGCACAGTCGTGTTGACGCCGCCATCCGGGAAGTCAAGGATGATGGCGCTGTCGTCTTTCGGGTCGACCGGGATGGTGCGGCCTTTGACCACGGTGTAGCCGACCGCGCCGCCGGGAAGATCGAGCGGGCTCGTACCGATGCTCGTCGAGCGCAGATCGAGCGGCGTGAAGATGCGCGTGCGCACGAATTCATCGAACGGCATGCCGCTCACTCGTGTGACGATGAGGCCTGCCACGATGAAGTTGCTATTGCTGTACTCGTACTTGCTCCCCGGCGGGAATTTCAGCTTCAGCTTGTAGATCGCGGCATCCACCTTGGCCGGGGTCAACGTCGAGTTGTCGAGCAGGTCGAGGTAATCGGTGAGCCCTGAGGTGTGGTCGAGCACCTCGCGGATCGTGATCTTGTCGCCGTTTTGGAAACCGGGGAGATATTTCGAGAGGTGGTCGTCGATGTTGAGCTTTCCATCTTGCTGCAACAGGAGCACGCAGGCGGCGGTGAACTGCTTGCTCATGGAGGCGATGTTGTAGATCGTCTCCGGCGTCGCCGGTAAGCGCTTGGCGAGATTGCGGTATCCGTAGCCCTTCGCGAAGATGACCGTGCCGTTGTGGCCGATCGCGAGCGAGATGCCGGCGAGGTGCTGCTGGGCGACGGCGCGGCGCATGAGCCCGTCGATCTGCGCTGCGATGGCTGGCGTCATGGTCGGTCCAGCGGATGCGGCGACCGCCGACGCTGCGCGGGGGGACGTAGCGCGCAGGCTCTCAGGCGAACACGATGCCGTGGCCACGCATGCGATCGCGAGACAAGCCAGAGCGCGACGCGACGCAAGAGATGATAAGTACATCAGGTGCACCATTTTGGGGCCGCGCAGCGGAAATCTTCCAAACGCTAGGGCAACGTGTTCGGGCCGGGAGCCGGTATGCTCGGATTCAGCGGCTGGCCGGACGGCATGGTGGCGCGATCCTCGGGTACGGCGCGTGACACGCGCGCCAGCATGTCGTGCCAAGCGCGGGCAAACGCCGTATCGATGGTGCCGATCGGGTGCAAGCCGCCCGGCTGCTCGTAGTAATGCGTCTCGATGCCGCTATGCTCGAGCAGGTCGGCGTTCTTTTGCATGTAGCCCTTGGGCACGATCGGGTCATCCGAACCGACGACGAGATAGACCGGGATGCCTTGCAGGCCTCGCAATGCGGCGCTCACCGTCTCGGTCGTCATGCCTCCTGAGGCGGCCAGGACCGCGGTCCAATCGTTCGGATGTTGCGGAGCGACGATGAAGACGCCGTATCCGCCCATGGAGTGGCCGGCGAGGTAGATGCGTTTCGGATCGATGTTGAACGCCTTCTTGGCGGCGTCGAGCGCTGCGTAGACGTCGGCGGGCGCCGGATCGACATACTGGCTGTTGCCGCGCGCGTAGGGGGTGATGACGATGGAACCGGTCGAGTCGGCCGCGGCGCGCAGCCACGGCAGCGCGATGGGGTCGTTCTCAGAGCATGTGTTCCCATGCAAGAAGACGACGAGCGACGTTGGCCGGCGCGGTTCGTATGACGGCGGCACGTATGCGCCCAGCGGCTGCAGCTTGCCGTCGGCCGGGGATGCGAGCACGGTGTCGCCGGCGCCGCGCACGGCGGCCAGCGGTCGGTATACCCCGGTCGCATACTGGTCGATGAGACTCCGGTCAAGCGCGACGAGCGTCGTCATGTAATCGCTGAAATCGGCTGCGCTCATCCAGGCCGGCTTCTCTGACATCTCCGTGCCGGGCGTGTCGCTATCGAGTCGCTCCTCCAGCGCAGCGGCCAGACCAGAACGCGCGTTGATCGCTTGGAAGTTATTGACGAGCGTCTCGTGTGCCGCTGTTAATTGCTCCTCGACCTGCTGCATCGGGTCCGGGCTCGTATGAGGGGCGGGCGAGGACGCAAGCGCGATGAGCACGGCGGCGACGGTGGCGATCACGGACATGGCACCCATCATCATACCAAAACCCATGCCCCCCAGAAAGAGGCCGAAGGCCGCTACACGTAGTCGCGCAGCGCGAACGTCACCTTCTTCTCCGTCGCACCGTTCTTGATCGTCATCTGGATCCGCGTTCCCGGCGAGGTCCGTAGCTGAGCGCGCAGCTCGAGCAGGCCGATGGACGCGACCGGCGTGCCGTTGACGGCAGTGATGACATCGCCGCTGCGGATGCCGGCCGCATACGCTGGCGTGCCCGTGAGCGCGCCGATGACTTTGATGCCGGCAGGAATCTGCACGAGGAAGAGGCCGGACCGGTCGAACGCATCGCCCGCATCGCCACCGCGGCCACGCGCGAGATACACGATCTGCCGGCGGTAGTCGAATGTGACGGTGAAGCGTTTGAGGATGCCGCCGCCGATGTTACCGGCTGTGCCCGGTTCGGTCAGCGCGCCCGAGGTGTCGAGCGAGAGCGCCGCGATCGGATCGGCGACTGTGACGGTTCCGGCCTCAAACGAGGGCAGACGCACGAGCTGACCGACGCTTGGGCCGCCAAGCCCAAAGCCGGTGATGCCTCGTACGTCAGACGGATACGTCGCGGTCAGGTCGTGTGTCGTGACGAACGGGGCGTACAGCACGAGCGACTGACGATTGCCCGTGTCGATGATAAATCGTCCGTGCAGAGCGCCGATCGCGCCTGCGATCTCGGGTACGCTCTGATCGTAGACGAAGGGGACCGCAGTGCCGTAAGGCCCGTTCGTGAGCCTGGTCGCGAAGGTCATCGTCCGCGCCGGATAGTCGATCGTGGTGATGAAGCGCCGGGCGATCTCGACACCGACGATGCCATCGATCCGCTCGCCTTCCACCGCTTGCATGATCTTGCCGATCGGCAGCACGGCGAACGACTGATGGCGCAGCGTGGCCGCTCCTATCGACAGCGTCGGCACCCAGGCGAATCCCGTGCTCACCATCGCCGCGCCGGCACCGGACATCTGCAGCGAACCGGTGACGCCGCTGCTCAAGCTCGCCGCGACCTCGGGCGTCATGACGTTTTGGCCGCCGGTGTCGAAGATGAACCGGAACGGACCTTTGCCGTTGAGCTCGACGTTCACGTAGAGATGGTTGTTGATGAGGTCGAACGGGATGGTCGTAGCCGCCCGGCCGCCGGCTATGGAGAAATCAGCGACGGGTTTCGCCGGCATCGCGATATGCTTTTCGACATTCGCATTGATCGCGACGGCGCTCACCCGTGTCTCTACGATGTTGCCGTTGGCGGCCGTCCGCGTGGAAAACGGCAGGACGACGTCACCGACATGGCGGTAGTCGCTCATGTCGGCGACGGAATCTCGTCCACCGGGCACGTGCACGACCTCGCGGCGTATGAGGTTGGTCCGCGTGTCGATCCAGATGTCGATGGGGAATCCACCCACAGGCGTCGCGTGGATCACCCAGTAGGCGCCAAGCCCGTCCTGTGCCGTGCCGGCATACTCGATCGTGCCCGCACGCCGGTTCGGGTACCAAAACGAAAGCGATGTCAGATAGGCTGCGGACTGCGCTGCGTGCGTCGAGGTGAAATCGCCGACTGGCCAGGCATCGCCGCTTGGGTCCTGGATCCACGCCCGGCCGCCGTCAAACCCATTGCCGTTCGAGATCGGTCCGAGATCCATGACCTGCGCGTAACGCCCGTTCGTGAGGTCGTCGTACTCATGCCCCGCGCCCGACGCTCCCATGACCTCCACGCGCTCGGTGAACAGCAACGTGTCGATCCCGTCAAGCGCGCTGCCGCCTGCGGCGGCCTTGGCCTGCGCGAGGATCTGCGCCGCATTCGGTTGCGACGCAGCGCCTGCCGCGCTCGCGCCCAGGGCGATGAGCGCGCAGCAGACGATAGCGCTTCGAATGGCTGACATACGTGCCTCCACGGTGCGAGCATGAGAGGCGACTGCTGGGCTGCAGGCCCCCTGCTCACTCTACCGCAGAGCGCTCCAGAAGTTTCAGCAGGCCCGCGCGCCCTAGCGCTCGGGCGTCTCAGGCGTAGGCGTTTTGCAGGTCGGCGAGGCGCGGGTCGACGGTCTCGATGGGCAGTGAGGACAACACCGGGTGGTCTGCGCCCAGGGTGAGCTCGTCGAGCGTCGGACGGATCTCGCGATAGAAGATGCCCAGCGGTATCTTGCCCGTCGCGGCGAGCGTGGCGAAGGCGCGCTGCTTGTCGCGCTGATCGTACCCGGGCGTGTCGTCGAGGTGATAGACGTTCTCTTTGAACCACTTGTAGGTGTTGATCTTGTTGAACGTCACGCATGGCGACATCACTTCGACGATGGCGAAGCCGGGATGGCGCACCGCCTCTTTGATCATCTCGGTCATCTGTTTCGGCTCCGACGAGAAGCCGCGCGCCAAGAACGTGCCGCCTGCCGCGAGCGCGATGGCCAGGCCGTTGATGGGCGCGTCCGGGTTGCCCTGCGGGTGCGTCCCTTCTTTATATCCCAGCATGCTGGTGGGCGACGACTGGCCCTTGGTCAATCCGTAGGTCTGGTTGTCCATGACGATGTATGTCATGTTGGCATTGCGGCGCACGGCATGCAAGAAGTGTCCGGCACCGATGGCGTACCCGTCGCCGTCACCACCGGCGACGATGACGGTGAGGTTGGCGTTAGCGAGCTTGACCGCCGTGGCGGTGGGCAGCGCGCGCCCGTGCACGCCGTGAAAGGCGTAGGAATGGAGGTAGCCCGAGATCTTGCCCGAGCAACCGATCCCCGAGATGAAAGCGACGTCCTTGGGCTGCAGCGCGAGGTCGGCACAGGCTTGTTTGAGCGCCGCAAGCACGCCGAAGTCGCCGCATCCGGCGCACCACCACGACGGGGTCGCCGTGGCGAAATCTTTGGGGCTGAGAACCGTTGCCATGTGATCGTCCTTTATCTCGCCACGGAGCGGACCTGACGGTCGCCGGCCGCGCTGACGTGGCGTTTGACGGCTGTCTCGATCTCGATGGGGCGGAAGGGCCGGCCGTCGTACTTGCGCACCGGGTGCATGTGCGCCAGCGGTCCGGTCACGTAGCGGATGAGCCGCTCCAGCTGACCCGTGATGTTGTGCTCGACGACGAAGACCTGCGACGCGCTGCGGATGAAGTCGCGCACCTCATCTTCGGGGAACGGCCACAGCGTGCGCAGCTGCAAAAAGCGCGTGGCTAGACCCTGGGCAGCGAGGCGGTCTTGCGCCTCGGCGATCGGCCCGCGATTGGAACCATAGCCGATGAAAGCGATCGTCGCCGCGGGGTCGCCCAGCAGGTTCGCCCTGGGAAGCTCGGGGCGCATCGCCTCGAGCTTGTGCATGCGCTTCTCCATCATGCGCGCGCGGTTCGCGGCGTTCTCGGTGATGACGCCTTCGTCGCTGTGCTCAGACCCGGGGGCGAGATGCATGCCGCCTTCGACCCCTGGGATGGTCCGCGGCGAGACGCCGTCCTCGCTGAACGCGAAGCGCTTGTACTCGCCAAAGGTGACGCCAGAGCGCACGAGCTTACCGCGGTCGACGCTCACCGCGCCGAGCTCGAGGCGCGGGATCGTCTCCTTGCTCTGGCATAGCGCCTGTTCGGAGAGCACGAAGACCGGCAGCTGGTATCGCTCCGCCAGATTG
>DAINRU010000044.1:0-12477 GCA_036741695.1 Vulcanimicrobiota bacterium
CGCCGATGCGCGGCTTGTAGCCCGGCGTCGGGTTCAAGATCTCGATGGTGTCGCTGTTGAGGTCGATGCTGATGATCTTCGCCTGCGCCACCTTCTGGCCGTCGCGGACGACGTTGTACATATCGCCGAGCGCCGCACCGGAGGACTCGCCCATGTCGGCTTTTACGCCATCATCCAGCGAATAGATAGAACCGAGCGACGTTCGTGGTGCATGCAGCGTCGCCAGGTTGCTCGCAAAGCCTGCTGTCAGCGATGCCGGCGCCAGCGAGGATTGCGTGAACTGGCCCGAGCGGATGAAGGCGAGCGGGTCAACGCGATAGGCCGACATGCGGTAGGTGACGGTACCGCCCGATGCGCTGAGCAGGTCGGTCGTGATGATCTCATCGGCGCCGACCTTTTTAGCTGCATCAAGGGCGCTGATGATGAGGTCGCCGCCGTAAGCTGACTTGACCTTGAGCGGGCCACCGCCCACGGCAGTGAACTTGCCGCTCTGGCCGATGGCCGCGTAAGCGGCGTTGCCGAGCGCGTCCACCGTGCTTTGCGGCGCCCCGGCGTCGTTTGTGAATTCAGTCACCGCCATCGTTGGGCCCGATCCTCGAGCCGGCGGCGCAGCTGCGATCGCGGCGCACGTGAAGATGAGCGCAAAGGCTGCGAGACGCGCAAAGAATGGCGATGTGGATGGTTTCACGGCCCTTTGAACTCCTCACACACTGGTGTACCGCCTCCGTCATGCGGGGCGCAACGGGGGTGCATCAGACGACCAATGCTATAGTCGATCCCCCTCTTCATTATTATCGGCTTCGAGGAGTCGGGCAATAGGTCCACCTGAGGGGACAGCGGTCGCCTGTCGGCTAAACGGACCTAAAGGTCCGTTGCTTCAAAGGTTCGTGGTTCGGCGGGCCATCGTCGCACAGTGAGCGTCGTCAAGACGGAGGAGTTCTAACGAAGGTGACCCGAGCCGACATCTATCGGCTGACGCACCTTTCCAGCTGCGCCGGTTGAGCGTCTAAAGCGGACGCGAGCGTGCTCGCGCGAGTGCTGGCCGGACTGCCGCCGATCGACGATCCCAACGTCCTCGTCGGCACCGCCACATCGGATGACGCAGGGGTGTACCGCCTCTCAGACGACCTCGCGCTCGTGCAGACGGTCGACTTCTTCACGCCCATCGTGGACGACGGCCGGACCTTCGGCCGCATCGCCGCGGCCAACGCGCTCTCCGACGTGTACGCCATGGGCGGCAAGCCGCTCTGCGCGCTGGCCATCGCGACCTTCCCTGAAGGCGGCGACTTGTCGGTCTTCGCGGAGATCCTCGCGGGTGGCGTCGAGAAGGCGCACGAGGCGGGCATCCACGTGATCGGCGGCCACACGGTCAAAGATCCCGAACCTAAGTACGGCCTCTCGGTCACAGGCACCGTGCATCCGCGCAAGATCTTCCGCAACTCGACGGCGCAGGCGGACGACGTCTTGTTCTTGACCAAACCGATCGGCACCGGCATCTTGACCACTGCGCGCCGGCGCGATGAGATCGACGACCGCGACCTGGCAGCAGCTATCGCCTCGATGGAGACACTTAATCGCACTGCGTCTGAGGCGATGATCGCGATCAATACGCACCATGGAAATGATCCAGTGCACGCGGCGACCGACGTCACCGGTTTCGGCCTGCTCGGACATCTGCTCGAAGTCGCCCGCGGCAGCGGCCTCGGGTTCGAGCTGCACGCAGGCAAGGTGCCTTTCTTCGACGGCGTGCTCGACCTCGCACGGCGCGGCATCGTCCCTGCTGGGACCAAAGCCAATCTCGATGCGGCGCTGACCGCCGGCGTCACCTTCACCGCATCTCTCACCGAACCGATGCGCCTTGCGCTGTGCGACGCGCAGACATCTGGAGGTCTGCTCATCGCGATCGAGCCCGCACGTGCTGAAGAACTCGAAGAAGCCTTGAACCGGGCGGCGGCCCCAAGCGTAGCACTCGTGGGCAAAATGACGCGCGAGCCGGCGTTTCGCGTTTTGTGATACACGCCGCCCGAGTTGAAATGACAAGGTTCGGCACGGGGTAAGAGAAAAGCCCAACCACTCACTCTCTCGCGGAGGGAACGCGTGAAGACGACCACCACACTGTCGGGCGCCGCGCTCGACCAGCTCTGCATCAACACCATCCGCACGCTCGCGATGGACGCCGTGCAGAAGGCCAACTCCGGCCATCCGGGCACGCCGATGGCGCTCGCGCCGCTCGCCTACGTCCTGTACACGCGGCACCTGCGCTTCAATCCGCGCAACACGCAGTGGCCCGACCGCGATCGTTTCGTCCTCTCCGCAGGCCACGCGTGCATGCTGCAGTACGCGATCATGTTCTTGACCGGCTACGATCTCAGCCTCGACGATATAAAAGCCTTCCGCCAGTGGGGGAGCAAGTGTCCGGGGCATCCTGAGTACGGCGAGGTGCCCGGCGTAGAAGTGACCACGGGGCCGCTCGGGCAAGGTTTCGGCAACGGCGTCGGCTTTGCCATCGCCGAGCGTGCGCTCGCCGCGCGCTTCAACCGTGCCGGCCACGACATCGTCGACCACTACACCTACGCGATCTGCAGTGACGGGGATCTGATGGAAGGCGTCTCCTCAGAGTCGGCGTCGTTCGCCGGCCACCTGCGCCTGGGCCGACTCATCTATTTCTACGACGACAACCATATAACGATCGAGGGCAACACGTCGCTCTCATTCGACACGGAAGATGTCTGCGAGCGCTTCGCGGCCTACGGCTGGCACACCCAAGTCGTCGCGGACGTGAACGACTTGGGCGCGCTCGATCGCGCCATCGTCGCCGCCAAAGCCGATCCGCGTCCAAGCCTCATCCGCGTGCGCAGCCATATCGGCTACGGCGCCCCGCATAAGCAAGACACGAAGGAGGCGCATGGCGCGCCGCTCGGCGAGGATGAAGTGCGCGCGGCCAAACGCTTTTACGGCTGGCCTGAAGACGCGCATTTCCTCGTGCCCGACGAGGTCCTCGCGCACACGCGCGAGGCAATCCTGCGCGGCGAATCCGAGGAGGCGGAGTGGCGCGAGCGTTTTGACGTCTATGCAGGGGCATTCCCCGATCTTGCGCGCCAGTTCGCGGCCGAGCAGCAGGGTGAGCTGCCGCGGGACTGGGCAAAAAGCATTCCGTCCTTCACCCCTGCCGATGGCCCGATGGCGACCCGCATCGCCTCGAATAAGGTGATGAACGCCATCGCCGCGACCGTGCCGAATTTTTTGGGCGGCTCGGCGGATCTCGCGCCGTCGACCGAGACCAACCTCAATGGACTGGGCGATTTCGAGCGAGACTCGTACGGCGGGCGCAATTTCCATTTCGGCATCCGCGAGCATGCGATGGGCGCGGCGCTCAACGGCATGGTGCTGCACGGCGGCCTGCGGCCGTTCGGAGCGACGTTCTTCATCTTCTCCGACTACATGCGGCCGTCGGTGCGGCTGGCCGCGCTCATGAAGATCAAGCCCGTCTATGTCTGGACGCATGACAGCGTCGGACTGGGCGAGGACGGCCCGACCCATCAGCCCATCGAGCAGCTCGCCTCGCTGCGCGCCATGCCGAACATGACGATCATGCGCCCGGCGGATGCCAATGAGACGGCCATCTGCTGGCGGCTCGCATTCGAGCATTCAAGCGGGCCCGTGGGACTTGCGCTCACGCGACAGAAGCTGCCCGTGTTCGACGCGGCGGCCACTCAAGGGGCAAGCCGAGGTGGCTACGTGCTCGTGCGCGAGCGCTCGACATCACCCGACGTCATCCTCATCGGCACAGGCTCGGAGGTGCAGCTGTGCGTGGCAGCTGCGCAGAACCTCGAGCAGCAGGGCGTGTCGGCGCGCGTCGTGAGCCTGCCGTGCTGGGAGATCTTCGACCGCCAGCCCCAAGAGTATCGCGATGAGGTGTTGCCGCCCGCCGTGAGCGCGCGGCTTGCGGTCGAGGCCGGCGTGTCATTCGGTTGGGAACACTACGTGGGCGACAAGGGCGCGGTCATCGGCATCGACCACTTCGGCGCGTCGGCGCCCGCCGAAGTGCTCTTCAAGGAATTCGGATTCACGCCCGAGCGCGTCACCGAGCGGGCGCTCAAGCTGCTTGGCCGCGGCTGATGCCGCTGCCATTCACGAGAGGTTGATAACGACCATGGCGACTCCACTCACCCGTCTCATCGATTTCGGCCAGAGCTTCTGGCTCGACAACATCCGTCGCGGCTTCACCCGTTCCGGTCAGCTGCGCCGCATGGTCGATGACGACGGCTTGCGCGGCGTGACCTCCAACCCCACCATCTTCGAGAAAGCGGTGGCCGCGGGCGACGACTATGACGCCGGGATCGCGCAGCTGGTCCGCCAGGGCGTCACCTCGACGGCGGCGGTCTATGACGCGGTCACGATCGAGGACATCCGCGAGGCGTGCGACGTGTTCGCCGATCTCTACTCGCGCAGCGGGCGCGGCGATGGCTTCGTCTCGATCGAGCTTCCGCCCGACCTGGCCACGAGCACCGAGGCGTCGATCGCCGAAGGCAGGCGCCTGTGGAAGCTCGTCGACCGCCCCAACGTCATGATCAAAGTCCCAGCGACCGATCAAGGCATGCCGGTCGTCCGCACGCTCTTGTCCGAGGGCCTCAACATCAACATCACGCTCATGTTCGGAGCCGAGTACTACGAGCGCGTCATCGATGCGTACTTCTCCGGCCTGGAGGACCGCCTCGCGCGCAAACAGCCGATCGACCATGTCGCATCCGTGGCCTCGTGCTTCGTCAGCCGGGTCGATACAGAAGCCGATGGTCGCATCCAGGCGCAGCTGGGCACGACCACGGATGCGGCCAAGCGCGCTGCGCTGCAAGCGCTGCTGGGCAAGACCGCGATCGCCAACGCCAAGCGCTTGTACAGCGTGTACGTGAGGTCGCTTGAGAACGAGCGTTTCACAAAGCTTGCGGCTGCCGGCGCGCGGCGGCAACGCCCGCTGTGGGCCAGCACGTCGACCAAGAACCCAGCCTATCCGGACACGTATTACGTGGACGCGCTCATCGGGCCCGATACGGTCGACACCATGCCGCCCGCGACCATCGACGCCTTCCGCGATCACGGCAAGGTCGCGCGCACGCTCGACGCCGATATGACGGCTGCGGAGCGCGATCTCGCCGCGCTTGAAGCCGCCGGCATCTCGCTCAAGGCGATCACGGATAAGCTGCTCGCTGACGGGCTCGTGCTCTTCCAGCAATCGTACGACCAGCTGCGTGACGTGCTGCGTCAGAAGATCGATGCCGTGCGCAGCGTCTCCGCCTCGACCAAGGCGTAAAGGTCGCCTTGGCGGTCGCGCAACCGGTCAACCCGTTCCGCGAGGGGCTGCAGCTCGAAGGCGCTACCCAACCAGTGCAGCTGTGCATCTTCGGCGCGTCCGGGGACTTGACCAAGCGCAAGCTGTTGCCCGCCATCTATAACCTCGTGCAGGCGGGCCTTGCACCGCAGGCCTTTTCGGTGGTGGGCTTTGCGCGCAACGACATGTCGGAAGACGACTTCCGCAAGGTGCTCACAGACGCCGTGGCCGAGTCGAGCGAGATCCGGGTGCGCGATGCGGACCTGCTCAAGCATCTGTGCGAGCGCGTCGACTACGTCTCGGGCGACTTCCACGACCCAGCTGCATATGTCGGCCTCAAGGCGCGCCTTGACGAGCTCGACAAGCGTTATGCCACGAGCGGCAACCGCATCTTCTACATCGCGACCCCGGCCAGTCTCTACGGCGACATCACGGCCAAGCTGCACGAGAGCGGCTTGATAAAGCCCGAACATCCCGACAGTTTCGTGCGCATGATCGTGGAAAAGCCGTTCGGGCGCGACCTGGCGTCGGCGAAGAAGCTCAACGCCGAGCTGCTCACCTATCTGAACGAAGACCAGATCTACCGCATCGACCACTATCTGGGCAAGGAGACGGTACAGAACATCCTCGTGCTGCGTTTCGCCAACGGTGTCTTCGAGCCGATCTGGAACCGGCGCTACGTCGATTCGGTGCAGATCACGGTCGCGGAGAGCCTAGGGCTCGAGGGGCGCGGCAACTTCTACGAGGAGACGGGCGTCGTGCGCGACGTCATCCAGAACCACGCGCTGCAGCTCATGTCGCTTGTCGCCATGGAGCCGCCCACCTCGTTCGACGCGCGCGATTTCCGCGACGAGAAGATCCGCGTGGTCGAGGCGATCCGGCCGATCACCCCGTCCGAGGTCGCACGCGAGACGGTACGGGGACAGTATGGACCAGGCAGCGTCGCCGGCGAGCGGGTCGTCGGCTATCGCCAGGAACCCAACGTCGCGCCGGACTCCATCACGCCCACTTACGCGGCGTTTCATCTGGTCATCGACAACTGGCGTTGGGCCGGCGTGCCGTTTTACATCCGCTCCGGCAAGCGCATGCCCAAACGGGTCACCGAGATCGCGATGCAGTTCAAAGAAGCGCCGCATCTGCCGTTCCGCAAGGCGTCGATCGAGACGCCGAAGGGCAGCAACGTGCTCTCGCTGCAAATCCAGCCTGACGAAGGCATCGTGCTCAGGTTCAACGCGAAGGTCCCGGGTCCGAGCATGCGCATCCGCGCGGTCGAGATGGATTTCGGTTACGGGGAGACCTTCGGAGCCGAGGACGCCTCGCCGTACGAACGGCTCATCTTGGATTGCATGAAGGGCGACCAGACGCTCTTCGACCGCGCCGACGGCGTGGAAGCTGCCTGGGCGCTCGTCGATCCGGTGCTGACGCAGTGGGACGTGCAGCGTACGGTGGCCTTCCCCAATTATGATGCGGGGACGTGGGGACCGGCGGACGCTGACGAGCTGCTCGCGCGCGACGGCCGGATGTGGCGCCGGCTATGACGCAGATGCCTGACGGCGCACCCATGGGAACGCTGACGCTCGTGCCCGTCGCGCAGATCGAGAAAGCGCTCCAGCAGCGCCGTCTGGAGATGATCGCCAAAGAAGAGCATCCGCATGCGCACACCTGCGTGATGACCTTGATCATCGCGGTGCAAGACGAGCACGACAACGTTGAGGTCTTCAAGACGGTCGAGCAGCTGGCGGGTAAGTACCCCATCCGTGTCATCACCGTGCAGAGCACGGCAGGGCGCGGCGGTGACGAGCTGCTCGCCTGGATCAACGCTGCCTGCGAAGGTGAGCCGTCGGCTCCGATCTGCAGCGAGGAGATCGCGATCCAGGCCGGCGTCGACTCGGTCGATAGGGTCGTCTCAGCCGTACGCGGACTGCTCGTGCCGTATCTGCCGGTTTTCTTGTGGTGGCGCGGCAGCACGCCGCACGGCGACTTCTTGTGGCGCGGCTTGCGCCCGATGTGCGATCGCATCATCGTCGATTCGATCCTCTTCGGAGACGGCGCAGCCGCCCTGGATACGCTGCGGCGGCTCGTCGGCGTCGGCGGCAAGCGCATGAGCGTGCGCGATCTCAACTGGGAGCGCACCGCGCCATGGCGAGCAGCCATTGCCACCTGCTTTGACGATCGCGAGATCCTCGCGCTGCTGCCCGACATCGACCGGTGCGCGATCACCTATGCGGCCGGCGGTGAGAAAGAGCTGCCCTCGGCGCGGGCCATGCTCATGCAGGGCTGGCTCACAAGCCGCTTGTCGCGCCTGCGCGGGCATTCGCGAACCGCGCCCGGCAAGAGCTGGGTGGACGTGGCGCCCGGACGCGTCGTAGCCATCACGCTCACCGCGAGCCTAAATAAAGCTGCCGTCATGCTCGTGCGCCAGCCGTCGCCCAGCGGCATCGAGGTGCAAGCTCATGGCACGGACGGCGGGTTGCTGCGGCGCTGGCGCTTTCCCGCGCACACGCTCACCCAGGCCGAATTGCTCGACGGGTGCCTCGAGACGCTGGGCGCGGATCCGATCTTCGAGTCCGCTCTCGAATCCTAGCACCTAGACGCCTGCCCGGGCTCCCGTGATATAATCCATGTGGGAAGTACTGTATGTCAACCGTACGTGAGATCACCGTACCCGAGACAAAACCTGCAACGGAGTGGGTCAATGGTCGTGCGCTCCAAAAGGTGAGCCCTCAGGAGCGCCATGCCCGTGCTCAGGGTCGGATGGTTGCCGCGCTTGGTGCGTGGGCGGATGAAACGGGCTCAGGGCGCGTCGGCACCGAGTGGGAGTTTCGGGTAACGCCACCGCACGAGCCGACGAGACCACTCGTCCCAGACGTGGCGTTTCTCTCGTACGACCGGCTCGCGTATGAGCGAGATGACGCCGCCCAGATCCCGTACATGGCTCCCGACGTCGCCATCGAGATACGCTCTCCCGACGATCGTCTTTCCGATATCGACGAGAAGATCCGCGTCTATCTCGCCAGCGGCGCTGCGCTAGTGTTGCTTATTGACCCAGTCGAGCAGACGTTCACCGCACATGATGCCAACGGCAGCCGAACATTCTCGCGCGATGATACGTTCACGCACGAGTCGCTCCCAGGTTTGACGATACAGGTCGCTTCCGTCTTCGAAAAGCCGCGACCGAAGCGGCCTGCGTAATAGCCGTCACTGCTATATCCGATAGGTCAGCGTGACTCCCCATCCATCGGTATTTGCACCTGCGAAGGTCGGCAAGAAGTTGTATCCGGCTCTGATGCCGACTCCCGAGCTGCCCCTGGGACCGAGATCGTAGCCCACGAACGCCGTACCGCCGACGCCACCAGTGGACCCGCTCGCGGAACCCAGACCTGTGACGCTGACCGTCCCTGACTGTCCGTAGTACCCAACGCCCAGCCCTGCGTAGAGCTGGTCCGCTGTCCGCCCCTCAACGCCGAGCCAGTAGCTCGAGTAGCTCAGAGTCGCCCCCGATATGGGTGAGTGCGAGCCCCAGCCGTAGCCGCCGTAGACCGACACCGGAAACGACCCATGGGTGAAGTCGTAGCTTGCGTCCACGTCATAGACCGTGTGGATCAGCTGCTGCGAGTTGCTCGCGGTGGGGAAATACGCTCCGATGCCGATCTGGATCGGGTGACCCAAACCGCCGCCGGCGCGCGCCGTCGCTGGGCACACGACGACGGCAACGGCGATCAGCAACGGTGTTATGCGCGAGTAGAGTCGCGATGTTGGAACAGTCACGATGCTCCTACTTTCAGAACGCGGGATGCCGCGCGAATGGCAACGAATTGTCACAAGCGCTTTTCGAGAGTCCGTATGATGACGTACAAGACTGCTGGCGCGCGACCTGCTCTGTAGGCGATGATGCGACTGATAATGGCGGACTCAATCGATGGGCGCTGAACGGCCCCAGGCATGCGATTTCGACGCCATCGTGGTTGGATCTGGAGCGACCGGAGGCGTGGCGGCGCTGGAACTGTGCCGCCAGGGTCTGCGCACGCTTGTCTTGGAAGCGGGGCCGGCGCTGCGCGGACCAGGCTCGTACGGCAATGAGCTCACAAATCTCGGCCGCGCGCTCGGCCAACGCCTGTTCAGCCGGCGCCAGTTCAACCAGGAATGGCATGCTGGGTATTGGGAGACCAATCCAGAGCTCTTCGTCGACGATACGCATCACCCGTACACCACGCCTGAGGATCAACCGTATCGCTGGATCCGGGGCCGCCAGGTGGGAGGCCGCTCGCACACCTGGGGCGGGGTCACGCTGCGCTTCTCAGATCACGAGTTCAAAGCCGGACGCGATGGCCTGTGCCCCGAGTGGCCCATCTCGACCGCGGACCTCTCGCCGTTTTACGATCGGCTAGAAGGCTTCTTCTCGGTTCACGGGGCTTGTGATGGCCTTGCCCAATTGCCGGACGGCAATTTCTTGGAGCCGAGCGGGTTCTCGCCCGGCGAGGACCTGTTCAAGCGGCGAGTGGAAGGCAGATTCGGGCGGCGAGTGATCATCTCGCGCGGCATACGCGCGCGTCGCTCGGCAGATAAAGGCGAACGGTTCTCACGCCTGTCCAGCACGCGAACCACGCTCGCCGCTGCGCAGGAGACTGGGAATCTCACCCTGACCTCAGATTCGATCGTCTGCGGGATCGTGGTCGATACATCGACCGGCCGGGCCAATGGCGTCGAATACATCCACCGCCAGACAGGAGACCTGATGCGGGCGCGAGCACGCGTCGTCTTCTTGTGCGCGTCGTCGATCGAGAGTCTGCGGATCCTCATGATGTCGCACAGCCCAGCCCATCCGCAGGGGATCGGTGCGCAGTCCGGATTGCTCGGCAAAGGCCTCATGGACCACATCGTGAGCAACTACTACTTCTTCATGCCGGAGGTCGCAGAGACAAACGATTTCGAGCTGCTCGGCAGCGATAGCATCATCATCCCGCGCTATCAGAACCTCTCCGCGCAGTCGTCTGCGTTCAAACGGGGATTCGGCCTGTGGGGAGGCATCTCGCGCATGAAATTCCCTCGGCCGCTGCGCCGGCGCGAATCGGTCGCGCTCGGTTTTCTCTGCGCCATGGGCGAGACGCTGCCCGACGATAGCAATGCCGTCTCCCTCAACACCTCGGTGAAGGACGCCTGGGGCCTGCCGGTACCCCATATCGCCTGCAAGTGGACCGAGAACGATCTCAAGCTCGCGGCTGCCATGCGTAGCGATGCCGAAGAGATGATCGAGGCGGCCGGCGGCGAGATCACAACCCTGCCGCAGGTCATGCGCACGCCGCTGGTCGGTGAGTTCATGAAGACGATGCAAAAGCAGTGGGAGCTCACCGTACCCGGACTCTTCGTGCACGAGGTCGGCGGTGCGCGGATGGGGGCGAACCCACGGGACTCTGTGACGAACCCGTTCTGTCAGGTCTGGGAGGCACCAAATGTCTTCGTGACCGACGGCGCGTGCTGGGTCAGCTCCGGCTGGCAGAACCCGACCCTCACGGAGATGGCGATCACCGCTCGTGCGTGCGAGCACGCTACACGCTTGCTCAAGGCGGGCGATCTGTGAACGTGCCGCGCACACTCGTGCTGACCGGTGCGTCGGGATCCTTCGGGTCTGCCCTCAAGGCCGCTCTCGAGCGCGGGGGCAACCGCGTCGACACGCTACGCTATCAGCGTGATTGGACCTACGCCGACTACTCGGGCGCCGACGACAAACTGCGAACGGCCGACGTGCTCGTCCTCGCACATGGGTCCAGAGTCGACCAGGCGATGGCTGCCAACTGCGAATCGTTCATCGCGTTCATCGAACGCTTTCGCCGGCTGAAAGCAGGCGGACCGGTCACACCGGAGATCTGGGCTGTGGGTTCGGAGATCGAGCTACACCCATCCTGGGGTAACAAAGATCTCGAGATCTACTCCCGCTCTAAGCGCGCGTTTGCACGCTACGCAGCCGGCCTCTTCCGCGATCCCAGCGTGATCTACCGGCATATCGTGCCGTCGGCCTTCACCTCACGGATGGGGCCTGGGCTCATGTCGGGCGAGACCGCGGCCAGAGTCGCGCTCTTCCTCATCCGCCGAGGCTGGCGTTATGTCCCCGTCACCTACACGGGAGTCGCGCTCGCGAACTACTTCCGCTTTCGCAGCCTTGCGTCGTGAACGCCTGCGAGGAGCTTGTTAGCGGGCGGCTGCGGGGAGTCGACCGTTGCGTTTGCCGTTGGCGCTTGCCACCGGCGCGATGATGCGCGCGCCCAGCGCCTCGCGCAGCACTTGTGAGAGCTCATCCACGTAGACGAACTTGACGCCCTTGCGCACATCGGGCGGAACGTCTTCCATCACGTCGGGTTTGTTGCGGCTCGGCAAGATGACTTTGTAGATCCCGGCCCGGCGCGCACCGAGGACTTTCTCTTTGACCCCGCCGATGGGCAGCACTTGCCCGGTCAGCGTGATCTCCCCGGTCATGGCCACGCCCGAATCGACCTTCTTGCCGGTCAGGGCCGAGACAAGCGAGGTCGCGATCGCGACGCCCGCGGACGGACCGTCCTTGGGCACGGCACCGGCCGGCACGTGCACGTGCACGTCGTGTTTGGTGAAGTAATCATCCTTCAAGCCCAGCTCGCTCGAGCGACTACGCACAAACGCGAGCGCCGCCTGCGCTGACTCTTTCATGACGTCGCCGAGCTGTCCGGTGAGCGTGAGCTTGCCGGTGCCGGGCATGACCTTCGACTCGATGAAGACGATGTCGCCGCCCACCGGCGTCCAGACAAGCCCGGTCGCGACGCCCTCCGTCGCCGTCCGCTTGGCGACCTCGGCGAAGAAGCGCTGCTTGCCCAAAAACTCGGGGACGTCGTCTGCCGTGACGCGCACGGAGTAGGACGCGCGTTCGGCGACTTTGCGCGCGACTTTACGGGCAATCGTCGCGATCTCGCGCTCGAGATTGCGCACGCCCGCCTCGCGCGTGTAGTTGGCGGCGATGTCCTCAAGCGCGTCTTTGGTGATGGTGAGCTGCTTCGGGGTGAGGCCATTGGCCGTCAGCTGTTTGGGCACGAGGTACTTGCGCGCGATCGCGACCTTCTCGGCCTGCGTATAGCCGGCAAGGCTGATGATCTCCATGCGGTCGCGCAGCGCCGGCTGGATGGTGT
>DAINRU010000045.1:0-11368 GCA_036741695.1 Vulcanimicrobiota bacterium
GCGTCTGCTGCGCTAAACGTCCGCGTCGTGATCAATCGAAGCGTCCGGCAACAGTCGCTGCTCAACGCCTATTGGATTCCGATCAATTTCCAGAATTCGGCGATCCTGGCGATCGCCGTGCCGGCGGCGTTGCTTCACATCTCAGGTGCCAATCACACGGCCGTGCTCGCCGTCTTGGCAAGCGTGGTGGCGGCGCTCGCCATGGTCGTCCCGCCGCTGGCGGGAGCTCTCTCCGATCATTTCCGGCGTTTGGGCGGCATTCGCCGTCCGTTCATCCTGGTCGGCGCCGCCGTCAACGTCGCGGGTCTCTTCTGGATGAGCCGCACGACCGAACTCGATCCGTTCGCGCTCGCTCTGCTCGTGGCGGTGCTCGGCCAGAGCATCAGTCTCGCCGCCTACCAGCCGCTCATCCCCGAAGTCGTCGATCGCGCTGAATGGGGGCTGGCCTCCGGATATCAGGGCATCGCTTCGCTCGTCGGATCCGTGCTCGGCCTGGCCTTCGCGAGCTTCATGGACCCGGACACGATCTTCATCTGGACGGCCATCTTCGTCATCGCCGGCGCGGCCATGGTAGCGCTAACCCCGGAGGGCCGCTTCAGCCACGGCGAAGAGCACGCACACGTCGGCAACTGGTTCGACTTCACGGTGGCGTTCGTCTCGCGCTCGTTCGTCAATTTCGGTCTTACCTTGCTCATGACGTTCGTGCTGTATTTCTTCCACGACGCATTGGGAGATCAAAACCCATCGGCCAGCACGGGGTTTTTCGGTGGTCTCGCGCTCGTCGGTGCGGTGATCACGAGTTTTTGGATGGGGCAGCTCTCGGACAAGATTCCGCGTAAGAATATCGTCGCGCTGGCCGGCGTTCCTATGGCCCTGGCCATTTTCATCTTCGCCGCATCACCGGGCATGCACTGGATAGCGCTCATCGCCCTGCTCTTCGGTCTGGGTTACGGCGCGATCGTCTCGACCGGTTGGGCGCTCGCCATCGAGTCCGTGCCACAATTGCGCGACGTGGCGCGCGATCTCGGCATCTGGGGTTTGGCGAGCGGGTTGCCCGGCATCGCCGCACCCGCCTTCGGCGGTTGGCTGCTGGCCCGCTATGCATCGCCGCTTGCAGGCTATAAGGCGCTGTTCTTCGTTTCCGCGATGTGCTTCGTCGTCGGATCGCTCATCGTGCTGCTCATCGGGCACTCGCCCCGTGCCCGTGCAGCTGCCAAGGCTCGCTCCCAAGCCGCCACACGAACCGCCCAGGATGGCTAGCCGTTTCGGCGTCTGCTTCCAGACGTTCATCACGGCGATCATCCGCCCATACTACTGGACCGCGTATCGCGTGCGCAGCTTCGGCCGCTTGCCCTGGCGGCGCGGCTCCATGCTCGTGCTCTGCAACCACCAGCACGACCTCGACACCACGGTCACCATCATCCAGATGCAGCTCCAAGGACCGTGGAACAAACCGATCTACTCGGCGGGTTCGCGGCGCATGTTCGAGCCGGGATTCATGGCCGTGCGCCTGCCGTGGTTACGATCGTGGCTGCGGCATGCCGACGCGACGCCGCTCTTCCATGCGCTCGGCATTGTGCCGATCGAGAACGAGTTGCGCACGAGATCCTTGGCAAGCTTGGCGTGGTGGGTCTACGCGCGCCATGGCGAGGTGCCGCTGACGGACGTCTTTCCGGCCGATGTCATCGCGCAGCTCGACCCGCAAGCTGCCACGACGACGGTTGGACAGCTCTTCGGCAGGAAATGGTTCAAGCCGGCGCAGGATCTTCGCGTCTCGATCAAAGCGCTGCGTGAACCATATCGCGGCGAGATCATCGCGCAGACGAGAGAACATCTCGAACCGGACTACACGCGTCTGGAGCAGGTGCTGCAGCAAAAGATCACCATGTTCTTGACGCCCGAAGGCCGCTATAGTCAGGATGGCCGCATGAACCGGCTGCGCACCGCGCTCATGCGGCTGCGCCCGTTGGCAGACGAGGTGTATCTGCTCGCCGTGAGCTACGACGTGTTCGTCGGCAAGCGGCTGTCATGTCTTTTCCGCATCCTCGCGCCGCCCGATCCCGATGATATCGAGACGTCGATGCGAGCGCCGCGCCCCATCACCGTCAGCCAGCTCCTCGGCGCATGGATATTCGAGAACGGATGCACGTCGTTCACGCCCGAGCAGGCGGTCGCAGCGGTGCGATGCCGCCTCGACGCGCTGCCGCCGGGTGCGTTTGTCGATCCGGAACTGCGCGCTACCCCTGAACGCATGGCACGCGCCGCATTGGACGGATTGGTGCGCCTCGGCACGCTCGAGGAGCGCTCGGGCGAATTGCACGTGACCACGCAGCGCAGACATCCGCAATTCCCGCTCGTCGACGACATGGTCGGATACCAAGCGCGCTTTTTCAGCGAAACCATCGCTGCACTAGAACTATTGGCAGGTAGAAGGACCTAAGGGCGCGCAAGTGCCCTCCCGCTGGGAGGGTCATATCACCATGACATACGCGTCATGCCGCGGCTTCATTTTTGCATTACTCCTCGTTCTCGTTACGATCGCGCCGCTTGCCTCGAGCGCTGGTACCACCGGAACACTCGGCGGCTGGGTCTTCACGAAGGACGGCACGCCTATCAAAGGCGCGGCGGTCTCGGCGACGTCGCCCTCGCAGTCGGAATCGACGACGACCGATGCGACCGGTCACTTCGTCTTCGCCTCGCTCATCCCAGACGATTATACGGTGACCGCCTCCAAAGACGGATACCAAGCATCGTCGCAGCCCGGCGTGCTCGTCTCTGCCGACAACACCCAGACGATCGAGCTCTATCTCGCGGTCCAGGTAAAGACGCTCGCCACAATTTCGGTCTCTTCGAACACGGCCGGCCTGCTCAGGCCGGGCACGACGCAGAGCATGTACACGATCACGCCATCGCTGCAGAGTACGCTCTCGGTCTTGGGCGGCGGCACGAGCCTCAACCAAGCCTACTCCGCCATCTCCGCGGTTCCCGGCGCGTTCGTGCCACCGGGTCAGACCGGGTGGAACCAGCCCATCTTTCTGCGCGGCGGCGACTTCAATGAGATCGGCTACGAGCTTGACGGCATTCCGCTCAACCGCGCGTTCGACAACATCCCGACGACCAATCTCTCCACCAACGGCCAGCAGCAGCTGCAGGTCTACACGGGCGGCGCTCCAGCGAACGCAGAGTCGCACGGCCTTGCCGGGTACATCAACCAGGTGATCAAGACCGGCACGGTACCGGGGTTTGCGGATGCTTCGCTCGGCGTCGGCTCGCCCGCGCTGTACAACGCAGCCAGTATTGAAGGCGGCGGCGCGACGACCGACCGCCGGTTCACCTACTACTTCGGCGTCAGCGGCTATAATCAGGATTTCCGCTATATCGATCAGTTCAACGGCGCTCAGTTCTCGCAGACCTTCGGCGAGCCGTTCGATCTGGCCAACGCGGCGTTCGGCCCCTTGAGCCCGATTGGCGCGGCGGGTTGCCCGGCCCTTGGAGCGCTCGGCATCAACGGTTCGAACTATTCAGGCTGCTACAACAACCACGCGTACTTCAATGCCTTGCCCGTCGGCCCGGGCGGATATATCACCGGCCCCTACCCGAATGGGCGGTTCTTCAACTCGGACCTGGCCGACCGCGAGACCGCGCTCAACTTCCATTACTCGATCCCCCACGAACGGATCGACATCAATGACGACATCCAGGTGCTCTACGATGTCTCGCAGCTGTACACGGACATCTACTCATCGTATAACGATTGGGGTGGCGCAGGGACGTGGACGGTCGCCGAGTCGCAGACGCCGGGCTTGCATGGCCCGACGCTTGCGGGCCCCTCGGTTCCGATATTTCAGTCCGGCTACCAGTACACTGGAGCGCTCGGTCAGCCCGTCTCGGGGACGCCGTTCGGCCCGATCAACGGCATGATCCCGTATCTTTTCCCCAGCGAGGACCAGTACGGCTTCAACGGTCAGATCCCGGTGAATCAGCGTGACGGCAGCTCCAACGCCCAAGCGCTCGTCAAGGCGCAGTACCAGCACAACTTCTCGTCGGGGACGTATGCGCGCGTCTACTTCTACAGCGCGTATTCAAACTATTTCGTGACCAGCCCGAACGGCAACAACCAGTTCTACATCAACACCTCGCCGGATCGCGAACTCTTCACGCACACCTATGGCGCTGCGGCCACCTACGCATCGCAGATCACTCCCGTGCAACTCGTGAGCATGACCGCGTCGTACATGACCTCGAACGACGGCAACTTCGATAACGCGCAGATGACCAACTCGACGCCGGGCGCGCCGTTCTTCCCGCCCCAGCAGTCGGCGTTCGCGGCACTCGTGAGCACGAGCGCGCCGACGAACGGTGTCTGCTACTACTACAACCCGGTGGCGTTTTCGGCACCGACGCCAACGTCGTGCGAGCCGACAACGCCGGTTCCGACTGGAGTCCTGCCGCCGCCGAACTTCAACACGAAGTTCCTCACCTTTGGCGGTCCAACGGGAGTGAGCCCCACCTACTTCCCGGCTCCGCCCGGGTTTGAGTGGTTGGCGGTCGAGAACGGTCCGAGCGGCGTCGTGAATAAGGTGACACCAAAGTTCACGGCGTTCTCCATGCAGGACCAGTGGCGCCCGGCCAACCGCGTGCATGTTGACGTCGGCGTGCGCCTCGACAACTTCACCTACGATCTCTCGTCGACGTCGGGCGGTCCGATGACGCAGTTCTGGTTCAACGAATGGAACCTCGTCATGTGCGCTAACGCAGGGATCAATGGCGGCGTGCCCATCGACGAGACGACGCCGTCGGGCCCCCCCTTCGAAGGTCCTGGCCTGCCGCCGGGAACCCCGTGCGGCCTTTTGGGGCCGGGCTGGCATAACGCCACAATCAGCAACTCGACGCCTGCGTCATTCTCGCACACGGTCTTCCAGCCGCGCCTTGGCGCGACGTACGAGGCCGATGCGGACGACGTCCTACGGCTTTCCGCGGGGAGTTACGCACAGCCCGCGCCGGCGCAATATGAAGAGTACAACACGCTGCAGCAGAACCTGGCCAACTACATCGGCGGGCTATACTATTCGCTCGGCTACACGACACCGGCGCACGACCTCAATCCGTCGATCTCCTACAACTACGACTTCTCGTGGGAGCACCGCTTCCACCGGACGGACTCGAGCTTCAAACTGACGCCGTTCTATCGCAACACGACGGACAAAGTGCAGCAGTTCTTTATCGATCCCTCGACCGGCACGGTATCGGGGGTGAACGCGGGCAAACAAACAGCCTACGGCGCCGAGTTCCTGCTCGCCTCGGGCAACCAGAACAAGGACGGCTTCTCAGCGCTCTTCTCGTACACGTATACGTATAGCCGTATCCAGTATGGAATGTTGCCCAACGGCTCAACGCTCCTGTCCGGCGTGAACAGCTCCATCCAGCTTTACAACTCGTTCACCTCTGCCTGCAAGACAGCAGCGCCCTCGACAAACCCGACGTCGCTGTGCGGTGTCTACGGCGCGAGCAATGCCTTTGCGACCGAGCCCTTGAGCGGTATCGCCAATCCATACTACAACGCGCCGGCACAGGGGCTGCTCGACCCTAACGGTTCCTATCCCAGCTACGACGTCGTGCCCACCGGCACGCAGCTGTCGTCGGCGAGCTACGGCGTTCCCAACAACGCGACGTTTGCGGTGACCTACAAGCATCAGAAGTGGTCGGTGACGCCGCTTTTCACGTTCATCTCAGGCAGCCGTTATGGCGCACCGCAGCAGCAGGTCGGCGTCGATCCTCGGACATGCGCCCCGCTTGCAGCGTCGATCGCCGGGGACCCACGCTACAAGTACGGCGGCACTGGGCTGCCGTATGACGCGACGACCTGCGCGAGCACGATCGTCATCCCTGACCAGTTCAGTGGGCAGTTCGACGTCCCGGGCGCATTCTTGGAACCATCGTACTTCAACGTCAACGCGCAGCTCTCGTACGACGTGACGTCCCGAGCGACGGCGCGTTTGTCGTTTGCGAACATCATCCAGTCGTGCTTCGGCGGATCGACAGAACCGTGGACGGGCGGTCGCCCGCAGTGCGGGTATGACGTCGTCCAGGGCCACGTCCCGCCGGTCGGCAACATCTACAATCCTGGAGATACGATCCAGCGTCTCGTGCAGTACCCCTATGGGAACATCCTGACGGCCACGCCGTTCAACATGTACCTCACGCTGGATTTCAAACTCTAACGGGACTCTTGAAACGAGGACGACTGAAGCAACGGACCTTTAGGTCCGTTCTTCTTATTCCCCGAATGCCGAGAGTGACGTGGTCTGTGCGACGCGTTCGCCGAGTCTACCGATCGACGACACCTGAACGGTGAGCGGGCCCCGGAACCCTTTGGGCAGGTAGAGCAGCAAGGACGTGCGCGAGCCGCGCACCGAGCCGGAGCTGACCGTCGTCCCATGTTCGTCGATGAGCTGTACGCTGGCGGACGCCTGCTCTGCCGCACCCCACAGCACGCGCACGGCGCGACCGCGCGGCCCATAGTAGGCCTCGATGCCGCCAAGCGCGACCACGGATCCGGTCGCCGGCTGATAGAGCTGGCCGTAGCGTGAGATATGTCTTGGCGCTGCCTGCTGGTGCCAGGCGACGACTTTCTGCGCTGCGGGCTTGGGCGTGGCAGGCGCTGGTGTCGCCGGCTTCGGCGTGGCAGGCTTAGGCGTGGCCGTGGGTGCCGCCGTCGCGGTAGCATGCGGAGTGGGCGCGACCGCGACAACCTTGGGTTTTTGCGCTTGGTGCGCGACGGTATGTTGCACGTGCGATGCGGGTTGCGTGCTGCTTGCGACGACCGGTGGCGCGACAGCCACTGGCGTGGTCGCGGGCGCCTGCGTGGGCGTGTTCGGTTTGAAGATGAGAACGCCCGCGACGACGAGCGCCGCAACGGCGAGTGCGCCGATGACCAGACCCGCGGGCATTGGACGACCGGTGCGCACCGGCTCGACAGCCTGACGCTCGCGGATGATCCGAGCGGGCGGTGCGACCAGCGGAGCTTGAGCTTGCGGAGCAGCCGGAATCTCTGGCTTCGCCACGGGCACGCTTGCGGCAGGCACGACGGCGTCGGCAGATGCATCCCATCGTGCCGGTGCGTACGGCGTCAGTTTGGTCGCCGGCGTGCTTGTTGCGGGAACGGTCGGCGTATGCTGTGTTGACGGCGTGGTCTTATCAACCGCTGGAGGCGGCGTCGTTGAGCCAGCGGACGTCACGGTGGGCGAAGCTGGTGCGGGTGCAGTCGTCGGCGCCGCGGCCTTGGGTTCGTCGATCGTCGCCGGTCGCACCGTCCACTTTATAGCGGGCGGAGTCTTCGGCTGCTCGGCTGGAGCGGGCTGCACACTTGGCGTCGCAGCTGCAGCCGGCGCGACCTTGGGCTGCTCAGCCGGAGCGGGTTGCACAGGTGGCGTTGCGGCTGCAGCCGGCGCGACCTTTGCCTGTTCGGCTGGAGCGGGCTGCACACTTTGGGTTGCGGCTGCAGCCGGCGCAGCTTTAGGCTGATCGGCCGGAACCGATGTTGGCGTTGGCCGCCCGATCGGCGTCGCAGCGACAGGCTCAATCTTGGGCTGGTCGGTGGGAGCCGGCTTCGGCTCTGGCCGCCCAACGGGCGTCGCAGAGGCCGGCTCAATCTTGGGCTGATCGGCCGGAACCGATGTTGGCGTTACCCGCCCGATGAGCGTCGCGGGCGTGGGTTCATTTTTGGCCCGCTCAACCGGAGCGGTTTGCACGGTAGGCGCGGATGCCTGCGGCGGGACCGGCTGAGGCTGCACAGCTTGCGGCGGAGTTGTTTCCTTCGCGATGGGCTGAGGCGCTGCGATCGATGGTGCTGCGCTTGGACTTGCGGCTTGCGGTTGCGCAGCCGGGGTGGCCGGCGGCGGTTGTACGATAGCAGCCGGAGGAGCAGTAGGCTGCGGTGCTTTCGTCGCGGCTTCGTGCTTGCCGTTGGTTGAGGCGACCTGCGGCCCGACAATCCCTGGGAAGAGCGGCAGCTCGATTGCTTCTGCGGTAGGAGCTGTGGCGTCCATTGCTGCTGACGGTTTGACGACGTCGACCCGGCTGCTGACCGGAGCACCATTGACGTACGGAGCGGCCGCCGGTTTGACATCAGCGGGTGCAGCGAGCATCAAAAGCTGCACGTGCCCGTTGAGCATGAGCGGCTGCGCCGCGGGCGTCGCGATTGCTGTGGAAGATTTCTTCTCCTGCACGGGGGCAGATGACGGCGGTTTGGCAGGCGTGGGCCCGGGTGTCATCTTCGGCGGTTCGATCGAGGCAGCTGCAGCAGCCGGCATGACGGGCGCCGTGGGAAGTGTCGTGACGGGCGTCGGCGCGGCAACGGGTGTTGGAGCCGGCTGCGCAACCGTTGACGTTGCACCAGTCGGCGCTGGTGCCGGCTGAGTCGCTGCTGGGGCCTGCGCAACAGTAGGTTCCGCCGCGGCCTGTGTCGCTGCCTTAGGCGTTTCGTGCACCTGCGCTGCTTCGGGCGTCTTCGATTCCGTAATTTGCTCGGGCGCCGAGGGCGCGGGCGCAGCAGACGAGGGTCCGTCCGAAACCGTGACGCTCATGCTCGGCGTGTCTTTGCTCTTCAGGAACGGCTCGAGCTTGAGCTCGATCGATTCCCAACGTACGCGACTCGTGCGCCGGCCGTTCGAGACGGGCACGGCGACCTCGAGTAAAGTGGGATGATTCCACCCGCTCTCATCCTTAGCGTCACGATTCCAGCGGATGGGAATGACCATCTCGCCGAGCTGTCCTGGTTCGAGCGAGATCGGCGGCAACGACGGGATCGAAAGAGCCGGATGCGGGGCGAACGACACTTGGAAGGTGGAGGTCGCCTCGCTCTGGCAGCGGACGCTACACGCGACCTCGAAGCCGCGCAGCTCGCCTGCCTCGACGATGGCGTCCTTGTATGCGACCGCCACGCTGCAATCGGTACCCCCGGTGACGACCAGCGGATGCTCGAATGTCGCGAGGGTGGCGCCGTCGGCGTCGGAGTGCAGCGAGAGGAGCACGGAGTGAGCGCGCACCGATGTCGCGTCCGGGGCGAAGGTCACTGTGACGGTCCTCACTTCGTGACCGCGCAGCGAGAACGAGCTGGGTTCGACGGTCACGCCGGTCGTCGGGTCCTCGACGACGAGCGTGCAATCGACCGCATTTTTGGAATCGTTTCTGATGCGCAGATCGTAGATGGACCTGGATCCGGGAGTCAGGTACCACCTTCCGGAACGATCTAATGTTTCAATTCGAAAAGCCTGAGCCAAGGTTGCCTCCGCTTTTCAATTATCGGAACGTGGTGCATGTCAATGAAGGACAAACGTCTACGTCACAGATGCCCGTGGGGGGTAGGCTAGCGGAGTGTGACGAAGATACCAATTCCACCACATTTCGGAGTGCGAGAGCCCATGTATCCCGACGATTTGTTCCGCGAATTCGACAGGATGTTCGCCGAGTTGAGCCTACCCCTGACGAGCCACGCCCGCCGTGGGTCGTTCAACCCCAACGCCGACGTCTACGTGACCGAGGGCGGGTCCGTCATCGTGGTCACGATCGAGCTTCCCGGCGTAGAGCGCGACAACATCAAACTCGTGGTCGAGGGACGCACCTTGTATCTGGCCGGAGTGCGCGCGAGCATCGCGCATGGCTGCGACGTATTGCAAAAGGAGATCGAATACGGATACTTCTTCAAAAAGATCCAGCTGCCGACGGCAGTCGCCGTCGATCACGCCAAGGCGGAGTATCACGGCGGCATGCTGACGGTGAAACTGCCGGTCGCCCCGCGCACGGGCGTGACGCCAGCGGATCGCATGGAGATCCGCATGGTCGTGAGGGGCCGCAGCTAGATGGCTGAGAAGACGGCCACGCCGCCGCTCGAAGGCACGAGCACCATCCCTGCGCAGCTCGCCATCCTCCCGCTGCAGGAGGCGGTGCTCTTCCCCAACACCGTGATGCCGCTCGCCGTGACGAAACCGCACGGCATCAAGCTGGTCGAAGACGCACTGCGTTCGGGCGAGCCGGTGGGCGTCGTCGCCTTGCGCGAACGCGACGCATCGCCGCCCACGCCGGACGACGTCTACACGGTCGGCACGCTCGCCATCATCCAGAAGATGATCAAGGTGCCCGACGGCACGCTGCGCTGCATCATCTCCGGCACAGTGCCCTTCAAGATCACCGAGTTCACCCAAGCCGAGCCGTACTTGGCCGCCAAGGTCGAGCAGTTGGAAGAGCACACGGTCGAGAGCGACGAGCTCACCGCCATGTCGCGCAACCTCGCTGCGCAATACTCAAAGCTGCTCTCCTACCTGCCGTCGGCGCCGCGCGAGCTCGAGCTTGAGGTCAACAATATCTCCGACCCCAACATGCTCACCTACTTCATCGCCTCGACGATGCGGCTTGACACGCCCGATAAACAGACGGTGCTCGAGGAGCGCGACACGCATGCGCGCATGCGCATGCTCACCGCATTTCTCGCGCGCGAGCTCGAGGTCGTCGAGCTCGGTCACAAGATCCAAAGCGACATCCAAAAAGAGATGGACAAGAGCCAGCGCGAGTACTACCTGCGCCAGCAGCTCAAGGCCATCCAAGACGAGCTCGGCGAATCGGATCCGGCGCAGGCTGACGTCAACGAGCTGCGCCAAAAGATCGAAGCCGCCAAGATGCCTGAGGACGCGAACAAAGCAGCGATGCGCGAGCTCGATCGTCTGGGCAAGATCCCGTCGGCCAGCCCCGAGTACTCGGTCATCCGGACGTATCTGGATTGGCTCGTCACGCTGCCCTGGTCGTTGACCACCGAAGATTCGCTCGACATCGAGAAGGCGCGCAAGATCCTCGATGAGGACCACTACGATCTCGAGAAAGTCAAAGACCGCATCCTCGAATATCTGGCGGTGCGCAAGCTGCGCAACACGCTGACCGGACCCATCTTGTGCTTCGTGGGGCCGCCCGGCGTCGGCAAGACCTCGCTCGGCAAGTCCATCGCCCGGGCGATGGGCCGCAAGTTCATCCGCATGTCGGTCGGCGGCGTGCGCGACGAAGCCGAGATCCGCGGCCACCGGCGCACCTACATCGGCGCCATGCCCGGCACGTTCATCCGCGCCATCCGCGATGCGGGTTCGGCGAACCCGCTCATCATGATCGACGAAATCGACAAAGTCGGCGCCGACTTCCGCGGCGACCCATCATCCGCGCTGCTCGAAGTGCTCGACCCCGAGCAGAACAACACGTTCCGCGACCACTATCTCGATCTGCCCTTCGATCTGAGCCGCGTGCTCTTCATCGCGACCGCGAACCAGCTCGACACCATCCAGCCGGCGCTGCGCGACCGCATGGAGATCATCAGCCTTGCCGGCTA
>DAINRU010000046.1:0-11263 GCA_036741695.1 Vulcanimicrobiota bacterium
TCTCTTTGGCGGCGACGTCGACCATGGCGACCGAGCCATCGCGGGCGACGTGCGAGAGCTTAGGGCGTCTGACAGATCGAGACGGGAAGCGTGCGCTGCTCATGGGCCGACGACTCTTCGCACTCGGCCGCCGTTTTGCTTGCGTCACACGCCCCTGCTACGGCATGCCCGCGTGACGGCGAGCTTCGATGATGCCGATCATCACCAGGCCGAAGGCCCAGCAATAGACGGCGAACGGGGTGAGCTTGTGCCGGTCGACGTAGCGCATGAAGAAACGGATGGCGAGCAGACCACACACAAAGGCGACGACGAAGCCGGTCGCGATGATGGCGAGCGGTTCGGGCGCGACGCCAAGCATGGCGATGTTGTGCTGACCGGAGAGGTCGCTCGCGTGCGGGTGCACGACACGGCGCATCTCCAAGAGGCTGGCACCGACGATGGCCGGACCGGCGAGCAAGAATGAAAACCGAGCCGCCTCTTCCCGCGACAGCCCGGTGAGCATGCCGCCGGCGATCGAGAAGCCCGAGCGCGATCCGCCCGGCACGAGACCGCCGATCTGGGTGAGCCCGATCCACAGCGCGGATCCCAAGCCGATCTGCTCGATGCTCCCGCTGCGCGCAGGCAGGCGCTCCACCCAGAACAAGACGAGCCCGGTCACGAGCAAGAACGTGGCCGCGAAGAGCGGCTCTGCGAACAGCCGATCGAACTGCTTCTCAAACAGCTTGCCGACAAGCGCGAGCGGGATCGTGCCCGCGATGACGAGCAGGGCGAGCCGCTCGAACGGCTGAGAGAAGCGATCCGCGAAACCGGTGAACAGCCCGGCGATCAGCCTGCCGTAATCGCGCGCGAAGTAGACGAGAACTGCGAGGAACGTGCCCAAGTGGAGCATGACGACAAACGGCAGGCTCGGCAGATCCCAGCCGAAGAGATAGGAGAGCAAAAGCGTGTGGGCGGCGCTGCTGATCGGGAAGAGCTCGGCCACCCCCTGGATGATGCCCAGCACGACCGCGTGTACGAGTGCCAAAGATCCTCCCTTGGCTTGCGACCGGCCTCGTGCTCGTCATGAGTCGAGGCTGAACGTATAGATAACTCTGTACGTCTCCGTCACAGGCTCGCCGTTCATTTCCGGAGTGGAATACGTGCTTTCCTTCGCGGCCGCGAGCGCAGCGCGGTCAAGTTCAGGATATCCCGATGATTCCCAGACGCGGACGTCGCTCACGCCCTCCTGCCCGATGGTGAGCAGCACGATGACCGTGCCTTCCTCGCCGTGCGTGACGGCGTCGTCGGGATACTCGGGATGTACCTCGTTTAAGAAGCGCGCGGTGACGATGACGTAGCTGTCATCGGCGGGCGCGGACGGTCCGGGCACCGCCGCTTGACCTTGTGGCGGCGACGGATTCTCGACACCGCTCGCGCCGCTTGTCGCCGTGCTGACGGGCAGCACGACTGGCTGACGCGGTGGGGCGACGTTTCGTGGCGCGCGAGAGGCCGGGGCCTGTGGCGTCGCTTGGGCCTGAACATGGGGCTTGGGCGTCGGACTTGGGCGCGGCGTCGGCGCCTGCGTGGGCGGCGGTGTCTCGAGCCTGGAGAGCAAGAGGATCGTGCCCGATGGCGCTGGAGCGGCCCGCCAGGTTCGAGTCGGGATGACGCCGCCGAGGATCAGATGCAAGATGCCCGAGACCACGATGAAGGCCGCGGTGACCAAGACGATGGTGGAGCGTTCGCGCCGTGTGGCGGCACGGCCGCCTGGTGTCGCGCTCATTGGATCACGAATCCGACATCTTCGTCGCCTGCCTGACGCGCGGCGTCGAGTATCTTGATGATGGTATTGTAGCTCGATTCAGCGTCTGCGACCAGTACGATGTGACGGCTGTAACCGCGGCGGTCGTGCACGGCGACCGTGGCCGCCATCTCCCGGTAGAGGTGGTCGAAGTGCACCGCCTGGCCGTCGAGCGAGATGCGATCGTCCGCGCTGACATCGACTGTGATCGGCCGGTAGTCGAACGCCGCGATGGGGCGCCGCGAGAGCGGCGGATGGCTGAGGCGCTTTTGGAATCCGGGCGGCGTCGTCAGCGCGGCGATGATCATGAAGATGATGAGGAGCACGAGCAGCACGTCGGTGAACGGCGTGATGTTGATCTCGGCCATGACGTGCGGTTGTGAAGCGGCTGGTGTCGTCGTCATCGGAGCACCTCCGGGGACGGACCCTTTGCAGGTATCGCGTGTGCGGCGCCCTGGTGTTCTTGATACGCAGCCGGCGGGTGTTCGGATGAAACGAGAAGAGGCGCGATCTAACGTCGCGCCTCCGGGTTGGGTTGAACGGATCTAAAGGTCCGGTGCTACACGTTACTCCAGGGTGAAGTCGTACTCGACTTTGTACTGGCGCGTGGTCGGGATGCCATTGGCCGTCGGCGGCCGGAAGGTGCTTTCCTCAGCCGCCTGGAGCGCGGCCTTATCGAGCGCCGCATTACCCGACGACTCAGCGATGGATGCCGCGACCACGTTGCCGGACGGCCCGATCGTTATGAGGATGACGACCGTTCCCTGGATGTTCTGCTCCTTTGCCATCTCGGGGTAGTCCGGCTGCACCTTGTGGATGAAGTCGGAGTCCTCGATCTTCACAGGGCCGGTCTCCGGCGGCGGCGTCCTGGGAGCTTCGGTCGGTGCAGTCGTGGGAACGCCCTCACCGCTGCCGACGGGCGGCGGCGAATAGACGGCTTCAGGCGTGCCCTCGCCACCCTGGCTCTGCGAGTGGACGACGTGCAGCTTGAGCGGCGGCGGCGTGTTCTTCTGCGGCGGCGGCGTCGGTGTGGGCGGCGGCGTCGGCGTGGGCTTCGGCGTGGGCGTCGGCTTCGGCGGCGGCTTGAACTTCATCACCGTCACCACGTGCGGTGGCGGCGTTGCCTCTTCTTTGAAGTGCGGGAACATCTTCTCCGCCGCACCGCCGAGCACGAAATGGACGGCGAACGAGATGACGATGAAAGCGATCGACAAGGCGGCGATGGAGTACTTCTCGCGCTTCGTGAAAAGCGCAGGCGTCGTATGCGGCTTGTTGGGCGGGTTAGTTGCCATGGTCTCCTGCTAGTTGTTGACGCCTTCAGGCGCACCTTGGATCTTGTTGGCGAGGCCGAACTGGGTGAAGCCGGCAGCCTTCGCGGCGTCCATGACCGTCAAGACGGTGCCATACTTGACTGTCGGGGCGGCCTTGATGATGATGTCATCCTGCTTGCCGAACTGCTCGTAGTAGCCCACCATGAACTTATAGAGATCGACCTTGGGAATGGTGTCGGCGCCGACTTGGATCTCGTCCTCGTTGGTCTTCGAGTTGTGGCCGATGATCATGACGATCGTGGAATTGGTCACCTTGATCCTGTTCTTGGCCTCCGGCACGGGCGGAGGCTTCAACAGCGAGGTGAGGATCATGAAGATGATGAGCAGCACGAGCAGCACGTCGGTGAACGGCGTGATGTTGATGGTGGACATCACATCTTCTTCTGGGGCCGAGCCAATGACTGACATGTAGCGCGCCTTCTCTCTTATTCAGTCACGAAGCCGACGTCATCATCGCCGGCCTGTCGTGCCGCATCGAGTATCTTGATGATCGTGTTGTAATTCGCGTCCTGGTCGGCGAGCAGCGAGACGTGCGTGTTGTAGCCTTGACGCGCGTGTTTTTGATGGAAGGCGATCGTGTCGGACATGACCTGGTACAGACGCTCGGATTCCACCGGCTTGCCATCGATGTAGATCCGGTTCTTGGCGGTCACCTGGACCTCGATCGAGTGCTGCAGCTCTTTCTGATTGACGTTCTGCGGCGCGTTGTTCTTCTTGGGCAGCTGCTTTTGGAACCCGGGAGGCGCAGACAGGGCCGCCAGGATCATGAAGATGATGAGCAGGACCAGCAAGACGTCGGTGAAGGGCGTGATGTTGATCTCCGCCATCACCTCCGTGTCTTGCTTGGATGAGGTCATTCCCATGCGATGTTCTGCCTTTTCGCTCTTGTGAGTATACGCTCGTTCGCGAAGAACGGATCAGACCACTGATGCCGCTCGAGGGATGCAGGTGCGATCCCTAGAGCAGGTACCGCGGCGCTGCCGCGAGCTAGCCGCCTGCCGGGCCGCTCGGACGCGGGGCGGGAGCCGTCGCCGGACCCGTGCCCACACCCGGCTTGCGCGGGGTGTAGAGCTCGGTCGGGATGGGAGCGCCTGCGTTGTGGAAGGCGAGCATCTCGGCCAGCTTGTTCGCCGCGACGATCATCTCTTGGTTGTACGTCTTGATCCGCGACTTGAAGTAGTTGAAGAAGACCACCGCGATGACGGCGACGGCAAGACCGGCGGCCGTGGTCACAAGGGCCTCCGACACGCCCGCCGCGACGACGGCCGGCGTCGAGTTGCCCTTGAGCGCGATGTCCTGGAAGGCGCGGATGATGCCGAGCACCGTTCCGAAGAGTCCGACGAACGGCGCGATGACCGCCACCGTGCCGATGATCGACAGATTAGCCTCCAGCGTGTTGAGCTGCTCGAGCAGCGAGATGGAGAGCGCATCCGAGATGTCGGCGCGGCTCTTCTCGTGACGATACAGACCGAACTGGAGGATCTTGGGGAGCATGCCGCGGTGCCGGTCGCAGACAGCGATGGCGCCGTTCATGTCGTCTTTAGCGACGCGGTCGCCGATCTCTTTGAGCAGGCCGGCCGGGTCCGAGTGCTGCTTCGAGAAGAAGTACAGCCGCTCGAGCACGATGCCGACCGAGACGATCGACAACAGCAGCAGCGCGTACATCGCCGGGCCGCCGCGGTTCAAGAAGTCAACGAATGCCTGAAAAAAACCCATTGGAGTCAAATCCCCTCAATAATGATTTGCGAACGACGCTGATAAGGAAACGCCTCACCGTGAATAAAGAGGGCGGGCTCGTTCGCCCGTCCAGGTGGCGGAACGGGTTACACGCCCTTTCCGATGATTCCTACCCGAACTGTGCCCTCCAGTATGCGTTGGGTCGAACATCCTAGCGGCCATGCGTCACGGACCCGAGGTGCCCGGCTGATTGGTGCGCTCGTTGCGCCCAGAACCCGTGATCAGGCTATTGTCTTTGCCGTTGAGCGAGATGAATTGCGAGTTGGTGGCATCCATGCCGGCTTGGTCGTTTTTCGCCTTGAAGACGTCGAAGGCTTTGCGCAATGCGGAATTTGCCTGGTCCTTCTTCTGCTGATCGCCATACGAGACGCCGAGGTAGTACCAGCCCCAGCCGTAGTTGGGGTCGGCCTTTGTGGCCGCGTCCGCGTACGTCAGAGCATCCGGCGTCAGGTCGACTTTCGCGGTCGAGCTTTGCAGCAATAGCCCGGAGATGTTCGCGTTGTAGAGCGCGGCGCTGTCCGGCGAGAGCGCGATGGCCTTGCCCAAGGGCGCATTGATCGATTTTATGTCTCCCTGCGCCGCCGAAAGTTCGGCCAGCCCGAACTGGGCGTCTGCGCTCTTGGGATCGATCTGTATGGCCTTGTTGTACGCCCCTTGCGCCGCTGCGTAGTTCTTCTGCCGCACGTAGATGTCGCCGATGTTGATCTGCGCCTGGACGTTTTGCGGCTGCACTTGGGCGAGCTGCAAGAGCGGGTTGAGCGCCGCGTTCAGGTTGGGCGGGTTCTTGGTGATGTAGTACGAGGCCTGATACTGGTATGCGTACGGCGCCTTGGGATCGATGCGCTCGGCCTGGTTGATCGATTGCAGACCTCCCGCTTCATCACCCGAGAGGAGCTGCGCGTTCGCCAGCGATGCGACCAGACGCGAGCTGAGCTGTGCGTTCTTCTTGTCGTCGAGCGAGATCGCCGTCTGGTAGTCGGCGATAGCGGCCTTGTAGTCTTGCGTGCCGGTCTCGCAGTCGCCCTTGAGCATGATGTACTGCCAGTTCTTCGGGCTTTGCTGCACGGCTTTTTGCGCGAAGGGCAGGCATGCAGCGGATTGCTGCCCCGCCCAGAGGTGGAACGCATATTCGGCATATGCCGCCGACGTGATGCTCGCAGTGACCGACTTCGGATCGAGTTGGGTCGCCTTCTCGTACGAATCGACCGAGATCTTCAGCTTCGCGGTGGCGGCTTCATTCGAGAGCCTATTGTTGTCGTTGTCCGAGCCGTCGGAATAATATGCCGCACCGCGAGCGCTCCAGATGCGGGCGTCGCTCGGCATCAGCGCGATGCCCTGGTCTGCCAGACTCTCGGCGTGTGTGTAATCCTTCTTGGTGATGTCGGCTTCGATCAAGCCGAGGCGTGCCCCGACGTCCTTAGGATTCTCGGCAAGCTTCTTGGAGTTCTCGGATTGGGCGGCAGCCGTCTCGCTCAAGCCGGCGAGCGTGAAGCTGTAGCTGAAGTCGTAGAAGGCGACGGTCGCCTTGCCATCCCTCGTCGCCGGATAGTAGGTCGAGAGCTTTGCGACGCGCAGCACCTCGTCGTCAAGATCCTTGTGGCCGGAGGACTTCGCGATCACGATCTGCTTTTGCTTGCCGTCGGCTCCGACGAGCACTTTGACGAAGACGGTCCCCGTCTCGTGGGCGACCCGAGCGGATTCCGGATAGTTGGGTTTGATCTGGATCTTGAACTTGGGCGGTTCGTAGTAGCTGGGCGCATCCGCCGAAGCTCGGCTGGTGGGCAGCCAGGCTGCGACAAGAACGAAGGCGCCGACAGCTGCTGCAATGCTGCGCTGATAGTTGTGCATCGGTCTCCTCAAGAACCTAAGGGTAGGGACGATAGCGCTATTCCGTTGGAGTTGGAAATACCTGTCAGCTAGACCTCAATCGTCGCTGTATCGCCGCTGCCTTGCGCAAAAGCTGGCTCACGGCTGCACCGTCGTCACGTTCGATAGCTCGCCTGAAGCTTCGCAGGCGCGCTTCGAAGGCGGCGAGCGCCGGGATGATATTGCGCTTGTTCGTCAGCAGGGCATCCTCCCACACGGCAGACGGAGTCGCGGCAAGGCGGGTCACGCTGGCAAAGCCTGGACCGGTCAGCATGCGGTAGCGGTCTGCGGCGTCAGCGGCCGCGAGTGCCGTCGCCGACGACACGAGTTGGGGGAGAGCGCTGGTCACGGCGATGATGCGGTCGTGATCGAGGGCTGTGATGCGCACCGGGCGCGCTCCCAAACGGCGCACGAAGGCCTCGGCTTTGCGCAAGGCGACGAGCCGCCGCCATTGGGGCGGGGCGCATAGCGCGAAGGGTCTCCCCCCGAAGAGGGCAGGATCGGCCGCCTGCGCGCCGCCCCGTTCGCTGCCTGCAAGCGGGTGGCCGCAGACGACGCTGACGCCCTTACGCGCGGCGATAGCCCGCTCGGCCGCCGCGAACACGGGCTGTTTGAGACCGGCCACGTCGATCACCAGGCTGCGCGCACGGGCGCGGGAGAGGACGCGAGGCAAAAGCGCGATGACCGCTTGCGTCGGGACTGCGAGGACGACGATGTCCGCCTTTGCCACGGCTGATTCCAGCGTCTGGGCGATCTCGGTCAGCGCTCCACGCCGGCGCGCAGACCATGCAGCTGCGATCTTGCGGTCGAAGCCGATGACGCTCGTGCGCGGCGCTGCACGGCGTATCGCGAGTCCCACGGACCCGCCGATGAGGCCGACTCCGATGATGGCGACCGTGTCCGTGCGGGGCGCCTTAGGCTTCAATGGCGATCGACGCGTCGGAGGCGACGGGCTTGCCCACGGCACGAGCGACCGAGCTGACTTGCTCCATAAGCGTCGCGAAATTCTCGAAGGTGAGCGATTCGAACCCATCCTTGAGCGCATCTTCAGGATGGGGATGGACCTCGATCATAAGGCCGTCGGCGCCCGCAGCCACGCCGGCGCGCGCCATCGGGGTGACGAGGTCCCACTTGCCCGTGCCGTGGCTGGGATCGACGATGACCGGCAGATGGGTGAGCGATTTCACGAGGGGCACCGCGTTCAGATCGAGCGTGTTGCGCGTGGCAGTCTCGAAGGTTCGGATGCCGCGCTCGCACAGGATGACGTCGTGGTTGCCGCCCGAGTAGATGTACTCGGCAGCCAGCAGCCATTCTTCGACCGTCGCGGAGAGGCCGCGTTTGAGCATCACCGGCTTACGCGTCTTGGCCAGCTCCTTGAGCAACGTGAAGTTCTGCATGTTGCGGGCGCCGATCTGCAGCACGTCTGCGTACTGCTCGACCAGCGGCACGTCGCGCGGGTCGAGGACCTCGGTCACGATGGGCAGGCCCGTCTCGGCCCGCGCCTGGGCCAAGATCTCGAGACCCTCTTTGCCCATGCCCTGGAACGAATAGGGCGAGGTGCTCGGCTTGTAGGCGCCACCGCGCAGCAACGTCGCGCCGCAGCGCTTGACCCAGTGCGCCGTCTCGACGAGCATATCGCGACCTTCAACGGTGCAGGGACCAGCGATGACGTGCACGAGACCGCCGCCGATCTCGACGCTGTCACCGACGCGCACGACCGTATCGGTCGTCACCCCTTCGCGGCTGACCAGCTTGTACGACTTGCTGATCGGCATCACGCGGTCGACAGCCGCGAAGCCGCCGAGTTGAGCGGCGAGCATGTCTTTGTCCGAACGAACGCCGAGCACGCCGATGATGAGCCGCTCGGCACCCTGCGAGACATTGACGCCGTATCCCATAGCGGTGATCTTGTCGATGATCTCTTGCGCTTGTTCTGCGGTGGCGCTGCGTTTGATGACGACGATCATGGTGAGCCTATCCTTAAGTACCGAAGACGTTGTGGCAACGGATCTTTGAAGCAACGGACCTTCGGGTCCGTTCTCTTGAGAACGTCAGAACGTCGTTCCGGGTGCCTGCGAGGTCTCCCCGCCGCAAAGATCCGGACGCAGCCGGGCCGCGCCTTCGAGATAGACGTGGCGCACGTCCGCCTGCGGCAGGTCGGTGTTGACGAGCATGAGCACCCGGATGCACGAACCCAAGCGCTCGGGGACGCCGATTTCAGTCGCGCACAAGAGCGGCACCTGCTGCCAGCCCAGCGCGCGCGCCGCAGCGGCGGGGAACTCCGTGTTGAGGTCGGGCGTCGTTGTGAAGAACACCGCCGCGAGGTCGATCGGTTCGATGCCGTTGCTCGCGATCATCTCGCGTAGCAGCCGGTCCGTGGCGGCCACGATGGCTTGGGCGGTATTGGCAGCGCTGGTCGTCGCCCCGCGGATGCCTCGCACGCTCATTCAGGCGTGTTCGGCGCGCAGTCGGTTCAGTTCCCGCACTTCTTCGTCGCTGAGCGATCGCGTGCTGCCGATTTTCAGTTTGCCCAAGCGCACGGGACCGAACTGCGTGCGGGTGAGCGCAAGCACGCGCAGACCGGCCTGTGCGCACATGCGGCGCACCTGACGGTTCTTACCTTCGCGCAGGATCACGGCGAAACGATGCGAGCCGTCGGGCAGCTTCACGTGCTCGATCGCGCCGAGCGCGGCGATGGTGGGCGCGCTCATGTTCCCGCGCGCGACGACGTCGTAGCGTTTGGGCACACCGCTCGAGGGATGGGTGAGGATCCGCGCCAGCGTGCCGTCGGTCGTGCACAGCAAGACGCCGGTGGTATCGGCATCAAGCCTGCCGACGGGGAAGAGCCTGCGATGGTGGGGCAAAAATTGTGCGACCGTCTTGCGGCCATGCTCGTCGCTCATCGTCGTGATGATGCCGGCGGGTTTGTTGAGCACGAGGGTGAGCTGGTCGACGTCCGTCTGACGGCGAATGCGCCTGCCGTTGACGGTGACGACGCTGGCCTGCGAATCCACCATCTCGCCGAGCGCGGCGCGGCGGCCCCCGACCGCCACCTTCCCGGCGGCGATCATCGCATCTGCAGCGCGTCGCGATGCCACGCCGCACTCGGCCAGAAACTTGTTGAGCCGCATCTTCATGGCTTGACGGTGTTGGTCGCCGTCTCGTACGTCGAATTCGGTTCGAGCACGAGCAGGTGCATCGGGTAATCGACATAGACATTGAAGAAGCGCAAAAAGTCGTAGCCGATGAGTCCATCAAGACCCTTGGGTTGGAAGCAGCTTGTGTCTTGCGGCTTCCACACCACCCAATCGCGCAGGCCGACGGAACCGACCACGACCTGCGAAACGGCATAGGGGTCTTGTTGGATCTCACCGCATACGGGCCAGAAGAAACGGAAGTAGGTCGAGCTGGCATCGTCTTTGAGCAGCGTTTGAGCGGTGAACTCCGCTGGATTGGCTCTGGCGAGCTCCGGAAACACGACGACGGTGGTCGCGCCGGTGTCGATGATGAACGCCGCACCTTTCGCCGTTCCCACCGTCGCGGCGACGACGGGCACCCGGTTCAGCGGGCTGAGCGCGAGCGCCGCTGCGCCGGCCGGCACGACGAAACTCGATGGATTGAGAAGGTGGATCGACTCGTGCTCGTAGTCGATCTTCACCACAGCGCGCTGTAGGAACTCGTAGCCCAACACACCGACGATCCGCGTGTCTGTCGCCTCGCGCCGGTAGAACGACCCGACGCGGAAGCGCGCATCGTGCAGTGTCGCGTCGCCGAATCGAACGCTGCTGAGCACGAGCGGTGACGCCGGACTCGATCCGTCCTGCAGCGACGACGCGACGGACGCGTCGATGATATCGGGCGCACCCGTGTCGAGCAGCAGATCGAGGCCGCGCCCATTCGCGGTCATGCGGATGATTATCGCGCCGTTGGGCAAGAAATGGGCGGGCAGCACGACGTCATCGTGGCCTGGCGGGAACTCCCACAGCGGCGAATCCACTGCGCCGGGCGACGGTGACGTGCTTGGCGAGGCCGTGGCCGCTGCCGGCAGGACGGATGGCGGCGCTACGGGTTTCGGCGACGCGTGTGCTGCATGAGGCTGCACGGCGCAGAGCCACACAGCCGTCAGAAACAACGCGACTGGGCGGCCTTGCAGCTTCATGGTGCTGTGTTAGAGGGAAGGGCGCGATTTCACTCGCGCCCCGTCGTGTGCGTTCTAGCGGTCCTGCTCGGCTGAGGCGAGCGACATGGCTTCCTTGGTCACGGACTTCAGGAACTCTTCATTGCTGTCGGTGCGCCGGAAGCGCTCGAGGATGAGTTCGGTCATCTCCTGCGTGCCGAGCACCGCGGTCGCGCGCCGCAGCATGACGACCTTGCGCAGTTCGATCTCGCTCAGCAGCAGCTCTTCGTGCCGCGTGCCCGAGCGCTTGATGTCGACGGCCGGGAAGATGCGGCTATCCGCGAGCTTGCGCACGAGGTTGATCTCCATGTTGCCCGTGCCTTTGAACTCTTCGAAGATCACGTCGTCCATCTTCGACCCGGTCTCGATGAG
>DAINRU010000047.1:0-10507 GCA_036741695.1 Vulcanimicrobiota bacterium
ACGGACAACGGCAGCAAGAACGACACGACCGAGGGCACGATCGGCGTGCGCATCGACAAGAACCGCAAGATCATGGCGACCACGTTCGTGCGTGCGCTCGACAAGAAGTACGAAAGCGACGAGGCGCTCAAGGCGCTGTTCGCGGATCCGCGCACGGGTGAGGTGCCGCCCATCATCCTCAACTGTCTGGAGAAAGACAAGGACGTCAAGACGCGCGAAGACGCTCTCAAGGAGCTCTACAAGAAACTCCGCCCGGGCGAGCCGGAGAACGTCGACAACGCCGAGACGCTGCTGCGCAACACGTTTTTCGACGAGAAGCGCTACGATCTGGGCTCGGTCGGGCGCTACAAGCTCAATCGCAAGCTTGAGAAGCAGTTCGCCATCCTCAACGTCGAGGCACCCCGGCTCGAGGAGGTCAAGGACAGCCACGGTCGCGTCAAGGAGAAGGCGGTCCGACACCTCACGCGCGAGGATCTCATCGGCGTCGTCCGCCACCTCATCGAGGTCGTCGAGGGCAGCCAGAACATCGACGACATCGACCACCTCGGCAACCGCCGCATCCGTTCGGTCGGCGAGCTGCTGCAGAACCAGTTCCGGGTCGGCCTGCTCCGCCTGGAGCGGGTCGTGCGCGAGCGCATGACCGTCCAAGACATCGAGACGGTCACCCCCCAGGTGCTCATCAATATCCGGCCGGTGGTCGCGGCCATCAAAGAGTTCTTCGGGTCGAGCCAGCTTTCGCAGTTCATGGACCAGACGAACTCGCTCGCCGAGCTGACCCACAAGCGGCGCCTGTCCGCCCTCGGTCCCGGCGGCCTGTCGCGCGAGCGCGCGGGCTTCGAAGTGCGCGACGTGCACCACAGCCACTACGGACGCATCTGCCCGATCGAGACGCCGGAAGGGCCCAACATCGGGCTCATCGGCTCGCTCGCGACCTATGCGCGCGTCAACCAGTACGGCTTCATCGAGACGCCCTACCGGATCGTGCGCAAGGGCGTCGTCACGGACGACATCATCTATCTGACGGCGGACGAAGAAGACCAGTTCCGCATTGCGCAGGCCAACTCGGAGCTTGATGCGCGCAACCGGCTGGTCGGCGACCGCGTCGTCTGCCGCTATGCCGAAGAGTACATCGAGTCGTCGCCTGCCGACGTGCACCTCATGGATTGCACGCCCAAGCAGATCGTGTCGGTGGCGACGGCGCTCATCCCGTTCCTCGAGCACGACGACGCCAACCGGGCCCTGATGGGCGCGAACATGCAGCGCCAGGCAGTGCCGCTGCTCTGCCCGCAGGCGCCGCTCGTCGGCACGGGCATGGAGTACCGGGCCGCCAAGGACTCGGGCGGCGTGGTCGTCGCCGAGGAGTCGGGGGAGGTCGTCTCAGTGACGGCCGAGCGCATCGAGGTGCGCAACAACAAGAACCTGGTGAAGAGCTACCCGTTGATCAAGTTCATGCGCAGCAACGCGGGGACGTGCATCAACCAGACGCCGATGGTCGCCAAAGGCGATCACGTCAAGAAGGGGTCGATCATCGCCGACGGTCCGTCGAGCGACGGCGGCGAGCTGTCGCTGGGCCAGAACGTGCTCGTCGCGTTCATGCCGTGGGAAGGCTATAACTACGAGGACGCGATCCTCATCTCCGAGCGGCTGGTCAAAGATGACCGCTTCACCTCGATCCACATCGAGGAGTACGAATGCGAGGCCCGTGACACGAAGCTCGGTCCGGAAGAGATCACGCGCGACATTCCCAACGTCGGTGAAGACGCGCTGCAAGACCTCGACGAGCAAGGCATCATCCGCATCGGCGCTGAGGTCCGCCCCGAGGACATCCTCGTCGGCAAGGTGACGCCCAAGGGCGAGACGGAGCTGACCGCCGAGGAGCGCTTGCTGCGCGCCATCTTCGGCGAGAAGTCGCGCGAAGTGCGCGACACGAGCCTCAAAGTGCCCCACGGCGAGAAGGGCAAGGTCATCGACGTCAAGGTTTTCAAGCGCGAGAACGGCGATGAGCTGTCGCCGGGCGTGAACGAACTCGTCCGCGTCTACGTGGCGCAGAAGCGCAAGATCCTGCAGGGCGACAAGATGGCCGGACGCCACGGCAACAAGGGCGTCATCGCTAAGGTGCTGCCCGAAGAGGATATGCCCTATCTGCCCGACGGCACGCCGATCGAGATCGTGCTCAACCCGCTGGGCGTACCCAGCCGTATGAACGTCGGCCAGATCATGGAGACCCACTTGGGCTGGGCCGCCAAACTGCTCGGCCATTCGATCGCCACGCCGGTCTTCGACGGTGCACGCGAGGCGGACATCTGGGAGTGGCTGGAACGTGCCAACCTTTCGAAGATCGGCAAGACGCAGCTCTTCGACGGGCGCTCGGGGCAGCCGTTCAACCGCGAGATCACGGTCGGCTACATCTATATGATGAAGCTCGCCCACCTCGTCGACGACAAGATCCACGCCCGGTCGACCGGGCCGTACTCGATGATCACCCAGCAGCCGCTGGGCGGCAAGGCGCAGTTCGGCGGCCAGCGTTTCGGCGAGATGGAAGTCTGGGCGCTCGAGGCCTACGGCGCCGCTTACACGCTGCAAGAACTGCTGACCGTCAAGTCGGATGACGTCGTCGGGCGGGTCAAGACGTACGAGGCCATCGTCAAAGGCGAGAACGTGCTCGAGCCCGGCGTGCCCGAGTCGTTCAAGGTGCTCATCAAGGAACTGCAATCGCTCGCGCTCGACGTCAAGGTGTTGACGGAAAACCGCGAGGAGATCGAGATCCGGCTCACCGATGAGGACATGGGCGAGAAGGCGAGCGAGATCGGTCTGCTCATGGGCGACGAAGATCCGAAGCTTGTGGCCCCGGCGCCGACTACCGCGGCATCGCGTCCGCGTCGAGCCGGAGCTGAAGGCGAAGCCGAAGAGAGCGAGAGCCCGGCATCGGTCGCGAGCACTGCCGTGCTCGACGCCGAGTCAGAGGATGAAGACGAAGATGTCGACAGCCCCGAGGAGATCTCGCTGGAGAGTCTGAGCGAAGCGGGCCTCGGGTCGATCGAAGACATCGAGCCGTAAGAAAAAATTACAACACGAGAATGACACCTCGTACATGTAGCAACGGACCTTTAGGTCCGTTAAGGAGCAACGGACCTTCGGATCCGTTCATGGGGACAAGGAATGCTAGACGTCAATAACTTCGATGCGATGCGCATCGGGCTGGCCAGCCCGGAGCAGATCCGCGCGTGGTCTTTCGGCGAGGTCAAGAAGCCGGAGACCATCAACTACCGCACGCTCAAGCCCGAGCGTGACGGTTTGTTCTGCGAGAAGATCTTCGGCCCGACCAAAGACTGGGAGTGCCACTGCGGCAAGTACAAGCGCATCCGCTTCAAGGGCATGATCTGCGATCGCTGCGGCGTCGAGATCACCCGCGCCAAGGTGCGCCGCGAGCGCATGGGCCACATCGAGCTTGCCACACCTGTCTCGCACATCTGGTACTTCAAGGGCGTGCCGAGCCGCATCGGCATCCTGCTCGACATGTCCCCGCGCCAGCTCGAGAAGGTGATCTACTTCGCCGCCTATATCGTCATCGATCCGGGCGGGACGCCGCTCGAGAAGCGCGAGATCCTCACCGAGCAGAAATACCGCGAGCACCGTGACAAGTACGGCAATGCATTCCGCGCCGGCATGGGCGCAGAAGCCGTGCGCGAGCTGCTGCGTGACCTCAACCTGCACAAGCTGCAGGCCGAACTGCGGTCCGAGTTCCAAGAGACGAGCGGCCAGAAGCGCATCAAGGCGATCAAGCGCCTCGAGGTCGTCGAAGCCTTTCTGCAGTCCGGCAACAAGCCGGAGTGGATGATCCTGTCGAGCGTGCCCGTCATCCCGCCCGAGCTGCGCCCGATGGTGCAGCTTGACGGCGGCCGCTTCGCCACGTCCGACCTCAACGATCTGTACCGCCGCGTCATCAACCGCAACAATCGGCTGAAGCGGCTGCTCGAGCTTTCTGCGCCTGAGATCATCATCAAAAACGAGAAGCGCATGCTGCAAGAAGCAGTGGACGCGCTCATCGACAACGGCCGGCGCGGCCGCCCGGTCACCGGGCCCAACAACCGCCCGCTGAAGTCGCTTTCCGACATCCTCAAAGGCAAGCAAGGACGCTTCCGCCAGAACCTGCTGGGCAAGCGCGTGGACTATTCCGGGCGTTCGGTGATCGTCGTCGGTCCCAACCTGCGCCTGCATCAGTGTGGCCTGCCCAAAGAGATGGCGCTCGAGCTCTTCAAGCCGTTCGTGATGAAGAAACTCGTCGACCGGGGCCAAGCGCACAACATCAAGAGCGCCAAGCGCATGGTGGAGCGCGTCAGGCCGGAGGTTTGGGACGTGCTGGACGAGGTCATCAAGGACCATCCGGTGCTGCTCAACCGCGCCCCAACGCTGCATCGCCTCGGCATCCAGGCGTTCGAGCCCGTGCTCGTCGAGGGCAAGGCCATCCAGATCCACCCGCTCGTCTGCACGCCGTACAACGCGGACTTCGACGGCGATCAGATGGCTGTCCATCTCCCGCTGTCCGCTGGCGCACAGGCAGAGGCTCGCGTCCTCATGCTGTCGAGCAACAACATCCTGCAGCCGTCGTATGGCAACCCGGTGTCCATCCCCACCCAAGACATGGTGTTGGGACTCTACTACCTGACGATCGACTCGGCCACGGCCGGCGCTCAGCCCTCGATGCCGCGCAAGGATGGAAAGGCCGAGCTGCGCAGCTTCTTCAGCGATCAAGAAGCGCAGATCGCCTATGACGCGGGCGTCATCTCGCTGCACGAGCCGGTGCGCGTGCGCTGGCGCGATGGGCAGATGGTGGAGACCACCATCGGGCGCGTCATCTTCAACGTCGCGTTCCCAGCGGAATGGCAGCATCCGTTCGTCAACCGGACGGTGGATAAGAAAGGCCTCACCCAGCTCATCGCCAACTGCTACCGCCGCTACGGCAACGCGGAGACCGCCGGGTTCCTCGACTCGATCAAGACGCTCGGCTTCCGCTTCGCGACCGTCTCGGGCACGACCGTGTCGATCTCCGACATCGTCATCCCGCGCCGCAAGGGCGAGCTCATCGCCAAGGCCGACGCCTCGGTGGTGCAGATCAACGAGCTGTACAAAGAAGGTCTGCTCTCCGATGACGAGCAGTACACGAAGACGATCGACGTCTGGACGAAGACCGGCGAGGAAGTCACCCAGGCGATGTTGGCCGAGCAAGACCGCCTCAACTCCATCTTCATGATGGCGACGTCAGGGGCGCGCGGCTCGATCGCGCAGGTCAAGCAGATCGCCGGCATGCGCGGCCTCATGGCGGATCCGTCGGGGCGCATCTTGAGCATACCCATCAAGGCCAACCTCAAAGAAGGCTTGACGGTGCTCGAGTACTTCATCTCGACCCATGGCGCTCGCAAGGGCCTCGCTGATACGGCGCTGCGCACGGCCGACTCGGGCTACCTCACCCGGCGCCTTGTGGACGTCGCCCAAGACGTCATCATCCGCGAGGAGAACTGCGACACCGATCGCGGCATCACCGTGCGTGATATCGCGGACGGCAAAGAGATCATCGAACCGCTCATCAACCGCATCGTCGGGCGCTACGCGCTTGCCGATATCGCCGATCCGGCCAAGCCGGCTGAGATCTTGGTCAAGCGTGGCCAGGAGATCGATGAGGAGATCGCCGCGCGCATCGTCGCTGCCGGCGTCAAAGAAGTGGGCATCCGTTCGGTGCTCACCTGCGACGCTCGCGTCGGGGTCTGTGCGGTGTGCTACGGACGCAACCTGGCCACGAGCGGCATCGTCGATATCGGCGAGGCGGTGGGCATCATCGCGGCGCAGAGCATCGGTGAACCGGGCACGCAGCTCACGCTGCGCACCTTCCACACAGGTGGCGTCGCATCTGAGGACATCATCACGGGTCTGCCCCGTGTTGAGGAGCTGTTCGAAGCGCGCAAGCCCAAGGGCCAGGCGATCATCACCGAAGAGTCGGGCCGAGTGCACATCCAGGAAGAGAAGGGCATCCGCGAGATCGTGGTGACGGACGCGGAAGGCGAGGAGCACGTCTACGAGATCCCGTTCAACGTGCACATGAGCGTGCACGACGGCGATCACGTTGAGGCGGGCGACCAGCTCATCGAAGGATCGGTGAACCCGCACGACATCCTGCGCATCAAGGGCGAGACGGCGCTCCAGAACTATCTCGTCCAAGAAGTGCAGAAGGTCTACCGCAGCCAGGGCGTGGACATCAACGACAAGCACATCGAGGTCATCGTGCGCAGCATGCTGCGCAAGAAGAAGGTCACTGAGAGCGGCGACACGCGCTTGCTCCCCGGCCAGATGCTCGATGCCGAGAAGTTCCTCGAAGAGAACGCTAAGATCGTGGCGGCGGGGCAGGAGCCGGCCAAGGCCGACACCGTGCTGCTCGGCGTCACCAAGGCATCGCTCGCGACCGAGTCATTCCTCTCGGCGGCCTCTTTCCAAGAGACGACCCGCGTCCTGACGCAGGCCGCCATCGAGGGCAAGTACGACCCGCTACTCGGGCTCAAGGAGAACGTCATCATCGGCAAGCTCATCCCCGCGGGAACGGGTATGCCGCGCTACCGCGCGGTCGAGACAAGTGTCCGCGGGCGACCGGCGTTCCGCGAGGCTGACATCTTTGCCGACTTGCCGGAGGCGCCATCGCAAGTCCTCGAGCCGTCAGAGATCGATCTGGCGGCAGAGGGCGTGGAGTTCGCCGAGCTCGCCCAGGAGTTGGGCGAGGTCGAGCTTCCCGAGCTTGCGCCCATGCTGGCTCGCGCCGAAGGCGACCGCGAGTTCGCAAACGACGAGCCGCAGGCGGCCGGTGACGAACCGGTGGCAGAGTCGCGCCTCGAGGAGACCTTTGCGTCCACGCCAGCCGAACCAGCATCGGAAACGGAACCGGAAGGCGTCGTGGAACGGTCCTCAAGCCCGGTCGAGCCCGAAGAGTCAGCGTCGTCGAGCGACCTCGAACTGTAAGACCAAAAGGGCACGGCGCGACAAAAGTCGAGCCGTGCCCTTGTGTAGACGCAGTCCTCACGGGCCTTCGGGACCTGTGCCGGACGCTTTAGAACAAGCCCAAGGTAGACCGCGGCCTTGACGCTCCTGCGTACCGTCTGGTAAAATACGTTGGTTGCGGGCTCCATGTTCGGGCTCGTATTCCCGGTGGGTCAAAGGCTATAAGGCGCGATCGAACGCGCCGCTACGAAAATCCTCACCCCGGCGGAGATCCAAGGAGAGGCGGCATCCAGCCGCCATCGCCCGCGTGTCGGGCGCGCGAACGGACCTGTAGGTCCGTTGCTTCATGTACTAGAGGAAGAGTTTGCCGACGATTAGCCAGCTGGTGCGAACCGGCCGCGAAAAAGTACGAAAGAAATCGAAGTCCCCGGCGTTCCTGTTCTCGTTGACAGGCGCGAAACCGGGTCACCCCGACCTGCCGCAACGCACGAAGTTCATCGCCAAGGGCAACCCGCAGCGACGGGGCGTCTGCACTCAAGTCAAGACCGTGACTCCGAAAAAGCCCAACTCGGCGCTGCGCAAAGTCGCGCGCGTGCGCCTGACCAACGGCATGGAGGTCACGGCCTACATCCCGGGCATCGGCCATAACCTGCAAGAGCACTCGGTCGTCCTCATCCGCGGGGGCCGCGTGAAGGATCTTCCCGGCGTGCGTTATCACATCATCCGCGGCACGCTCGATGCGCAAGGCGTGCAGAGCCGCAAGCAAGGCCGTTCCAAGTACGGCGCCAAGCGGCCGAAGGCGTAGGCGACATGCCACGCAAGGGAGCGGTTCCCAAACGGCAAGTCCTGCCCGATCCACGCTTCAACTCGCGTGTGCTCGCGCGCTTCATCAATAAGATCATGTTGCGCGGCAAGAAGAGCACGGCCGAGCAGATCGCCTATGGCGCGTTCGACATCCTCAAGGAGAAGACCGGGAAAGACCCGATGGAAGTCTTCACCCAGGCGCTCAACAACGCGATGCCGCTGGTCGAAGTGCGTCCGCGGCGCGTCGGCGGCGCGACGTACCAGGTGCCGATGGAAGTCCGTCCCGACCGGCGTCAAGCGATGGGCATGCGCTGGTTGATCAGCTTCGCACGCTCGCGTCCTGGGCGCACGATGCAAGAGCGTCTGGCGGGCGAGCTGCTCGACGCTGCCAACAACCAGGGCGCGTCGGTGAAGAAGCGCGAGGACACCCACCGCATGGCAGAGGCGAACAAAGCGTTCGCACATTATCGATGGTAACGACCTCAAGCACGGAGAGCAAAGGCGACAAGCGCATGGCATCATCGCGCCAGTTCTCCCTTGCCGACACGCGCAACATCGGGATCGCCGCGCACATCGACGCGGGCAAGACCACGACGACAGAGCGTATCCTGTTCTACACCGGGCGCACGCACAAAATGGGCGAGGTGCATGAAGGCGCCGCGACCATGGACTGGATGGAGCAGGAGCAGGAACGCGGCATCACCATCACCTCAGCGGCGACCACCTGCGTGTGGCGCGGCACGCGCATCAATATTATTGATACGCCCGGCCACGTGGACTTTACTGTCGAGGTGGAGCGCTCCATGCGGGTGCTCGACGGCCTGGTCGCGCTGTTCGACGCGGTCGCGGCGGTGCAGCCGCAGAGCGAGACTGTCTGGCGCCAGGCCAATAAGTACAAAGTGCCGCGCATCGTCTTCATCAATAAGATGGACCGCACGGGCGCCGATTTCTACAACTCCGTCAACAAGATCCGCGAGCGCCTCGGGGCGCGGGCGGTGCCGATCGAGCTGCCCATCGGCGCGGAAGACAATTTCAAGGGCTTCGTCGACCTGCTCGACCAGACGGCGACGATCTACACCGACGACCTCGGCAAGACCATGACCGAGGCGGAGGTGCCGGCCGAGATGAAAGAGCTCATCCACAAATACCGGGCGGAGCTCATCGAGGCGGTCGCTGAAACCGACGAGCACCTCACCGAGAAGTTCATCGAGGGCAAGGACATCTCGGCGGCCGAGATCGCCAAAGCATTGCGTGCAGCCACGATCAAAGGCATCGTGATCCCGGTGCTGTGCGGTGCGGCCTTCAAGAACAAGGGCGTGCAGCCGCTGCTCGATGCCGTCGTCGACTATCTGCCATCGCCTGTCGACCTGGCCGACGTCGAGGGCATCGACCCGGATCATCCGGACAAGACGATCAGCCGCAAGCCGTCCGACGACGAGCATTTCTCGGCGCTGGCCTTCAAGATCATGACCGATCCGTTCGTCGGCAAGCTCACATTCTTCCGGACATATTCGGGCAAGCTGACCGCCGGCTCGTACGTCTACAATTCGACCAAAGGACATCGCGAGCGGGTAGGGCGCATCCTGCGCATGCACGCAAATCATCGCGAGGATGTGGATAGCGTGGAGGCGGGCGACATCGCCGCAGCGGTCGGTCTGAAGAACACGACGACCGGCGACACGCTGTGTGATGAGAAGCATCCGATCATCCTCGAGAACATCACCTTCCCCGAGCCCGTCATCAGCCAGGCCATCGAGCCCAAGACCAAGGCCGACCAAGAGAAGCTCGGCCAGTCGCTTGCCAAACTCGCCGAGGAAGATCCCACCTTCCGCATGTTCACGGACGAGGAGACCGGTCAGACGATCATCTCCGGCATGGGTGAGCTGCACCTCGAGATCATCGTCGACCGCATGCTGCGCGAGTTCAAAGTGCAGGCCAACGTCGGCAAACCGCAGGTCGCCTACAAAGAGACGATCACCAAGACCGTCGAGAAGCAGGGCCGCTACGTGCGCCAGACAGGCGGCAAAGGCCAGTACGGTGACGTCTGGCTGCGGCTCGAACCGCTGCCCCCGGCATCGGGCATCCATTTCGAGAGCAAAGTCGTCGGCGGCGCGATTCCCAAAGAGTTCATCAAGCCGATCGAGGCCGGCGTGCGCGAGGCGGCCCTGGCAGGCGTGCTGGCTGGCTATCCCGTGGTCGACTTCAAAGCCACCGTCTTCGACGGCTCGTATCACGACGTCGACTCGAGCGAAATGGCCTTTAAGATCGCCGGCTCGATGGCGTTCAAGGAATCCAACCGTGCCGCCGGCCCGATCATCAAGGAACCCGTGATGGGTGTCGAGGTCGTCACCCCGGATCAGTTCCTCGGCGACGTCATCGGCGATCTCAACGCGCGACGCGGTCACGTGCTGGGCATGGAACCCGAACCGGGCGGTTCGCAGAAGGTCAAAGCCAACGTGCCGCTGTCGGAGATGTTCGGCTACGCAACGGATCTGCGCAGCCGCACGCAAGGGCGTGCAACCTACACCATGGAGTTCTCGCACTACGCTCAGGTGCCCAAGAGCATCGAGGAAGAGATCGTCGCCAAGAACACCGGGAAATGATCCTGGCGTTTGAAGCAACGGACATTTTGAAGCGACGGACCTTGAGGTCCGTTTAGGAGAAGAGATGGCAAAAGCAAAATTTGAGCGGAACAAGCCGCATGTGAACATCGGTACGATCG
>DAINRU010000048.1:0-5572 GCA_036741695.1 Vulcanimicrobiota bacterium
AGCGACACCATCGAGATCTTGAACCCGACGCCGGGCTACAAGCCGCGCATCGGCGATCAGCTCGTGGGCATCGGTCCGCTGCCGGCCATCCCGCCCTCAGCGCACACGAACGCCGACACATTCACCATTTTAGGGCTTTTGGTCGCGACAGGCGCTGCGCTCCTCGCCATCGGCCATCACGGCGAACCCGCCACGATCGGGGCGGTGCCCTCGCCCACCTCGTCGGCGATCGGCGGATTCCTCGTCGTTCCTGGGGGTCAGAGCGGCACGCCGCCCTCAGAGACGTTTACGTTCACGTTCAACCAGCCGGTCAGCACGGCCGGCATCAGCTTCAGCACGCCGACCTACGTGAGCTTCCAGAAGACCAATGGCGGCACCGTCATCGTGCCGGCAAACACGCCAGTGACCATCCTGGGCGGTCCCACGCCGTCGTTCAACTCGGCCGGCACAATGCTCACCATCAGCGCGACGACGCTGAATCCTGGCGATGTCGTCATCTTCAGCTTTACGTCGTCCATCATGTCAACGCTGGGCGTGGCGCTGACGCCGACGAACATCACCTTCACGGCCGCAGTCGCCCACATTCCGTTGGCCAAGACGCACGGCGCGAAGCCCGTGCCGCTCCAGGGTGGCGTTCTGACTCCCGCGGGCGCAGTGCCCGGACCGAAAAATCCAGGTCACGATCCCAACAACCCTAGATAGTTTGAGCAGCCGCGGACTACATTCCGCGGTTCGCCAAAAAAAGAGACGCGAGGCCACGGCCTCGCGTTTTCTTCTGCTTTGTGGAGGCTTGGGGTCGGATGTAGTCCGACCCCCGGTCGTTTTATTGCAACGCTTTCACGAGCTTGGTGACATCGGGGACGCCAAGCCCGGTTGCGTTATCGTATCCTTTGCGGGCGGGGAAGTAGCCGTTAGCTCCGACGGTGATGTCGTAGTAGGCTGAGCTGCCCTGCAGATGGTACAACGCGGCCGCAGGATTATTCAACCGCGCATGACCGTGCATGCGCCGGTTTTGGTCGACGAGCGCCCACAGACCAGCCCACGTCGGCGATGACGCGCTTGTGCCCCCGATCGGGAAGATCGGCGGCGGGACGCTTATCAAGAACGCCTCGGCTGCACCCGTGTTCGGGTCCGCGTTCATGGAGATGTCTGGCAGGTTCTTGAACAACCCAGACGCGACGCCCGGCGTTACGGCTTGCCACGGCGGAATCGCGAAGATGCCGCTGTAGCCGCCGCCGCTGCCGCCCCAAGCGTACTCGAACAGGCGCGTGCCGATGACTGATTCCTCAGTCGTCGTACCGCCCACCGAGAGGATGCTCGGATCCGATGCGGGATACAGCACGTCCAGGAAGTTCACGGCGATGAAGGGGTCTCCCCACGAGCCGCTATCGCCCGACGCTGCGAACTCCGCCACGTGCTGGTCGGAGATGCACTCGAGCGCCGCGCTCTGTGCCGTGATCAGATCGCCGATGCCGGCCAGCCCATAGTCGGCTTCGCCGAGTCCATAGGACACGCTCATCGCGGTCTCGCCGCCATCCGACGCGATCTGCGCGAACATGTCGACGAACTGCGAGATGAGACAGTCGGGCACGACGTAGAGGTTCACCTTTGCATGTGGCGCAGTGGCGATGACGCGTTCGACGTCGAGCGTCGGCTCGATGTCCGGCGGCGGCACGTTGCCGAATTGATCGAGCGTGCCGTCCACGTGGATGACATTGACGACGTTAGCCGGCAGGCCGTAGAAGGTCTCGAAGTAGGCCACGTCGGCTGGGTCGATATTGAAGCAGGCGGCGATGTCGACCGTCGATCCCGCTCCGTTGACGCCCGCTCCGTAGAGCGGATTGATGTCATAGATGCCGGCATAGTCGGCCGGACCATAGCCGAGCTGCGGGCCCGCCACGAGGGCCTGACGCCGCAGGTTGAGCGCTCGCGCTTTCATGCCGGGGTTGATCGAGGTCGCCGCGATGAAGCGGTTGATGGCAGGCGGGAAATGCGCAGGCCCGGTCGTGCGCACGAAGGTCTCTGTGCCGAGCTTCACGCGTTCGAATCCCACGCCGGCCGCTGCACTTGCCGCGCCGAACGTCCCGACGACGTGGATGAATCGGTTGGACGACGCGATGATCGACTGCAGACCGTAGTGTTCGAGATAGGCGGCGACGGCCTGTGCGTCCTTGGCCGACGTGCCCGCTTTGAGGACGATGGTGAACTGACGCGGGAGCGCGGGATTGACGCTGCCCAGGTGCTGCATGAGCGCTGCACCGGTCTGTTTGTGCAAGATACCTTGCGAGGTGACGATCGCGCTCGGCGTCGCGGGCGCGCTCGTCAGGATTCCGAAAGCGATGAGAGCGCACGCAAACGCGACGCCGCATCTCATCGGCCGTCCAAAGGTCATGAGATTCGCCATGATGACTCCTCAATGGCTCAGGAAGAGAACGAACGATCGCGCCCGCAAAGAATCGAGCGCAGAGAATTCGTGCGCGTTAGTTCTCACAGGCGACGACGCGACCTGCGCGACATTCTAGAAGTTCAGAAGAAGTTGAGTCCTTCGACTACAGCCGCCGGTCAGAGGTGATGATGGTCGAGGAAGAGGCGTACGAATGGACGGGCGCGCTGCGGCAGCGACGCGCTGAGCATCGCGTAGGCCGGTCGATCGAGGGCCTCGATGGACTCAACGGTCGGTGACGCCTTCAACACGGCGCGCACATCGCTCGAGATTGGGAAGAAGAGCGCGATGAAGAGGATGAGCCACAGGGCGAGCACCGCCTTGGCGCAAGCCACGACACCACCGCCCAGGCCGTTGACCACGCGCAAGATCGGTCGAGCAGTCAAGCGTTCGATTGTCCAGCCGGCGGCGCGTGTCGCGCCGAAGACGAACAAGAAGAGAAGCCAAAAGGACGCGAGGTGCGCCGAGGCAGGCGAAAGTCCGAAGCTGTGTTCGAGCGCCGGGCTCATCGCGCCGGCAAACGCTCCGGCCAGCGCCCAGGCGATGATGATGGCCACCATGCCGATCGCCTCGCGCACAACGCCGCTGCGGTAGCCGCCCCAAAACGCCACCGCCAGCGTCAGGAGCACGAGCGCGTCGGCCCAGGTCATAGCCTCACTCGCGCAGGGTCGCGCCGAAACGCTTGGCCAGCACGGCGACGATCGCGGCCGTGGAGGCGTTGGCCTCGGCGTCGGTGATCGTGGCGTCGCTGCGGCGCAGCACGATCTGCAGCGCCACGCTCTTGCGCCCCTCGCCGATCTGCGGCCCGCGATACTCGTCGAACGCGCGCACGCTTTCGAAGAACGGGGCGCCGCTCTCTTTCACGACGTCCATGAGGTCGCCGGCTGGTACGTCGACCGCGACGATGACGGCGATATCGCGCTTGGTGGCTGGGAATCTGGGCAGCGATCTGTAGATCTCGACCGGCCGGTGTTGTGCGATGTTCTCCAAATAGATGGCAAACGCGTAGCTCGAATCGGGCAGTTCGAAGGCGCGAGCGAGCTTGGGGTGCAGCCGTCCGAACTTCGCGACGGTCTTGCCGGCGGCCGTGATATTGCCGGCCGCCCCAGGGTGCAAATAGGCGCGCTCGTGAGCTTGCGTACTGAGCTCGGCCCCGGCCAGAGGACCCACGAGAGCCTCGAGTTCGCCTTTGACCTCGAGCAGACGCTCGTCGAGCGTCGCGTCGGGGTCCGCCTTCTCAAAAGCGACCAGGCCGGCGAGCGACGGCCACTCGCGCACACCGTTCTCCGTGTAGACGCCTTTGTGCGCGTCATGCGCCGGCTCGCCTTTGTGCGTCTCTTTCCGCAGCGGATGGAAGACATGTCCGATCTCGAACAGTCGCAGCTCGCCGCTCGGGCGCGGCCACCACTTCGTCGCGGCGATGAGCAGACCGGGCAAAAGGCTGGGCCGCAGGAAGCGGTGATCCTCGGACAGAGGATTTGTGAGCTCGGCGAGCTCCGACCAAAACGGGATCCCTGAGCGTTCCCAGGCGGCGACCGTCTTGTGGCCCTGCAACGTGATGCTGACGATCTCGCGGTAGCCAAGCGCGGCACAGCGTGCGGCCAAGAACGACTCCTGGTCGTAGATGCCTTCGTCGATCGCCTGAGGTGCGGCCACCGCCGGCACTGCCGGGATCGCGTCGTAGCCGATGCCGCGCGCGATCTCCTCGATGATGTCGACCTCCGAGGCGACGTCCGGGCGCCAGTAGGGCACCGTGACCTCAAGCTCGTCTTCCCCCGTCGCCTCGAGGTCGATCGCGCCGAGCGCATCCTTCATCTGCGTGGGAGAGAAGGATGACCCAAGCAACGAGTTCACGCGCTGCACGCGGGCGCGCACGCGACGCAACGGGCCAGGCTTCTCGCCGGCCTCGACCACCTGCGAGGGAACCCCACCGGCTTCGACGAGCAATCGGGCGGCAAGACGGCGCCCAACCTCGGGCAGCTCGAGGGGGAGATCTTTTTCGTGGCGCAGCGCGCCTTCCGTGCGCAGCCCAAGCGCGATCGACGCGCGCCGGACGGGAGCGCCGACGAAGTTCGGCGATTCTAGGAACACGTCGCGCGTGGCGCCTGAGACCGCGGATGCGGCGCCGCCCATGATGCCGGCGATGCCCACCGGGCCCTCACCATCGGCGATGACCGGTGTGCCCGCGGCAAGGGTGCGCTCGACGCCGTCGAGCGTCACGACCTTCTCACCGGCGCTCGCGCCGCGCGCGACGATCTTGCCGCCGCGGATCTTGGCCGCGTCGTAGAAATGCAGCGGCTGTGCCGTCTCGATCTGCACGTAGTTGGAGATGTCGACGAGCAGGCTCAAAGAACGCACACCGGCTGCGGCAAGGCGCAGCGCCATCCACATGGGCGAGCGACGGTCGCGCACGCCAGCGAAGCACTGGCCGAGCAGACGTCTGCAGATTGACGGGTCCTCGATCTCGACCCTGATCGGACAGGCGGCCTCGCCGGCAACGCTGTCCAATGACGGCGCGACGAACCTCGCGTGCAAGCCCGCCGCCGCCTCGCGCGCCAGGCCGACGATAGAGAGCCCGTCCGGCCGGTTGCTGGGCACATCGACGTCGAGCACGGCATCGCCGAATCGTGCGACGCGCCAGAAATCCTGACCTACGGGCGCGTCCTCTTCCATGATCAGGATGCCATCGTCGAACTCACCCGGCAGCAGCAGTTCGTCGGGCGAGCACATCATGCCGTTGGACGCGACGCCACGCAAGGTGCTCGGATCGATGCGCTTGGTCTCAGGGCTAGCTCCGGGCGCAGCACCGCGCGCATACACGACTGCGCCGGGAAGCGCGATGGGCACCTTGTCGCCGACCGCCACGTTGGTCGCGCCGGTGACGATCTGCAGCTTCTCGCTGCCGACGTCCACCGTGCTCACCTGGAGCCGGTCGGCGTTTGGGTGGCGGGTCAAGCTTTCGATGCGCCCCACGACGATGCGTTCGGGCATGGGCTGCGGCGCGATGCCGTCGACTGTGAACCCGCGCGCCGTCAACGCCGCAGCAAAAGCGTCAGGCGTGGCGTCGGTTTGGACGAAGTCTCGCAGCCACGACACCGGCACGCGCATCAGGAGAACTGCTCCACAAAT
>DAINRU010000048.1:5582-10180 GCA_036741695.1 Vulcanimicrobiota bacterium
ATCGTTTTCGGTGAAGAGCCGGATGTCGTCGATGCCATGGCGCACCATGGCGATGCGCTCGATCCCCAAGCCGAAGGCCCAGCCGCTGTAGACCTCAGGGTCGTAGCTGGCGGCGCGCAACACATGCGGGTGCACCATGCCGCTGCCGCCCATCTCGAGCCAGCCGGCGCCGCCGCACGTGCGGCACCCGCTGCCGTCGCACACCGGACACGAGACGTCGACCTCGGCCGAGGGCTCGGTGAATTGGAAATACGAGGGCCGAAAGCGCGTGCGCCTGGTCTTGCCGTACAGATGGCGGCACAGGTCGCTCACAAACCCTTTGAGGTGCCCGAAGGTGATGCCGCGGTCCACCTGCAGCCCCTCGAACTGGTGGAAGTTGAACGCATGGCGCGCATCGAGCGCATCGCGCCGATACGTCGTGCCCGGCACCAGGATGGCGATGGGCGGCGGATACTCGAGCATGGCGCGCACCTGCATGGGTGAGGTGTGCGTGCGCAACAGTGTGCCGCTCGAGAGATAAAACGTGTCCATCGCATCGCGCGCGGGGTGGTCGGCGGGGATGTTCATCGCTTCGAAATTGAAGTATTCGGTCTCGACCTCGGGGCCCATGACGATGGCAAACCCGCGGCTGCGGAAAAACGACGCGACGTCGTCAAGCGTGCGGCGCATGATGTGCACGCCGCCGGCGCGCGGCGGGATGCCCGGGAAGGTGACGTCATAGCGCCGCGCGAGTTGGGTCTGCAGGTCGGCGTCGGACAGGCGCGACTGCGCTGCGTCGAGCTGCGCTTCGATGCGCGCCTTGATCTCGTTTGCGCGGCGGCCGAATTCGGCGCGTTCCGCGGGCGGGAGCTTGCCCACGCCGGACATGATCTGCGAGAGCCGGCCGCCCTTGCGGCCCAAGATGTCGGTCCGCAGCGCCTCAAGATCGGTGCTTGAGCGGACCTGCGCAGCGCGGCTTTGCACCTCGGCCTCAAGCGCCGCTAATCGATCGTCCAACAGTTCCCCACTGTCATGCCGCGGATCCACCTGCGGCAGCCACCACAAAAGAAAAGGCCGCTCTTGTCTATGCGGCCAGTGATTAGAATGAAAGCTTGTTCAGGCCTGCGCCGTACGCGCGCCCCTTCTCAATGTGAATCTTGGGGCGCCATCCGCTTGTAAATTAAGTATGCCTTGATAGAACCAGTGGTAAGGAACAGCTTCCAGAACAGCTCGGGAGAGAGTAGCAGTGTAGCCGACCTCCTTATGTTCTATTGTTCACCGGGCCCCAGTATATCATAGGAGCAGAAATAGACGCAAGGGCGCATGGGGCTTGACTTTTACGCACCACTTGTTCCAGCACCCAACGGTCCAAACAGCCCTTGCGCACGGGCAAATTCGTACAGCAGGAGCGACCCGGCGACGCCGGCGTTGAGGGACTCAACGCCCATGCGCTGCGGCAGGGCAACGCAAAGATCCAGATCCTCGCGCGGAATGCCAGCAAGCCCATGGCGTTCTTGACCGATGACGAGCGCGGCGCGCTGCGGGAATGTGACATGTCTCACATCGTTACCACTCGCGTCAGCCGCGACGATCTGCAGCTGCGCCGCTCTGGCCGCGGCGACCAAAGCCGGCCAGCGCTCGTAGCGCACGAGCGGCACGCGGAAGAGCGATCCCATCGATGCGCGCACGACCTTGTCGTTGTACGGTTCGACCGCCTCCGGCCCGAAGCAGACGGCGCTCGCGCCAAAGGCCTCGGCACTGCGGACGAGCGTGCCCGCGTTGCCAGGATCGGAGAGATTGGGCAGCACGAGAACGGCCGCCGCCCCCTGCGCAGGTACAAGGCGGGCCAGCTCATCGACTGCATGATGCATGAATCCGACGACCGCGACGATGCCTTGCGGCGTTTTCGTCTGCGCAAGCGACTCGAGCGTGCGCCGATCCACGCGCACCACCTCAAGCGAATGCACGGGCGTGGAGCCAACCACATCCTCGTCCACGATGAAGACCTGTTCGATGTGCGCACCGCTGTCGATCGCGGCTTGCAGCACGACTGGTCCCTCGATAAGAAAACACCGCCGTTCGAGGCGGTGTTTCTTCTGATGCAGGAGGCGTGCTGCGTGCACTGCGGCGTTGTGAAAGCCCGCGGAGCCCACGGCCTCGTACGCGCCTTAGGCTCGCGCCGCGTCCGCCGGCAGATGCTTTTTGGCGATCTCGAGCAGCTTGGCGAATCCGGCCTCATCGTTCATGGCCAGATCGGCGAGCATCTTGCGGTTGAGCGCCAGGCCTTCTTTTTTGAGGCCGCTCACGAGCCGGCTATAGGTGAGCCCTTCAGCCCGCGCGGCAGCGTTGATGCGCGTGATCCACAGCGCGCGGAAATCACGCTTTCTGCGCCGGCGGTCGCGGAAGGCGTAGGTCAGCGAGTGGAGCAGGGCCTCGTTGGCAGCCCGGTACGTGCGCCCACGGGCGCCGCGAAAACCCTTGACGGCCTTGAGGACCTTGTTGCGCTTCTTGAGCGCTATTACACCGCGTTTGACGCGTGACATGACACCTTATCTCCCAATCACGTATAGATTCTTTGCAGCAACGGATCTTGAGATCCGTTTTCACGCATACGGCATCTGCCGCTTGAGGCGCGGCACGTCGGTCTTGTCCACCAACAGCTGTTTGCGGAACTTGCGGATGCGCTTGGGCGACTTCTTGGTGAGGATGTGGCTGCATCCCGAGAACTGGGGCTCGCGCATGAACTTCCCAGTCCCCGTCACCTTGACGCGCTTGGCGGCTCCGCGATGGGTCTTCAGTTTCGGCATATCTTCCTCTGGCGTCGTGGCGGGGGTCGATCGGCTCGACCGGCGCTTTAAGTGGCCGGCGTTTGCTTTGCCGGCTGATCTTTCGGTTTGGCTGCCTCAGAGCTCTCGCTCTTGTGGCTTGCCGCCGCTTTGTGGGCGGCCACCGCCGCGATGACTTCCTGGCGCGGCGAGATGATCATGAACATGTTGCGGCCCTCAAGGCGTGGCTCTCGCTCGACGGTCGCGATCTTCGCGGTATCCGCTGCCACGCGCTCGAGGATCTTGCGACCATGCTGTGCGTAGGCGATCTCGCGCCCGCGGAACATGATGGTCACCTTCACCTTGTCACCGTCGAACAGCAACCGCTCGGCGGTGCGGAACTTGACCTGGTAGTCGTGTTCCTCGATCTTCGGTCGGAGCTTGACCTCGCGCAGCTCCATGTTGTGCGCCTTCTTTTTGGCCTCTCGGTCCTTTTTGTTCTGTTCGTAGCGCAGGCGCCCGTAATCATCGAGACGGCACACCGGCGGAACTGCTGCAGGAGAGACTTCGATCAGGTCGACCCCGCGTTCGCGGGCGAGGGAGAGCGCATCCCACGTCGACATGATCCCGAGCTGTGCGCCGTCGTCTGCGATGACGCGGACTTGAGGCACACGAATCTGCTCGTTGACGCGAAGCTGGCGGCTAATGAGCGGGTGCTCCTGGTCTGCGTTGTCTAGGTATTATCTCTTGCCTCCATGTGCGGGGAATGAAAAAGCCCGCGGATGCAGGCTACCGTTGACGAGTGGAAGGTCGATTGGATCGACCGCGAGCGAACCTGTTTCGCTTCCTTCGTCTTTCGAACCGTAAAGCTGCGCTCGAAGGCGCGCCGTGCGGTGCGAAGGGTAGTCGTGCTTTGGGATTATAACAAGCGGCCCCCATAGGGTCAAGCCAACCCCAGGCGTTTGAAGCAACGGACGTTTACGTCCGTTCAACGCTTCCCTTACAACCACGTTTCCGGGACACCATCGCCAATGGGAGTCCCAAAGGCCGGGCTCCGGGACTGAGCGAAAAACGCGCTGTGGTTAAGGAAGACTACAAAACAGCCCACCCCTGGCAGAAAAAGCGCTCGGACGAACGCACGCTGGGACTGATCATGGTCAACACCGGTCCAGGCAAGGGCAAGACCACAGCCGCGCTGGGCGTGGCTTTGCGCGCCATCGGCCACCACCACCGGGTCAAGATGATCCAGTTCATGAAGGGCGACCCATTCTACGGCGAGATACTCATCCGCGAACGTCTGCCCGAGCTCGAGATCGAGCAATATGGCCTCGACCGCTTCGTCGACCCCAAGAACCCCGAACCCGAACAGATCCTGCGGGCACAAGCGGGCTTTGCGGCGGCACAAGCGGCGATCATGTCGGGCGACTACCACGTCGTCATCCTCGACGAGATCAACGTGGCGCTGGCCTTTGGCCTCGTGTCGACCGACGCGGTCGTCGAGTTACTCCAGGCGCGGCCCAAGCACGTGGAGGTCATCCTCACCGGGCGCGACGCCCCTCAGGCCATCATCGATGCCGCCGACTACGTCAACGAGATCACAGACGTCAAACACCCCTACCAAAAGAACATTCCGGCCCGCGTCGGTATTGAGTTCTAAGCCGATACTCTATACTATAAACACAGTGGTTGAAGCATCCGACCTTCAGGTCGGATTAAGACAGGAAGCGTGACGAAAAAGCCCGTGAGCGAGAAGAAGACGAAGACCGACGGCCACACGCCCAACGGCAAGGCAGGCGCCTCGCCGCAGCCGGGCGAGGCCTTGTGGCGCGCGCAGTTCGAGGCGGCGCCCAAACG
>DAINRU010000049.1:0-6907 GCA_036741695.1 Vulcanimicrobiota bacterium
CGCCCACGAGCGCGAGAGCGGCAGCGAGATTGAGATCCGCGCCAAAGCCGTCGTCAATGCGACCGGCATCTTCGTCGACGAACTGCGCGCGCTCGATGGGGGATCCAGACCGAACCTCGTGACGCACAGCCGGGGCACGCACATCGTCGTCTCGCGAGAGGCGCTGGGAACCTCGACGCACGCGATCATCGTTCCCAAGACGAGCGACGATCGTGTGATCTTCGCGACGCCGTGGCACGAGCGCGTCGTGATCGGAACGACCGACATTGCGACGGAAGACGTCGAACTCGATCCCCGGCCGACGGCGCCGGAAGTCGCCTACATCCTGCAGACGATCAACCCATATCTGACGCGACCGCTCGGCGACCGTGACGTGCTGGCAGTCTTCGCCGGTCTTCGCCCGCTGGTCGATCGCAGCGCGGCGACCACCGCCAAGCTCTCGCGCGAACATCTCATCGAGGTCGCGACCTCGGATCTCATCAGCATCACGGGCGGCAAGTGGACCACATATAGGAAGATGGCGCAAGACGTCATCGATGTCGCAGCCGAGCGTGCGGGCTTGCGACGTGTGACCTCGCCGACCGCGGTGACGGCCTTGCACGGCGCGACGCACACCACGCCACCCGAAGAGTGGCTCGGCGTCTATGGCAGGGACGCGGCGGCGGTGCTCGCGCTCGCCGACGAGCGTCCAGAACTTCGCACGCGACTGCATCCGCGGCTTCCCTACACCGCCGCGGCAGTCGTATACGCCGCACGACATGAGATGGCTCGCACGGTCGATGACGTGCTGGCACGACGTACCCGGGCGCTATTCTTGGACATCGAAGCGGCAGCGGCGTGCGCACCGCTCGTGGCGCGCTTGCTCGCAGACGAGCTTGGTCGCGGCGACGCCTGGCAGACGAAGCAGATCCAGACCTTCGCCGAGGTCGTCGCGCGACTGCGCGCCTAAGCCAGTAGGTACGTTCCACAGCGGGAAAACGAGCGCGGACGCTTAACGGTCCCTGGCTTGTCTCGCCAGCGTCCTTGCGATGCTGGTCTCGTGCTCTTTTCGCGACGGAGGACGTCCCGTGAGCCCTTCAGCGATCCCATTCAACATCGGCAACACCGCGTTCATGCTCATCTGTGCGAGCCTCGTCATGCTCATGACGCCGGGCTTGGCGTTCTTCTACGGTGGCTTGGTCGCGCGCAAGAACGTGCTGACCATCATGATCCAAAGCTTCATGTCGCTCGGCTGGACGACGGTGATCTGGTTCGCCTTCGGCTATTCGGAGTGCTTCGGGCCGGATTGGCACGGCCTCATCGGCGACCCGACCCACTACGCCTTCCTCAAGGGCATCACGCTGCACACGATGTTCACCGGCAACGATGCCGGCATACCGCTCCTCGTCCACGTGGCATATCAGATGATGTTCGCCATCATCACGCCGGCGCTCATCACCGGTGCATTCGCCAACCGCGTCACCTTCAAAGCGTATTTTCTGTTCTTGACCGGCTGGCTCGTATTCGTCTACTTCCCGTTCGTGCACATGCTGTGGAGCCCGAACGGCATCCTCGCGAAATGGGGTGCGCTTGATTTCGCCGGCGGCATCGTGGTGCACGCATCGGCCGGATTCGCCGCGCTTGCCTCCGTGTTGTACATCGGCAAGCGCAGTGTGGTTGAGAACAAGCCGCATAACGTACCGCTCATCGCACTTGGCACGGGATTGTTGTGGTTCGGCTGGTACGGATTCAACGCTGGCTCGGAGCTCCGAGTCGATCCGGTGACCGCGTCCGCGTTCTTGAACACCGACCTTGCGGCATCGTTCGCCGCCGTCACCTGGCTGCTCGTCGAATGGGCGCGCGGCCGACAGCCAAAGTTCGTGGGCCTGCTCACTGGCGCAGTCGCTGGACTTGCCACGATCACGCCCGCGGCAGGCTATGTCTCGCCGACGACCGCTGTGATCATCGGCGTGCTCTCAGGCGTCATCTGCTACTATGCCGTTGCGCTCAAGAACCAGCAGGGCTGGGATGATGCGCTAGACGTGTGGGGCGTGCACGGCGTGGGCGGATTCTTGGGCATCACCTTGCTCGGTGTGTTCGCCTCGACGGCCTGGAATCCGAACGGCGCCGACGGACTTCTGCGCGGCGGCGTGGCGTTCTTCGGCAAGCAGGTCGCGGCCGCCACCGTGTGTAGCTTGTGGGCGTTTGTCTTCACCTACGGCATGCTGTGGCTGATCAGCAAGATCACGCAGACCAAGGTCGATCCGCAAGCCGAAGAGCGCGGGTTGGACATGGAGCTCCACGGTGAAGAGGCATATCCGCTGGGCGTCTAACGGCTCGCACCCGGGAGCACAGCTAGATATGAATCCGCGCCGGCTCATGTATGTCGGGCTTGCCATCAGCGTCGCGCTGTGCGCGTGCACGCGCATATCGACCACGTCGCAGCCTCAGCACAGCGACACGATACCCGGCACGCTGCGCTTTGCGACGGCTGGAATCGACAGCCTCAATCCCCTCACACAGGAAACCAACGCCGAGATCCAGCTCGACATGTTCATCTACGGCTGGTTCTTCTATGTGGATGACAAAGGGCGCTTCGTTCCTGATCTCGCGCTAGAAGTGCCTTCGTACAAGAACGGCGGTATCAGCCCTGACGGCCGCACGTTAACCTATCACCTCCGCCGCGGCGTGCTGTGGCAAGACGGTGCGCCGTTCACGGCGCGCGACGTCATCTTCACCGTGCGCGCGGTCATGAATCCGCGCAACGACGTGTATTCACGTGCGGGCTATGATGACATAGACTCGATGGAAACGCCAAGCGACTTCACCGTGCGCTTTCATTTGAAGCGGCCGTACGCGCCTGCCATAGCGACGCTCTTCTGCGCATACCAGCATAGCGGCGAGCCTGTTTTACCTGCGCACCTGCTCGCTCGATACCCGGATCTCAACCACGTGCCATTCAACAGCCATCCAGTCGGCACGGGGCCATTCAAGGTACGAGAATGGATTCACGGGGAAAGGATCGTGTTTGATGCCAACCCCTTGTACTGGCGGGGGCCGCCTAAGCTCAAGCATATCATCGCCACAATCATCCAAGACGACAACACCGTCTTGATCCAATACAGAAGCCACGAAATCGATGCGATTTTTGGTGCTGCTGAAGCCCAGTACCCGCAACTCATCAGGTTGCAAGAAGCGAAGATCACGTTGGTCCCCACCGGTGTCTATGACGAGGTACAGTTCAATGTGAAGCATCCCCCTCTCGATGATGTCCGCGTCCGCACAGCGATCAATGAGGCGATCGACAAGGTGCAAATCATCGCAAACGTGACGCACGGTGTCGACACGGTGGCGAATTCAGACATTCCAAGCTCGTCCTGGGCTTACGACGCAGGCCTCAAGCCGGTGGGGTACAATCCCACAGCTGCCCGCCTGTTGCTCGACAAAGCGGGCTGGGCACCTGGACCCGATGGCATCCGCATCAAGAACGGCCAACGCCTTTCGTTCAACCTTGCGGGGCAGACGGGGGCTGCCAGCGAGGCAGCTGACGCGCTCCTCATCCAAGCGATGCTCCGCGCCGTCGGCATCGAGGCGGTGATCAAGACCTATCCGCCTGAGTTGTTTTACGGCTTGGAGGGCGGCGTGTTGTCCGCCGGCCACTACGACGTCGCAGTTGCCGAGATCCAATCAAGCATCGATCCTGACGACTCCATATTCTTCATGTGCGATCAAGCGCCGCCGGCCGGCGTCAATTATGATTTCTGGTGCGACCCGACCTTCGATGCTGCCGAACGGGGAGCGCTTGCGAACTACGACCAATCGGTGCGCAAGCGGTACTATGCCGTCACCCAGCGCGAACTCACAGAACAGTCGCCGGTCATCTTCTTGTATTTCGATCGGCTTATCCTCGTGACGACGCCACGGCTGCACGGCGTGGCTCCGACTCCCGCGTCGGTTTTCAATTGGAACAGTTGGCAATGGTCGATGGAATGACCACCTTCTAGCAGGACCGATCACGGCCCAACTCGAGCCTCGCCAGCCTGCGTCAAGGGCTTGGCGCAGGGCGTATGGTACAATACCAGTCATGGTATTGAAAGAGATCCCAGCGTATTCGCCACAGACGATCGAACCCAAGTGGCAGAAGATCTGGGAAGAACGCAAGCAATACGCGGTCACGGAGAGCGCCACCAAGCCGAAGTTCTACCTGCTCGAGATGCTGCCGTATCCGAGCGGCGATCTCCACGTCGGCCACGCACGCAACTACACGCTCGGCGATGTCATCGCCCGCTACCGGCGCATGCGCGGCTTCAACGTTATGCATCCGATGGGATGGGATGCGTTTGGCCTGCCGGCGGAGGTGGCCGCGATCGCTCGCGGTATGCATCCGCGCGAGTGGACGAATTCGAACATCGCCACCATGCGCTCGCATCTCAAGAGGCTCGGCACCTCCTACGACTGGTCGCGCGAGATCGACACCTCATCGCCCGAGTACTACCGCTGGACGCAGTGGCTTTTCTTGCTCATGTTCCGCAAGGGGCTGGCCTACAAGGCTGAGGCTTACTTGAACTGGTGCCCCAAGGACCAGACGGTGCTCGCTAACGAGCAGGCCGAAGGCGGGGTGTGTTGGCGCTGCGGCTCCAAGGTCGAGCGGCGCAAACTCAATCAGTGGTTCTTCCGCATCACCGAGTACGCCGACAAGTTGCTCGAAGGGCTCGATCGCCTCGATGGCTGGCCCGAACGCGTCAAGACGATGCAGCGCAACTGGATCGGGCGCAGCGTGGGCGCGACGCTCAGCTTCGAGGTCGAGGGTGGCATCGGCAAGATCGACGTCTTCACGACGCGGGTTGACACGCTCTACGGCGCGACGTACCTCGCGATCGCCCCCGAGCATCCGCTGCTCAAGCGCATCATCGCTGGTCGCGAAGAGGCGGCCGCCGTCGAGGCATTCGCCGCTAGCGTCAAGGACAAGAGCGAGCTCGACCGCACGCAGCTCATGGAGAAACAGGGCGTGTTCAGCGGGATGTACGCGCGCAATCCGCTGAGCGGCGAGCGCATCCCCATCTGGGTGACCAACTACGTCGTCGCCGAATACGGCACGGGCGCGGTCATGGGTGTGCCGGCGCACGATCAGCGTGACTTCGAGTTCGCACGTGCCCACGGTCTGCAGATCCGCACGGTCGTCAAGCCGGCAGATGCAGCAAGCGCGCCCAGCCCGAGCAAGCTGCCCTCGGCGTTCACCGACGACGGCATGCTCGTCAACAGCGGCGAGTTCAGCGAGATGACAAGCGCGGACGCGCGCGCGGCGATGACCGAGAAGCTCGTCAAGAGCGGTGCCGGGACGCCGACCGTCAACTATAAGCTACGAGACTGGCTCATCTCGCGCGAGCGCTATTGGGGCGCGCCCATCCCCATGGTGCGCTGCGCCCGCGACCGCTACGTGCCGGTTCCGGAAGATCAGCTGCCGGTGCTGCTGCCCGATAACGCCCCATTTACGGGCTCGCAAGGCAGCCCGCTCGAGCACGTGCCGGAGTTCATGAACACGACCTGCCCCAAGTGCGGCGGCCCGGCCACGCGCGAGCCCGAGACGATGGACACGTTCATGTGCTCGTCGTGGTACTTCTTGCGCTATCTGGACCCCCACGACACGAAGGCGCCCTGGTCGACAAAAGACGCGAATTACTGGGCGCCAGTCGACCACTACATAGGCGGCATCGAGCACGCAGTGCTGCACCTCATGTACGCGAGATTCTTTTATAAGGTCTTAAGCGAGGAGGGTCTCGTGCCCGGCGACGAGCCCTTCGTGCGCCTATTCAACCAGGGCATGGTGCTCGGCGAAAACCACGAGAAGATGAGCAAGTCGCGTGGCAACACGGTTGGGATCGATCACGCCGTCAAGAAATATGGCGCAGACGCGCTGCGCGTCTTCGAGATGTTCGCAGCACCACCGGAATCAGATTTTCCGTGGTCGACGACCGGCATCGCCGGAGCGACCAAGATGCTGCAGCGCATCTGGCGGCTCGTGCTGCTGCACGCCAGACCACCGGGTGTGCCGGACGGCACCGGAAAGGGCGCGGCGGGCGACGGCCAGGCGTCAAGTGCCGCCGAAACGGATCTGCGCCACAGCGTGCACGCGAAGCTCAAGCAGGTGGGTGACGAGCTTGGCGATCGCATGCACCTCAACACGTGCGTGGCGGCGATCATGACGCTGCTCAACGACGTCGACGATTTCGCCGCCAAACACGGACGCGCGGCGGATTCCCCGGCGTTCGCCGAAGCGTTGCACGTGCTCTTGCTGCTGCTCGCCCCGTTCGCGCCGCACATCGCTGAGGAGTTATGGGAACGCACCGGGCACAGCGGCAGCATCCACGATCAATCCTGGCCGCAGTACGACGAAGCAGCGCTGCAGCGATCGTTGATCAGGATCGTCATCCAGGTCAATGGCAAGCGGCGCGCCGTCCTCGATGCACCACCGGGCTTGGACGAGCATGCCGTGCTCAACATGGCCAAGCTCGTCGATACGGTGGCCGCGCAGCTCAAGGGCAAGACAGTGCGCAAGCTCATCTACGTCAAGGACAAGCTGCTCAACATCGTCGCGACGTGAGCAGAGGTTATCAAGCAACGGACCTTTAGGTCCGTTCGTGGAGCGCGAATCTACCTGGTCAGGCTGGGTTGGTTTTGAAGTAGGCCACCGTCTTGGCGATGCCATCGCGCAGCTGGGTTTGCGGCTCCCATCCGAGCGCGGCCTTGGCCTTGTCGATCGCGAACACGCAGCGGTAGACGTCTCCCGGGCGCTTGGGTGCTCTGACGACCTCGACGTCACGGCCCACAGCCGCGGCGATGGAGGCGTGCAGCGCATTGACCGACGTGCCGATGCCCGTGCCGATGTTGACGATCTCGCCATCGCCTTTGCCGACCGCGAGCAGGTTCG
>DAINRU010000049.1:7007-10076 GCA_036741695.1 Vulcanimicrobiota bacterium
CCCGTGCCGATGTTGACGATCTCGCCATCGCCTTTGCCGACCGCGAGCAGGTTCGCTCGCGCGACGTCACCGACGAAGACATAGTCTTTTTGCTGCTCGCCGTCCCAATCCACGCGGATCGACTCGCCTTTGAGAATGCGTCCGGTGAAGATCGCGATGACGCCCGCTTCTCCATTGGGGTCCTGGCGTGGTCCGTAGACGTTCCCGTAGCGTAACGCCGTGAAGCGCACTCCTGGTCCGCCCGCAAAATACCGGAGGTAGTGCTCTGCAACCATCTTGGTGATGCCGTAGGGCGACTCGGGGTTCTGCGGGTGTTTTTCGTCTATGGGGAGGTGCTGCGGCGTGCCATAGGTGGCGGCGGATGATGCGAAGACCACCTTCGCCACCTTGGTGCGGGCCGCGTTGGTCAGGACATTGAGCAGGCCTTTGACGTTGACGTCGGCGTCGTAGAGCGGGTCCTGGGTGGAGATGGCGACGCTGTGCTGTGCGGCGTGGTGGCTGACCACCTCGGGCTTGAAAGTCGTGAAGACATCCGCGAGCGCCGCGTCGCGGATGTCCACTTCGAAGAGCTGGGCCTTGGGGTTGACGTTAGCACGGCGGCCGCCGCCATGAGACCAAAAAGAGTCGACGATAGCGACATCATGACCGGCGCCGATCAGCGCGTCGACGACGTGTGAGCCTATAAACCCGGCACCGCCGGTCACGAGTATACGCATGTCACCTTCCTATGCGGATCCGACGGTGGGGGCTGCAGTTACGGGTGCCTGAGTTGACTACAGGCGCAGATGGCCGGTCACTGCAAGCAGGATCAGGATCAGGAGCACGATGATGAACGCTTCCACTCTTCGCTCAACCCCCTCTCACAAAAAGACGTGATGACTGGACTTACTCTTTCCCTCTATGAGCGCAACGTTCCTCGCTCTCGAGCAAGAAAGTTGTCTTGACGTCCGCGATCGCCGGCGTGAACAGCCGGCATTGGATAACGCATTCAATTTTCTACGCGCGCATAGTTTCGCGCTTGCCTTCGCCCTCTATGCCTGTGGAGTAGTTCTCGTCGCCGGCGCGTCGACTGCGCTCGCAGTCGCTGCGCTGGTCATGCTGGCACTGGCCGCTGCCGTCGTAACGGCGAGTCAGAAACGAAAGTTCCTTATTCTCTTGCTGTGCATGCTTGGCGTCGGCGAGACCGCGGCGTGCGCCGCGTTGTGGCGCGCCGACCACCGCGCGTACGACCGGCTCGAAGGGCGTCACGTCGTCATCGAAGGGGTGGCGCTCGAGCGCCCACGCCTGCTGGAGACAGCATCCGTGCGGGTACGCATCGTGGCGCTGCGGAGCCCGACAAACGGCGTGGATACTGGCCTGGCAGGCGAAGTCGCTCTGGTCACCTTCCCCGCCGGCGGCACCCGGCCGCTTGCTGGCGAGCGCGTCGTCGTACGCGCGAGACTCGGCCTGCCGGGCGGTCCGCGAAACGATGGCGAGCCGGGCGAGCGTGAGACCCTCGCGGACCAAGGAGTGAGCGTCATCCTGGTCGCGCATCGGGCGGCTGACGTCCGCTCGCTCGGCGAGGCCCAAGGCTGGGAGGCGTGGTGGGCACGGGCGAGGGCTGCAGTGGCGACTGCCGTGGAGGCACATCTGCCGCCGCTCGAGGCGACGGTGCTCGAGGGTATCCTCTGGGGGGATCGGGGCAATCTGCCATTGACCTTGCGCCAGGAATTCTCCGACACGGGCACCGTCCACGTGCTGACCACAGCTGGTCTCCACCTCGGCATCATGGCAGGCTTCATGGCCTGGGTGCTCGCGCTCGCGCCGATAGCACGCCCGGCGCGCGTCTGCGTGATGCTCGCCGGCGCGTGGTTCTACACCGCGCTGGCGGGGATGCATCTGCCGACCGTGCGAGCGGCGACCATGCTCACCGCCGGCATTGCGGCTCTTGAGCTTGGTCGGGGCCGTACGGCAAGCGCGATTTTTGCCGCGGCTGCCTTCGCCGTCGCGCTACCCCACCCGCTCGTGATACTCTCGCCGTCATTTTCGATGTCGTTCGCTTGCGTGGTGGGCATCGCGCTCGTGAGTCCCATCTTGGCTGCATTAGGCCTGCGCGAGGACTGTGGCTTGCCGAAGATCGTGGTCGAGGTCGGACGGACGAGCCTGGCGGTGCAGATCGCGCTGTGGCCGCTTCAGGCGCTCTACTTCGGAGCGTTCACGCCCTACGCCGTCGTGGCCAACGCGATCGTCGTGCCGCTCGTCGGGCTCATCATGGCGGTGGGCTCGCTCTTCGCAGTCTCCGCCCTCGCCGTTCCCCCGCTTGCCGTGCCGTTGGGCAACATCGTCTGGTGGGGCCTGACGCTCATCATCGCCGCGGTGCAGTTCTTCGCTTCGCTACCGGCAGCGCACGTCGATCTGCCTCCGCCCTCGCATCTCTTCCTCGCCGCCTACTGGTGTGCGCTGGCCGCGCTTTTCGTCGCCGTGCGACGCGGAGCGCCGTGGCGACATGTGGCGCTCGGTAGCTTGGCAGGCGCAGTGCTCCTCTTCCTTATATACTGCTTGCCGGGGCTGGCGGCGCTCGCCGATCGCAACATCCATCTCGACGCCATCGACGTCGGTCAGGCGGACTGTCTGCTGATCCGCGCGCCCGGCGGGCACGCGATGCTCGTCGACGGCGGCGGCCGCCTGGAGCGGACGTCGTTCGGCGCCGTCGTCGCGGCGCCACTCGGGGATCGAGTCGCCACACGCACCGTGATGCCATTTCTGCTGCGCCACTGGGTGCTGCACCTGGACGCAGTCGTCTTGACGCATCCTCACGGCGATCACGTGGGTGGTCTCCCAGTCATCCTCTCGCGCGAGCCCGTGGACGCCGTGTACGATTCAGCGCAGCAATATTCGGGGCCGGCGTACCATCATGCGCTCGAGGTGATGGACGAGCGGCATATCCGGTGGATCCGCGCGCTGCGTGGCATGACATTCGACTTAGGTCCGACGACGCACGTCCAGGTGCTCGCACCGGAGCTCCCGTTCATCACCGGTACGTCGTCAGACATCAACAATAACTCGGTCGTGCTGCGCGTGACGTTTGGG
>DAINRU010000050.1:0-9658 GCA_036741695.1 Vulcanimicrobiota bacterium
AGCGCAAGATGATGCCGACGAAGATGATGAGCGACACGCCGTTGCCGATGCCCTTGTCCGTGATCTGCTCGCCCAGCCACATGAGCCAGATGGTGCCTGCGGTGAGCGTGAGCACGACCGTGACGAGATAGAGGACGTCGCTGCGCGCGAAGACGTGCGCGCGGTTGAGCATGACGACCATGGCTGTCGCCTGCGCGATGGCCAGCCCGACGGTGAGCCAGCGCGTGTACAGGCCGACCTGCCGCCGCCCTTCCTCGCCGCCGTGCTGCATCATCTCTTTGATGTTTGGGAAGACGACGGTCATCAGCTGCATGATGATGCTGGCGTTGATGTAGGGCGTGATGCCCATGGCGATGACGGAGAAATGTTGTAACGCACCTCCCGACAAGAAGCCCAAGAAGTTGAGGAACTGGCCGCTCGAGAGGATGGACTGCCAGGCCTGGATGTCGACGTAGGGGATCTGCACGTAGACCATCACGACGAATACCGCGAACGCGCCGAACACGAAGAGTATCCGGCTTCGGATCTCTGGGACCACAAGCGCGTTTGCCAGGTTACGCCAGATGTTCACGTCGCCTGCCCTTACTCCTCAAAGGCCGCGCCGGCAGCTTCAAGCTTGGATTTCGCTGTGGCCGAGAAACGGACGTTGCGGAAGCGCAGACCCTCGGGCGCATCACCCACGCCGAGCACCTTGACGCCGTCCAGGCGCTTTGTCACAAGACCCGCCTGCAACAAGGCTTCGGGTGTGACGACCACGCCCTTCTCCCAGGCGCTCAGGTCGGCGAGATTGATGACGCTGAACTCGGTGCGGAACACCTTGGTCGAGCGAGCCTTCTGCGACACGCCGCGACGCTGTGGCAGGCGCCGGAACCAGGGCGTCTGTCCGCCTTCGAAGTTCGGGCCTTTGCCACCGCCCGAGCGCGCGGTCTGACCCTTGCCGCCCTTGCCGCTGGTTTTGACCATGCCGCTGCCATGGCCACGCCCCACGCGGACGCGCTTCTCCTTGGATCCGTACTTCGGTTTAAGATCCGACAGCTTCACTGACGTTTGCTCTCCCTAAGATCTCGTCGACCGTCTTGCCGCGCGCCGCTGCCACGTCTTCAACCGTGCGCAGCTGGCGCAGTCCGGCGACCGTCGCCTGGATGACATTGATCGGATTGTTCGATCCGAGCGATTTGGTCAGGATATCGTGCACCCCGGCAAGCTCGAGCACGGCGCGCATAGCACCGCCGGCGATGACACCCGTGCCTTTGCTGGCGGGTTTCATCAGCACGCGACCTGCCCCGACATGGCATTCGATGGGGTGCGGAATCGTGCGTCCGACCATGGGCACGGTGATGAGCGACCGGCGCGCGTCTTCGACGCCCTTGCGGATCGCCTCGGGCACCTCGCGCGCCTTGCCCATGCCGTAGCCGACTCGGCCCTGCCGGTCGCCGACCACCACGAGCGCGGAGAACGAGAACCGCTTGCCGCCCTTGACGACCTTCGCCACGCGATTCACGCGCACGACTTGCTCTTCCAGACCCGAGCCGTCCGTAATGCGGGCCATCCGCTAGAACTCCAATCCGGCGCCGCGCGCCGCGTCTGCCAGTGCCTTGATCCGGCCGTGATACTTGTAGCCGCCGCGGTCGAAGACCACTGCGGTGATGCCTTTGTCCTTGGCGCGTTGCGCGATCGCCTGACCGACCTTCTCCGCCGCCCCGACGCCCTTGCGCGATGCCAGATCTTTGGCGATATCCTTCTCGCGCGTCGAGGCCGCGGCCAGCGTATTGCCGGTCGAATCGTCGACAAGCTGCACGTAGATGTGGTGCAGACTGCGGAACACCGAGAGCCGCGGCCGCGCGCCCTCGCCTGCGATGCGCTTGCGCACGCGTGCGTGGCGGCGGATGCGGAGCTTGTTCCTGCTCACTGAGCTTGCCATATCTGTCGTCCTTACCTATTTCTTACCGGCGGTCGCGCCTGCGGTCTTACCGGCCTTGCCCAGCTTGCGGCGCACGCGCTCGCCTTCATAGCGGATGCCCTTGCCCTTGTAGGGCTCCGGCGGCCGGATGCTGCGGATCTGCGCGGCCGTCTGACCGACCTGTTGCTTGTCCGCGCCGCTGATCTGGATCTTGTTCGTGCCCTCCACCTTGATCTCGATGCCCTGCGGCGGCTCGAAGGCGACCGGATGCGAGAACCCGAGCTGCAAGCCGAGCTTGCGGCCCTGCATCTGCGCGCGGTAGCCGACGCCTTGGATCTCGAGATTCTTGGAAAAACCCTTGGTGACGCCCTCAACCATGTTGGCGATGAGCGTGCGCGTCAATCCGTGCAGCTGGCGGCTGCGCTTCGCCTCGTTCGGCCGCGCGACGGTCACGACCGCGCCATCGACCGTCACTGAGATCGGTTCGACGTAGTGCAGCTTGAGCTCGCCCTTGGGGCCCTTCACCGCGACCTCGTGGTCGACGATTTTGACGGTCACGCCGCTCGGCAGGTTGACGGGAAGACGTCCGATTCTACTCATACGCGTTTACCAGACAAAGGCGACGACTTCGCCGCCGCAGTTGAGCCGTTTGGCTTGGCGGCCGCTCATGATGCCCTTCGAGGTCGACATGATGACGAGACCTAGCCCTCCCATGCACTTGGGGATGTCGCCCTTGGGGGTGTAGATACGCAGGCCCGGGCGGCTGATGCGCTGCAGGCCGTTGATGACGCGCTCGCGGTGCTGACCGTACTTGAGGGCGATGCGGATGACCTCACGCGGCGTCCCCGGCACCATTTCGAAGCTCTTGATGAAGCCCTCGTCCTTGAGCACCTTGGCGACTTCCCGCTTGAGCCGCGATGCCGGAATATCAACGCGCTCGTGGTAGGCGATGTTGGCGTTGCGGATCCTCGTGAGCATGTCCGCGATCGGATCGGTTATCACTGCCATACGACTGTTCTCAACCCTTCGTCTCGTGCGATTACCAGCTGGCCTTGGTCACGCCGGGGATGTGCCCACGGTGCGCGAGCTCGCGGAAGCAGATGCGGCATAACCCGAACTTGCGCAGATACCCGCGCGGACGTCCGCAGCGTTTGCAGCGGTTATGCTTGCGCACCTTGAACTTCTCATTGCGCTTGCTCTTCTCGATCATTGCTGTGGTAGCCATAGTGTGTCGCCCGGCTTACGCCGCGACGCCCTCCTTGCGCAGGGGCATCCCCATCTCAGCGAGGAAGGCGAGCGCGTGCTCGTCGTTAGTGGCAGTCGTGACGATGACGATGTCCATGCCACGCACGTGCGCCACCTTGTCGTAGCTGATCTCAGGGAACACGAGCTGCTCCTTGAGGCCCAGTGCGTAGTTCCCGCGACCGTCGAGCGACGTGCGCGACATGCCGCGGAAGTCGCGGATGCGCGGCAGCACGATGTTGACGAGCTTGTCGAAGAACGCGTACATGCGCTCGCCGCGCAAGGTCACCTTCGCGCCGATCTGCATGCCGGCGCGCAGCTTGTAGGTGGCCACGCTCTTGGTCGCTCGCGTCACTACCGGCTTTTGACCGGTGATGGCGACGAGGTCCGCCACCGCCTCTTCGATCTGCTTGGGCTCGGCGACGGCCTCGCCCACGCCCATATTGACGACGATCTTCACCAGGCGTGGCACTTCCATGACATTGCTGAACTCGAAGCGCTTGCGCAAATTGGGGACGACCGTCTTGAGATAGCGTTCGTGCAGTCTATTCATCGATCTATGCCTTCACCGGCCGCTCGGCGGGCTCGCCGCAGCGCCGGCAGATGCGTTCGTGCGCCCCGGCCGTGTCGCGATGGGCGAGCTTGGCCGGCTTGTTGCACTTGGGGCACACGTACATGAGCTTGCTGACGGGCAGCGGCAGCTCTTTTTCAAGGATGCCGGCCTTGGATTTGGGCGTGGCTTTGCTGTGCCGCTTGACGACGTTGATGCCTTCGACTTCGGCCTTACCCGCACGCGAGAACACGAGCTTGATCTTGCCCCGTTTCCCTTTGTCTTTGCCTGCCAGGACGACGACGGTATCGCCCGCCGCCAGGCGTAGCTTCGCGGCCATCTTAGAGAACCTCCGGAGCCAGCGAGATGATCTTCATAAAGTCACGGTCGCGCAGCTCGCGCGCCACTGGGCCAAAGATGCGCGTGCCACGCGGATTCTTCTGCTCGTTGATGAGCACGGCCGCGTTCTCGTCGAAACGGATGAACGAGCCGTCCGGGCGGCGCATCTTCTTCTTTTGACGCACGATGACGGCTTTGACCACGTTGCCCTTCTTGACGGCAGCGCCGGGGATGGCGTCCTTCACCGTCGCCACGACCACATCGCCGACATAGGCATAGGGGTGGCGCGAACCACCGCTCACGTGGAACACCATGAGCTCCCGTGCGCCTGAGTTGTCCGCCACCTTGAGCCGCGTCTGCGCTTGGATCACTTGGCGCGCTCCACGATGTCCACCAAACGCCAGCGCTTGCTCGCGGAGAGCGGCCTGGTCTCGACGATGCGGACAAGATCTCCGACCTTCGCCTCGTTGCGCTCGTCGTGGACGGCGAAACGGCTCGAACGCCGCAGGGTCTTGCCATACGCTGGGTGCGACGTGCGCGACTCGGTCACGACGATGATCGTCTTGGCCATCTTGTCCGACGCCACACGGCCCACTTTCACTTTGCGCGCGTGACGCGCGGTTGTCTGCTCCATCGTCATCCTGCCAGCCGCCGTTCGGCGAGAATCGTGTACAGCTGCGCGATGCGGCGGCGCAGTTTGCTCACGGTCGCGTGGTCCTCGAGGTGACCCGTGACGAGTTGAAAGCGCAGATTGAAGAGCTCTTCCTTGGTGGCGGCGAGCTTCTCTTCGAGCTCCTGGGTGGTGAGCTCGCGCAGGCTGCGCAGTTCGCTAGACTTCAAGTGCCTCACCCGCCCTTTCCCGACGCAGCACCTTCGTGCGGATCGGCAGCTTGAAGGCCGCCAAGCGCAGCGCTTCTTTGGCCACCGCCTCGTCGACGCCGGACAGCTCGAACATGACCCGGCCCGGACGCACGACGGCGACCCAGCCCTCGGGTTGCCCCTTGCCCGAGCCCTGACGGGTCTCGGCGGGTTTCTTCGTATACGACTTGTCCGGGAAGATCGTGATCCAGACCTTGCCGCCGCGTTTGATGTGGCGGGTCACCGCGATACGGGCAGCCTCGATCTGGCGGTTCGTGATCCATGCCGGCTCGAGCGCCTGCAGCCCGAATTCGCCGAAATGCAAATCGTTGCCGGACTGCGCGCGGCCGGTCATGCGCCCGCGCTGCACCTTGCGGTGTTTGACTCTTTTTGGTAACAGCATTTACTGCGACTCCTGCGGCTTGTCTGCGTCCGCTGCGGTCTGCTCGGGTGTCTGCTCGACGGCGAGCGGCCCCGCGGGCTCGGGCACAACGATGGGTGCCGCCGCCTCGACCACTGGCAGATCGGCTGCTGGCTGCACGGCGGCTTCCGCGCTCGGGCTCGGCGCAGCCGTGGCCGCGTCTTGAGCCTGCTCGCCCGCCGGTTTGGCCGCGCGCGGCGTGCGCCCGCGCGTCACCGGACGGGCCAAGCGTGCAGCCTGGGCGGCATCGGCCTTGGCCTTGCCGTCAGGCAGCACTTCGCCCAGATAGATCCACACCTTGACGCCGATGCGTCCGAAGGTCGTATATGCTTCGCTGTGCGCGTAGTCGATGTTAGCGCGCAGCGTGTGTAGCGGCACCTTGCCTTCGAAGTTGCGCTCCACACGTGCGATCTCGGCACCGCCCAGGCGGCCGCCCACTTGCACTTTGATGCCTTTCGCCCCGGCCTTGATCGTCCGCTGGATGGCCTGGCGCATAGCGCGCCGGAAAGCGATGCGCTTTTCGAGCTGATCGACGATGTTGTTGGCCACGAGCTTGGCGTCGAGCTCTGGGTGCTTGATCTCGACGACGTTGACGTTGACCTGTCTGCCTGAGACCCTTTCGAGGTTGCGCTTGAGCTCTTCGATGCCCGCGCCGCGCTTGCCGATGATGATGCCCGGTTTGGCCGTGCTGATCACGATGCGCACCTGGTTCGCGCGGCGCTCGATCTCGAGTTTGCTCACCGCGGCCGAGCGCGAGAGCCCATCCACGAGTTTGCGCATGCGCAGGTCCTCGTGCAGCCAGTCGCGGTACTGCCGGTTCTCGAACCAGCGCGAGTCCCACGTCCGGGTGATCCCCAGACGAAAGCCGACGGGATTGACTTTCTGACCCACTACGCTTGTTCTCCGTCGGAGACGACGATGGTCACGTGTGACATCTTCTTCCTCTTAAAGCCGGCTTGGCCGCGCGCTCTAGCCTCAAGGCGCTTGATCGCGGGCCCGCCGTCGACTGTCGCCCGTGCGATGACGAGATCGCCAGGCTTCATGCCATGATTGTTCTCGGCGTTCGCCGCCGCCGAGCGGATGATCTTCTGGATGGCCTTCGCTGCTGACACCGGAGTGTAGTCGAGCAGGGTCAGCGCGCGGTCAACGCGCTGGCCACGGATCGCATCCACCACGCGCCGTGCTTTGCGGGGCGGTACGCGCAGGAACTTGACGGTCGCTCTCGCTTCCATCACTTGACTTCGACCTTCTCGGCCGCAGCCGCAGCGCCGCTGCCGTGGCCGCGGAAGATGCGCGTGGGAGCAAATTCGCCGAGCTTGTGGCCGACCATGTTCTCTTGCACGTACACCGGCACGTGCTTTTTGCCGTCGTGCACCGCGATCGTGTGGCCGACCATGGCCGGGATGATGGTCGAGGCCCGCGACCACGTCTTGATCACGCGCTTCTCGCGCGCTGCGTTCATGCGCTCGATACGCACGAGCAGATGATCTGCGATGAACGGACCTTTCTTCGACGAACGACTCATTTTTTGCCCCGCCGCTTCACGATGAACTTCGACGTGCGCTTGTTGCGCCGCGTCTTCTTACCCATGGTCATCACGCCCCAGGGCGTGGTCGGTGGCCGGCCGGCCGTCGATCGCGCCTCGCCGCCGCCGTGTGGATGGTCGACAGGATTCATCGCCACGCCACGGACCGACGGACGACGCCCAAGCCAGCGCGAGCGCCCCGCCTTGCCGACGGTTTGATTTTCGTGATCGACGTTGCCGAGCTGACCGATGGTGGCACGGCACACAACCGCGATCTTGCGCACTTCGCCCGACGGCATGCGGATCTGCGCGTAGTCACCCTCTTTAGCCATGAGCTGCGCGGAGCCGCCTGCGGCCCGCACGAGCTTGCCGCCCCCGCCCGGGGCGATCTCGATGTTGTGGATGACCGTGCCCAGCGGGATATTGGACAGCGGCAGCGCGTTGCCGGTCTTGATGTCCGCTGCCGGACCGGAGACGAGCATGTCGCCCACCGCCAGGCCGAGCGGCGCCAAGATGTAGCGCTTCTCTCCGTCACGATAGTGCAAGAGCGCGAGACGGGCCGAGCGATTGGGATCGTACTCGATGGCCGCGACCTTGGCCGGCACGCCATCCTTGGCGCGCTTGAAATCGATAACGCGGTACATCGCCTTGTGTCCGCCGCCGCGATGACGTACGGTGATGTGCCCATTGAAGTTCCGTCCGCCCGTCCGCTTGCTCGGCTCGAGCAGCCTGCTCTCCGGCGCCTTCTTCGTCAGCTCCTCGAACGAGGAGATCTGCGCGAAGCGGCGGCCGGGAGAGGTCGGCTTGAATTTTTTCAGCGCCACTGTCTGCTCCTCAACGGACCTAAAGGTCCGTTGCTACATCTACGATTCAAAGTAGTTCACGCCTCCGAGCTCGATCTTGTCGCCCTCGCGCAGCGTCACGATGGCCTTTTTCCAGTCCGAGCGGGCGACCGACGGCCGGCGCGTGCGGCGGCGCAGATCGTGCTTGTGCTTGCCTTTGACGCTCACCGTGTTGACGCGCAGCACCTTCACCTTGAACAGCCTCTCGACCGCGGCTTTGATGTGGTGCTTGGTCGCCTCAGGTGCCACCGCGAAGGTGTATTGCGACACCGCCGTCTGCGCGATGGATTTCTCGGTCACGAGCGGGCGAACGACGGTTTGACGCAGCTCAGCCACGGCACACCTCCGCAATCGCATCGAGCGCGTGATGGCTCACCACGACCCGGTCATGCCCGAGGATGGCATGCGCTGAGATGCCGTCGTGGAACACGACGTCTGCCCGGCGCAGATTGCGGCCGGCCAGGCGCAGCTCGCGGGCGCCCTCATCTTTGTGCCCGTGGACGATGAGCAGGACCGAATCCACTTTTTTGTCCGGCCACAGCATCGCGCTCAACTCCTTGGTCTTGGCGGCCTTGAGCGAAGCGCCATCGACGACGAAGAGCGCGCTCGCCTCTGCCTTGGCGGCGACGGCCATGGCAAGCGCGCTGCGGCGCGCTTTTTTGTTCATGCCAATGGCGAACGAGCGCGGATGCGGACCGAAGACGACACCGCCCTTGCGCCAGAGCGGCGAGCGGATGCTGCCTTGGCGCGCACGTCCCGTGCCCTTCTGGCGCCACGGTTTGCGTCCACCACCCGCGACCTCGTCACGTGTTTTTGTGTCCGCCGTGCCGGCGCGGCGGTTGGCGAGGTGGCGCACCACGGCCTGGTGCAACACCGAGAGCTTGGGCTTCGTCGAGAAGACCTCCGGGATGTCGGCCGTGCCCACGGGCTTACCGGTCTTGTCGAGCCGCGCAGCCGTCACGATGCCTCAACCTTTCGTCGCGGGCGCACGGCGGGGCGCACGAAGACGATCGCCCGCTTGCCGCCAGGGATGGCACCGCGCAGCAGCAAGAGATTGCGCTCTTCATCGCGCGAGACGACCTCCAGGTTCATCGTCGTGATGCGCTCGACGCCCAAATGCCCCGGCCTGTGGCTGCCCTTCACCGTCTTGGCGGCGTTGGTGTCGCCGTTGCTCGCCGGCTGGCGATGGATCATCGAGCCATGGCTCGCGCCGCCGCCAGACGCATTCCAGCGTTTCATGATGCCGGAGAACCCCTTGCCCTTGGACATGCCGGTCACGTCGACGCGATCGCCTGGGGCGAACGAGGCCACGGTGACGACATCGCCGCTCTTCACGTCGCCCGTGTCACCGCGGAATTCGTGCAAAACGGCCTTCGGAGCTACCGAGAGCTTCTCGAAACGCCCGCGCATCGATTTGCTGAGCCCCTTGATCTTCGCGTCTTCAAAGCCCAAGACCACGGAGTCGTAGCCGTGCTTGTCGGCGGTCTTGCGTTCGATGACCTGGCATGGCCCCGCGGCGATGACGGTCACGGGAACGACCTCACCGTTCTCGGTGAAGACGTTCGTCATGCCCAGCTTGCGTCCGATGATGTGCTTCATAATCCTTACGCCTTGAGCTCGATGTCCACACCGGCTGGCAGATCGAGATGCATGAGCGCGTCCATGGTCTTGGCCGACGCCTGCAGGATGTCGATGAGCCGCTTGTGAGTGCGGATCTCGAAATGTTCTCGGCTCTTCTTGTCCACGTGCGGCGAACGCAGCACGCATGTGCGCTCGATCTCGGTCGGCAAGGGCACAGGGCCCGAGACGAATGCGCCCGTGCGCTTGGCCGTCTCGACGATCCGCTCCGCCGACTGATCGAGGATCTTGTGATCGTAGGCTCGCAGCCTGATCCGAATCTTGCCTGCCATTATCTACTCGGTCACTTTGGTGACGACGCCGGCACCGACCGTGCGGCCACCCTCGCGGATGGCAAAACGCA
>DAINRU010000051.1:0-8572 GCA_036741695.1 Vulcanimicrobiota bacterium
CCTCCTTGTAAGGGAGGTGCTCTACCAACTGAGCTATTCGCCCCGGATACGCGAAGCGTGCCTTTCGAGGATTTGGCGGTCTACTGTCTTTTCCCCATCTCCCAGACGTCTGACCAAGGACTAGCGGCTGGGTCGCGAATGCCTCGCCCATGAAGTGCCGGACCCATAACCCATCATCCAAGAGCGAAAGTCATCGCGAGTGAAACCCATGCTCAGTATCAGACCTGCTATAGCCGCTGATGTACCATCACTGAAAGAGTTTATCGACCGCATGGCAGCGTTCGAACGATTACCGGTCACCATCACCGCCGATGATCTGCTGCTCGATGGATTTGGGGACAGGCCGCAATTCGCTGTGTTTGTCGCCGAATGCGACGGCGTGCTCGCTGGTTATGCTCTCTACCACGCCAGCTATTCGTCCTTCCAGGGCAGGGCAATCTTTCTTGAAGACCTCTTCGTGAGCCCGTCCTTCCGGGGACGCCGTGTGGCGCGGGCGCTGCTTGCTGCAGTCGCCGCTGTCGCCACACAACAAGCGTGCTTCGGCATCGTCCTCAATGTGCTCGGATGGAACGATCGCGGGCTCGAGTTCTTCACAAAGGCAGGCGCTACCGTGCTCGAGGGTTGGAAGACGCTGACCATCACCGGCGATGCTCTTCATTCTGCCTCTGCCGGCAGGTGATGATAATCGGTCGCGCGTGGTACCCCCAAGGGAATTCGAATCCCTGTCCCCGCCTTGAAAGGGCGGTATCCTAGGCCTCTAGACGATGGGGGCACGGCCACGTGCGCGTGGGCCCGGCAGGATTTGAACCTGCGACCAACCGGTTATGAGCCGGCCGCTCTAACCACTGAGCTACAGGCCCGGAAGACCCCTGCCCCGGGATACTTCGCGGCCGAGCCGAGTATCTCTTCGATGGCCATGAGCCGGTTGTATTTCTCGACGCGATCGCTTCTCGACAGCGAGCCAGTCTTGATCTGGCCGGCGTTCAGCGCCACCGCGATATCAGCGATAGTCGTGTCACCGGTCTCGCCAGAACGATGCGATATCACCGCGTTGTACTTGTGGCGCTGCGCCAAGCGGACCGCGTCTGTGGTCTCAGACAGCGTTCCTATTTGATTGACCTTCACCAAAATCGCGTTGGCCACGCCTTCGTCAATCCCGCGCTGCAAGAACTTGACGTTGGTCACGAAGAGGTCATCGCCGACGAGCTGCACGCGGTCGCCGAGGCGCGCAGTGAGCTCCTTCCACCCAACCCAGTCATCTTCGGCGAGGCCATCTTCAATGCTGACGATCGGGTGATTCGACAGGAGCTTATCATACAGATCGATCATCCCCGACGCCGACAGCGTGGGCTCGCCAATCACGGCTTGGTACTGACCGCTCTCGCAGAACTCGCTGGCCGCCGGGTCCAGGGCAAACGCGATGTCGCTGCCGAGCTTGTAGCCGGCATTGGTCACGGCGTCGCTCAGGCAGCCGAGAGCCTCGTCGAGGTGGCGCAGCGGCGGTGCATAGCCGCCTTCATCACCGACGGTCGTCGCAAAGCCCTTCTTCTTCAATACCTTGGCCAACTCGTGAAAGACCTCGGCGCCGTAGCGGACAGCTTCGCGGAAAGAGGGTGCGCCCATCGGCACGATCATGACTTCTTGGAACTGCAACGCGCCTTCTGCGTGCTTGCCGCCATTGATGACGTTCATCATCGGAACCGGCAGGGTCACCGCATCACGGCCACCCAGATACTGGAACAGTTGTTGCCCGTGCGCGTTGGCCGCAGCGTGCGCAGCGGCCAGCGAGACGCCGAGCAGCGCGTTGGCTCCCAGTTTGGACTTGTTCGGGGTGCCGTCGAGCGCGATCAACGTGTCGTCGAGCTTGCGTTGCTCGTCGACCGCCATGCCGCGAACGGCGTCGCGGATCACGCCATTGACGTTTCCGACCGCGCGCAGCACGCCCTTGCCGCCATAGCGCTTCTTGTCGCCGTCGCGCAGCTCAACTGCCTCGTGTGCACCGGTCGATGCACCCGAGGGTACTGCGGCTTCGCCGGCGACGCCGGTCGAAGTCACAAGCCGCACGGTTAATGTCGGATTGCCGCGCGAATCCAGAATCTCGCGCGCTTGAACGTCGGCGATTACTGGGTGGTCTGGATTCGAGCTCAGGTTCCCAACATCCACAGATCGGCCACACGCTTATACTGGAACAGTTCGTCCGGCGTGAAGAAAAGTTTCACTTCACGCTCCGCACTGGCTGGACTGTCCGAGCCGTGAACAAGGTTGCGACTGACCGAAACGCTGAGGTCGCCCCGGATGGACCCCGGTGCAGCAGCTGCCGGGCTGGTCGAACCGATCGTCGATCGCGCGATTTCAATCGCCTGAGGGCCCTCCACGACCATGGCCGCGATAGGACACCACGTGATGTAGTCGATCAAGCTTTGGAAGAATGGCTTGTTGCGATGCTCTTCGTAGTGGGCTTCCGCTAGCTCTTTGCTCACCTTCACGAGCTTGAGACCGATGATCTTGAGGCCGCGGCGCTCGAGTCGAGCAATGATTTCGCCGACCAGACCACGCTGAACGGCATCGGGCTTTGCTAAGATCAACGTCCGTTCCATGGGGCCTGTCTTGTTCGCGCCGACTGGGGAGTCCTGGGGTTTGTAAATGCGAAGGGCGACTTTACAAGTCGCCCTCGGTCCGGTTTAGCGGACCTAAAGGTCCGTTGCTTCAAGCGTTATGGTTGGATCTAGGGTTGCATGAAGACGTTGTCCCCAAGCACGAACTCGCGGTGCATCCGCTGTGTATGGAGCAGGTCGCGCGCAGCCGACTTCGGTGCGAGGCAGGCGCACGCGATGATCACGGGCAGTGCCCGTGCCCACAACGTCAGCCGCTCCTCGTATTGCTCGAGGCTTGACTCGTCGAAGCACATGCCCTCGCGCTCCGGCTGACCAAGGATGCGGACCGACTGCCAGCCCGCGTTGCGCACCATGGAGACGAGCGCGTCGTACTGCTCGATCTGGCGGTGGTGGTCGAGATGATCCTTGCCTTCGAACCACGCGAAACAAACCTGGCGCCGCTTCATGACAGTGTCAAGGTCGAAGCCCTCTTCGCGCACGATCTTCTCGTACAGCGCGCGGTGTGCCGGATCGGCGATGAGCATGCAGGCCTGATTGTTACGCAACGCGTTGCCGATGTACCGGCGCGCGAAGCGCGCATACTCGTCAATGTCTTGCATGATGACGAGCGCGTGACGGCCGCGCGTGAACGAGCCGCCCTCGAGTCCTAAGTCCAGCGGCATGAAGCCGGCGGGACGTTCGTCGAGCTTTTCACGGATGAGCGACAGCGAGTAGCCGCGGCTTTTGAGACGGTTGATCTCCTCGACTCGAGCGATGGCCGCAGCCTCGTCGAAAAGATTCGTGCGTCCGGAGACTGAATCGACGCCTAACAGGCCGCATTCACCGTACTTGCGAAGGGTCGGGACCGAGACGCCGAGCTTGCTCGCCAGCTCTTTGATCGTGACCTTGCGGGATGTCCAGTGGTTCTCGAGCTCGTGGTTCTCCGGAGCGAGGCTATGCAATGTCATCTAGGGTTCCATTCTCCTCGATGCGGCTACTGGATCTAGCGACGCTCACAAGTCTCGTGTCCGCGTTGCCGCGATTTGGCAAGGTTTCGTATTCCGCGAGCGTGGATTCCACCAACGCCCAGGCCGTCGAACGGCTGTATCATAATGACAGCTTTGGCATATCATTTGTTACGGAGTCACAGACACAAGGTCGGGGCAGAGCGGGACGGACCTGGGAATCCCCCGCCGGATCAGGTCTTTATGTGTCCACCATCCTCCCCGCCGAATTGCATAGCTCGGTGCTGCGGGCCGTTGGTTTTTGGGCCTCTCTGGCCGTGCGAGAGGCCTGTCGGGAAGAGACCGGCGTCACGCTGGACCTGAAATGGCCGAACGATCTCCTGTGGGCGGGACGCAAGTGCGTCGGTATCCTGAGCCAGGGCCGTACGGCCGCCAACACCTCTAGAGTCGTTGTCGGAGTGGGCATCAATGTCAACCGGCCGGAGCCTGTGCCCGATTCAATCGCCGACACGGCAGCCTGGCTATCGGATGCAGACGACCGCGAGTTCGACCGCACGGAGCTGTTGGCAACGCTGCTTTCGATCTACGAACGCGACTTCGACCGGCTCGTCAGCGACCCGGAAGACGTGATCGCCGATTGGGCACGAGTCGCGAACCTGGGCGGGAAGATCGTCTCGGTGAGGGGCGTTGACGGCGCGGTGCTTCACGAGGGAAGCGTGCAACAGGTCGATGCCGATGGAGCACTCGTCCTCCACACAACGGCCGGGCGTGTGCGGGTGACGCTCGGCGACGTCGACGTGTTGAGCGCCTAGCTTTAGATCTTGGTGGTGAAGGCCTGTTCGGCGTGATACGACGAGCGGACGAGCGGCCCTGAGACGACCTGACGGAAGCCCATCGGCTTGACCTCGCGCGCGAACCACGCGAATTTCTCTGGCGTCACAAATTCCACGACCGGCAGATGCCGCTTCGTCGGCTGCAGATACTGGCCGAAGGTGATGACGTCGGCGCCGATGCCGCGCAGATCGCGAGCGGCCTGCAACACGTCCTCATCAGTCTCACCGAGGCCGAGCATGATGCTGGATTTGGTGAGCATATCAGGTCGCATCTCTTTGACGGCCTTGAGGACTCCGAGGGACTGGTCGTAGCCGCAACGCCGATCGCGCACTTTCGGGGTGAGCGTCCTTGTCGTCTCGATGTTGTGAGCGTAGACATCGGGGCTTGCATCGACAACCGTTGCGATCGCCGCCCGATCGCCGCGATAGTCCGAAGTGAGCACCTCGACCCGCACGTGCGGCGTGCGGTGCCTAATGGCGCGGATCGCTTCGGCCATTTGAGTGGCGCCGCCATCTGGGAGCTCGTCGCGGTCCACGCAGGTGATGACCGCGTAGTTGAGCTTGAGGTCTTCAATGCTGCGCGCGAGCTTGAACGCCTCGAGCGGATCGATGGGGTTGGGATGCCCTGTCTTGACGTTGCAGAAGCGGCAGCCTCGCGTGCAGGTGTCGCCCAATATCATGAAGGTCGCCGTGCCGACACCCCAGCACTCGGCGATGTTTGGGCACATCGCTTCCTGGCACACAGTATGCAGGCTGCGGTCTTTGACGATGCCGCGCAGCTTGGTGTAGTTCTCGCCGGACGGCAGCTTGACTTTGAGCCACTCGGGCTTGCGGGCGATCATGCGATCTTCTCCGGCACCGCCAGCGGTAGGGGCTCGTCGATGAGCGCGATTTCGTACACAGCCTCGAGTGCTTCTCGCACCGGCGGCTTGGCTTCCCCCAAGACCACGCGGTGGCTTGATTCGCGGGTGATGGAGGTGACGGGCACGGCCGGCATGCCGCAGGGGTTGATGAGATCGAACATTGCGAGATCGGTGCAGACGTCGAGCGCGAAGCCGTGAAAGGTCACGCCGGCGCGGACCGCCGCGCCGATGGACGCGATCTTTGCACCGCGCACGAAGACCCCGGCGTGGTCTGCGCGGCGCTCGCCCGTGCAGTCAAACGCAGCCAAGCTCTGGATGACGCTCTGCTCCATCTTGCGCACAAAGGCCTGTACCTCGCGCAGGCGTGGCAGTTTGAAGATCGGGTAGCAGACGAGCTGGCCCGGTCCGTGATAGGTGAGATCGCCGCCGCGCTCGACCTCGTAGTACTCGACGCCACGCCGGCGCAGCTCCGGTTGTGAGACGAGCAGATTGTGCGCCTTACCAGCCTTGCCCATGGTGATGACCGGCAGGTGTTCGCAGAAGAGCAGCGTGTCGCCTATCTCGTCAGCCGCGCGCGCCGCATGCAGACGTCGCTGCAACGACCATGCCGCAGCGTACGGGATGCGGCCGAGATCGTGGAAAGCGACGTTCATGTGGGCTTCACCGGCCGGTAGGCTATCGCGCCACCGGAGTAGGAGTTGGCGGCGTGTTGATGATGTGGATGGCGCGGCCGTGCATGAATTCCGCCGCCTCCATGATCGACTCGGAGAAGGTGGGATGCGGATGGATCGTGAGGCCGATGTCTTCGACCGTCGCGCCCATCTCAATAGCCAGCACCGCTTCCGCGATCATCGATTCGGCGGTGGGTGAGACGATGTGCACGCCGAGGACGAAGTCCGTCTTCTTGTCGCCGACGATCTTCACCATACCATCTGTCATGCCTACAGTGCGGGCTCGGCCCAGCGCCGCCAAGCGAAAGCGTCCGATGGAGACATCGTAGCCTGCGGCTTTAGCTTGTTCTTCCGAAAGACCAGCCGTGGCAAGTTGGGGATCGGTATAGACGCAGTTGGGCACGGCCATCGGGTCGTACGCGGACGCTTGCCCCGCGATCACCTCGGCAGCGACGACGCCTTCGCGCATCGCCTTGTGCGCGAGCAGCGGCGCCCCGGCGCAGTCGCCGACGGCGTAGACGTGCGGTACATTCGTGCGCCGCTGCGCGTCGACCGCGACGAAGCCGCGCTCGAGCTTCACGCCGACCTTCTCAAGGCCGATGCCTGACGTGCGCGCGCGCCGCCCGACCGCGACGAGCACTTTGTCGTACTCGCGGGTCTCATTGATCTCACCCTCGAGCACGGCGCTCACCTTGCCGCCCTTGACCGTGACCGAGGACGCTTTGGTCTTGAGGTGGATGTTGATGCCTTGCTTCTTGAGGATACGCAGCAAGAGCGTGGAGATCTCAAGATCGGTATCGCCGAGCGCCCGGTCGGCCAGCTCGACCACGGTCACGTCCGCGCCCAGCCGTTTGTAGATCGTTGCGAACTCGAGACCGATGACGCCGGCTCCTAGGATCAAAATACTCTTGGGCAGATCTGCCAGGCTCACGGCGTCGTCGGAGTTGAGGATGGTCCGGCCGTTGCGGTCGAAACCGGGCAGGCCCACGGGCTCAGAGCCGGTTGCGATGATGATGTCCTTGGCCGGCAGCGTTTCCGTGGCGCCGTCGTTTTTCTTCACACGCACGCTCGTCGGGTCGACGAGCTCTGCCGTGCCGCTCACCGACTCGACCTTATTGGCCTTATAGAGGGTGCCGATGCCGTTGACGAGGTCATCGACCATCTTGCTCTTCCACTTGTTGAGGCTGGCGAGATTGATCTTGGGCTCGCTGAAATCGATGCCCATGTCCTTGACTTCGCGCGCGGCGTTGATCACCTCGCCAACATGCAAGAGCGCCTTGGTGGGCATGCAGCCCCAGTTGAGGCAAACGCCGCCGAGCCGTTCTTGCTCGACGCAGAGCACTTTCTTCCCGAGCTGCCCGAGGCGGATCGCAGCGCTGTAGCCGCCCGGGCCGCCACCGATGACGATCGCGTCGTATGTCGTCGCCATGTCGATTACCCGCCTTCCATGAGCATGAGATCCGGATGCGCGAGCGATTCGGCCACGTCCTTGACGAACAGCGCAGCGACTGCGCCGTCGACGACGCGGTGGTCGAACGAGATCGACAGGTACATCATCTGGCGGATCACGATCTGGCCGTCACGCACGACAGGGCGTTCGACGATGGAGTGGGTGCCGAGGATACCCACCTCCGGATAGTTGATGACCGGGAAGGTGAACAGCCCGCCGACCGAGCCGACGTTGGTGATGGTGAACGTCCCGCCGCTGATCTCGTCGTGAGCGAGCTTCCCAGTGCGCGCCTTGTCGGCGAGCTGCGCGATCTCCGCGGCGAGCTCGAAGATCGTCTTCGCATCGGCGTCGTGGATCACGGGCACCACGAGTCCCTCGTCGGTGTTCGCAGCGATCCCGATGTTGTAGCGCTTCTTAAGGATGATCTCGTGCTTCTCATCATCCAGCGAGGCATTCATGTAGGGATGACGTTTGAGGGCGCCTGTGACCGCTTTGACGAAGAACGGCAGATAGGTGAGCTTCACGCCAGCCGCGGCCGCCTTCTCCTTGGCGCGTGCACGCATGGCCACGAGTTCGGTGAGATCGGCTTCATCGACATGGAGGGTGTGCGCCGCAGTGTGTTTGCTGTGCACCATGTGGTCGGCGATGACGCGACGCAGGCCGCGCAACGGAATGCGCTCGTCCGCTTGGGACGGCGCGGCGGCTCGGCGCGGGGCCGGCGCGGCTTCGGGCGTCTGACCGGCGACGCGCTGCACGTCTTCGCGCTGGATGCGCCCCGCCTCGCCGGAACCACGGACGTGGAAGAGGTCGACGCCGAGCTCTCGTGCGAGCTTGCGCACGGCCGGAGCGGCGAGCGGGCGACCGAAGCGGCTCAGCACGGCCGTCTCGCCTTCGGATGTGACTTTGTGCGCCTGACCGTTGCCGCGCGCCTGTGGCTTCGCGGCGGCTGGAGCGGGCGATGCGACGCTGGATGCGGCCGCCGGTTTGGCGCTTGCGGCTGCGGGCTTCTCAGGCGTCGGCGCGGCCGCCGCGTGATGGTCATCGACCGATTCGCCTTCCTTGCCGAAAATGGCGATCGGCTTGCCGATGGGGACGACCGCGCCTTCGGGCGCGATCTGCTTGAGCAGAATGCCTTCGTAGGGCGACGGCACTTCGACCGTCACCTTATCGGTCATGACTTCGACCAGCGGCTGATC
>DAINRU010000052.1:0-7252 GCA_036741695.1 Vulcanimicrobiota bacterium
AAGATGAGGTGGTTGAGGTTGCTCTGCTCGGTCCTGGTCGGCATGCCGGTCGACGGCCCCGCCCGCGCGCACTCGATGACGACGATGGGAGTTTCGACGACGCCGGCCAGGCCGATGCCCTCAGTCATGAGCGCTTGGCCGGGTCCCGACGTGGCGGTCATCGAGCGGACGCCCGCATAGGCAGCGCCGATGGTCATGTTGATGGCCGCGAGCTCGTCCTCCGCTTGCACGACGATGCCGCCGTACCGGGGCGCGTGTTTGGCCATCCACTCGAGGACGTCGGTGGCCGGCGTGATCGGATACCCCGCCATGAAGCGGCAGCCGGCGACGAGCGCTCCATAGCCGATGGCATCATTGCCCATCATGAGGAGGCGGTCGCCGTCGGGGCGCGCTGTGAGGTCGTAGCCTGTCGGGCGCGTGAAATGCTCTGTGACGTACGCCTCGCCGGCTTCGATCGCGGCCACGTTTTGGCTGACGACTTTCTCGCCTTTGCGCTCGTATTGCTTGGTGACGAGCGCGCGCACGATCTGCTGGTCCATGCCGATGAGCGCGGCCAGCACTCCCATGGAGACCGTGTTGCGCACGAGCTCCAGTCCGAGCTGCTCCTTGGCGATCTTGGCGAGCGGCACTTCGTAGACATGGACGTCATCCCGGCGCACCGCATCGGTGAGCTTTTCGGTCGAGTTGTCGAAGATGACGAAGCCACCACTGCGCATCTCGGCGATGTGCTTCTCGACGCACTCGAGATCGAAGGCGACCATGGCGTCCACGAAGTCGGCAACGCCGTAGTGGCGCTTTTCTCCCGCCCGGATGACGTAGTTCGTGTGCCCGCCGCGGATGCGCGAAGGGAAATCTTTATAGGTGTAGAGCTCGAGCCCCATGCGCTTAAAGGCGGCCGCGATGAGGTCGCCCGTGGTCAAGCTGCCATCGCCGGCTTGGCCGCCGAACAGCACTTCGATGTTATTGGTGATCACTGAATCAAATATCGGCCTTTTGTGGCAGAACTACTTCCGCTGCAGGGCAGCGTTTGATACCTTTGGCCATTGCGAACGGGGTCGGTCTTTTAGCTTTCCGAGTCGCGGATTCGGCTCCTGCGGGTGCGGCTCAGATGGACCACGCCCAAGGGTTCCAGAAGGCTGAGAGCGTCCGCCCGGGGCGGTAGCCGCGCAGATCCGAGTTGACCAGGTCTTCTTCTCTCACGTACCACAGCACGTAAAAGGGCAAGTCGGCGGTGATCGCCTGCTGGATGATCGCGTACGCCTCCCGTCGCTGCGCTTGGTCGTATGCTCCGCGAGCGATGACCTCGGCGCGATCCAGCGCGGGGTTGCAGTAGTGATACACGTTCCAACCATTGGGCGGCGCCATTCGGCACCCATAGAGTTGGAGATTGTCCGGATCGATCGATTCCGTCCAGCCTTCGAAGGAAACATCGAAGTTGCCGGATTGCTCGACGCCTGAGCCCAGCGCATAGAGCACGTCTTCAGGGAAGTTCTTGATCGTCGTGTCGATGCCAGCCGCGCGCCACTGCTGCTGCAACACCTGCTCAGCGCGCACGCCGGTGCCGTCATTGGCCAGACCCACCAGCACGAGCTGCAGCGGTCTGCCCTCCTTGAACCGCATCCCGCCGGGCCCAACGCGCCAGCCGGCGGCATCGAGCAGAGCGTCCGCCGTGCGCAGATCGTGTGGATACGTCGTAATCCGCGCATCGGCTGTCCAGCGCCACGGCGGCTGATCGCTGTCCGACATGAGGTACTCGTCATTCGTCACTTGGCGGATGAGCTCGGGCACGTCCGTCGCATAGGCGATAGCCCGGCGCACGCGGATGTCCGAGATAGGTTCGCGCCCGGCGTTGAACCCGATGTCCGCGTAGCGTGAGAACGGATACCGGTAGACCGTCGTCTGCGCGATGCCGGCAAGCTGCGTCGCTTGCTCCGCCGGCACGTCGCGGTAGAAGTCGAGCTCGTGCGTGCGCAACTGGGTGAGCAGCGTCGTGGGGTTGGAGACGAAGTGGTAGTCGATCTCTTTGAGCTTGGGCGCACCTCGCCAGTACGTGGGATTGGCGACGAGCTTTATGAAGACGCCGGGTTGATTTTCGACGATGCGGAATGGTCCCGTGCCGATCGGCAAACGATTGTAGCCGGCGTGGTTCAGGCTTGCCAAGCCGTGGAGCACGTGCTCGGGCACCATGCAGTAATCCGTGAAGAAGGTCGGGACGAATCCGGCCTGCGGCTGCTTCAGGTGCACGACCGCGGTGAGCGCATCGGGTGCGTCGATGTGGTCGACATCATCGTAGAAGTCCTGCGATTGCACGACGTTTCGGGGGTTGACGACCTGTTGCCACGAGAAGACCAGATCTGCGGACGTGAAGGGAGCGCCATCGTGCCACAGGACCCCTGGCCGCAGGTGGTACGCGATCGTCCGGCCGTCGGCGCTGATGCCGTGATCGGTAATCGTCGGGACGGCCGTAGCAAGCTCGGGTTCGAGCTGCTCGCGGTCATCCACCACGAAGAGCCGCGCGCACCACAGGCTTGCGATCTCAGTGTCGACGGTGAGCGTTCCGAGCATGCGGTTGAGGTTATCGGGGACGCGCGTGTCACCGATGCGCAAGACGCCGTGGTGGGTCCAGGAGTTAGCTCCCGGAGTCCCCGTCTGCGTCGAGATCCTGGTGCAACCAAAGAGAACGAGTACAGCGAGACCGGCGGCGAAGAGCGGTGGCCGCGAGATCATACGCGCTCGTGCTAGCGCGCGTGGAAGGTCATGCGCTTCCATTCGGGGTGGAGCGACGTCAGGGTGACGTCGCTCCATCCGCAGGCGCGCAGCATGCCGAACATCGCGGCTGGATTTGGACCGAACCAGTTGGTGTTATCAGCGCCGGCTTCATCCGCCGGATAAAAGCTGAGCGCGGGCACATCCAGGTCGAGCATGTCGCAGTGCGTCTCGAGGATGGCGAGGCCCCCCGGCGCCGTGACGTCGCGCAGCTTCTCGAGCGCGAGCATGGGGTGGCGCATATGATAGAGCACGCCGAAGAAGAACACGACGTCGAACTGGCCGACACGCTCTCGGCTGAGGTCCATGACGTCGATGTTGACGTCTTCGACGTCTAGCCCGAACGCCTCGCGCGCGATCCGGAAGGCGCCTTGGTCTCCCCAACCGCCGCCGCCCCACGAGTAATGGTCGACGGCGACGACGCGCGACGCGCCTCGACGCTTTGCCTCAAAGCTCCACGCGCCGTCCCAGGCCCCGATGTCGAGCACGCTCTTGCCTTCCAGACTTTTCGGCACGCAAAAACGCGGGCCGTGAATGCCCGTGACAGGATCGTACATGCCGGGCGTGGTGACGCCCAGCCCAAGGTCCATGATGTGGAACCACTTGTGCGCGGTGACTCTCTTGAAAAGCTCGTCCTTATCCATCGTCTGCATCACACAGGCCGAGTTCGGATGGTCAGCGTAGAGCCCTCCCATGGCCGAGACCAAGCAGGCGGATGAGCGCTCGCCGCGCACGGACTTCGATTCTCTGGCAGGCGACTATGCGAAGTTCCGCACCTCCTATTCCGATGCGCTCTTCGATGCCATCCTCGCGTATGCGCGGATCGGGGCCGGCACTCGCGTGCTCGATCTGGCGTGCGGCACGGGGCTCGGCATGCTCGCTTACGTCAAACGCGGTTTCGACGTCGTGGGAGTTGATGTCGCGGCGGCGATGATGGAGCAGGCCGCAGCCGCAATGCCCGCCGGCGCCCGCGTCGAGTTCGTGCATGGGCGCGCCGAGGCTCTGCCATGTGTAGAAGCGTCGTTCGATCTGGTCTCGTGCGCGCAAGCCTTCCACTGGTTCGAACCGCGGGCCGCTTTCGCGGAATGCGCGCGGGTGCTGCGGCCCGGTGGCACCCTTGCCATCTTCTGGAAGCATGCGGCGCGCGACGACGCGTTCACGCACGTCAGCGAGCAGATCATCCGAGAATGGATGGGCGAGCAGGCGGCGGTCGCCTCGCGCGACCATGCGGCCGAACACGAATCGGGCTGGCCGGTCTTCTGGGAATATGTCGGCAGGCCAGGATCGCATCTCGGGGAGCGGCCGTTCGTCGACGGCGAGCAGATCGTGATCGAGTTCGAGCTGCAGCGCACGGTCGATGAGTTCGTGGGCTATCAGCGCTCGCGCGAGAAGATCCGCACGGTCATGGGCGATCGGCGCATGGAGTTCTTGAGCGAACTGGCTCGCCGGTTGGCAGCGACACACCGGGACGCGCGGGTGACGCAACGTCAGATCCAGTACGCATTCTTAGCCCGCAAGCGCGCGAGCTAACGCGCGACGACGACTAGTTGCGGGGCATCGCAAAGCCGACCTCTCGGCGTTTGCGTTCTTCCTCCACGTAGTCGTCCAGGCGGCGGATCTGGGCGGGCTCGGCGTCGATGAAGCACACGCCGCAGCGCCACGCGAAGCCGCGCTCGTCTTTGAGCGCGTGCACGACGCGGGCGTTCAAGCAATGATGACCGCCGGCGGCGGTCTTGAAGTCGATGCCGATGACCGAGCCGGGAGCGAGCCGCTGCGAGATCTTGACGCGGGCGCCGCCGGCGCAAATCTCATCCAGCATGGCAGCGCGGGACTCGCCACGCTGCGTGCTCACCCGGGCGGGCTCGCTCATGACGATGCGGTGCCAACGCCTGTGGTTGGTCGTAGGCGCTGGGCTTGCGAACATCTTGCGCAATGAGTTCAGCACGATAGCGTTCTGGCTGGGGTCGTCATGGACTGGTCCCCCTTGTAGGTGAGACTTTGCCACGACGTGATTTGTGTCACGCACGTACGCACGCATGTCATATGCGATGGCTTGCATGACAGGCGGTCTTTCGAGGGCGAGCGCCCTGGCTACAGCTTACGACTCTGCGGCGTGGACCGATCCGCCGGCCTCAAGCGCCTGCGCCGCGGCCTCGGCCGCTGCGGTACGGCGCCGGGCTTGCTCGGCGGCGATGAACGATGCGAGCCACTGCGTCTCGTGCGGTTTCAAACCCAGAAAACACAATCCGCAGGCGAAGTAATAGCCCGGGTTCTCTTTGAGCGAATAGACGATGCGCGCGGCCACGCTTTGGCGTTGCCCCTCGATGTGGTCGAATTGCAGCTCGATGCTGTCGCCGGCCTTGAGCGGAGCGGTGGTCTGGATGCGAGCGCCGCCGACCGAGAGCTGGTTGATGATCACCGGTTTATCGTCGCCGTTTTGAAGCTTGACCTGCGCTGGTTCGGCCACGGCGATGCGCGGCCAGCGGCGAGAATACCGGTCTGGAGCCCGGCGCAGCAGAAATCTCTTGACCGAATCGAACAAATTTCGATGACCCCAAGAGCTAATTAGGCGATGTAATGGTATCGGCTAGATGTGGGACTTTCTCGAGCACGACTTTGTGTCAGCCGGATGCTCGCGGCGCATATGGGATGGAGCCTGTAATGGCGGGCGTGTAATCCAAGTCATACGTCGGTGATATCGGAGCGCGCGTTCATATGACCAAGCCCGAACGACTCCTGGCCGTCGTCGGCGTCGCGGTCGTCGCGAGCGCGCTGCTCCTTGTCATGTACGTACGCCAATCCAACCCTGCCGATGCGCAAGCGGCGGGCTGCGCGGGGCAGCGCGCCCGGCTTGGACAGACGCTCGATCAAGTGCGCTTTTCCGGCTCTGCCATGCATTCCGAGTCGATGGCGCTCTCCGACACCGTGAGGACCCGCAACGAGTACCTGGCGATGATCGCCGCGACGCGCCGGCAGCTGAGCGCGACCCATCCGGCAGCCCATGTCCTCGGTGACGTCACGCGCGAACTCGCAGACGCGAGCTGGATCCTCAACGACCAGAACACCCCGTTGCAGCAGGCGAGGGCGTTGCTCGCCGAAGATCAGCGCGAACTCGCTTCGGCCACGCCGCTCATCAGCGAGGCCTCCGCAGACGTGCGCGCGGAGGATTGCCCGGCTTTATCTCTCACCTTGGCGCGATCCGGCTGGCCCAAAGACCGCCTGCTGGTCGAACTCTCCCAGGCGGCGCGGCTCAACTCGCAGGTGAGCGACAAGCTCGACGCGGCGCTCGGATTGATCCTGCAGGCGCAAGCCGACCTTCGCTCGTACTCGGTCGCCACGAAATAAGTCACACGGTCCCCGCAGGCGAGATCACGGCCGCAATCGGGCGAGCCGCACCGCAAGCTCGGTCGGCGTGAGGGTCGCGAGCGCGAATATCTTCACCCGTGCGCTCGCGCCGCGCACGAGCGTCACGGTGGACGGCGCGACGCCCAGCGCTTTGGCGAGCGCGCCCCGGCATGCGGCGTTGGCCTTGCCCTCTCGAGCCGGCGCCTTGACGCGCACCTGGACAACCCCATGAGCCATCGAGACCACAGTTGCGGCAGCATTGGGTTTGACGGTGACCGCAAGCGTCGTGGGATTCAGGCGAGGCGGCATGTCATCTCCTAGTATAGCGGTGCGAGCGCCCGGCGCCAATGGCGGCGCATTGCCGGGATGGATTCGCGCCTGTTGATGAGAACCGGGGTGCCATGAATCTCAACGAGCGGCGGCGCGAGATATGGGCCGTCGTGCTGATCTCAGTCGCTGCCGTGCTGTCCGCCTGGTGCGCATATCAGGCAGCCCGCTGGGGCAGCGAGCAAGCCGCTTCCTACGCCCGCGCAAACGCGACGCGCGTCGAATCGCTGCGACAATCGAACCTGGCTAACCGGCAGATCTCGATAGACGTCAGCCTCTTCGTGGCATATGCCAATGCCGCCGCGACAAAGGATCGGGTGCTCTCGGACTTCCTCCTCGCGCGATTCCCACCGCGTCTCAAAGGGCCAATGACGGCGTGGCTTGCCATGCATCCGCTCCGCAACCCGGCCGCGCCCAGCTCGCCATTCGTGATGAAGCAGTACCATCTGGAAGCGAGCGATCAGGCCGAGGCGTTGGAGCGCACTGCACAGGGCTACTTCAACGCCGGCTATGCGGCGAACGAAATAGCTGACCGCTACATCCTCATGACTGTGCTGTTCGCGTCGGTGTCGTTTCTGGCAGGCGTCGGCTCCAAGTTCGAGCAGCCTCAGATGGTCGTCGTCGCGCTGGCCTTGGGAACGATCGTCTTGCTCGTCGCGGGCGCAGTTCTCATCACGTATCCGGTCCACTAGGCCGCCGACGTCCGTGCGCAGTCCGTCGAACACGGTTGGCCGATCGCTCGTGTTGCTGGTGGTATTGCTGGTGTCGGCCGTGCCGTCCATCGCGCGCGGCCAACAACTGCCCATCTCACTCC
>DAINRU010000053.1:0-6940 GCA_036741695.1 Vulcanimicrobiota bacterium
GCCGATGAGAAATATGAAGCCACCCGGTAAGGTCGAGTCGCGGGGCGGCTTGTCAGCCGTTTTTAGACGAAGGGAACAACACACCATGGCCGCCGAGGGCAACGCCACCACAACTCACAACGGCGCCGAGAGCGCGCAGGTTGGCACGACGAACGGCACAGCGACCGCCGCATCGGGCACGCCCAACGGTCAATCGTCGGCCGCGGCGCAGAACGCGCCGCCCCCGATCGCCGCAACCGCGCAGAACGCGCTCGAAGAACTCGTCCAAGCGGCCACCGGCCGCAAAGAGCGGCCCAAGCCGTGGGTCGACGTCACCTCGTACCCGTGGAGCGACGAAGCGTTTTCCGCCCGATTCGTGCGGCGCGCCAACTACCAAGAGCTCTACGGCATGAAGGAGACCGGCGAAGAGGTCGACGAGCTCATCGGCCTGCTCAACATCCGGCCGAAGATGCGCGTGCTCGACGTCTGCTCCGGCAACGGGCGCCATGCCATCGCGCTCGCGCTGCGCGGCTGCAAGATGACCGGCATCGACATCGGCCCGGGACCCGTCAACCTCGCGCGCGAGACCTCGCGCAACCTTGGGCTCTCGGTGGACTACCGCCAAGTTGACGTGCTCAGCATCTCCTTCGAAGATGCCTACGACGCGGTCTACCTCACCTGTGCCGGACTCTCCGACTTCAGCCCAGCATCCGCGAAGGATCTGTTCACCCGGGTCGGACGCTCGCTCGTCCCCGGCGGGATGCTGGTCGCCGAGTTCATGGACGAAGCGTCGGTCAAGCCCAGCGACGTTCGCACGTGGCGTTTTGTCGCCGCCGACGCGTCGCTCTTCGTCGACGGCGGACACCTCCAGCTCGACGAGCGGCTCTACGACAGCGACGCCAAGGCGGAAGTCATACGCTCGTACATCGTTCCCAGCGACGGCAAGATGCGTCAGTTCGCCCGTTGCCGCCAGTATTATAAGGAAGACGAGGTCAAAGGTCTGATCTCCGCCGCGTCGCTACAGACCGTGAGCTTCAGCCCAGGCAGCGCGCCCGGTCTCAAGAAGGTCACCGCCAAGAAGGCATAAGCCGCACACTCAGGTAGCACAGCGAAGCGACGGACGTACGGTCCGTCGCTTCGTTTCTTTAGCGCAGCACGGCTGGATTGGGCAGCGCCGATCCCAGGTATTTGAAACTACCCGTGTCGACTTTATAGAAGTAGAGGTTGGGATCCGACGGATCGCCATTGGGGCGGAACGACACCTCGCCGATGGCGGTCGGGAAGATCCCGTTGGAGAGCTGGCGGATAATGCTCGTCTTGTCGGCGCTGCGTCCTTGCACGGCGGCATCGATCGCGACCTGGGCGGCGACGTAGCCGAACAGCGCATACGCCGACAGCCGGCCATGCTGCGCTTGATAGTGCTGCTGGAACTGCTGCGCGGCGGGGATGAACTGCACGGGCGGCACGCAGGTGCCGACGATCATCCCGTCGGCTGCCGCTTTGAACGCCTTGTCCTGGAGCAGTGCGTCGCTAAAGAGCGTGCCCGGGGCCATGAGAGGTGCGGTCACGCCGGCCTTGCGCAAAGCCTCGATCACCTGAGCCATGAGATCGCCGCGCCCCGTGACGTACAAGAGGTCGGGCGGATCTGCGACCACTTTGGCGATGGTCGCTTTGAGATTTTTGAGGTCGACGTCGACGGAGAGATCGGTCGTCTTGAAGCCGCCCGCGCCCGCGGCGTAGTTCACGAACGAGGTGGCCGTGCTGTTGCCGTAGTCGTCCTGCTCCCAGATGACCGTGACTTTGCTCGGCTTGAGGTTACGCGCGGCATAGCGAGCGGCGAGCGCTCCTTCGACCGTGTCCGGTGCGCAGAGCCGGAAGACGTCGTTGTAGCCCTGCTGGGTGAGCGCCGACAGGGGCGAGGTGGGGACGATGAGCGGGATGCCCGCCTCGTGGTAGACGTGCAGCGCGAGGAAGGTCTCCTGACCGCCGAGATGGCCGATCACGATCGCGTTCTTCGGATCGACGAGCACGAATTGCGCTTGCTGCTCTGCGATGCCAGGGTCGTTCTGGTCGTCAAAGCTCGTCATAGACCAGGCGAAGTCCGTGAGTCCGCGGGCTGCGTTGGCGTCGTTGATCGCCTGCTGCACGCCTGCCGACAGATCCCAGCCAAGCTGTTTGTCGGGTCCTGACAGCGGTGCGACGACCGCGATCTGGACCTGCTTGGCATACGGCGGGAAGTCCTCATCGGCCCCAGCGGCGCGCGGCACGACGAGCGCGAGCGCAAACAAGCCAGCGAGGGAGAGGATGCGGATGACGGTCTGAGATCTTGACATGGGCGTTCCTTTAGGTCACGACGACCGACGCGGTGGTGGAGAGAAAAAAGGCCACCGAGAACAGCATGTTGGCGTTGAAGATGGCGGCATTGAGCGCGAAGACATCGGGTTGACGGGCGATGAGCCGGCGCTCGTAGACGAGCAGCAGCGCCGCGAAGACGACGCCGAGCCAGTACAAGGGATGGACGCGGGCCATAATGCCGCACAGTGCCAGCGCAGCGATGACGAGCACGTGCAAGAGCGCCGGGACGACGAGCCCCGGGCCACTGCCGAAACGAGCCGGGATCGAGAACACGCCCTCGCGCAGATCGAAGTCCCGGTCCATGAGCGCATAGAGGATGTCAAAACCGGCGACCCACAGGGTGACAGCCGCGAAGAGCAGGAACGCCGCCGGTTCGAACCGGCCGGTCACAGCTATCCACGCGCCCAGCGGCGCTAAGCCATCCACCGCGCCGAGAACGAAGTGCACAGCCCACGTCCAGCGCTTGACGAGCGGATACACGAGCACGGCGCCCGCGCCGATCGGCAGCAACGCAAGACAGAGCGGATTGAGCTGCCAGGCAGCAACGGTCAAGAGGGCGATGCCGGCGACGATCGCCCACACCATGGTGGAGCTGGGCAACCGCCCCGACGCGACAAGCCGCCCGGCCGTCCGCGGATTGCGAGCATCCATGCGTGCGTCGAGCAACCGGTTCGCCGCCATGGCAGCCGTGCGCGCACCCAGCACGGCGAGCGTCACCCAAACGATGACGTGGAGCGAGGGGATGCCGCGAGCCGCCAAGAGCGCGCCGACGTAGGCGAATGGCAGCGCGAACAGCGTGTGTTCGATCTTGATCTCTTCGAGGAGACGTCTGATGGCGGTCATGGCTGCAGGATGTGCGGGTCGAGGCCGAATTCTTCCCAGCGCCGGCTCACCGCCTGCCGGATCTCGTCGTTCATGACGACCTGACCCGGCCACTCGCGCTGGTAGCCTTCTTCGGCTGATTTGCGGGTGGCGTCGATGCCGAGCTTCGTCCCCAAGGCTGGTAGCGGCGCCGCATGGTCGAGCGCATCCACAGGTCCGGGGGCGAGCACGAGATCGCGGCCCGCGTCGACGTTATTGAGCGCGGTCCAGGCCGTGACGCTCAGATCATGCACGTCGATGTCGGCATCCACCACGAGAATATTGCGGGTGAGCATCATCATGTGCCCGAGACCCCACAAACCGTACATGATCTTCTTGGCGTGTCCGGGATAGCGTTTGCGGATCGAGACGATGACGAGGTTCTGGAAGACGCCCTCGGCCGGGAAATTATAGTCGACGACCTCGGGCATCATCTGCTGGAGTAACGGAAGGAAAAGCCGCTCCGTTGCCTTGCCCAGCCAGTAGTCCTCCATGGGCGGCCGTCCGACGACCGTGGTCCAATAGATCGGGTCGCGTCGGCGCGTCAGGCAGGTGACGTGGAAGACCGGATACTCATCGGCAAGCGAGTAGACCCCGGTGTGGTCGCCGAACGGTCCCTCGCGTCGCAGCTCGGCGTTATCCACATATCCCTCGAGCACGATCTCAGCTTCCGCCGGGACTTTGAGATCGACCGACCTGCAGGCGACCATCGGCACGCTCTTACCGCGCAGAAAACCCGCCAGCATCATCTCGTCGATGCCGCTGGGCAGTGGCGCGCTGGCCGCGTAGACGGTCGCTGGGTCAGCCCCGATGGCCACCGCGACCGGCATGCGAGCGTTCGCGCCGGTGGAGTCTTGATGTTCGCGGCCGTGCTTGTGGCGCTGCCAGTGCATGCCCGTGGTGCGCTCGTCATACACTTGCATGCGATACATGCCGACGTTTTGCGAGCCCGTGATGGGGTCTTTTGTGAAGACGAGCGGGAGCGTGATATACGGTCCGCCGTCCTCGGGCCAGGTGGTCAGAATAGGTAGCGCGCGCAGGTCGACCTGGTCGCCTTCTGTGACGACCTCTTGGCACGGAGCGGAGCGCACCGCGCGCGGCAAAAGGCTGGCAAGCTCGCCCAATTGCAGCACGGCACCAAGCTTATCGGCAAGCCCTGGGGCGGGTTGCGCAAGCTTGAGCAGCTTGCGCACGCGGTCGCCGAGCTCGTCGAGGTTCACCACCCCGAGCGCCCTGGCCATGCGCGCCTCCGTCGCCAGCGCGTTGATGAGCAGAGGGAACTTCGAGCCTTTGACCTGGGTGAAGAAGAGCGCGGGACCGCCGGACGAGTGCTTGACGCAGCGATCCGCGATCTCGGTGATCTCGAGCTTCGGGTCGACCAGCGCGTCGATCTGACGCAACTCGCCCCGAGCGCGGAGATCGGCGACGAATTCTTGGAGATTCGCGTACATCGGAGTTCGCTCGTTCTCAAAGCCCGCCGCAAAAGCCTCGCTCGGCCGATGCTGGATGCGATGCGCGTCGCACGGCTCGGCGGCAGTGAGCCCACAGCCAGTAATTCACTGACAGAAGGTTGCCTAGCCGGCCGCGTTCATTCCAGACGAGCGCGATCCCATCCGGCGAGCGCCGCGCTCGCCTCATACGTGCTTGCAAAGAACTCCTTGAGTGTGTCGGCCGGCGAGGGTGCGCTGCGCACGTCGTCATAACGCAAGATGAACAGCCCCAGCTGCTCGTTCCAGAACGCTGCGCTTGGCCGGATGGTGGCACGCTCGATACCCGCGGGTTTGGGATAGACGTACGAAGCGAGTGCGGGTTCTGGAAAACGCGGGTCACCCGGCCAGAAACCGGCGTAGATCTCTTGCGCGTCCATCGACAAGCGGTAGAGCATATTGGCGCCGGGCGGTGGCGTCGCGGGCAGCCCGGAGTAGCGGGTATAGGCCAGGTCGAACCCTCCCCAAAAAAAGTGCACGGGGGTGTGTCGTCCGCGGAACGGGGCTCGATGCCGCTTCAATGACGTGTCGACCTGCTTAAGGATTTGCCAGAAGCGATGCACGCTCTCGGCATCGTATGATGCGTGCTTTGTGTCCTCGTGGAAGGGCGTGAGATCGGCTACCTCTTGTGGCATGGGTGTGATAGCGCACGTGATCTTTAGCTCGCCGAGCAGCGTCATGAACTCCTTGTAGAAATCGGCGACCGAGCGTGGAGCGAGCGCGATGCTGCGGATGCCACCATCGCTTGTCGTCAAAACGACCCGGTGCGCGATGAAATCGAAATCGATCTGCAGCGTGCGATCGCCGCTGCACGGCATCGGACCCGTGGTCATGCCGCGCGCGGTCAGATAGAGCGTCACGTGCGCGAACTCGGGTTCGGGCGGCGAGAGCTCGAGCCGGACCTTGCCCACGATCTGCGTGTACAGCTGCAAGGTGTCGCGGGTGTCTTGCCACGATTCAAGAGGTAACGGGGGCCACAGCATCTCAGGCATCGATGCGTCTCCCTTGGCTGGGGTGTCGGGATGCCGTTCGTTCTCAAAGTTTCGGGGGAAAGCCTGGTTGACGGGGTTGCGGTCGTCCTAGCCGATGCGCGGACAATTGGAGCGGAGTATTTGGAGCGAGAATGAACAGAGGTCCATGCGACGACGGAGATCAGCAATATGGATCCTCATCGGCGTAGCCGCGCTTCCTTCGTGCGTAACACAGCGCCATGTCACACCTCATGCTCCTCCGCAATCACTCACTGCATCATCCTCATGGGATGCGGGCCGGGCAGGATATGTGCATTTCGAGTATCTTCTCCCACACAGACCTTGTGGGCCGTTTTCAATCACAGCGGGCCCCGACAAGGCATTGTGGTTTACTGAGACCCGCGTGTGTAGCGCGATCGGCAGGATCGATCTTCAGGGGAAGATCAAAGAGTTTCCGCTCGCCGGGACCGGCATCGGGCGGCCCTCAGGTGGGATCGTGTCCGCACCCGATGGCGCTCTTTGGTTCGGCGCCGGCAGTAACATCGGGCGGATCACCACATCGGGCACCATCAGCGTACATGCGATCCCGCTTAAGAACTTCATCGTCAACGCTTTGACCGTAGGAGCGGATCGAGCGATCTGGTTCGGGGGTTATGTCGGAGACACAGGAGCGAGCGCGATAGGTCGAATGACTACGACGGGCGATGTGAGGTTGGTTGCGCAGATTCCATCGATCCCCTGGGCGATCACTCGTGCCTCCGACGGAGCAATTTGGTTCACAGAAGATTACCCGGCCGCGATCTGTCGGCTATGGGAGGACCATCTCCAGACGTTTCGGCTTGCTGAAGCAGACGCTGATCCCGAGGGTGTAACGGAAGGATGGGACGGCAACATCTGGTTCACTGAGAAGCACTCAGGCAAGATCGGCCGCATAGATTCCAAGCGAACGATCAGGGAATTCATGACGTCTGGAGATTATGACGAACCGATCCCCATCGCAAGAGGGCCACTCCAGAGCGTCTGGTATGGCGGTGTGACGGAGCTGGGCCGCGTGAGTAGCAATGGCACCATTCGTGGATATTGGCCGCGATCTCCCAACGGCGAGCTGTATGGTGTCGTCGAAGGGCCGGACGGAGCCATCTGGTTCACGGAATATAACATCGACGCGATCGGCCGAATCGTCGTTCACTGACAGTCGCGGAAGCCGGGCACAATGCCCATGGCAGGACAACTAGTAAAGCTCTTAATAATATGGCACTAAACTATTTTCCGGACAAGAGGTATCCG
>DAINRU010000054.1:0-6807 GCA_036741695.1 Vulcanimicrobiota bacterium
CGCTATAACCGAGTTTGGCGGAGATCTCTTGCGCCGCCGCGACGACCGCCTTGATCAAGCGGTCCTTCTGCACCGTCTGCTGGCCAATCTTAGGCACGGAGATCGAGATGGCCGCGACCGGCCTGCCGGAGTAGTTGAAAAGCGGCGCGCCGACGCAATAGAGGCCGTCCTCCATCTCCTCGTTATCCTCGGCATAGCCTTGCCGGCGGATCTTCTCGAGCTCGGCGCGCAGCGCTTCTGGATCGGTGATGGTGTTCTTCGTGTGCCGGGCCAGCGGCTTGGCAGCGATGATCCGATCGATCTCAGCGCGGTCGAGGTGCGCCAAGAGCGCCTTGCCGATCCCCGTGCAGTGCAGGGGGCGGCGGCTGCCGATGTCGGCGTACATCCGGACCGACCGGCGGCCATCGATCTTGTCGATGAAGACCAGGTCGGCATCGTCGAGAACGCCCAAGAACGCGGTCTCTCCCAGGTTAGCTACGAGCTGCTCAAGGTAAGGCTTGGCGACGGCATGTGCTTCCATGGAGCGCAATATGCCGCAGCCGACCTCAAACGCGCGCATGCCGAGCGAATAGCGCGCATTGTCAGGGTTCCAGCGCACGAAGCCACGGGCGCGCAGGGTCTGCAGAATCCTGTGGACGCTGCTCTTGGAGAGCCCGATCGCCTGGCCGAGCTCGCGCACGCCGACCTCTTTGGTCTGCGTGCCCAGATATTCGAGGATGACGAGGGCGCGGTCGACGGAATTGACCTTCGACTCGCCTCGCGGCCGCGCAGGAGCGCTGACCTCACCCGAACTGATCGCCACGGTCTCCCCCATCGACGTATCCACCCTCATGAGCGCTGTTCGGAGCCTCCGCGACGTGAGAAGACGTCGGTGCCGCTAGGCCGATCACTTTGGCCTGAATACGGGACGCCAGCGGCTCCGGCTCCGGGACACGTCTTCCTCCAGCCTCCGAGCGGTTCCTGGTGGCGAAACGGCCTCAGATGGGCGACAGGACGAAATTGACGCTCGCTGTGGTCTGCCCCGCGACGACTTGGACGTCGTCACGCGGTGCCGGCAGTGAGTATCCGGACGGCACATTGGTCACTTGGATGTGGGCTGGGGAGTTAGCGGAACTCGTCGGCACGGTGGGGATCGTGTACTTGCCATCTGCCCCCGTGACTGCTGAGGGGCCGTAATCTGCTTGCACGCTGACTCCCGCAACCGGTTGACCCGATGTCGAGGTTATGGTCCCGGTGACCGTGCCGTAGTTGCCTGGCGGGATAGCCGGGCTGTTGCACGCGGTAAGCACCAGCAAGGCGGCGATGGTGACGGCGGTGATGATGCGCATTGCTACGGGCCTCTCCTCGCAGGCTTGTGGGCAAGCAGCCTACTGCGCATCTCCCTCATGCTCCTTGCGCGAACAGCCGCCGCCGAAGCCACAACATGATAACGATACCGCCTGCGATCACGAGCCCTCCGGCCACGACGTCGATAAGGCCCGATGCCACCTGATACGAGCCGCCACAGAATTGTGCCACAGTCTTGGTCAGTAAGAAGTCGGCGCGCGCAAGCGGATTCGACGACAGGCCGGCCACGTGCTCGAGCTGCGCAGCCACTTTGCTGGGCTCCCAAGCGATCAGCTCGACGATATCCGACAGCCGTCCATCGGGCCCTACGACGAGCAACCGCGCGTTGTGGATGAGCTCGCCCCGACCGTTGTCGACCACGGAGAGCCCGGCAGAGCGCGCGAAGTTGCCGAGCGCGGTGGGATCGCCTGTGACGACCTGCCAGCGCGGCGATGTGATGCCGTACTTCTTCGCATATGCGGCGATGACCGGCGGGGTGTCGTGTGCCGGATCCATGGTGACCTCGACGAGGCGGTATGGCCCCGTGCCGAGGACCCGATCCAGTTGGCCGAATTTTTGCGTGATGATCGGACATGCATCGTCGCAGCGGGTGTAGATGAACGCGACGGCAATCGCCTCGCCGCGCGCCTCGGAGAAGCGGAACGGACGCCCACGCTGGTCGACAAATCGCAGGTCAGGCATCCGGTCGCCGATCTCAAGCGGCGTGACGCTCTGGTCAAACGGATTGGCCTCTGACAGGCTCGGGCCAGCTGACATCGCCAACCACGTCGCGGCGGCCAGCGCGGCGACCCACCGGGAATCGTTCACGGCTTTCATCGAATTGCGCTCACGTGTCATCTCTTTCGGCCCAGCGCCACATGTTAACTGCCGACGAACGGCGCAACGAGCTCGTCATGCGCCGGTGGACTCCTGACGAGCGCACGATCGTCGTACGCGGGCTCTTCGGCCGCTTGGCCATCGCGGTCGAGCCGGCTATCATCTCGGCGCTGTTCTGCGTCTTCACGATCGAGCTGCTGCGCCTGGCGAACGACGGCAACGCAGACCACGAAGGTCTGCAACTGCTAGCTCCTATCTTCGCGCTGGGGGCTGCGGCCTTCGCCGTGTATGCGGTCTGTCTGCTGCGCGCACCACTGCGCGCGCTGCGCGAGACCTATGGCCCGATCTTCATCGTCGACGGGTACATCCGGACTCGCGGCCGAGACGATTTCTCCGAGCGGGGCTCGAGCGGCTATATCGCGGTCCTGACCCACGACCGGCGTGTGGCCTGCGAATGGCCCGCGATCGGCGACGGCGATCTTCCGATGCGCACGGACGCGGCGCTGCTCGAGTTTTGCGAGGACGGCGGCATCATCACCCTCGACGGCCGGAGCACGGGCGTGCTGCCGAAGAATTTCCACAACATCGGCGTGCGCAGCAACTCTCCGCCACGTTGAACGTGTGGGAAGCCCAGGCTTGGCCAGCCCATACGCGGGCTGACGCTTCGCGCAGCCTGCGCGCCTAGAAGGAGCCCGAGACGAGTGCCTTGACGGTGTCTGTCGCCGGCCAGACGTGGAATTCACCGGCGTAATAGATCGAGATCGCGCCCATGACGAAGATCAGTACGAGGCAGATGCCGAAGAGGTACACGACGACCGGCGGCATGCCGCGGCTTTGCGGGATTTCGTATTCAGACTTCTCGTAGCCGATAGCCATGCGCTGTCTCCTTCAGACGCGTCCCCAGACGCCGAACGCCACCAGCACCACGAAGATGCAGCCCACGGTAAGCAATATCATCATGACCTTGGTGACCTGATCCTCGAGCTCGGTCTTCTTCCACTCCGAGCGGAGTCCGGCCAGCGCCGCGATGCCGACCACAAAAGCGCCGATGAGGGCGATGATCTTGAGCGTGCCTGGGATCTGTTCCAACATATCGTACGCCTTTAATAGATGTAGAACAAGAAGAACAACGCGACCCAGATGACGTCGACGAAGTGCCAGTAGAGCGTCGCCGCGGTGAGCCCGAAGTGGCGCTCAGCGCTATAGGTCCCGTTGCGCGTCTGGATGAGCACCGTGATCAGGAAGATCACGCCGATGAAGACGTGGAATCCGTGCATCCCGGTGAGCGTGAAGAACGAGGCCCCAAAGGTGCTGCCCGCCCAGGTGTCATGCAGGTGGGTGTATTCATACGCCTGACCGCCCAAGAACATCGACCCAAGCACGATCGTGGCGACGAGCAACCCGTAGAACCGGCTCAACCGCTGCGCGCGGAACGCCTCCATGGCGAAGTGCATCGTCGCGCCGCTTCCGAACAGCACGACCGAGTTCACCGCCGCCAGGTACAGGTACGGCCGCTCGATGCCGACCGGCGGCCAGACCGCTGAGGCACTGCGCAGATACAGATACGAGAAGATAAAATCGCCGAAGATGACGCAGTCGCTGATGAGGAAGAACAAAAACCCGAGCAGGCGCTGCCGGCGGACCTCATCATATTCCGCGTCGCTGACCGAGTAGGCGTGCGCTGCCATAGCTAGTGCACCGGAACCGTGGCGAGATCCTGACTGACGTTCGCGTACGGCAGCGGTTTGCCGTAGTCGTACGGGCCAGACAGCACGATGGGGATGTCCTTGAAGTTGTAATACGGCGCGGGCGATGGGATCATCCACTCGAGCGTCCGGCCGCCCCAAGGATTCGGCCCGGCGACCTCGCCGCGACGCTGGCTGACCAGTGCGTTGTAGGCGAAGAACAACATCGACAGGCCGAGCACGAACGCGGAGACCGAGACGAACTCATTCGTTCCCGTGTACATCGGGTCGTAGGTCGCGACGCGACGGGGCATGCCGTGGAGTCCGATCCAGTGCATGGGCAAGAACGTGGCGTTGAACGAGAGGAACATCAGCCAGAAATGCCACTTGCCCAGGCGCTCGTCGAGCATACGGCCGGTCATCTTCGGCCACCAGTAATAGATGCCCGCGAAAATCCCGAAGACACTGCCGCCGAAGAGCACATAATGTAGGTGCGCCACGATGAAGTAGCTGGCGTGCTCGTGGACGTCGATCGGCACGGATGCCAGCAGGATGCCGGTAATGCCGCCGAACGTGAACGTCGACAAGAAGCCGAACACAAAGAGTAATGGGGTGTCGAGCCTGATCTTCCCACCCCACAGCGACGCCACCCAGCTGAAGATCTTGATGCCGGTGGGCACGGCGATGAGCATGGTCAGCACCATGAACGCGAACTGTTCCCAGTGCTGGAGACCGCTCGTGAACATGTGGTGGGCCCAGACCATGAACGAGAGCAGCCCGATCGTGGCCGACGAGTAGGCGATGGCCTTGTATCCGAAGATCGGCCGGCGCGCGAATGTGGGGATGACCTCGGAGACGATGCCGAAGGCTGGCAGGATCATGATGTAGACAGCCGGGTGCGAGTAGAACCAGAACACGTGCTGCCAGAGAACTGGGCTGCCGCCCTTCCCGACGTCGTAGAACGGCACGCCGAACGTGCGCGCTATGAACAGCCCGGCGAGCGCCGCCGAGAGGTTCGCCGTCGCGATCATGGAGAGGAACGCGGTGACGCCCGTCGCCCAGACGAACAGCGGCGTGCGCGTCCAGGTCATGCCCGGCGCGCGCATCTTGACGATCGTCACGAGAAAATTCAACCCGGTGATCGTCGCCGAAACGCCGATGAGAAAGATGGCCATGCACCACATGCTCGTGCCGAACGGCATCTGCAGCGTGAACGGCGGGTACTCGGTCCAGCCCGCCTGCGGTGCGCCGTACAAAAAGCTGGCGAAGAGCAATATGCCGGCAGGCGGAAAGAGCCAGAAGCTGATCATGTTGAGCCACGGAAAAGCCACGTCACGGGCGCCGATCTGCAGCGGCATGACGAGGTTGCCAAAACCTCCGGTAAGGACCGGGATGATGACGAGCCAGACCATCGCGGACCCATGCACGCTATAGGCTTCATTGTATGTCGCGACGCTGAGCACGTGGTTGTTGGGACCCATGAGCTGGGCGCGCATGAGCTCGGCCAACAGCCCTGCCAGCACGAAGAACAGGCCACCCGTGAGAAAGTACTGCACCGCGATCACTTTGTGATCGAGGCTGAACACGTACTTCTTGATGAACGTGTCCGGCGGCGGATGGATGTGACTTGCGGGATGCTCTACATCAGTGACTGACATGCTCGGCTCCGAGACGGATCTTGAGGTCTGTTGCGAAATGTCGTTTCATTTGTGCAGGGTCTGCAGGTAGGCCACGAGATTTGCGATGTCTTTGTCGGTGATGCCGTTGGCCTGCATGTTCGGCATGACGCCTATATCGCCATGCGCGCCGTGTTCGAGGATGTCCGCGACATTGTTTGGGCTGGCCTTCTTGCCGGTCACGAGATCGGGATGGTCCGGGTCGTCGAAGAGATCCGCCAGACCCGGCCCCACCTTGCGCTGCGCGAACGGCGCGGCGTTATGGCACACGACGCACTTGGCATTGAACAACGTCTGCCCGGCGCTCGCATCGCCGCCCTGAAGGCTGATGGGCCTCACGCCCTCTGCTTCCGCCGCTTCCGCCCGCTGCTGGTCGGCATACCATTTGTCGAAATCTGGCTTTGACTGGACGACGACGCTGCCCCACATGTGAGAGTGCCCGAGGCCGCAGAATTCGGCGCACACGATATGAAACGTGCCGATCTCGCTCGGCGTGAAGTGGATGGGGACGACCATGCCGGGGATCATGTCTTGCTTCAGCCGGAATTCGGGCACCCAAAACGAGTGCAATACAGCACCGGTGGCGACGTCCTGGGTCGCTTCCGACGAGGTGATCTCGAGCGTCACCGGCACGCCCACCGGCAGGTGCATCTCGTTCATCACCGAGTCTTTGAGGCCGGGGTAGCGGAACTCGAAATACCATTTGTGCCCGATGGCTTCCATGGTCACCGCGCTCGCCGTCGCTTGGCCGGTCGGGTAGTACATGGGGATGATGAAGTAGCTCAGCACGGCCAAGACGACCATGAGCACGCCCGGAATGACGGTCCAGACCGCCTCGAGGGTCGGGTGGTCGTGGATGGACGACCCGACCGCGTCGATCGGCTCGCCCGGTTTGAGCCGGTAGCGGATCGCGAAATAGATGATAAAACCGTTGACGTACACGAGGATCGGCACGCCGAAGAACATGCTGAACTTGAAGAGGTTGTCGATGTCCACGCTGACCGTCGAGGCTTCGGGCAGGAAGAGTCTGTCGATGGGGAAGACGACCACGACGTACATGAGCACGGCGCTGATGATCGCCATCACGATGACCGCGCGCCAAAAACCGCCGTCCAGAAGCGGCTGTGACCTATCCTGTTTCAAGACGTCCTGACACCTCTACTGGCGCGCTTACACGCTCGCACGCTCGCATCCTAGTGGAAAATTGCCGGCAACTCTCGTTTTGCCGTGCCGAAGGTGGGAATCGAACCCACATGAGGGGTGACCTCGCGCGATTTTGAGTC
>DAINRU010000055.1:0-4643 GCA_036741695.1 Vulcanimicrobiota bacterium
GCAGGGAGCGGCACCGTGATGGCGCCGCTCCCTTCGTGTTAGCGCTATCGGTGGGATCTCGACCCGGCGAAGCTAAAATAGCCAGTCAAGACTCCCAAGCCAAACATGCTCCAGAAGCCCAACGAGCGCTTGCGGCGGCATTTTTTATTAAGTCCTTTCTCTCAGGGAGCGTCTGTCGCCCACAGGCAAGTTTGAGCGCACGCGCGGGAATCGTGCGCGGCCGACGCGATGAGGCGCCGTCTCCAAAGAAAGCCTAGGAGAACATGCCCATGTACACCGCACCCAAGCTCGTCGCGTCGTTAGACGCGGCGTTGGTCTTGTCGGAAGCTCTTGGTGCGCCCGAATGCCCAAGTTTCTTCCCGACCTGCAAGGACTAGCACGCGCAACGACGGGCGATCCCGGCAAGGGACGCACAGGGGAGAGGGTGCATCGCGCCCGGCTCCCTTGTTTTTTGTGTTGTAATATGCGATGCGGGTGGAGCAGCCAAGCGAGGGTCTTTTGGACCAATCAGGGCCCCGAAATGCCGTTAGGAGACCGCCACGCTCCCAGGAACATTATAAGCGGATACCGGGGGTTAGTAAGCCCGGTTCCGAGCGCGATGAGGCGTTCTCTTCCCCGTTATAGGATCAGCAAGCGTTGACGTGAGGGAATGAGCGGCCGCCATCATCGGACCGCTCCTTGCCTATGCTCTGCTGGGATGGGAAGGCGCCTTGCTCGCACGTCCGCAACCGCTCGCACACACAGACGGCCTTCACGCCGCTGCGTTCACCACGCTCGAACGGCGTCTGATCGTGCACAGCGACGCGCCTGAAGTCTTGGAGTATCTGTGCTCGGCATATCGCCGCGTGCGCGTGCCGCTTCCCGCAGACGGCGACGACGCCGATGTCGATCGCGGACACATCCTCGCCAACAACGGCGCAGACTGGTTGGTCTTCAACGGCGAGCCCGTCGTGTATCCGGAAGACAAGCCGTCGACGCACTTCCGGCTGGCGTTCTATGGTTCGAGCAAGCTCATCCGCCTGAGCTTCCGCCGCAATGATGCCTGGCATTCGCTGTACGCCGCCGCGCTGCGCTTGGGCGACAAGGCGATCGTGGTGTCGGCGCAGTCGGGCATCGGCAAGACGACACTGGCGCTCGAGCTCATGGCCAGGGGCGCGGGTCTCTTCAGCGATGAATTCGTCTTCATCCGCAAGTCGGACAGAACGGTGTTCGGGTTGCCGCGCGCGCTGCTCATCCGCGAGCGCACGCTGTCGGTCTTTTCCGATCCGCGCCTGAAGGCGGTCTGTGATGCTTCACCTCCGCGGGTGCCGCACGGCGATCCGGTATGGGACAATATCGATCCTGGAGACGTCTTCGGCGATCGTGTCTTCGCGCAGCCGGCACCGCTGGCCGCCGCGATCATGCTCGAACGGAGTCCAGGCGCGCAGGCGACGGTGGAGCACGTCCCCGCAGGCCTGGCCGCAGCTGATTTCACCAAACGCATCAACCTGGAGCTCGATCCCTTTGACCGGCTGGCGAGCGCTGCCCTCATGCTGTCCGGTATTCCCTGTTACCGGGTCAGCGCGAGCTCGCCGGCGAGCGCAGCGGATGCAATCGAGGCACTGCTGCGATGACCTTGGTCACAGCCCGCGAGCTCGTCGAGATCGAGCTCGACACAGCCCAGCGCCAGATGCTCTTTGCGCGTGCTCGCCATGTCGTGACCATGGAATGGTTCGGCCGCTGCATCGCTGCCTGCTTCGACGAGGAGGCGGCGGCGGAGTCGTTCCGCAGTCGCTATCAAAGCTTTCTCAAGCCGGGGACGCCACAGCTTTGGAGCTGTGCGCTGCGTCATGGAAACGATGCTGGCGAACCGGTCTTTTGGACGGAGCCAGGCCCCGCGTATCGATATCCGTCTCCGCTGCGCGGCGGGCACGTCATCTCGTTTCTCGCCGATGCGGTGACGCACCGCGCGTTTTTCGACATCAACGGTGAGCTCGTATCGTTCCATGCGGCGGCCGTCCGCATCGGCGATACCGCTGCGGCGATCTCCGCGATCTCGACCGGTGGCAAGTCGACGACCGCGCTTGCGTGTTCCCGCCGCGGCATGGACCTCTATACCGACGAGCGCTGCGTGCTCAAAGGCGGGATGGTGCAAGCGTTTCCGCGAGCGATCAACGTCCGCAAAGGCGGCCTGGAGCTCCTGACGTCCGAAGAGATCCCCGGCGACGGCGGCATCGGCAGGCGCCTGCTCGCGCATGAAGGCGCCGACTGGGAGTCCGCCTCGTTTTCCGAGGTGCTCGGCGAGCGGCCAATGCCAGCTCCAGCCAAGCTCGAAGCTATCTTCTTCATCGAGGGCCGGGGCGGGGTCGCTCGCACCGCTCCTTTGGCGCTCGACGATGCGATCGTGCGTCTGCTGACGGCAGGGTTGTGCGGCCCACAAGCGGGGCTCGACCGCGTCGCCACCGCGACCGCGATCTGCCACCAGGCGCGCGTCTATGCCCTCACGCTGGGAACGCCGGACGACACCGCTTTGCTGATCGCTGCGACGACGCGACGTGCCAGGCCGCTCGTGGCGGTGGGGACGTGATGGTCGTCGAGGAGCGTGCGGTCGACGCTACGAGGACGCTCGAAGTCGTCAGGCTGCTGGCTGGTTCGAGCGGGGCGCCGCGCGTCGCGATGCGTGGTTCGAGCATGATGCCGCTCTTGCACGAGCCCATGGTGCTCGCGCTTGGACCCTTACGTGGCGATGGGTGCGTCGGCGATATCGTGGTCTTCGAGCGAGATGGGCAGCTCGTCGCTCACCGCATCACCCGCGTGCGAGGTGGCGTAATCCAGACCTGCGGCGACGCCGTCCCCTGGTCGCCTGAGTATCCGCAAGCGTCCTCCATCGTCGGCAAGGTCGTCGCAGTCATGGCTCATGATGGTCCGGATGCCGTGCGCATCGACATGCCGAGTTTTTGGCGGCGCGGACTCTACACGGCGCGACTGCGCGGCCTGCGTGCCGTGCCGTTCCGCGTGCGCTCTCTCGGACTACGCATGGTGAGAGCGCTTCCTTGGTTTCGTCCGCGCCCGTACGTCGCACTCGTACAGGCCATGTCCGCCGCGGTGCGCAGCGACAAAGCCGCATTTGAAAGGGCGCTGCGTGGCGGCGACTGGGGCGCCATCGCAAGTGCTGCTCGCCGCCACGGATGCTCGGCGACGCTTGTGGAGACGGCTACCCGTTTGGGGAGCACGACGTCTGCAGCCCAGTACCTGCGCCGGTCGCTCCAGCCGGTAGGGCGTAGCGTCGTGCTGCGCGGGATCGCGGTGCGGGCGCAGGTCATCGCGGTCGCCTCGTGCCTTGGCGCCGCGGGCATCCCCTTCGCATTGCTCAAAGGTGCCGCTCGGCTGTACCGCGACGAACCGGATGCCGTGCTGCACGCGAGCTCCGATCTGGATATCTTGGTCCCCGCAGCAGATCTCGAGGGGGCGTCGCAAGCGCTGCGCGACCAGGGGTACTACGAACGAGCCGACGAGCGCCGCCAGCGTAACTACCGCGAACACCATCACCACGCCGCACCGCTCTTCCCCCCGACTCCAGGCTGCGCGATCGAGTTGCACGTCGCCCTCGCGCCGCCGGGTAACCTCTCTATCCCGCTTGACTGGCAAGCGCTCCAACCGCACATGGCAGAAGCAGACGGACCGGCGGGCGCGGTGCGCGTGCTGGGAAACGTCGCAACCGCGCTGCATTACGCGGTGCACTCGATCGGGTTGTATCGTCTGCGCGACAGCGTGCTCCTGGGCCGCGCCCTGCGCGCCCTCTCCAAAGCAGATCTCGACGCTCTGCGAGTCATCATCAAGCAAGAGCGCTACGATGCCATCCGTCTTGACGCCGCCGTGGCTCTGGCCGCGCGCATGGCCGGGACCGCGTGGCCGGTGAGCGGACCGGTCGAGGAGTACTTGCGCTGGTCGATCCGCCGCGAAGATGTTCCGCTCTATTTCGCCCAGCGCAGCCAGCTCGCCGAGGGCTGGTACGGTAGCGGCCGCCGCATGACGCCGTTGCTCTTGCGGCTCGTCGATCCGCGCTCGCAGATCGGCGCGGATCCCGGCGGCAAGCCCACGCTGGTCGCCGCGGCCGGGCGCATCATGGCTGGCACCTGCGCGTATCTGTACGCTTTGGCGATGAGGGCCGCGGCGTGAAGGTCACTGGGACGATTGAGAGGGCCAGCATCACGTCCTCTCCCAGCGTGTGGAGCAGGCGGGGCTCGGAGGTTTGCTCTTCCCAGTCAGCAAACTGCCGCTTGCGCTGTACTACATGTCGTGGATGTCGCCTATCACCCACGAGTTTAACGGCATTCGCACAGCGGTCAGCGGAGCGACCGTCGCACACCTCGACGGAGAATTGACGACGATGGACTGTCCTCGCAAATCAGGCGATCTCGACATCCGCACCGTCGGAGAAGAAGTGCTCGTGCACCATCCGGCGACGCAGAAAGTGCACATCCTCAACCGCACCGCTGGCCAAATCCTCGAGATGTGCGATGGCCACAACACGCAGGAGCAGATCGTGACCACCATCTGCGATGAGACAGGCGCCGATCGAGATGCCGTAGCTCGAGACGTCGCCGCGATGGTCGACGAGTTCGCCAAGCTCGGGCTCGTCACGCCCTGACGCACGAGTAGCC
>DAINRU010000055.1:4743-5995 GCA_036741695.1 Vulcanimicrobiota bacterium
GTCGCCGGGATGTTGAACACGATCCAGTGCCACCAGCCCTGACCCGAGCGCGCGTCAGGATCGAACATCGTCAACGCGAAGGCCTTGGTCTCCGGCGGAGCGCCATCCCACGCCACCTCCGGCGACGTGTTGCGCCCGTCGCAGCCGTACCCCGAGTACGCGTACACGTGCGGAATCGCTGCACCGGCTTTGAATGCCGAGCTCGTGATGGTGAACTCCGGGCTTTGCGCCTGTGCTACCAGGACGACACACGCGATGAGCGCGGCTGTGAGAGCTGTCTGCATCATGGGTATCCCGTTATCGCAGGAGAAGGGACGAACCTTCCGCACCCGAGTAGCGGGTGCCGCGCTGCCGTGCCGGAAACGGAGTTGATCGTGAAACGGATCGGGATAACCGGCGCATCAGGGTTCGTCGGCACGGCGCTCATCGCCGCGCTCCTCAAGCGTGGCGACGCGGTGCGCGCCTTCACGCGCGATCCTGCCGCCAAGGGCTTCCCCGACGGCGTCGAGGCGCGCCGGCTCGACCTGATGAGCGACGCGGATCCTAGTGTCGCAGCGGAGCACTTCGCCGGGCTCGACGCGGTCGTGCACCTGGCAGGCGAGACAGTCGCCGGTCGCTGGACCGCGGCCAAGAAAAAGCTCATCGGGGACTCGCGCCGGATCAGCACGCGCAATCTCGTGGCGGCCTTGCGAGCCTGCTCCCAACGGCCGCGCACGCTCGTCAGCGCATCGGCATCGGGCTACTATGGATCGCGCGGCGACGAGCCGCTGGATGAAAGCGCGGCACCGGGCGATGACTTCCTCGCGCGAGTGTGCGTCGATTGGGAGGATCAGGCGAACGCGGCGAGCTCGTTTGGCACCCGCGTGATCTGCTTGCGGCAAGGGCTCGTCCTTGGCCGAGACGGAGGCGCGCTTGCGGCGATGCTTGGGCCGTTCCGCTCATGTGCCGGCGGTCCGCTCGGCTCGGGCGCGCAGTGGTGGCCATGGATCCACCTCGAGGACGACATCGCGCTCATCCTCTTCGCCATCGACCGCGACGACGTCGCAGGCCCCCTCAACGCCGTCTCGCCCGATATCGCAAACAATGCGCGCTTCTCACAGGCTCTTGGCCATGCGCTACGCCGGCCATCGCTCGCCTTCGCGCCCGCTCTTGCGCTGCGGGTTGTGCTCGGCGAATTCTCAGAGACGCGCCTCTCAAGCCAGCTGCTGCTGCCGGCCAAGGCGGAAGATCTCGGCTTCGTCTGGCGGCACGA
>DAINRU010000056.1:0-2638 GCA_036741695.1 Vulcanimicrobiota bacterium
GTGTACACGCGTTGAAAGGCGAAGCCGGATGCGGGCTGGGCACGGTAGTAGTAGATCTCCTCCAGCGCAGATTCGACCGGCGGGTTATCCTCATCGTGCTTGTGCGGCGGGTAACTCGACCAGTTGCCCGGCAAGGTGACGACTTCGGTCAGGAAGAGGCTCGTCGCTTCGTCCTCGCCCATAAGGATGTTGCGAATGCGGCGCTCGGCATGGCCTTTGCCGCGGATGTACTCCGCGTCGGGGGCCGGCGTTAGCAGACGTGCGGGCAACGCACCCTTCGACGGCGCCGCACAGATGGCGACTTCAGCGGCGCCGCGCGCGTGCAGCTCGTAGGATGTATCGGCGGGGAGGTATACCGCCGACGGCGGTCCGGAAAAGGGGCTCGCTCGTCCTCCGACCGTCTCCCACGAGCCTGCTGACGACGTGACCGCGATGGTACCTTCGATGACGATGAGCGCGACCTCATCGTTCGCGGTCGCCCCAGCGAGCCGTGATCCGGCCCGCAGACGGGTAACTCGAAAATCGATGTACTTCCAATCGACCCCATTACGAGCGACGGTGACGACGTCGCCGGACCGCACATCTTTTCCATGGATGAGCAAGGGCGAGCCAAGGCTGGGTTTAGTCATCGGTGACTCCGGCGAGGCTCACCGGACGCTGCGCGCGCAGCGAACGGTCTGCGGCGATGGCGATGCGCAGGGCCTCGAGGGCGTCGGTCGCGCCGACTCGCGGCGCCCGGCGCTCGCGCATGGCGGCGACGAAATCGACGACTTCATCCCGATACGCATCCGCGAAGCGCTCGATGAAGGACTCGACGTTCGGGGTCGCCTGCTCCGCGCCGAGGAGCTCTCCGGTGCGCAGTCGCCCGGCGCCGACGAGCATCAGGCCCTTAGAACCATGGATCTCGCCACGAACGTCGTAGCCGTAGATCGCTTCGCGGGAGTCGTCGATGACGCCGATGGCACCGCTCGAAAAGCGCAGCACGACGAGCGAGGTGTCGACGTCGCCGAAACCGGCGATCGACGGATCGATGAGCGCCGAGCCGGTCGCAAAGACCTCGTCGACCTCGATCGGCGACATGATCCAGCGAGCCAGGTCGAACTCATGTACCATTTGATCTTTGAACTGGCCGCCGCTCGTCCGCAAGTAGGCCACAGGCGGCATGCGGTGATCCCGCCCGACCAGGCGCAAGAATCGCAAGTCGCCGAGCGCGCCGGCCTCTACCGAGCTCCGAGCGCGCAAGAACTCGGCATCGAAACGGCGCTGGAACCCGACCTGCAAGATGACGGCAGCCTGCTCTGCACGCAGCGCAGCCGACTTTGTCGCCGCAAGGTCGAGCGCGATCGGCTTTTCGCAGAGGATGTGCTTGCCGGCTTTGGCCGCCTGCGCGATGAGTTCGGCGTGGGTTCCGGTAGGGGTGGCGATGACGACGCCTCGAACGGCGGGGTCGTCCAGGAAAGCTTCAACATCATCGATGCGATCGATGCCCTCCGCGTCAGCAAGACGTCGCGCGGCCGTGCGATCGAGGTCAGCGATCCCAACCAGGTGAGCACCCGGCACATTGCGGGCTGCATTGCGCACGTGCACTGCGCCGATCCGCCCGGCGCCGAACACCGCCAGACCGATGGACGCAGAGGCCACCCTAGGTCAAAGCCTCGCCCGATCGCGCGGCCTCGTACGCCGCACGCTTCTGGCGATGATAGGCAGGCACGGTCACATCCCACCAACCGGTCGCGGTCAAGCCGCTTCCGGGGAGTTCGCGGCTGCATAGCGCCTCGATGACGGCCGGACGGCCCGAGCCGAACGCGCGACGCAGAGCTGGGCCGACCTCTGACGGGTTCTCGATGCGCTCGGCATGACAGCCGAAGCCCTTGGCGATGGCTGCAAGATCGGCGGAGAACGGCGAGCCGTTCGGCTTTTTGAAACTCGTCGCGATGACGCGATCCGCTCCGAACTGCAAGGTCTGAAGATTCTTGATGCACTCCCAGCCGTAGTTGTTGAAGACCAAGAACACAACCGGGATGTCGTACTGTGCGGCCATGGCGAGCTCTTCGATCGTCTGCAAGAAGCTTCCGTCGCCGACGAGCGCCACGACCTGACGGTTCGGCGCGGCGAGCTTCGCACCGATGGCGCCAGGCACCTCAAAACCCATGGCGGAGAAGCCCCCGGCGGTAATGTGCTGGTCTGAACCGTAGACAGGGAATTCTGTGAAGGCCTGGCTCTGCGGGTTACCGGCTCCGGTGACGATGATGGCATCGCGCGCAAGCACGGCGCGCGCCTCGGCGAGCCCCCGCGAGATAGTCATCGGGGTGTCGTTGCTCTCTCGCGATGGCCGCAACGCCTCCTGCCAAGCCGACTTCAGCTCTTGGATGCGAGCGAAATACGGGGAGTTCTTGTAATCGACGGGCTTGGTGAGTGCGCGGAGCGATGTGAGAAGGTCGGCGAGCGTGGCTTGCGCGTCGCCGACAAGCCCGACCTCGACCGGATAGTTCTTGCCGATCTCGTAGGGATCGAGGTCGATATGGATGAGTTTTGTCGGCGGAATGCTGAACGTGATCCCGCGTCGGAACGACGACGAGGTGCGATCGGTGAAGCGACAGCCCACCGCGAGGATCACATCAGCTTCGCGCGCGAGCGT
>DAINRU010000056.1:2738-5209 GCA_036741695.1 Vulcanimicrobiota bacterium
CTCTTCGGCTTGCACATCCATCGGCAGATCGATGTAGGCGGGTCCCTGCCGGCCTTCGAGCATCACGTTGTAGGCCAGGTGCAGAACATTGGGAAGCTGTTCGGCTCTGCTCGGTTGCCACCAGCGCTTCACCACGGGTTCCATCATGCGCGGGAAGTTCGCCCAATGCGTGCGTTCCAGTTCCTGGAGCACGCCGCGTCCGCGCATGTAGGTGTGTACCGAGCCCGTCAGCAGCAAGAGCGGGATGGAGTCGATGTAGGCATTGGCCACGCCCATCGCCGTGTTGGCAGCGCCCGGACCGATGGAGGTGAACACGCCGCATATCCGGCGTGCGACGCGGTAGTACGCATCTGCCATATGCGCGGCGCCCTGCTCGTGGATCGCCTGCACGACCGAGATCTCATCTTTGTGATCGACGAACGCGTCGAGCAGTGCCGTGTTGCCGTGGCCGGCGACGCCGAAGAGATACGGCATCTTCTCAGAGATCAGATACTTGGCGACGATCTGCCCACCGGTCATGCGCACGGGCTCTATTCCTTTAGGAAGACTTGGCAGCCGGCCTCACGACATAGCCGAGCTGAGCGGAAATAGCCTCCGCGGCGCCGCCGACATGATTGACGAGATCGGGAATATGGTCGCGCGTCAATCGGGTGGCCGGCATCGAAAGACCGAACGACGCGACGATGCGGCCTCGGTGGTCCCTAATGGGGGCCGCCAGACATCGGACTCCCGGGTGAAGCTCTTCGTCATCGTAGGCGTATCCGGTGCGCCGGATGCGTTCGAGCTCAGGAATGAGATCGGCTATGGCTGTGATCGTGTGCGGGGTGTAGCGGGTGAGCGGCTCGACGTACAGCTGGCGCAACTCATGCTCCGAGTGGTCTGCGAGCAGTGCCTTGCCGACCGCGGTGCAGTAGGCCGGCTCCGATGCGCCGACCGTCGTCTCGACGCGTAAGACGCCGGCCCCGGATTGGCGCGCCACGAACACCGCACGTGGGCCGTCAAGGACGGCGACGTGAGTGCTCTCCCGTGTGAGGGTGGCGATCGAGCGCACGTAGGGGTCCGCCACCGAAACGACGCTGAGCCGGTGAAGCAGGCCGCTAGCGAGCTCGAGCACGCCATAGCCGATCGTGTATTTCTTGGAATCGAGCTCTTGCTGGACGAGACCACCGTGCTCGAGTGTGGCGAGCAGCCGATATGCCGTGCTGGGATCGACCGTGAGCTTGTCGGCGACGTCGGTCACCCCGAGCGGACCATCCGCTCGGGAGAGGAGACGGAGAACCTCCACGCCACGCACGAGCGAATTAATAAGCCGCCCATCGCGTACCGGCTTTAGCGTCATCTTGGCCAAGGCTATTGCGATATGGTCAACATAATCCTCCAGCTCTATGGCCTTTTCAGGCCGTAGGAGGATAATCCGCAAAGACATTGACAATATCGCAACATTAAGGCATGGCTATTCCAGCCTTGTGCTGCGGCTGTCATTTATTAAAAAGAAGGGCGACGCAGTTCAGGTGGGGGCTTTGGATGACCGGTCGCAAGACGGCAAGATTGAGCCGGCGTGCATTGTTGCAGGCGGGCGCCGCCGTGGGCGCCACCCTGGGTTCCGCAGGCGCGATCAGCCTGAGCGGGTGTGCGCCTCCATCGAAGTCTGTGCTGGGCGGAGTGCGCTTCGTCTTCATCGTGAAGACCGTAAATTCCGATTACTGGCAGACCTGCCTCGCCGGCGGACGCGCCGCGGCGGCCCAGTTCGGATTGCAGGCGCTGCAATTCACCGGCGCGGATTCGGAGTCGAACATCCAACGGCAGATTGAGCTCGTCGAGGACGCCCTCGCCAAGCGGCCGGACTTTCTCGTCCTCGCTCCGACGAGCGCAACCGCGCTGGACGCAACGATCGACACAGTGCACAAGGCGGGTGTCAAGGTCATCCTGGTCGACTCCGCAGCAAACACCGATACATACGATTCTTTCTTGGCTACCGATAATCACGCCGGTGGCCTTCTTGCAGCCACAACCCTAGCAGAGGCGATAAGGAAGAAGACGGGCGCCGCGGCGGGCCAGGTGGGATACTCCACCTTCTTGAGCGGCGTCGGATCGTTGAGTCTGCGCGACCGGGGCTTTGTCGAGGGGCTCAAAGCCTATCCCGGCATTCAGATCGTGGCGCATAAGGATGCCGGCGGGGATCAATCGGTGAAGCCGATCGGTATCGTCGCCGATACCCTTACCCGCTTCCCAAAGCTCGTCGGCTATTTCGCGGACTCGCTGATCACGCTGCAGGGCGCGGTGACGGCTTTTCGCGAGAATCACGTGGACTCGTCCAAGGTGTCGCTCGTGGGCTTTGATCCAACGCCGCAACTCGTGCAGCTTCTCAGGAACCGCACGATTGACGGCATCATTCTGCAGGACAACTATCAGATGGGATATGGCGGGGTCGCCTATGGCGTGCTTGCGTCGGCCGGATTGCAAGTCCCCAA
>DAINRU010000057.1:0-5046 GCA_036741695.1 Vulcanimicrobiota bacterium
GCGAGGATGATCGCCCAGCGCCAGGCACCGCGGGGAAAAGCAAATCCAAGCGCTGCTCCGACCACGAGCTCGAGCAAGAAGGCGGCGTTGCCCTCGCGCCAGTGGGCGGCGAGCAAGCCACACGAAAGCGAGACGACCAACGCCACCGACAGCGCGATCAGATCGCTGCGCCTGCTTTGCATGGCAAAGGCTATACTTTGCGTGGCAAAGCAATTCCTGCCGAGGGCGGACTACTTCTGGGCGATGAGGTCGTCGACCGCGGCGTCGACCGCCTGGTCCTGGGAGTCACCGACGATGGTCTTGCGCAAGTGCCCCGAGCGGTCGAAGATCATCTGCGTCGGCCAGGCGGTGACCCCGTATGCGTTCCAGATCGCGAAATCGTTGTCGACGGCGACCGGCCAGACGATGCCCTGCTCCTTGAGCGAGGCGAGCAGGTTGTCTCGGCTGCGCTCGATCGATGTCTCGGGACTATGCACGCTCAAGATGACAAGGTCGGTCCGCGGCTTGTCGCGGTAGAGCGAGCGCAGATTGGGCTCGACGTTTTGACAATTGAAGCAGCCGAAGGTGTAGAAGTTCAACAGGACGACTTTGCCGCGCACGAGCTGTGTCGTCGGCGTGGCATTGAGCCAATCGCGGGCCGCGAGCACGCGAGCGAGGGTCACGTCATCCGCGTGAACGGGTGCCTGCGCGACGAGCGAGACTGCAAGCGCCGATCCGATAAGGGCATAGATAAGAACACGCACTGCACACACCTCTCATGGCAGCGTACGCGAAAACCTGCTATCCGGATCAGAGCTTGATGAAGGGAGCCATCTTATCGAACTTCGAGGGGCCGATCCCGGAGACGTTCTGCAGGTCATCCACCGTTTGAAAAGGACCGTTGGCCGTGCGGTACTCGACGATTCTCCTCGCCAAGCTCGGTCCGACACCCGGTAGGCTTGTCAGCTCGGACTCGCTTGCCGTGTTGACGTCGAGGGTCTGGCCGGGTTGTAGCTTGTGGCTCGAGCGACCGCCACGACGCGCCGACCGTCTGTGCGAGGAGCTCGCGTCAAGCGGTGTGGACGCCTCGCCATAGGAAACCGCCACGATCTGCCCCTTCTTGGGAACGTCGATCTTCATGGCGTCGGCGAGCGGCTGCGCGAGATTGATCTGTTCGAGGTCGGCGTCGGCGAGGGCGCCGCCTGCGCGCGCGATGCCGTCGGCGACGCGTTGCCCTGGCGTCAATGTGTACACACCAGGGCGATGGACGTCGCCGCAGATATACACCGCGATATCGGTGGGTGCCGGCGACGGCTCGGCAAGAGTTGCGCTTGGACCTTGCTCGGCGGCGACCAGCTGTGCGGGGACTGTGGCGCTCGAGGTGGGCGTGTTCGTGCCACTGGCGAGCGGGTTTGAGGTGACGTGCGGGATGGCTACGCCAAGCGCGAGCACGATCACGGCACCAGCGACCATCCACCAGCGGAAGCTCTTTGTGTCTTGCATAGAGAGCACTTCCCGCAGGTGAGCAGCGGCGTCAAGGCCGCAGGCTTTCTCAGGAATGCGCAGTAGCTTAGCGCCATCACTGCGCGTTCAAGAGGTGATTGATCATGGCAGGTTATCTCGTCGCGTGCGTCCAGTGGCATGATGCGGACGCCCTCGCCGCTTACGGCGCCATCGTCCGAGACTCCCTGCTCCCCTTCGGTGGGAAATATCTCGCCCGCGGCAGCCCCGAGACGACGCTCGAAGGGGCGCACGCGCCGCAGCGCTTGGCCATCGTGGAGTTCCCAAGCACAGCTGCTGCCCGCGCATGGGCGGCGTCAGATGCCTATGCTCCGGCACTCAAGATCCGCGAGCAACACGCCACCACCCACTGGATCGTCATTTTGGAAGGCACACCATGAGTTGGCGATCGGGCATCTGGGGCGAGCTGCTGTCGGAATTTCTTGGAACGTTCGTGCTGCTGGCGTTTGGAGCCGGCTGCGTCGCGGTCGCGGTCGTCGGATTGACGATGAGCGGGCGTACGTCTGTCATCTTCGATGGGGCGGGCGGGTGGCTGCTCATCACCTGGGGCTGGGCGATCGCGGTGACCATGGCGGTCTATGTGGCGGGCGGCGTCTCAGGAGCGCACCTCAACCCCGCCGTCACGCTCGCGTTTGCCGTGCGCCGCGACCTGCCGTGGCATAAGGTCCTGCCATACTGGATCGCGCAGGTCGGCGGCGCGTTCATGGGTGCGGTGATCGTGTATCTCGATTACTATCCGGCGATCAACGCGTGGAACGCGGCCAACCACGTGACGTCTCGTCTGGACCCCGGAGGACTGACGACCTTCAGCATCTTCGCCACGTTTCCGGCGTCGTATTTCGGTTCGAACATGATCGGGCCGCTCGTCGATCAAATCATCGGCACGGCGCTGCTCGTCTTGCTCGTGCTCGCGATCGTCGACCGGCGCAACCTCGGCGTCCAGGCAAACCTCGGGCCGTTCATCATCGGCCTGGCGGTGGCGGCGATCGGCATGTCCTTCGGCGTCGATGCCGGCTATGCGATCAACCCGGCGCGTGATTTCGGCCCGCGACTGTTCACGTTCGTCGCAGGCTGGGGGTCCAATGCCTTTCCCGGCCTCCACGGATATTTTTGGGTGCCGATCGTCGGCCCGCTCATCGGCGGAGCCATCGCGCCCTTCATCTACGAATGGTTCATCGGTGCGACGCTGAAATTACGCACCCCGAATCCATAGAGGGGACCACACGATGAGGTCTTTGCTCGCTCTCGATCAGGGCACGACGAGCAGCCGCAGTATGCTCTTCGACCTCGAGGGGCGCCCGCTGGGCAGCGCGCAGCGCGAGTTTCAACAGCATTTCCCGCAGCCGGGCTGGGTCGAACACGATCCCGCCGACATCTGGCAAAGCCAGATCGATACTGCCCGCGACGTGCTCAACCAGACCGGCACGCAGCCCGATGAGATCGTCGCCCTCGGCATCACCAATCAACGCGAGACCACGATCATCTGGGACCGCGCCAGCGGCAAGCCCGTGCACAACGCCATCGTCTGGCAGGACCGCCGCACAGCAGCCATCTGCGACCAGCTCAAGTCGCGCGGATTGGAGGAGACGTTTCGGGCGAAGACCGGCCTCGTGCTCGATCCATATTTCTCCGGCACGAAGATCGCCTGGCTGCTGCGCAACGTACCCGGGCTCGCCGCGCGCGCGAAGACGGGAGAGCTCGCTTTCGGCACGGTCGACGCGTGGCTCATCTACAATCTGACAGCCGGCAAAGCGCATCTCACTGACGTCAGTAACGCGAGCCGTACGCTTTTATTCAACATCCACACGCTGCAATGGGACCCTGAGCTGCTCGCGGTGCTCGACATCCCGGCGGCGCTCTTGCCCGAGGTGCGCCCATCTGCCTGTCGCCTAGCGAGTGCTGACCCAGCGGTGCTCGGTGCCGCCATTCCCATTTGCGGTGACGCCGGGGACCAGCAGGCCGCGCTGTTCGGGCAGGCGTGCTTCACACCGGGCATGGCCAAGAACACGTACGGCACCGGTGCGTTCGTCGTGATGAACACGGGGACGACGGCAGTCAGCGGCACAGGCGTCATCTCGACCGTTGCCTGGCAGCTCGAGGGGCACAAGCCGGAATACGCGCTGGAGGGGTCGATCTTCATCGCTGGCGCGGCGGTACAATGGCTGCGCGATGGGCTTGGCATCATCGCCTCGTCCAATGACGTGGAGAAACTGGCTTCGAGCGTTGCGGACAACGGTGGCGTGTTCTTCGTGCCGGCACTCGTCGGACTCGGCGCTCCGTATTGGGACGCATATGCACGCGGCACGCTGCTTGGGATCACGCGTGGTGTCACCAAAGCGCACATCGCGCGCGCGACGCTCGAGGCGATCGCATACCAGACCAAAGACGCCATCGCTGCCATGGAGAGCGCATCGGGGTTGCGGCTCAGGGAACTGCGCGTCGACGGCGGCGCGTCCGTGAACGACCTGCTCATGCAGTTCCAATGCGATATATTGGGCGTTCCCGTGTTGCGGCCCAAGGTGACGGAGACGACCGCGCTCGGCGCGGCGTATCTGGCGGGCATCGGGGCCGGCGCTTTGGACAAGACGACGATTGCGAACCGTTGGGCGGTGGATCGCCGCTTTGAGCCTGCGATGACAGCGAGCACGCGCGACAAGCTTTACCATGACTGGAAGCGCGCGATCGAACGGTCGCGCAATTGGATCGAAGCGTGACCGTGGCATGAACCGTGACGCTGCTCTGGCGAGGATCGGCGAGCGTTTCGACGTCCTGATCATCGGTGGGGGAGCGACCGGGCTCGGTGCGGCGGTCGATGCAGCCGCACGCGGCCACGCAACGGCGCTCATCGAAGCAGACGACTTCGCCAAAGCGACGTCGAGCCGCTCGACCAAGCTCGCGCACGGGGGCGTTCGCTATCTGCGCAGCGGCGAGACCGGGCTCGTGCGCGAAGCGCTCGCCGAGCGCACGAATCTTCTCAACAACGCCCCGCACCTCGTGCGCGATCTTCCTTTCATCCTTCCCATCTATCGCTGGCCCGAGGTCCCCTATTACGTCGCCGGCTTGAAGGTGTACGACGCGCTCGCGCGAGGTTCCAATCTGCCGCCCAGCCGGGTGCTGTCGGCGGGTGAGGCGGTCGCGCTCATACCGGGGCTCAAGCGCGAGCGGCTCCTCGCGGCCGTCGTGTACCACGACGGCCAGTTCGATGACGCGAGGCTAGCGGTGACGCTCGCGCGCTCAGCGGTCGACCGCGGTGCCGTCGTCGTCAACCACATCCGCGCGACGCGCTTTCTCTACGACGGCGAGAGGGTCTGCGGCGTGGTCGCCCACGAGCGCGAGAGCGGCAGCGAGATTGAGATCCTAGCCAAAGCCGTCGTCAATGCGACCGGCATCTTCGTCGACGAGCTGCGCTCGCTCGATGGGGGACCCAAACCGAATCTCCTGACGCACAGCCGGGGCACGCACATCGTCGTCTCGCGCGAGGCGCTGGGAACCTCGACGCACGCGATCATCGTTCCCAAGACGAGTGACGATCGAGTGATTTTCGCG
>DAINRU010000058.1:0-5008 GCA_036741695.1 Vulcanimicrobiota bacterium
TCGTCGAGGATGAGCAGCGCGCCGAACTCGTCGCACAGCTTGCGCACGCCGGGCAGGTAGTCGTCGTCGGGGATGTTGACGCCGCCTTCGCCCTGGATCGGCTCGAGGATGACAGCGCCGACGTCCTCGCCGACCGTTTTCAGCGTCTGCATGCGCCAGCGCAGCGCGGCGAGATCGCTGAACGGCACGTGTTCGATGTTGGGCAGCATGGGGCCGAACGGGCGGCGGAACTCGCCTTTGGCGCTCAGTGAGAGCGCGCCCATGCTCTTGCCGTGGAAGCCCTTGGTGGCTGCGACGATCGTCTGTTTGGCAGGATTGAAAGCTCTCGCGAGCTTGAGCGCGGCTTCGATGGTCTCGGTGCCGCTGTTGCAGAAGAACGCGTACTCGAGATCGCCCGGGGTGAGCATGGCCAGCGCCTTGGCGAGCATGGCACGCAGCGGGTCGAGCAGATCCTGGCTGTGCAACGCCTGGCGCTTGAGCTGGTCGGTGACCGCTTTGACCACCTTGGGATGCCGGTGCCCGACGTTGAAGATGCCGAAGCCGCCCAGACAATCGATGTACTCTTTGCCGGTGACGTCACGATACGCGTTGGGGCCGGCGTCCGACCACTCGACCGCCGCTGCCGCATGCTCCACCGACGTCGCCTTGCGGTACTCGAGGAAGCCCGGATTGACGTGATCGCGGAAACCGTTGACGGTCTCCTCGGTGACCCACGCGACGTCGTCGGGCGTGATCTCCGGCTTGGCGATGAGATCGAGGACGCGTTGCGTGTACTCAAACGTCTCGGCGTCTGGGCTCTTGCCGTGAGTATTCTTGTCGACCTTGTCTTGCCTATCGATGATCTGCATGATGCTTTCTATAGATGGCGTTATGAGCGGAGGATCGCGTCGCAGGATTCCGCGAGTCTGTGCAGCGCCGTGTCGAGGTCCGCATCGCTGATGACGAGCGGCACGAGGACGCGGATGATGTTGCGTTTGGCGCCCGCCCCAAGCAGCAGCAAGCCCCGCGCGCGAGCCTCCTCGATGATCTTCTGCACGTAGGCCTGACCCGTGCTCTTCTCGTCGTCGACGAACTCGAACGCCATCATGGCCCCGCGGCCGCGCACGTCCCCGATCTGGCGATGGCGGCGTTTGAGTTCGAGCAGCGCGTGCTCGACCTTATGGCCGATCGCGTCGGCGCGCGCCAGCAGGTGCTCTTCTTCCATGACGTCGAGCACGGCGAGCGCGGCTGCACAGGCGACTGGGTTGCCGCCGTACGTCCCGCCCAAGCCGCCGGCAGTCGGCGCGTCCATGATCTCTGCCTTGCCGATGACGCCCGCCAGCGGCAGGCCGTCAGCGATGCTCTTCGCGATCGTGATGAGATCCGGCTCGACGCCCGCATGCTCGATCGCGAACATCTTGCCCGTGCGGCCGAAGCCGGATTGGATCTCATCGGCGATGAGCACGATGCCGTGCTCGTCCGCGATCGCGCGCAGCGCCTTGAGGTATTCCGCAGGCGCTGGGACGAAGCCACCCTCGCCGAGCACCGGCTCGATGATGATGGCCGCTACCCGGTTCGGCGCGATCTCCGATTCGAAGAGTTCGTGCAGCGCATCGAGCGCTTTCTTCGTCGTCCACCCGTGGAACTCGTAGGGATAAGGCGCATGGTAGACTTCGCTGCAGAACGGCCCGAAGTTCTGCTTGTACGGACTGCTCTTGCCGGTCATGGACAGCGCGAGCATCGTCCGTCCGTGGAACCCATGATGGAAGGCGATGACGCCGGCGCGGCCGGTGTGCATGCGCGCGATCTTCACCGCGTTCTCGGTCGCCTCGGCGCCGGTCGTGACGAGCAACGTCTTCTTCTTGCTCGGCCCGGGTGCGAGGCGGTTGAGCGCCTGGGCGAGCTTCACATAGCCCTCGTACATGGCGACTTGGAAGCACGTGTGGGTGAAGCGGCCGAGCTGTTCGGCCACGGCCGAGAGCACTTTGGGATGGGAGTGGCCGACGTTGAGCACGCCGATGCCGCCCACGAAGTCGATGTACTCCTTGCCGTCGATGTCCCACAGCTTGGCGCCGTGCGCGCGCTCGGTGAAGATCGGGTGCGTGTTGCCGACGCCACGGACGATTTCGGACGCGCGTAACTCGAGCAACTCTTTAGTGCGAGAAGCCGCGATCGCCACGGTTACCTTAGTCCTTTCAGGCCTTGGGGTCTTCCAGAGTTCATGGGGCGGCGCGAGTGCATCTGCGCCCCTCTATCAATAGTGTACCCGGTCATAGAGGCAAAGGCTATGTGAGCGGCATACAAAAATCGCACGATGTTTCATATGTCAGCACGAAGATCTTGCAGGATATTCGCCCTGCGGCCCAAGGGCTGCGAGCGTTCATGAGGATACGGGACGCGCTACGGCTCGAGTCGCTGCGTTCGGCCACAGTCGTCGCAGGCCAGGCCGGCCTCGACAGGGACGTGCAGTGGGCTCACGTCATCGATATGCCGGATCCAGCACCCTGGGTGCGCCCGGGTCAGCTCTTGCTCACCACGGGGTTTGCGTGGCCGACCCAAGAGCGCGAGGTCCGCGAGCTCGTCAGGCTGCTGCGCGAGCGTGGGCTCGTCGCCGTCGGGCTGGCCGTTCCTGGATATCTGAAGCGGTTCTCCGACCCCGCTCGCGAGGAGGCCGACCGCCTCGATCTGCCGCTCATCGAAATTCCGTTCGACGTGCCCTTCGCGCAGATCACCGAAGAGCTCCACCGCACGATCCTCGCCGAGCAATACAAGATCGTCGAGCGCTCTGACCAGATCCATCACGAGCTCACCAAGGCCGCCGCCGAGGGCAGCAATCTCGCCGATCTTGCCCGCACGCTCGGCCGGCTGCTCGAGCGCTCCGTCACCTTTGAAGATCCAGACGGCAAGCTGCTCGCGTCCTACGAGACCGGCATCCATGAAGATAACGTCCGCCGCCAGACCCTCGCCGATGCGCAAAGCCCCGCGGCCATGCAAGAAGCGCTCGCATCGTCGGGGTTGCTCGAGGAGATCCGCGCGAGCGTCGGACCGGTGCGGGTGCCCGCCATGCCGGAGATCGGGCTTGCGCCGCGTGTCGTCTGTCCGATCCGTCTCGGCGCGGAGCTCGTCGGGCTCGTCTGGATCATCGAAGGGGACGTCAAGCTCACCGAGCTGGACTTCCGCGCTGCCGAGCACGCCGCGCTCGTGGCGGCCGTGCACGTTGCCCACCAGCGCGAGCTCGCCACGACCGAAGCGCGCCTCGGCTATGCGTCGTTTCTCTCGCTGCTCGAAGCCGAAGGCGATGACCCGCAAGCCATCGAGCGCGCCCGCCTTTTGGGCTTCGAACTCGACGGTCGCCATCGCGTCGGCATCTGCGTCATCGCAGAACCTCTGCCCTTGACGCGCGACGGCTTTCTCCATCGCGAACGCGTGGCGGGCAAGCTGGCGGGAGCTTTGCGGGCTGCGGGCAAGCAGCCGCTGCTGACCGCCTCGCTCAACTACGTCACCTTCTTGCTGCCCTCGGGCGTTGACCCAGAGCGCTTATGGAACGACGTCGGCGACGAAGGCGTCGTCATGGTGCTCGGCCGGTCGCACGCGGGGACGCAAGGCGCGCGGCGCAGCTATCGCGAGGCCCAGAGCCTGCTCACCTATTCCGACGGTGCACGCGTGCGCCGCTTCGAGGATGCCCTCGTTCCCAGGGTGCTCATGGGAGACATGGGAGCGCACGAGGCGTTCATCGAGCATATGCTCGGCGGCTTGCGATCGCGCAAGGACGGCAGTGCGCTCGAGGACGTGGTCCTGGCCCTTGCGCGGCACGGGTTCAACCTCAAAGTCACGTCGGAGTCGCTCGGCATCCACCTCAACACGCTCCGCTACCGTTTGGGCAAAGCACTCGAGGCGCTGCACCTCGACCTCGACAATCCCGAAACTCGATTTCAGCTCCAGCTGGCCGCCAGAATTTTGGACTTTTCTTCTAAAAACTGACAGGTAAATTGGGCTCCGGATAACATAGTCTTAACCGCACGTTAAGAGTACACTGGTCGTGGGAGAAAGACGGGGCGCCATACGGGCGCGCCGTCGTCTGCGTTGCTCGTAAGCCGTGAGGAGATGAGCCTGTGGCATTTCGAAACATAGCGCTATCGGCATTTGTCAGCGCGCTTGCCATCATGTGCGCCCTTCCCGGTGCTGCAGGCACGACAGGCGGTCTGCACGGACGCGTCACCGACGTCGAGTCCGGCGCGCCCATCGCCGGAGCTTCGGTCACCGTGACCTCGCCCGAGCAGGCGGCCACCGAGATCTCATCGTCGAGCGGTTCCTACAGCTTCCTCTCGCTGGCCCCGGACACATACACCCTCACGGCCAAAAAAGACGGCTATAACCTCGAGCAGATCCCGGGCATCACGATCATCACCGATCAGGTCCGTTCGGTCGACGTGCGCATGCAAAAGGCGACCAAGACGATCGGCCGAGTGGCGATCCGCGGGAGCGCCGGCCTCGTGCGCTCGGGCGTGGTGAGCGACGTCTACTCGATCAACGCGACCACCCAGAAAGCGGCCGCACCGCTCGCCGGCGCAGGCTCGCTCAACCAGGCGTATGGCGCCATCGCGACGGCGCCGGGCGTGAACTACGATCAAGGCCAGCAGGGCTGGTATCAGAACATCTACATCCGCGGCGGCGACATCGATCAAGTGGCGTACGAGTTCGACGGAGTTCCCGTCATCCGCGAGTCGGACCAAGGGGCGGTGACGACGCTGACCAACCTCGGACAGGCCGAGGTGCAGGTCTACGCGGGCGGCACGCCGGCCTCAGCCGACGCGCCGGGCCTGGCCGGATACATCAACCAAGTCGTCAAGTCCGGTACCTATCCGGGCTATGCGAACTTCGCGGTCGGTATCGGCGGCCCAGCGCTGTACAACAAGACCATGATCGAGGCGGGCGGGGCGACGCCTGACCGCAACTTCACCTATTACGTCGGGACCCAATACGTCACCCAGGACAACCGCTTCGGCGATCAGTTCAACGGCGCGAGCAA
>DAINRU010000059.1:0-1654 GCA_036741695.1 Vulcanimicrobiota bacterium
ACAGATGGGATACGCGCCAGCGGCAGCGTTCCACCGCCTGTCGCGGACTCGCATGCAGAGGGCTCGGCCGCCACGGCGCTTCGCCTATCACGCAGCGCGGCGCAGATCGCATCCGCACGCCGGCGCAACTCATCCACCGGAGTCTTCAACATGGAAAACAGCGGGATCTCGTCCAGCCTGTCGGGCTCGAGATACAGCCCAAGCGTCGCCGAGAGCGCGGCGAGGGTCAGTTTGTCAACGCGCAGGGCGCGTAGCAGCGGGTTGCGCTTGAGCGTGTCGAGCAGATCGTTCTTGCCCACGATGATGCCACACTGCGGGCCGCCGAGAAGTTTATCGCCGGAAACGGCGACGAGGTCCACGCCGGCAGCGATCTCTTGCGCAACCGTCGGTTCATGCGGCAGCCCGAATCGTTCCAGATCGACGAACGCTCCCGAGCCGAGGTCCTCGAACGAGATGACGCCGAGCTCGCGAGCGAGCGCGGCGAGCGTGGCAGCGTCGACTTCAGCTGTGAATCCTTGGATGTGATAGTTGCTCGGATGGGTCCGCATGAACATCGCAGTGTTCTGCGTCCAGGCGTTGCGATAGTCGAGGGGATAGGTCTTGTTGGTCGTGCCGACCTCGACGAGCGTGGCGCCGCTCTTGCGCAAGACGTCGGGGAGCCGGAACCCGCCGCCGATCTCGATGAGCTGGCCGCGGCTGACGACGACTTCGCGATCGCGCGCGAAGGTGTCCAAGACGAGCAGCACCGCTGCCGCACAGTTGTTCACGACGAGCGCGGCTTGTGCACCGGACAGCTCGCACAGCTGGGCTGAGACGCGCTCGTAGCGGCTGCCGCGTCTGCCGGTCGCGAGATCGAATTCCACGTTGGTGTAGCCAGCGCCGAGCTGGCCGGCCTGCGCGAGAGCCGCCCGGGCCAGTGGTGCGCGGCCGAAATTCGTGTGCAAGATGACGCCCGTGCCGTTGATGACACGCTCGAGGCCCTGGCTCTGCGCGATCGCGAGGCGCTCGAGCACGGCGGCGCGCAGATCCTCGAAGCTTGCGACTGCAGATCCCCCGCGCGCGCCCGTGCGCGCGGAATCTAAGACTGCCTGCACGCACGAGCGGACGGTACCGCGCCCGAGCACGACGTCGTACGCGGCCACAATAGGGTCGGTGGTGAAGCGGTGGACAGGCGGGAGTTCCCGCAGCGGTGTCGTCATGTCGTTCGCGGAACGCGGTCCGTTGATTTAAACGGATCTAAAGATCCGTTGCCACAAAGGCTCTTTGTTTAGGCGGCGGGGGCGAGGTGTTTTTCCACCATCGCTGCGAGCTGCTTCTCTGGCACGTAGCCGACGATGCGATCCACGGGCGAGCCCGCCTTGAAAAGGATCAACGCCGGGATGCCGCTGACCTCGTACTGCCCGGCGATGCTCGGGCTGTCGTCCGTGTTGAGCTTGACGACCTTGAGCCGCCCCTGGTATGCCGTGGCGATCTTGTCGACCACGGGGGCGACCATGCGGCACGGACCGCACCACGGCGCCCAGAAATCCACCAGCACGGGGCCTTGCGCCGAGAGCACTTCGGCCTGGAAGTTGTTCTGATCTACGCTGGGCAGGTCACTCACGATAGTCGCTCCATTTCCTGAGCGGACCTAAAGGTCCGCTGCTTCAAAGGT
>DAINRU010000059.1:1754-4411 GCA_036741695.1 Vulcanimicrobiota bacterium
ATCACAGTATCCCCTTCATCCAGCTTCATCACACGTACCCCCTGCGCGGAACGCCCGGTCTCCCGGATCTGGAAGACCTTGATACGTATGACGATGCCGTGCGAGGAGATGAGCATGATCTCGTCATCGGGCTTGACCAGGAACTGGTCGACGATCTCGCCGTTCTTGGACGTGCGGTTGAAGGCTTTGATGCCCTTGCCGCCGCGGTTGGTCTTGCGGTAGAGCTCGATCCCGGTGCGCTTGCCGTAGCCGTTGCTCGTGATGACGAGCACCTCGCGCCGGTCTTTGCCCACGATGTCGAGCGCCTGCACAGTGTCCTTGCTGCCCAATCGAACGGCGCGAACGCCACGGCTGGCCCGTCCCATCGGGCGCACGGTATTCTCATCGAAGCGGATTGCGAACCCAGCGCTCGTCGCTAAGAGCAGCTCCGCCGTGCCGCCCGTGAGCACCGTGCTCAAGAGCTCGTCGTTAGGCATAAGACTGATGGCGATGAGTCCTGATCGGCGCACATTGCCGAATTCGGTGAGCGCCGTCTTCTTGATATAGCCGCGCTTGGTCACCATGACGAGGAAATCTTCGGTGCCGAGCTGGCGGATGGGCAACACGGTCGTGACCGTCTCACCGGGCGGCAGCGTCAACAGGTTGACGAGCGCCGTGCCGCGCGCCTGGCGCGAAGCGTCGGGGATCTCGTGCGCGCGTAGTCGGAGCACACGGCCGCGGTTGGTGAAGAAGAGCACGTGCTGGTGGGTCGAGGCCGAGAAGATGTGGCGCACCACGTCTTCCTTCTTGAGTGCCAAGCCCATGACGCCCCGGCCGCCGCGGTTTTGCGAGCGGAAAGTGTCGACATTGACCCGTTTGATGTAGCCGCCCGAGGTGACGGTGACGACGACTTCGGTGTCGGCGATGAGATCCTCGATCTCGAATTCGCCCTCAGCCTCGACGATCTGCGTGCGCCGCTTGTCGCCGAACTTCTTCTTGAGCGCGCCCACCTCGTCTTTGACCACGGCGTAGATACGCCGCTCGCTGCGCAAGAGATCTTCGAGCCCGGCGATCGTCTTGAGCAGCGCCACATATTCATCTTCGATCTTCTGGCGCTCGAGCGCGACGAGGCGCTGCAGACGTAGGTCGAGGATGGCGTTGGCTTGGATCTCGGTGAGCTTGAATTTTTTCATCAAGCCATCACGGGCTTCTTCGGTGGTCTGTGATCCGCGGATGAGCTTGATGATGGCGTCGATGTGGTCGAGGGCGATGCGGTAGCCCTCGAGGATATGCGCGCGTTCCTTGGCTTTGCGCAGCTCGTACTGGGCGCGCCGCGTGACGACGACCTTGCGATGCTCGATGTACGCCTCGAGCATCTGGCGCAGCGTGAGCGTGCGCGGCTGCCCTTCGACGAGCGCGACGTTGTTGACGCCGAAGGACGACTGCAGCGGCGTGTGCTTGTAGAGCTGGTTGAGGACGAGTTGTGGCTGCCCTTCGCGCTTGAGCTCGATGACCAGGCGCATGCCTTTACGGTCGCTCTCGTCGCGCAGGTCGGCGATGCCGACGATCTTCTTGTTGGTGACCAGCTCGGCGATGGCCTCGATGAGCTTGGTCTTGTTGAGCTGGAAGGGGATGGCGGTGATGATGATGGCCTGGCGGCCGCCGCGCAGCTCCTCGAACTCGTGCTTAGCGCGCATCATGATCGAGCCGCGGCCGGTCAGATAGCTCTGACGGATGCCCTCGCGCCCGAGTATGAGCGCGCCGGTCGGGAAGTCCGGGCCGGTGACGATCTTGAGCAGTTCTTTGTCTTTGATCGAGCGGTCGTCGATGATGGCGGTGAGAGCGTCACAGATCTCGGTGAGGTTGTGCGGCGGGATGTTCGTCGCCATGCCGACCGCGATGCCCGACGAGCCGTTGATGAGCAGGTTGGGCAGACGCGCCGGCAAGAGGGCTGGCTCGCGCGTGGAAGCATCGTAGTTGGGGACGAAGTCAACCGTCTCTTTGTCCAGGTCGGCCATCATCTCGGTGGCGACCTGTGCCAGCCGTGCTTCGGTGTAGCGCATGGCGGCCGGCGGATCGCCGTCGACGGATCCGAAGTTGCCGTGGCCGTTGATCAGCGGGTAGCGCAGGCTGAAATCTTGGGCCATGCGCACGAGCGCGTCGTAGACCGAGATGTCGCCGTGTGGATGATATTCCTTGAGGACCTCGCCGACGGTGCCGGCGCACTTGCGGTGCGGCTTGTCGGGATTGAGGCCCAGCTGCGACATGGCGTAGAGGATGCGCCGGTGGACCGGCTTGAGGCCGTCGCGGACGTCGGGCAAGGCGCGTGCCACGATGACGCTCATGGCGTAATCGAGGTACGAGCGGCGCATCTCGTCTTCGACGTTGACGGTCAGCAGACGGTCCGACGGCGTGGCGTGCTGGTACGATTCAAAGGTCATATCGCCGCGTGATTTACCATCGCGGCCTTCGCCCTTAGGCGGTTCTTTGGGGCTCAAATCAGCCTTTCATCGAGTGTGAAAATGGTAACAGGCATCGGTTCGATTCGTGCGCGCCGCGCTCCCGCCAAACGGCGCTGCAGGAGGGTTTTAGGAACCTTTGTAAACGCGTCGCCGTGAACGCCTTTGCGACACAAGTATCGATATCGCTGCGCGACGAGGCTGCGACAAGAGGTCTCG
>DAINRU010000060.1:0-4097 GCA_036741695.1 Vulcanimicrobiota bacterium
CGGGTGCCAAGACCATCGCGGCGCTTTTCGCGGTGAAGGTCCTGGCCAAGTTCATCGGGGTGTGGCCGGCAGCGCGGGGGTTCCGCTACTCGACGATCGACGCGACCTATCTGACCTTGATGATGGCGACCGGCCTGACGTTCGGGACCATCTCCAGTCTGTACGGCTTGGCGCATCACTATATCGATCGGCTCCAGTACAGCGAACTGGTGACGGTGGTGATCGCCACCGCTGTCATCCCGACCCTGATCGCACAGGTCCATTTCCCGCCGACCCACGAGGTGCTGGAAGCAGAGTCCGGTGGCCTCGAGGAGATAGAGATCAGGCGCTGACGCGGCCGAGAGCGTGACTTGCTCCCTTTCGGGGGCGTTCCTCACGGAAATCGGTCCATGCCACGCGAAGCCCAGACAGTGGAACGTCGCCGTCGTCGGAGGTCCCTGTAGGTGAGCGAGCAGCCCAAGATCGAGGTGATCGATCACGGACCGTATGTCGTCACCGGCCACGTGCCGCTGACCGTCGAGGTCATCACGCCGAACAAAGAGGGCGGCTCGTGGGAATGGACCACGCCAAAGAGCTTCGAGGCCAGGGACCGCTACCGGCTCTGCCGCTGCGGGCATTCCTCCACCAAGCCGTATTGCGACGGCACCCACAACGCGATCGGCTTCGACGGCACGGAGACCGCGTCGAACGCACCATACGCAAAGCAAGCCGAGACGACCGATGGTCCGACGCTCGTGCTCAAAGACGCTGAATCGTTCTGCGCGAGCGCACGTTTTTGCGATAATTTCGGATCGGCATGGGAGCTCGTCACGCACAGCGATAAGAAAAAGCAGCGCGAGCTCGTCGTCCACGAGGTGATCAGCTGCCCATCTGGCCGCCTGGTCCTGCGCGACAAGAAAACCGGCAAGCCCGTCGAGCCGGAGTTCGCCCCCTCCATCGGCCTCGTCGAAGATCCAGCGCGCGATCGCAGCGGCCCCTTGTGGGTGCGAGGCGGAATTCAGGTGATCGGTTCGTCAGGGACGAGCTACGAGGTGCGCAACCGCATGACGCTGTGCCGCTGCGGCGAATCCGAGAACAAGCCGTTTTGCGACGGAAGCCATCTCAAAGCGAGATTCAAGGACGGGTTGCTCGACTGAAGCGAGTGCGGGGCGCTGCGCTAGCGCTCTTCGGCGGCGGCGTACGCCATCGCGTTCTCTTCCAACCGGGTCGCTGAGAAGGAGAGCAAGAACCAGGCCTCGGCGAAGGCCACGCACAGTCCAACCACCATCCCGAGCGGCGCGCTCGCGCTCACCGACTGCACGAGAACCCAGGCCAGAACGGGAAGACCCAGCGACGTATAGGTGGTGAAGATGCGCAGCATGAAGCCCGGGCCGCGCATGTCATTGCGCCCGGGCAGCGCGACGTACGTAGCCACGCCGATGCTCTGGACGAGGAATAATCCGACGATGACCATCGGTCCAGCAGCTGCGATGACAGACCACGATCCGATCCCGACACCCGCCATGATGGCGGCGGCGCACAGCGGCGGTCCGATGCGCAGCGTCGTGCCGGCGATCCACGCCAAGATGCGGTCGCGCAGGCCCGAATCGCCGAGCCAGAATATGGGGCGGCGCAGTTCACTGCCCAGGCTGATGGTGCTCTGCGACCCCAAGATGATGACGATGTTCACGATTGCGACGAGCGGCACGAGGATATCGATGACCGAGCGGCCGCGCGATGCCAACCCACCGAGATAGCCGAAGGTCGCAGCACCTACCAGCCACAGAAGCGGCCAGCGCAGTCCGCCGGTCACTCGCTGCAATGCGATCCACTCCCGCCACAACACGATGAGCGCGCCGCTTGGTGCGCGATCGCCGGTCACCGACGGCGTCGATTGCAGCGCCATTGGCAGGTCATGGTGATCGGATTCGTCGAGTTCGCGCCACGCCTCGCGGTTCCACAAGCCCCGTCCACTGGCCACAAGGACGCGTCGCGCGTACTGACGCGCGGAGGCTTCCCAGATCTCCGGATAGGCGTCGGATGCGGCAACTGAACCGCAAGCGACCGTCGCAGCAGCCAGAGCGACGAGCAGAAGCGTTGCCGGAACGCTTCCGGTCAGCGACTCGACGACCCACGTGCCGGGCGGGAAGACGAACGTATGCGCGGCGATGAAGCCGAGAGATACGTTGCCCGATGCGAAGGCGAGCCCGATCGGATAGAGCACGGCAAGCCCACCCGCGGCGACGAGCGCTGCTCCCGCCCACGCGAACGGCATGCTCGGCAGGCGTCGTTGCGCCAAGAAGACCGGCAGTCGGATGCCGAAGGCGATGACGTATGCTGAGAGCAGGGCAAGCGACGCGGTGAGAAATCCATCGGTCGTCGCCGCGAAGTTCCACGACAAGAAGAACAGCCCCAAGAAGACCCGGATGCCCTGGAACGCAGTCTCGCGCAGCTGCAACCAGAAGACCACAACCGCATGCGACAGCCGCGAGCCGAAGAGAAAGCGGGCATCGGCAGGGTAGGCGAAGGCCGCGGGTGGCCGGCGCGAGCCGGCGCGGATCTGCATGCCGATGATGGCGGCATATGCCGCGGGAACAAATGCATAGAACAGGCGCGCGCCGTCCGGGATGAGCAGCGCGAACTGTCCGTCGGCAGCGCGCTGTGCTCGCGTGATCAAGAATGCGACGAACCAGATGAGGAAGATGATCCACAGCGTGAGCCGGGCCGGTTGCTGCAGCACGCGCCGGAACTTGTGCAGCGCCATGCGGGCTTCGAGGTAGAGCAGAGGTGCGAGGTCGCTCATCGGGTGGCTTCGAGGAACACGTCTTCGAGGCTGCGGCCGAATTCGCCGAAACGCAGCTCGGCGATCGGCGAGCTGATCACGGCACGGCCGCGGTTCATGACCAGCACCTGATCGCAGATCGCTTCGGCGGACTCGAGCAGATGCGTGCTCAGGACGATCGCCGTGCCGGTGTCGCGCAGCTCGCGCAGGATGCTGCGCAGCTCGCGCTGGCCTTTAGGATCGAGACCGATCATCGGCTCGTCGAGCAACAGCACGGGCGCCCCGGCGAGCACGGTTGACGCGATGAGCGTCTTCTGACGCATGCCCTTTGAGAGCGCTTCACCGAGCGTGTCGCGTTTGTCGAACAGGTCGAGGCGCAGCAGCAGCTCGTTGGCGCGCTGCTGCCACCCGGCGGCGAGCCGGCAGCTCTTGGCGACGAACACGAGATGCTCCCAGACGGTGAGCATCGCGTAGACCTCGGGCGTCTCAGGGATGAGCGCGACGACGCGTCCGCGATCGGGACCAAGCGTCTTTCCGTCGAGCTTCAGCGAACCGGCGTCGGGGCGCAAGAGCCCCGCAAGGCATAGCAAGGTTGTGGTCTTGCCCGCGCCGTTCGGCCCGAGCAGGCCCAAAATAGCACCGCGGTCGGCGCGAAACGTGAGATCGTCGACCGCGGTCAGTCTTCCAAAGCGTCGAGTGAGGTGCTCGACGGCCAATCCGCTGCCCGGCTTCATGTTGTATATACCATATCGGCAGGAGCGGGGGCGATAGCATCGGGACAGCGAGGGCCCTCGGGCGCGTCACACCTAATCGCATGGCATGGCGGGACCTTTGGACGAGCAAAGGTGCGAGGAGCGCATTCCCAGGCTCAGCAAGTATGGCACAGCCACAGTCGGCTTCCCGTCTGTGCGTGGGTGCGATGAGGCGCCCTTCTCCGACACATAAGACTAAGGAGAGACTCCTCATGTATACATCTCCCCAGATACTCGCTTCATTCGATGCGACGGTCGTGTTGGCCGAATCGCTCGGCACGTGCCCGAGCTGTACTACTTCGGAGCCCTAATCGCCGCGACGAGAACGAGAGCAGGGAGCGGCACCGTGATGGCGCCGCTCCCTTCGTGTTAGCGCTATCGGTGGGCTCGGGAAGAAACTAGGGCATTCGGGCGCACCAAGAGCTTCCGACAAGACCATCGCCGCCGACGGGCGATTCCGGCAAGGGACGCACAGGGGAGAGAGGGTGCATCGAACCCGGCTCCCTTGTTTTTTTGTGTGTAATATGCGATGGGTAGAGCAGCCAAGCGAGGGTCTTTTGGACCAATCAGGGCCCCGAAATGCC
>DAINRU010000061.1:0-3563 GCA_036741695.1 Vulcanimicrobiota bacterium
AGCACCGCCATGAAGCGGGCCCTTGAGCGTCGCGACCGCGGACGTCACCGCACTGTACATGTCGGCGAGGGTCGCCGCGGTGACAATGGCAGCGAACGTCGACGCGTTCATGCCATGGTCGGCGTGCAGCACGAGCGCGCCGTCAAGCAGACGCGCCGCTTGGGGATCGGGCTCCTTGCCGGTGAACATATAGAGGAAGTTCGCAGCCGTGGAGAGGTCCGAGCGCGGCGCGAGCGGCTCGTCGCCCTCGCTCAAGCGGTAGAAGGCCGCCAGGATGGTTGGGAACACGGCTGTGAGACGCTTGGCCTTTTCGAGATTGCTCTCGGCCGAAACGTCTTTGGCGTTGGGGTCGAAGAGCGCCATCGCCGAGACTGTCGTGCGCAGCACGTCCATGGGAGTCGCTTTATCGGGGATCTCCCGCAAGATCTTGATGAGGGGTTCGGGCAACACGCGGCGCTTGGCGAGGTCCGCCCGAAAGGCATCGAGATTGGCGCGTGAAGGGAGCGCGTGGAACCAGAGCAGGTAGGCGACTTCCTCGAACGTCGAATGGTGTGCGAGCTCGTGGATATCGATACCGCAATAGATGAGCTCGCCCCGCTCGCCGTCGACGTACGAGATCTTCGTGTCGCCGACGACGACACCGCGTAGGCCCGCTTGGGCTTGAGGCTCAACCGGGGTGCCGGTCGCAGTCGTGGTCATCTGTTCGTGGGCCCTCTCTTGGCTCTACGACCATTCGCGCACGGGCCAGAGGTCCACTCCAGGAGATGCACCGAAACCCTGCGCGAAAAGTCTTATATTCTCGGCCTCCGGGGAGCATTTCATGCGGAAGAAAGTGACCATCGTCGGCGCCGGCAACGTCGGTGCGACGGCCGCCCACTGGTTGGCGGCAAAGGAGCTCGCGGACATCGTCCTCGTGGACGTTGTCGAGGGTGTGCCCCAAGGCAAGGCGCTCGATCTGCTCGAGTCCATGCCGGTGGAGCGCTGCGACGTTCAGATCACCGGTTCGAACGACTATTCGCAGACAGCCAATTCCGATATCGTGGTCATCACGGCGGGCTTCCCTCGCAAGCCAGGCATGAGCAGAGACGATTTGCTCCGTGCGAACGCCGAGATCGTGGGGGCTGCCACCGAACAAGCCGTGAAGATGTCCCCGAACTGCATACTGATCGTGGTTACGAATCCGCTCGATGCGATGTGTGAAGTGGCCCGCCGTAAGAGCGGCTTTCCGCGGGAGCGGGTGCTCGGCATGGCCGGGGTGCTTGACTCCGCCCGTTTCTCAACCTTCATCGCGGACGAGCTCGACGTGAGCGTGGACAACGTGAATGCCTTCGTTTTGGGTGGTCATGGCGACCAGATGGTGCCGCTGCCTCGTTTTTCGACCGTGGCGGGCATCCCGATCACCGAGCTTATGGACGCGGCATCGATAGACCGTTTGGTCAAGAGAACGGCGGGCGGTGGCGGGGAGATCGTCTCCTTGCTGAAGACGGGGAGTGCGTTCTATGCGCCGTCGCGCTCGATCGCGGAGATGGTGGACGCTATCCTCAAAGACAAGCACAAGATACTGCCGTGCGCGGCCTATCTGCAGGGCGAATTCGGCATCCGCGACCTTTTTGTCGGGGTGCCATGCAAACTGGGCTCCAGGGGCCTGGAAAGCATAATCGAGGTCAAGCTGAGGCCCGAGGAGCAGGCCGCGCTCGCCAAAAGCGCCGAGGCGGTCCGGGAGCTGGTCGGAGCTCTAGCATAGGTTCGTTGTGCGGGACATGGTCGGCACCGGTCGCGCCTGGTGCGCCTGTCACAGGTTTGTTACCGATGCTGTCTTATAGCTGCTCGAGCGAGCGTGCAAGCCTAGGCGCCATCGGCAATCGTATGGATGTGAGTTCCGGGCTCCGCCCGGAGGCGAGGACCTTTTGAAACGCGCGTCAAGAGAACAAGAGCGCGCCCGGCGCCGCTATCAGCGGCGGCGGATCAAGCTTCCGGTGAGCATACGCACCGACGATGGCGTGTTGGCCGATGGCTCGGCGTCCGACATCAGCGCGGGCGGGATGCGGCTATCGACCAACGCGGATTTTGCCATCGGCACGCACGGTGTCGCGCAGATCGCCGTTCCGAGTGGCGAGCAAGTGCGCGCACCAGTCGAAGTGGTGTGGCGCGAGCCTGGTCCTGAGGGCGCGACCATCTACGGCGTCCATTTCCAAAACCTAGGATCGAGCGAGCGCTTCTCGCTCTTTGAGGCGATCTATTCGCCCTCCAATGGCGAGCAGGTCTTCGCCAAGCCGATCGAGGGCGAACCGCGTCCAGGCGGCGGTGAACCACTCACCCCTGCACACCACACGTACTATATGCGTGTCGTGCGGCGCATCGAGCAGACGCACAAGCTCTCCCCACTCGACACCGACAGATTGCTCTACGCCCGCTTGCACGAGGGCCGCCCACTGCGCGAGGCCATCGTGGAATTCGGTCTCTCGTCGTACGAAAAACTCGACGACTACTTGAGCGCTATTTTCGGCGTTCCGTTCATCGATCTAGCGCGCAATCGCCCGGATCCGAATGCGTCTGAGACCATCCCGGTCAGTGTGGCGACCACAGGCTACATCGTCCCGGTGCAGTTGGAGGGCGACAAGCTCACGGTCGCCATGGCAGACCCGCTGGATCTGCCCACCCTTGACCTCATCCTGCTGCGCGCCAAGCATCAAGTCGAGATCCGCTTCGCCCTCATCGAAGACGTCGAAAAAGCGATCGATGAGATCTATCACGGCACGACGCTGTACTCGGTTGACCGGTTGCTGCAAGGGTTACCGACAGTGTCGGCGGATGGGCTGGCGCAGGAAGGCACCGAGGTCGAAGACCTCGAGGCGTTGCGCAAGATGTCGGACGCCACGCCGATCGTCTCGTTGGTCGAGTCGATTCTGCGCACGGCGACCGAATACAAGGCGAGCGACATCCACCTCGAGCCATATCACGACACCGTGCGCGTGCGCTTCCGGCTTGATGGCGTGCTGCAGGAGATCCGTAAGCTGCCGCGGCCTATCTACCCCGCGGTCGTCTCCCGCATCAAGATCATGGCGCGCATGGACATCACCATTCGGCACATCCCGCAAGACGGGCGTGCCTCGATGCGCTATCTGAAGCGAGAGACCGACCTGCGCATCGCGTCGTTGCCCACGGTCAACGGCGAGAAGATCGTCATCCGGCTGCTGGAGAAGAACCCGGCCTTCAAGGATCTCAAAGCCATCGGCTTCAGCGATCACAACTACGGGGTCTTCGCGCCGCTCATCAAGCGACCGTATGGCATGATCCTGTGCTGCGGCCCGACCGGCAGCGGCAAGTCGACGACACTGTTCGCCTGCCTCCAAGAGATCAACGACGGGCTCAGCAACATCACGACGATCGAAGATCCCGTCGAGTATCGGGTGGGGGGCGTCAACCAGGTCGAGATCAACGTCAAACGCGGCCTGACGTTCGCGTCAGTGCTGCGCTCGCTCTTGCGCCAGGACCCGGACATCATCTACGTCGGCGAGATCCGCGACCGCGAGACGGCCGACCTGGCCGTGCGCGCGGCCCTG
>DAINRU010000062.1:0-3481 GCA_036741695.1 Vulcanimicrobiota bacterium
GCCATTCCCGTGCTGCGGTGCTCTGGCATTTTGGACAGTGCCGGTTACGGCAGCTAATGGGCGTCGCCCATTAGCTGCCTTATGGGCAAATCCAGTAATGGGGAGTTGGCGTGAAGGCGCTCGCATTTTCCTGTGAATCGTCGCGCTTTCGCTCTCCATAACATGACGCCCCTCAGTCCCCATCGGCACGGCCACTATTGGCCGGTCACAAACGGGAACGAACATGTTGGAGACCTACTTCCCGGCATCAAAGATGCTGGAGCATTTACGCAGCGGGCCGAGCGGACCCTACCTCGATGACTTCGCAGCGGCGCTCGAACGACAGGGCTATAGCGTCGATACGGCAGTACGATACGTGCGGGCGGCCGCGCACCTCGGCCATGTCCTGGCGTCGCGAGATGTATTGCCGGTCGAGATCGATCTACAGGCGTTCAGCAAGCATCTGCGCACCTGTCGTTGCCCGCGCGCAAAGGGCGGCCGTCGCAATCATCACACCATCTACGGTGCCAGGCTCTTTTACCGACATCTCGCCGAGATCGGCGTGTGCCAGCCCACCGCGGTGGCGCCGACGCCCGTCGAGCCGACGTTGGTCACCCGCTTCCAAGCATGGCTGCGCAAGCACCGCGGGGCGTCCGATGCCACCATCAAGCTCTACGCACGTGATGCCGGCCGCTTGCTGACGGCGCTCGGGGAAGACCCGGCGAGCTGGGATGCGACCGCCATTCGTCGCACCTTCATGGATCGCGCGAGCGCGTGCCGGCGTGGAACCGTCGAGAAGATGACGACCAGCCTGCGCGCATTCCTGCGTTACCTTGCAGTCGAAGGACGGTGCAGAGTGGGTCTCGACAGTGCGGTTCCCAGCTACGCCCATTGGCGGCTTGCCGACATGCCGCGCTATCTGGCGCCGGAACAGATAAGCCGATTGATCGCTGCCTGTGACGGCGAAGCTCCTGCGCAGCGGCGCGATCGCGCGATCGTTCTGCTCCTCGCCCGCCTCGGGCTGCGTGCTGGCGATGTTGCACAACTACGCCTCACCGACATCGAGTGGGAGACGGGCTCGCTGCGGGTCTCGGGCAAGTCGCGCTATGAGGTTCGCCTGCCGCTGCCGCAAGATGTCGGGGATGCGATCACCGCCTATCTCGAATGCCGGCCCTCCATCTTTCCGAGCGGTCACGTCTTCCTGCGCACGATCGCTCCCTATCGGCCATTCCGACAGGGCGACGGCATCTCGTCGGTAGTGAGGCGCCGCATGAAGCGGGCCGACAACGTGACGCCGGTCAAAGGTGCGCACGTTCTGCGGCATACGGCAGCAACCGAGATGCTGCGCAATGGCGTTCCGCTCGAGAAGATCGGTCTGGTCCTCCGACATCGCGGCATCGACACGACGGCCTTCTACGCCAAGGCCGACGTCGCGCTTTTGAAGCAAGTCGCTCAGCCCTGGCCGGAGGCGCTCTGATGCTGACGACCATCGAGGCTTATCTCACGCTGCGCCGCGCCACGGGCTTCGCGATGTCGAATGCGGAGTACCTGCTGAAGAGCTTTGCCGCCTTCGCGGCCGGGCGCGGGCAAACGCATGTGCACACACAAACGGCCATCGATTGGGCTACGCTCGGGCCATCCGTGGCGCAACGCGACGCGCGGCTGAAAGCCGTCTGCCGCTTCGTGCGCCATGTTCGGGTTGACGACGCCCGGCACGAGCTGCCGCCGGCCAATCACTTCGGTGCCCGCAAGACGCGCCGTCCACCGCACATCTACTCGGCACAGGAGATCGATCACCTCATCGAGGCAGCTCTTCGACTTCGGCCCAAAGGCGGCCTGCGCCCGCTGACCTACGCGACCCTGATCGCCCTGCTCTCAGCCACCGGCTTGAGAATCTCGGAAGCCCTGAAGTTAACGGTCGCCGACGTGACCGGCGACGGCCTGCTGATCCGCGAGACCAAGTTCCGGAAGACCCGCCTGGTGCCGTTGCACGACACGGCAGCAGCGGGTTTGCAGCGCTATCTGGCGCGCCGCCGGCCTCGCGCGGACGATGATCCAATGTTCATCGGCAAGCGCGGCGGCCCGCTGCGCTACATCGCGGTCAAGGAGACCTTCGACAGGCTCGTGGGCAAGGCAGGCATCGTGACGGCGACGAGGCGCCGCCCGCGTCTGCACGATCTGCGGCACACGTTTGCGGTGCGGGCACTGCAGGGCAGTCCGGCGGGTCGAAGCCGAAGCGGCGCGCATATGGCGGCGCTTTCGACCTACATGGGTCACGTCAACATCTACGCGACGTACTGGTATCTGGAGGCGACCGCCGATCTCATGCGCGACGTCGCCGCAGCCGGAGAAGGGTTCATCTACGACGGGAGGCGATCATGACGCCGATCGCTCCCCTCATCGAAGCGTTCCTTCGCGAGACGCTTGCCGGCCAGCGGGGTGCCAGTCGGCACACGCAGGACTCCTATGCCGCGAGCTTCCAGCTGCTCTTCGTGTTCGCCGCAGAAAGACTGAAGGTCCGGCCATCGGAGCTGACGTTGGAGCAACTCGATGCCGGCCTCGTCAGCGCCTTCCTCGAGCACCTCGAGGATGCGCGCAAGAATGCGGCCGTCACACGCAATGTCCGGCTGGCGGCGATCAAGTCCTTCTTCCGCTTCCTCGAATACAGGCAGCCGGCAGCCTTGGAGCAGATCCGCCGCGTCCTGGCGATCCCATTCAAGAAGACGAACCAACGCCTGGTACCCTATCTGCTGAAGGACGAGTTGCAGGCCGTGCTCGACGCGCCCGATCCGGGCACGCGTGACGGCATCCGCGATCGGGCGATACTGCATCTGGCGGTCTGCGCTGGTCTGCGCGTGTCCGAGCTGACCAGCTTGAAGATCGAGGACATCGATCTGCCGTCGATGAGCATCCGCGTTCTCGGCAAGGGGCGGCGGGAGCGGACGTTGCCATTGTGGAAGACCACAGCGACAGCACTGCGCGCCTGGCTCGCCGTTCGCGGACGGGTTGCAGCACCCGAGGTGTTCGTCAACGCCCGCGGCGAGCCGCTGACCCGATGGGGCTTCGCCTATCTGCTCAAACAGCACGTCGCAACTGCCGCTGGACATAAGCCCGGCCTGAAGAAGAAGCGCGTCTCGCCTCATGTGCTCCGGCATACCTGCGCAATGATCGTCCTGCAGGCGACAGGGGACATTCGAAAGGTCTCGTTGTGGCTGGGCCACGCCACGCTGACGACCACCGAGGTCTACACGCGCGGTGATCCGACGGAAAAGCTCGAAGCCATGGAGGCGATCGTTCCGCCACATCTGCGGCGCGGCACCTTCCAGCCCACCGACAAACTGATCGCGCTCCTCAAGCGCGCTTCGTAATGGTGAGCGGGTTGGCGGCGCCGGCCGCGAGAATGCGATCAACTCGCCGCCAACTCCCCATTACTGGATTTGCCCATAAGGCAGCTGTTAAACGCGATGGTGGTATAGGCGCAGTCCTCGCAGCGCTCGACATG
>DAINRU010000063.1:0-2911 GCA_036741695.1 Vulcanimicrobiota bacterium
GAATCGCGCGATGTCTTCATGCCACTCGGCTTTGGACCCGTTCTTGAAACGATATTTGATAAGAAAATGCTTCATGGTCCGCTCCGATCGCTCGAGGAGACCCATAGGGTTCACGCCTCCGGACGAGAAAACTTGCCGCAACGATGAACAAGGCCACGATAGCTTCCGTGATCCTTGGCGCGTTCTTACTCGCTTCTTCCGCCGGCGCAGCGTTCGGCGACTCAAGCCCGACGCCGGCCGCGAGCCCGGCTCCGGCGGTGAGTCCAACGTCGAGCGCCACAGCCTCGATCAGCATCGCCTTCGATCAGATCGACCGCGTCATCGCCGGGACGGGAACGCCTCCGCCCCTCAATAGCTTTGACGCCGATGAGGTCGCCATCAAGAACGCGCAATCGGCTTCCTTATTCCCCAACATATCCATGACCCAGAACCTGGGGAGCATGTTGGTCAACACAGCGCTTTCGATGGTGCCGTTTGTCGGCGGCTTCATCAGTGGCGCAGCCGCCCAGGCCCAGGCCAATGCGCAGCGCAAGAAGTACGAAGATCAGCTCAATGCCTTAACCGGGCCGAATCCCGGGGCGCTCACCCACTACGCCTTCTACGATGGCTGGACGCGCATCGAGGTCCCGAATCTCGTCGTCATCCTCAAGCCAGACCAGCATCTGAAGATCTTCATCAACCCGGTGAAGAAAACGTATCGCATCGAAGATGCAGCGCACGAACTGCCGCCGCCACCCGATGACGCATCGCCGCAGCCGGATGCGGAACCGACGCCTTCTCCAGCTCCATCGCCGCAAACCGATCTGACGATCACCCTCAGCCAGACCGACGCGACGACCATCGCGGGTCAGGCAGTGGTCGGATATTTAGCTGATGCGTCGCTGCGGCTGACAAACAGCGCGCAACCCTGTCGCGATGGCACGTTCACGGCGAGCCAGCTCGACTACCTCGCCCCGGTGGCTGAGCCCCTGCCCCAAGCGATCACGGACGCGCACACGTTCTACGCGCTCGCCTTGCCCGATGGGTGCGACGTACCACTGCATCCGCAGGTCACCGGCCCCGCGCCGCCCAGCGACCAGATGTACGTCTACCGGCTGTTGACCGTCGTCCACGATCCCACGGTCGTCTCGCGCCCGAGCCCGCCGCCATCTGGGCGGCCAGACGCCGCCGCGCTGGAGCGCTCAATGTTCGGCGTCAATGCTGGATCGGGGCCGAACTACATGGTGCTGTCCGAGCGCGCCAACATACGTCAGCTCACCGCTGCCGATGCTTCTCTGTTCGACATTCCCACTGGTTACACCGAAACCAAGTAAGCGAAACGACGGTCAGGACGGAGCCTTCAGCGCCACGCGGCGCGCCCAGTCGATCGCGTCATCCAACGCCTCCTCACCCCAGAACAGCTCGCCATCCACAACGCAGTTAGGCGCGCCGAACATCCCGAGCTCGATAGCCCTGCTCGTGTTCGCGCGCAAGAGCCCGCGCTTGCTCTCGCTCGTGGCGTCGTCGATGATGGACGCACCCGGATGCCCTAGGCCATCGATGATCTCGCTCAAGACCTCGCGCGAGCTGATATCCTCGTCGTCGCCGAAGTTAGCGACAAAGACACGGCGCACGTAGTCAGCACACCATGGTTCATCAACGAGAATGCACGCGACCCGTGCGGCGAGCGTCGACGAACGCGGGAAATGCGTCGGGCGGCGAAACGGGAAGTGGTACTTGTGGGCAAGGCGTTCGAGGTCTCGCCACATGTACGCGCCGCGGCGCGGATACACATTGAAGGGTGAATCTTTGAGACCTTGCAGCTCGAAGATCGGTCCGAGCAAGAACGGTTTCCAGATGAGCGGGATGTCCGCCGCCCGGCACAGGTCCTCGATCTGCATGGCCGCGACGTACGAATACGAGCTTGCGAAATCGAACCAGAATTCCAGCATCGTGGGCGACATGCGTGCTACTGTTCGGTGTTCGTACGTGCTGGATCGTTCGCCGGCAGCACGTCGGCCACATAGTCCTGGCGTTTCCAATCCGGCACAGGCGTCGTCGCATGCGCGCGTGGCACAAAGGGCGAGCGCTCGACGCGCTGCATGCGATGGATGTAGCGACCACAGTTGGGGAACACCTCGCGGACGTTGATCCGGACGATGAACTGCGACTCCGGATACACGGGCAGCAGCGGATCATCGAAGCGAACCTGCGCCGTGCCGTTCAGCCGCAGCCGCTTCGGCGTCACAAAATCGATGAAGAGCAACCCGACGTTGGGGTTGTGAAGCATATTGCCGGTGGAGAGATACATTCCATTGCCATCGTAGTTCGGAAAGGCGATGGTCTGCGGATCGACGACCCGCACGAAACCGGGATCGCCACCCTTGTACGAACACGTGGGCCAGCCTCTGTCGTCCACCGTGGCCATGAAGAACATATCGCAGGCCTCGATGAACTGCTTGTCCTCGTCGTCGATCTCAGCGGCGACGATGCGCTCTTCAAACCGATCGGCTAAGCGCCGCGTGTCGAAGCGGTCCTGAAGTTCGCGGTTGCCCTCGTGGTAGAACATCGGTGCCTCTCATCAGGCGCAGGGGATGTGGCCGCACTGGCAGGTTCCCTCCCCGCGACCCGGGCCCTCTCCCGTGCAGTATTCGCCGCAGTAGTCCGACTGCGAGTCCGCAGGCAGCGCGCAGGCACAGACTTCATTCGCGCACGTGCGCTCGCTGGCGAGTGGATCTTTCTCCAGCTTTTCATGTTCTTGCCAGTGTTTCATAATCGCCTTTCCTTAGCGAGCGTTTTTCCAGGGGTCGCCACTGCGTTGCAGGATCCGGGGCACGCTTGTGATGTTCCAGCGCGCGAAGTATCGCGCCGTGTCGAGCTCGCTTGAGCCGAGCATGCGCGAGACTTGCGGCCAGGTGAGCGGCATCGACAC
>DAINRU010000064.1:0-2457 GCA_036741695.1 Vulcanimicrobiota bacterium
TGCGCGCCGCGTTGTCGGCCGGCGTATCCCCGTCTTCGTTTTCGTCATCATCGGCCGGGCGCTGCGAGCAAAAACATTCATAGGCCTGGGCCAGCGCCACAAGCTCTTTGGCGGTGGCGAGATGGCGCTCCGCGCGCTCGGACTGCAGATATGGCCCGTGCGGCCCGCCGACATCGGGGCCCTCGTCCCAGTCGAGCTTGATCCAGCGCAGTCCGGCATAGATGGCCTGCGTGTATTCCGGCCGGTTACGCGTGACGTCTGTGTCCTCGATGCGCAAGACGAAGCGCCCGCCATGGTGGCGGGCAAAGAGCCAGTTGAACAGTGCGGTCCGCGCGCCCCCGACGTGGAGATATCCGGTCGGGCTTGGCGCGAAGCGCACGCGTACGTCAGAACTCACGGGTGACCTATGCTCCGACCCTCTTGCCGCACTCGCGGCGCACGAAGTCGACGATGGTGGCCATGGGCGTTCCCGGCGTGAAGACGCCGGCGACCCCCGCGGCCAAGAGCGGCTTGACGTCTTCGCCCGGGATCGTGCCCCCGCCGAAGAGCACGATGTCAGCCGCGCCGTCCTTGACGAGCAGCTCCTTGATGCGCGGGAAGAGCGTCATGTGGGCGCCGGAGAGCACGGATAGCCCGATGCCGTCGACGTCCTCTTGGATGGCCGCTTCCACGACCTGCTCGGGCGTCTGATGCAAGCCCGTGTAGATGACCTCAAAGCCCGCGTCGCGCATCGCGCGGGCGATGACCTTCGCGCCGCGATCGTGGCCGTCGAGACCGGCTTTGGCGACGAGAATGCGGATCGGGCGGGCCACTTCTAAATCACCGCGGCTTCGCGGTAGCGCCCGAAGACCGGCACGAGGGCTTCTGAGATCTCGCCCAGCGTAGCCTTGGCCCGCACGCACGCAAGATAGTGCGGCATGAGGTTCTCGTCCGTCTCGGCTGCGGCTGCGATCTGCGACAAGGCGCGTGCGGCCGCGGCTTCATCGCGTGACGCGCGGAAGTCCGCCACACGGCGGCATTGCTCGAGCTCGACCGCACGATCGATCTTAAGGAGCGCGATCTGCTCGGCTTCCTCTTGCACGAAATCGTTGACCCCGACGATGATGCGCTCGCCCGACTCGATCTCGCGCTGATAGCGGTAGGACGCGTCGGCGATCTCCTTTTGGAAGAATCCGGCGTGAATGGCGGGGATGACGCCGCCCAGCTCGGCGATGCGCTCGAAATAGCGCTCGGCCCCCTCTTCCATGTCGCTGGTCAGCTTCTCGACGTAGTAGGAGCCGCCCAGCGGGTCGATGACGTTGGCGGCACCCGTCTCGTAGGCGATGATCTGCTGGGTGCGCAAGGCGATCTGGACGTTGGCCTCGGTGGGCAGGGCGAGCACTTCGTCGAGCGAGTTCGTGTGCAGCGACTGCGTACCGCCCAACACCGCGCCCAGCGCCTGATAGGCGGTGCGCATGATGTTGTTCTCAGCCTGTTGGGCGGTGGCCGAACACCCGGCGGTCTGCGTGTGGAAGCGCAGCGTCCACGAGCGCGGGTTTTTCGCCTTGAATCGTTCGCGCAGATGGCGCGCCCAGATGCGCCGTGCCGCCCGGTACTTCGCGATCTCCTCGAAGAAGTCAGAATGCGCGTTGAAGAAAAACGACAGCCTCGGCGCAAAGTCGTCGACGTCCATGCCTGCTGCAATGCCCGCCTCGACGTACGCAAAGCCATCGGCTAGCGTGAAGGCGAGCTCTTGCACGGCGGTCGAGCCGGCTTCGCGGATGTGGTAGCCCGAGATCGAGATCGTGTTCCACTTGGGCACGTGCTTGGAGCAGTACGCCATCATGTCCGTGATGATGCGCATGGACGGCTCGGGGGGATAGATCCACTCCTTCTGCGCGATGTACTCCTTGAGCATGTCGGCTTGCAGCGTGCCACTCAAGCTCTCGGTCGGCACGCCTTGCGACTCCGCCGTGGCGATGTACATCGCGAGCGCGATGGGCGCCGTGCAGTTGATGGTCATGGACGTGGAGATACGTCCGAGATCGATGCCCGCGAAGAGATCCTGCATGTCTTGCAGTGTGGAGATGGCGACACCGCACTTGCCCACCTCGCCGAGCGCGCGCGGGTGATCGGAATCGTAGCCCATGAGCGCAGGCATGTCGAAGGCCACCGAGAGCCCGGTCTGACCCTGCGACAGCAAGAAGTGGTAGCGTTCGTTCGTTTGCTTGGCGGTGCCAAAACCGGCGAATTGGCGCATGGTCCACAGGCGGCTGCGGTACATCGTGGGATGGATGCCGCGCGTGTAGGGATATTGGCCGGGGTATGAGAGGTCGCGCTCGTAGTCGATGCCGGCGAGGTCCTCAGGGCCGTACATCGGCTTGAGCGGGTGATCTGAGATCGTCCGGTCGTTTGCGCCCGGACGTTTGGGCGCCGCCTCGAACTGCGCGCGCCACAAGGCCTCGCCCGGCTGCGGCG